>JASJBI010000036.1 GCA_030066595.1 Alphaproteobacteria bacterium | reverse complement strand
CGAGGACATCCACCGTCGCCAGCTCGTCGGCGACGAACCGGAGCTGCAGGGCGGCCGCCTGGAGTGCCGTCGGCCGACCCCTGGCCGCCGCCTGGAGCGCCGTCGGCTGACCCCTGGCTGCCGCCTGGTCACCCCCGGCTGCCGCCGCGGTGCCGATCTGGTCCGGCGCGATGGCCTCGCCGGTCGCGTCGTAGTGATTGCGGGCATGCACCATGTCGACCGGGCCGCCATAGGCGACCACCAGGTCGGGTTCGTAGGCCAAGAGCTCCGTGTCCAGATAGCGGGCGACCTGGGCCGAGCTGTAGCCGCCGACGCCGGCATTGATCACTTCGATCCGTGCGGCCTCCGGCGGCAGCTTGGCCTTGAGCCGTGCGTCGGCCGCGGCCTGGACCTTCGCCGGCAGGGTCATCAGCGGCGTTTCGGCCCCGTCGCCCTCGACCGCCGAAGCGCCGGCGATCAGGATCCGGAACGTGCCGGCCGGCTTCGGCACCGCGTAGTGGTAGTCGTAGGCGCCTGCCGGGGCGAAGCCCTGGTCGTTGGTCATGCGCCAGCGCAGCGGGGCGCCCGCCGGGTTGGGCTGATGGGCCATCGAAACGCCCTTGCTGAGCCGCCAGCCGAGCGCGGCATCCTGTGGCCGCCAGGCAGCTGCCGCCCGGAGCCGCGCCCAGGGCCCGAGATATTCGGTCTTGGAGAGACGCTCTGCCGGGTTGTCGAGGGCCCACGGCGAGACCAGCCATCGCGTCAGCATGTACTTGTCGAGCAGCGGAGCCGGGTCGAGCCCCTGCAGGCGGTGGGCCGCGAGCGCCAGGCCGAGGCAGGCGATCTCCAGGCTGATTAGAACGCCGATCAGCCACAGCAGAACCCGGCGGCCCGAGATACGCTGGGCCATCCGCTCGAAGCGGTTGTCCTGCAGGTCCGGGTTGGGGTCGGTCATTGAGCCTAGAAGTCGAAATAGATGAAGGCGGCCGAACTGCCGGTGCTGATGGCGATCGAGAGCATCCACATGGCCGCCATGCTGGGCCAGACCACGGCCGAAGGCCAGCGTTTGACCGCGATGCGGAAGCGCCGGTGGTCGTCGAAGCGGTGCAGCGACAGGAACAGGACCAGCAGCAGGAGCGGAAAGGCGTTCGCCCGGGCGAAGCCGAGCGGGTCGCCCAGCGGACCGAACAGCGCCTGTCCGGTGATCGCGGCCGCAATCTCCATGTCCGGCGCCCGGAACAGGATCCAGACGAAGGTCACGAAATGGAACGTGATCACCGTCCCCAGCCAGCGCGGCAGGCGGACCCCGCCGAGGACGCTGTCTTTGAGATGGACCAGTGAGACGGCCAGGCCGTGCAGCCCGCCCCAGATCACGAATGTCCAGCTGGCGCCGTGCCAAAGCCCGCCCAGAAGCATGGTGATCATGATATTGACGGTCTGGCGCACGGCACCGCCCCGATTGCCGCCCAGCGGGATGTAGAGGTAGTCGCGCAGCCAGTAGGACAGCGTGATGTGCCAGCGGCGCCAGAACTCGGTGATCGAGGCCGCGCCATAGGGCCGGGCGAAGTTGTTCGGCAGCCGGACGCCGATGATCAGCGCCGTCCCGATCGCCATGTCCGTATAGCCGCTGAAATCGCAATAGATCTGGACCGAGAACCCGTAGATCGCGAGCCAGGCGTCGAGCGCGGTCTGGCTCATGGGATCGGCATAGACCCGGTCGACCACTTGGGCGATCTGGTCCGCGAAGAAGAGCTTTTTCAGGAGCCCGACGGAGAAGATCGCGATGCCGGCGACGAACTTGGCCTCCCGGATCGGGATCGGCCGGTCAAGCTGGGGGATCAGCTCGTGCGGGCGCAGGATCGGTCCGGCGATCAGATGCGGAAAGAACAGGGTGTAGGCGGCCAACGTCTGGATCCGGCTTTCCAAATGGAAGCGCCGCGCGAACACGTCGACCAGATAGGCGATCAGGGTGAAAGTGATGAAGGAGACTCCCAAGGGCAGGGGCAGGCCGAGGATCGTGCCCGAGGTACCGGCTATCGGGCCCAGCACGTCCGCCCAGACGAAGTCCGTGTACTTGAAGATGGCGAGCGGCAGCATCAGGACGACGATGGTGGCCGCGAGCCGCCGTTTGCGGCCCCGTTCGCTGGCCGCCCGATCCATCCACAAACCGCCGAAATAGGCGGTCAGGATCAGGACGAACGGGATCCAGGTGTAGAGCGGCTCCCAATAGCCGTAGAAGATCGTGCTGCCGACGATGATGAGGAGCAGCCGGAAGCGCTCGGGCGTCACCAGATAGATGGCGAAGTAGACCGCAAAGAAGGCGAAGAAAACCGGGGAACTGAACAGCATTCTTGGTGGTTTCTTATGTGCCTCGGGTGCCGTCGCCCCGCGGTCCCCAGATTCTTGTGCCTATTGCCGTGCCGTTTCCTTGAGCACCGGGTAGAGCGCCCGGGCCATCTTCTGATGACCGAGGCGGTTCGGATGCGGATCGCCAGGCAGCGCCCAAACCTCTTCCGGCGTCAATTCGCGGAAAGCGGGGAAGAGATCGATATAGGTGAACCCGTACTGCTTGGCCACCTGCCCCATGCGCTGGTGGACAAAGTGGAACGGGTAGTTCTTGAGATTGTGGACGTCCGGCACCACCGCGAGGTAGACGCGGGTGCCCTGGGCCGCCGTGGCAATCCGTAGCTGTTCAAGAGCCGACAGCATGGATCGGTAGCCGGTGGCGCTCGGGTCGTAGACCTGCTTGTAGTGGTCGATCAGGCTCTTCTGGCCATTGTCGCCCAAGAATCGGTTGGCCGCGATCCACAGGGTGACCGCCAGCTGGCTGTTGCGCAGCAGGAAGTTGCCGCCGCCCGGGTCCAGCTCCTCGGCGTCGTTGATGAAGTAATGGACAACGATGTCGGTCGGCTCCAGATCCGCCAGCATGGTCAGATAGCGCTCGACATAGCGAACCGCGTTGTAATTGCCGATGCCCGCATTGAAGACCACCACGTCCTCGCCGTCGGCCCGCAGCAACTGCTCGAGCTGCGCGGCCGTGGTGTCCGGCTCCTTGACCCCCCAGCCCAGGGTGATCGAGCTGCCGAGCAGGAGGATACGCCTCTGGCCCGAATGGATCGGCGGCACCGGGCCGCCCCGCAGCCCCTTGCTGTTGATGCGAATATTGACCTTCTGGAGGGACGCCTCGGCCGGCCGGACGTGCTCGTGCCCGAGCACGGGGTTCTTGCTCGGCTGCTTCAAGAGCTGGGCGTAACGCCACATCTCGATATCGTAGTTGGTCTCGTCTGAGTTGCGGACCCGGAGCACCACCTCGGCCGCAGCAAGGCAGGCGACCATTGTGACTACGAACAGAACCAGAGATGAAACGACGTTGCGCATGTGTTTCATTTGCCACACCTTTTCGGTTGTATGCAAGTAGCAAGAGAATTCTTGCGATTGCAAGCATCATCTTGTGGGTGGGATGTCTGAGAGACACAATGGAGTCCGTTTGGGGCCTGCCGGCGGGTCATCGAACGGCGAATCAAGTTCGAATCAAGCTGGCCCGGCGCCGGCCAAGAACCGCGGCCGGTCACGGCCGACCCCGGCAAGGGTGAAGGGGTCCCGGCCGGATCAGATCGGAGGTGCCCACCGTGCTTCCTTTCAAAGATCCGGGCAATCCGACATACTCGTGCCGGCTCCTCACGGACGCTGCAGTGCGACAGAAAACCGCCGGCAATCTCGCAGGAAACTACGGCACCGCGATGACGACAACCCGCCAAACTGGATAGGGGCTCGGCTGATGGCCCACAGGCGCATCCGCCGGTTCAATACCCGGGACGTCTACCCGGACCAGGCGCTGGACAACGACTTGTGCATGGCGGTCCGGGCCGGGAACCGGGTCTTCCTGCGGGGCCAGACCGGCATGGATTTCGACGGCAACGTGGTCGGCGTGGGCGATCCGGCGGCCCAGGCGGAAAACGCCATGCGCTGCGTCCAGATCCTGCTGGAAGAGGCCGGCGCCAAGCTCGAGCACATCTGCAAGACCACGATTTACATCACCGACCGCCGCCACCGGGAGCCGGTCTACCAGGTGCTGGGCCGATGGCTCAAAGGCGTCTATCCCTGCTCGACCGGCCTGATCGTCAGCGGCCTGGCCCGGCCCGAGCTCCTGATGGAGATCGACGTGGAGGCGGTCATTCCGGAGGGGGAGGGGTGAGGCCATGACCTTTTCGATCGTCGGACGCTGTCGCCGGACCGGCATGTTCGGCGTGGCCGCGACCACCTCCAGCATCGCGGTCGGCGCGCGCTGCCCCTGGGCGCGGGCCAAGATCGGCGCGGTGGCGAGCCAGAACGTGACAGATCCCGCGCTCGGCCCCGCGATCCTGGACCAGATGGCCGCGGGCAAGAGCGCAGCCGACTCGGTGGCCGCCGTCGTCGACAACCAGCCCCATATCGAGCACCGACAGCTCATCGCCGTGGACGCCGCGGGCGGTGCCGGTCACTACTCCGGCGCGAAGACCCTGGGCCGGCATGCCGTCGAGCCGGGGCACGATTGCGTTGCGGCCGGCAATCTGCTGTCCACCGGCGACGTGCCCAAGGCGATGGTGCAGACCTTCGAGGCGGACATCGAGCTGCATCTCGCCGCCCGGCTGGTGGACGCGCTCGAGGCCGGGTTCGCCATCGGCGGCGAGGAAGGGCCGGTCCGGTCGGCGGCGGTGCTGGTGGTGCACGACCTCGACTGGCCGCTGGTCGATCTCAGGGTGGACTGGGACGACCGCCCGGTGGCGCGGCTCAGGACCATCTGGCAGAGCTACCAGCCCCAGATGCAGGACTACCTCACCCGGGCGCTCGATCCGGACTCCGCGCCGGCCTTCGGCGTCCCTGGCGACGAGGACGAATAGCGGCAGCGCCGATCCCGCAGCGGTTCTCGGGACCGGCGATCCGAATGAGGCGCGCAAGCCTGGTAAGACACGGCCCGCTTTCCCGATGCATCTCGAGACCTGTCGGATCATTGCCGAGACTTGCAGGAATGTAAGAAGGTCCCTGGCTCGCGCTGTCGGGACGTTTCGGCCGAAAAGGGGGCCGTGCCAACGAGGGAGGATTGTCTGTCATGAAGATCGACGGCGGTTGCCATTGCGGCTTTCTCACATACGAGGGCGAGGCCGATCCGGAACGTGTCGTGATCTGTCACTGTACCGATTGTCAGACCCATTCGGGCTCCGCCTTTCGCACCGTCGCGCCGGTACCGAGCGAGAGCTTTCGGTTCCTTTCGGGCGAACCGGCGGTCTATGTGAAGACGGCCGAGAGCGGCAACCAGCGCGAACTGACCTTTTGTCCGAAATGCGGCTCGCCGATTTACGCGACCGCGGTCGGCGAGGGGCCGAAAGACATCAATATCCGCGTCGGCACGGTTCGTCAGCGGAACCGGCTCGTGCCCAAGCTGCAGATCTGGGCCCGCTCCGAGCAGCCCTGGCTCGGCGAACTTGGAAGCCTGCGGAAGATCGAGAAGGAGTCTTTCTAGGCCATTGCAGCGGTTCGGATCGCCGCCCTCAGCGCGTCACCTGCAATCAGGCCGTTGCGGCCCAGCCCAGCGCGGGCCGGCGGGCGTTCCAGTCGGTTTCCCGCTCGTAGGCCCGCGCCACCCGCAGCGCCATCTGCTCCTCGAAGGGCTTTGCGATGACCTGCAGTCCGATCGGCAGCCCCTCTTCGGTGAACCCGCAGGGCAGTGAGACGCCTGGCAGGTTGAGCCAGTTGATCGGCATGGTGTTGCCCATGTAGGCGGGATAGGCCGCCCGGTAGCTCTCGAGGTTCGCGTCCACCTCCGCGACCGGGCGCGCCGGTTGCTTGGTGGTCGGCACGATCACCGCGTCCACGTCCCGAAGCGTGTCCGCGACGCTGGCCCGGACGGCGGGCAGCTTGCGCAGGCCGCCCGCGTGCATGGCCGCCGACATGCCCTCTCCCCGCTCGAGCAGGTCGCGAACCACCGGATCCAGCGCCTCCCGGTGGTTTGCCAAGAGTTCGCGGTTGACCGCCACCGCCTCGCCCAAAATCACGGCGCGGAAATCGGGGTCGCCCAGGACCTGTCGGACCTCCGGCATGTCGATGCTGCCGAGCTGCGCCCCAAGAGCCTCGAGAACCGCGCCCGCCTCGCGGACCGCCGCCGCCACCTGCGCGTCCGCATCCTCGAAGAAGGCGGCGTCGCCGAAGGCGATGCGCAGCCCTTTCACGCCGCGGTCCAGCTCGGGCAGCACGTTCTGCGCGGCCACGCCCAGCGTGGCATCATCGCAGGGGTCCGGTCCCTGCAGCGCCTGGTAGACCAAGGCCGCATCCTCGACCGTGCGCGCGAGCGGACCCGGCGTGTCGAGGGTCCAGCTGAGCGGATAGACGCCGTGGCGGCTGATGCGGCCCGTCGTTGGCTTGAGCCCGACCAGGCCGCAGAGCGCGGCCGGCGTGCGCACCGACCCGCCGGTGTCGGTGCCGAGCGCCACGGGCGCCAGACCGGCCGCGACCGCGACCGCAGAGCCGCTGCTCGAGCCGCCGGGGATATGCGGCGTCTCGTGCCAGGGGTTGTGCGGCGTGCCCTGGTCGCGGTTGACGCCGATGATGCCCAAGGCGAACTGCACGGTGTGGGTCTTGCCCAACAGCACCATCCCCGCCGCCCGCGCCCGGGCCACGGCCGTGCAATCGGCCGCGGCGATGTTCTCTGCAAGCACATGCGTGCCGGCGGTCGTGGGCAGCCCCTGGACGTCGTAGAGATCCTTTGCGGCGTAGGGAATGCCGTGCAGCGGCCCGAGATCGCTCCCCGCGCGCAACAAGGCCTCCGCCGCGTCGGCCTCGGCCAAGGCCCGGTCTCGGGTGACCGCGATGAACGCGTGCAGGCGGGGGTCGAGCGCTTCGATGCGTTCCAGCAAGAGCCGAGTCACCGCAAGGGGACCGGTCTCGTCGGTGCGGTAGGCCCGCCCCAGCTCCGCGACGGAGCGGTACGGAATTCCGGGATCACCCATGCTCGCTTCCCCCTGCAGTCGGCCGTCTGCTGCGCGGGCGGATGCCGCGCGCGCCGCCCGCTTTTTGCTTTGCCAGACAGTCTACCGTCGCCGTCGCCCGGAGGAAGCCAGGATCTGCCTGCGGGCCTTCACAACGGCGTGCGCTTGGGCATGCCGACCGTCGGCACTGCGTCCCGGCGGATCGACGAAGCCTCGGGCCGGCCCGGCGCAAAGACCCGATTGCGTGCTATCGTCGCAAGGCCCAATCGAAGACCGGCACGCTCAGCCCTGGAGCTCGGGAGTCTTTCATGACCGATCTGCTGAACGATCACGTCGTCATCGACGGACACCGGATCGCCTGCGGGACCCATGGGGCCGGAGACCCGCTTGTGCTGATCCATGGCACGCCCTCCCATTCCTTCATCTGGCGCAAGGTCGTGCCGCGGCTCACTGATGCCGGATATCGGGTGCATCTCTTCGATCTGCTCGGCTTCGGCGCCTCCGAACGCCCGCGCGATCCCGCCGTGGACACCTCGGTCGCGGCGCAGGACACGGTGCTGACCACGCTGATGCGCTATTGGGGTCTCGAGAGCGCGCATATCGTGAGCCACGACATCGGCGGGGCCATCGGCTTGCGCTTCGGCCTGTTCCATCCCGAGATGACACGCACGCTGACCGTGATCGACACGGTGAGCTACGATTCCTGGCCGTCGGTCACCTGGCGGAAGATCATTGCCGAGGGACTGGATGAGCTCAGCCGCGCGCCCGACGCTGTGCATCGCGACCGCTTTGCCAAGCAGCTGCGGATGGTGGTGCACGACAAGGCGATCATGCAGGGGGACGTGCTCGCGAGCTACCTGGACGCCGTCTCGGGGCCCATCGGACAGCCGAGCTTCTTCCAGCATCAGGTCCGCCACTACCACAGCCGCTACACGTCGGAGATCAGCGACCGGCTCACGACCCTTGGCAACAGCCTGCCGGTCCAGATCCTCTGGGGCGAGACCGACGAATGGCAACCGGTCGACTGGGCGCACAGACTGGCGGCCGACATCCCGGGATCGGCGCTGCACGTGATTCCGGAGGCGGGCCACTTTGCCATGGAGGACAAGCCGGACGCGGTCGCCGCGCTTGTCGTCGAGTTCGCCGGAGCGGCCCGGCGATAGCTCACCTCAGATCGTCGCTCGAAGGCACGGCAATGGCGTAGGAAGCCGCTCGCCGCCGCGTCTGCCGCTTTGGCAGAAATCGTGGGATATTTGACATTGCTGCCAAACCCTCGGCCCGGCAGAATGCCGGTGTGAGAGACGCTCAGGGAGGGTGGCATGCCGACATCCGCGAGCCGATGGCCGACCCGGCGCATCGCCGTCTTGGCCTATCCGGAGGCGAACAGCCTGGACGTTGTCGGGCCGCTGCAGGTCTTCGCCTCGGCGACCCGCTACATGCGGCTCTATATGGCGGCCGACGATCCGGCGCCGCGGATCTCCTATGTCACCGAGATCCTGGGCCCTCGGGCCGGGCCGCTGGAGATGTCGGCCGGCTTCGATCTGGTCGCCGGGCGCGGCATCGATCGGGTGTCCGGCGGGCTGGACACGCTCCTGGTCGCGGGCGGCGACGGTCACGCCGCCATGGCGCGGGACCAGCGTGTCCTGGCTTGGCTGCGCGGGATGGCGCCGCGGGTCCGCCGGGTCGGCTCGATCTGCACCGGCGCCTTCGTCCTCGCCGCGGCCGGACTGCTGGACGGCCGACGGGCCACGACCCACTGGCGGCATTGCGGCCGGATGGCCGAGGCGTTCCCGGCGGTCGCGGTCGAGCCCGACGCGCTGCACGTCCGTGACCAAGGCGTCTACACCTCGGCCGGGGTGACCGCCGGCATGGATCTGGCGCTGGCCTTGCTCGAGGAAGACTGCGGCCGGCCGCTCGCGCTGGCCACCGCGCGCGAGATCGTCGCCTTCCTGAAGCGGCCCGGCGGCCAATCGCAATTCAGCGCCCACCTGGAGGCCCAGGCCGCCGAGCCGGCGCCGCTGCGCGGCCTGCAGGACTGGATTCTCGAGAGCCTGACGGAGGACCTGTCGGTCGAGGCCCTGGCCGCGCGGGCCGCCATGAGCCCGCGCAACTTCGCCCGGGTGTTCGTCCGGGAGACCGGCTGGACGCCGGCGAAGTTCGTCGAGCTGGCCCGCGTCGACGCCGCCCGGCGCGCGCTCGAGGAGAGCGCCGAGCCGCTCACGGTGATCGCCGAGCGCTGCGGCTTCGGCCATCCGGAGACCATGCGGCGCGTGTTCCAGCGCCACCTGAAGGTCGCGCCGCAGGACTACCGGCGCCGCTTCCAGACGGCGCCGGCCGCGCTCGCCTCTTAGCAAGAACCCAACCTTGGAAGGAGACCCGGCCATGCGGCTGCACCGTGGAGAGCGCAACGTCCTCTTGCTCGCGGCCTGTCAGGCGTTGTTCTGGGGCGCCCTGATGATCGGCATCACCATGTCCGGACTGGTCGGCCAGATTCTGGCCGAGCACAAGGCGCTCGCCACCGTGCCGGCCGGCATCCTGGCGCTGACCACGATCTTCGTCGCCCGCCCGGCATCGCTGCTCATGCAACGCTTCGGGCGTCGCGTGGGGTTCTTCCTGGGCGCCTTGGCCGGGTTGGTCGGCGGCATGGTCTGCGCCGCCGGGATCTTCGCCGGGGACTTCCTGGTGTTCTGTCTCGGCAACGCGATCCTCGGCGCCTATCAGGCGATCGGCCAGTACTACCGGCTGGCCGCCACCGATTCCGTCGCGCCGGAGCGCAGCGGCCGGGCCGTGTCCACGGTCATGGCGGGCGGCGTCGTCGCCGCTTTGGTGGCGCCGGGACTGTCGGTCTGGTCCAAGGACCTGTTCGCGCCGGTGCTGTTCGCGGGATCGTTCCTCGCTGTCTCGGCCCTGAGCCTCATGGCCACGGGCCTGATCGCCGCGCTCACCGAACAGCGGCCGGGCCGGGCGCAGGCGGGCACGGGCGGCCGGCCGTTCGGCGAGATCGCGCGCCAGCCGATCTTCATCGTCGCGATCGCCAACGCGGGCATCGCCCACGGGGTCATGATCCTGGTCATGCTGGCCACGCCCATCGCCATGGTCGGCTGCGGCTTCCCGGTCGCCGACGCGGCCGGGGTGATCCAGTGGCACGTCCTCGGCATGTTCCTACCCTCGTTCTTCTCGGGCCGACTGGTCGACCGCTTCGGGGCCGCCAATGTCGGCATCGCGGGGTCGGCGATCCTCGGTGTCAGCGCCGCCGTCGCCGCCGCCGGACTCGAATACCTGAACTTCAGCGTGTCCCTGGCCCTGCTCGGCATCGGCTGGAACTTCATGTACGTCGCCGGCAGCACCATGATCACAGCCGCGCACCGGCCAGAGGAGCGCGGCCGGGTCCAGGGGGCCGCCGAGATGTCGATCGCCGGGATCGCGGCGCTCGCGTCCTTCGCCTCGGCCGGTCTGTTGAACGGTCTGGGCTGGTCGGCGGTGAACATCGGCGCCGCGCCCATGCTGGTCGCCGCAGCGGCGCTCACCTACTGGTTTGCCAAGCGCGCGGCCAGGGAAGCTCCGGCGCAGGCCTGAAGATTCTTGCCGGCTGAATAGAGGCACCAAAACCCATCGGCCCGAGTCCTACGGGCAGGGTGAGCTGTCTTCCATGGCGCGGTAGAAGTCCGCGAGCGTCTTGCCGCGTTCCGGGCGGAAGGGCGCGCCGCCGTCCTCCATCCGGGCGATCCGGTCGAGCCGGAAGATGCGAAAATCGTTGCGCAGTTCGCACCAGGCGACCAGCGTCCAGACCTTGCCCCAGAACCACAGGCCGAGCGGGCGCACGACGCGCTCCGTCTGCCGCGCCTCGGCGTCGCTGTAGGCAAGCTTGAGCCGGCGTCGTTCCTCCGCGGCGCGCTCCAGTTCGTCGATCCGCGTGCGCACCTCGGGCGTCATCTCGGGGGCGAAGGCGTGGATCTCCGTTTGCTTGGCCCGGTCGCGCTCGGGATCCGGCAGCACGGCCTCGATCTTGACCAGCGCCTCCTCGGCGGCGCGGGCCATGGCCGCACCACCCCAGGCGCGGATCAGCCGCGCGCCGGCGACCAGCGAGACGATCTCGTCCCGGCTGAACATCAGCGGCGGCAGATCGTAGCCGTCGCGCAGCAGATAGCCGACGCCCGCCTCGCCGTCGATCGGCACGCCGCTCGCCTGGAGATCGGCGATGTCGCGGTAGATCGTGCGCTCGGACACCTCCAGGCGTTCGGCCAGGGTTGCCGCGGTGACGAGCCGACCGCCGCGCAGATACTGCACGATCTGAAACAGGCGGTCGGCGCGTCGCATGGTGGAGCCTAGTAGGAGAACAGACCGATCGAATTGCCGTCGGGATCGAGGCAATAGGCGAAGCGGCCGGCGGGAATCGCGATCACGTCCGAGAGGACCTTGCCCCCCGCGTCTTTCACGCGGCCGAGCGCGTCTTCGAGTTTGTCGGGGCTGGCCAGGTGAACGGTCGGACCGGCGCCTTCGGCGGCCGGTTTGCCCTGATAGAGATGGCCGGCAACGCCGCCCGGGGTGGCTGTGGGGAACATCGCCATCGGGTTCGGACCGGTTTCATCCTTCTTGAGCTCGGTGTTGAAGACCGCGTTGTAGAAGGTGATCGCGCGATCGAGATCGGTGACCGGGATCTCCGCCCAGACGGTGAAATTCGCGGGAGTGAAGCTCATCGATACGTCTCCTTGGAGGTTTGCAACACCGACATCCTCGCACAGGGCTCCTGACAGCCTTCTGTCAGGAGACGCGATCAGATCGCCGTTCCTAGTTCTCGCAGACGTGCTCGATCAGCCGGGCCATGAAATCCTCGCAGCGGGCGACCTGGTCCAGGCTGATGTATTCGTTCGGCTTGTGGGCCTGTTCGATATGACCGGGGCCGCAGACCACCGTCGGGATGTCCGCCTCGTGGAACAGCCCGGCCTCGGTGCCGAAGCTCACCTGCCCGGTGTCGTTGGCCCGGGCGAGGCGCTTGGCCAGCCGCACCACCTCGCTGTCGTCGCCCGTGTCGAGCGCCGGGTAGCGCGGCCCGATCTCCCACGCGATGCCCGCCCGATCCGAGACGGCCTGCATCTCGGGCAGCAGCTCTTGCTCGCCGTATTGCCGGATCTCCGCGAGCACGGCCGCGGGATCGTCCCCCGGCAGGTCGCGGATCTCGAACTCGAAGACGCATTCGCCGGGAATGATGTTCAGCGCCGTGCCGCCGCGTACCACGCCGGTGTGCACGGTGCTGTAGGGCGGGTCGTAGCCCTCGCGGAAGGGCCCCTCGGCGGCGTAGCGGCGCGCGATCGCGCGCAGCCGGGCGATCAGCTCGGCCGCGATTTCGACCGCGTTGACGCCCTTGTCGATATGGGCCGAATGGCCTTCGTGACCGGTCACCCGGCCGGTCACCATCAGCTTGCCCTTGTGCCCGGTGACGACCTGCATGCCGGTGGGCTCGCCGACGATGCAGAGCGCCGGCCGGACCGGCAGGGCGTCGAGCGCCTCGATCAACCGCGGCGCGCCTAGGCAGCCGACCTCCTCGTCATAGGTGATGGCGAGGTGGACCGGAGTCTGGAGCGAGCGGGCCAGGATCTCCGGCGCGAAGGCGAGGGCGACCGCCAGGAAGCTCTTCATGTCCGCGGTGCCCCGGCCGTAGAGCCGGCCGTCCCGTTCGGCGAGCGCGAAGGGATCGCTGTCCCAATCCTGGCCGTCCACCGGCACCACGTCCGAATGGCCGGCGAGACAGATGCCCGGCCGGTCGCCTGGTCCCAAGGTGGCGTAGAGGTTGGCCTTTTCCGCGTCGTCGTCGAAGGTCAGATGGGAGTCGACGCCGAGCTCCGCGAGATAGTCCTGCACGAACGCGATCAAGGCGCGGTTGCTGTTCCGGCTGACCGTGTCGAAGCCGACCAGGCGGCGGATCATGTCCAGGCTGCGCGGCGTCGTGGTCATGGACTGGGTCCCCGGACAGGCCGACACATGCGCATCGCACCCCGGCGAATCACGGGGCCGGCCGTCCGGCGCCAGAACCGAAACGACCTGGGATTGGTGGAGCGATGGTGGGCGGTGCTGGGATTGAACCAGCGACCTCTCGCGTGTGAGGCGAGCGCTCTCCCGCTGAGCTAACCGCCCGGCGCCGGGCAGACCTGCATATAAGGAAGTGGCCGGCGGGGAGTCAAGGCGGCCCGGCACGCCGAACGCTGCGGCGCTCTGCAAATATCCGAAATATTATGTGACTTGGCCGGGCGCGCCGGTTTATGGCAAGGTCCGGCCCCCGGATCAGCGGAAAACTCAAAGCCATGCTTACCAGGCAGCAGCGCCGGGCATTCAGCATATGAGCGAGACAGCCGCCGTCATCCTTGCCGCCGGCAAGGGCACGCGCATGCGCTCGGACCTGCCCAAGGTGCTCCACCCCCTTGCCGGGCAACCGATGATCGGCCATGTGCTCGCCGCGCTCGGACCGCTGGAGCTCGGCCGCACGGTCGTCGTGGTCGGACCCGACATGGACGACGTAGCCGCCGCCGTGGCACCCCACCCGACCGTGGTGCAGCCGGGCCAGAACGGCACCGGCGACGCGGTCAAGGCGGCGCGGGCGGCGCTGGCCGGCGCGGACGGGACCGTGCTGATCGTGTTCGGCGACACGCCGCTCTTGCGCAGCGACACGCTGGTCGCCATGCGCGCGGCCCGGGAGGCGCGGCCGGAGCGCGCCGTGGTCGTGCTGGGCTTCCGCGCCGCCGAGCCGGGCGGTTATGGCCGGCTGCTGCTCGGCCCCGACGGCGCGCTCACCGGCATCGTCGAGGCGCGCGACGCCACGCCGCAGCAGCTCGAGATCGAGCTCTGCAACTCGGGCGTCATGGCCGTGGACGGCGCGCGTCTGTTCGATCTGCTGGACCGGATCGGCAACGACAATGCCAAGGGCGAATACTACCTCACTGACATCGTCGCCGTGGCCCGCGAGCAGGGGCTCGACTGCGGCTATATCGAGGCCGCCGAGGCGGAGCTGATCGGGGTCAACTCGCGCGCGGAGCTGGCCCGGGCCGAAGCCGTGCTGCAACAGCGTTTGCGCGCGGCTGCCATGGAGGCGGGTGCGACGTTGATCGACCCGGACTCGGTGTGGCTGAGCCATGACACCGTCTTGGGGCAGGACGTCACCGTGCAGCCGAACGTGGTGTTCGGGCCGGGCGTGCGGGTCGGCGCGGCGGCCGAGATTCGCGCCTTCAGCCATATCGAGGGGGCCGAGATCGCGGCCGGCGCGGTGATCGGGCCGTTCGCCCGCCTGCGTCCCGGAGCCAGGATCGGCGCCGAGGCCCGGGTCGGCAATTTCGTCGAGGTCAAGAACGCGACCCTCGAGGACGGCGCCAAGGCCAACCATCTGAGCTATGTCGGCGACGCCCGCGTCGGCGCCGGCGCCAATGTCGGGGCGGGCACCATCACCTGCAACTATGACGGCTTCGACAAGGGCCACACGGATATCGGCGCGGGCGCCTTCATCGGCTCGAACAGCGCGCTGGTCGCGCCGGTCAAGGTCGGCGACGGGGCCATCGTCGGCGCCGGTAGCACGATCAGCCGGGACGTGGAGGCGGACGCACTGGCGCTGACCCGCGCCAAGCAGGAGAGCCATGCCGGCTGGGCCGCCGAGTACCGCGCACGCAAGGCGGCCACGGGCAAGGGCAAGCGGAAGAAGAGCGGCTAGGACCCATGTGCGGAATCATCGGCATCATCGGCAAGAACGAGGTCGCGCCCCTGTTGCTCGAGGGGCTCAAGCGTCTGGAGTACCGGGGCTACGATTCGGCGGGCATCGCCACGCTGGTCAACGGCCAGATCGACCGGCGCCGCGCCGAGGGCAAGATCGCCAATCTCGGCAAGCTCCTCGAAGACCAGCCGCTCGCGGGTCGCACCGGCATCGGCCACACCCGCTGGGCCACGCATGGCGTGCCGAACGAGACCAACGCCCACCCGCACGCAAACGACCGGGTCGCGGTCGTGCACAACGGCATTATCGAGAACTTCCAGGAGCTGCGGGACGAGCTGGCGTCGGCGGGCCACGCCTTCGACACGGACACGGATACCGAAGTCATCGTCCATCTGCTGACCCACTATCTGAACCAGCAGATGTCGCCGCAGGAGGCGATGGCGCAGGCGGTCACCCGGCTGGAAGGCGCTTTCGGGCTCGCCATCGTGTTCGCCGGCCGGCACGACCTGATGATCGGCGCGCGCCGCGGCAGCCCGCTGGCCGTCGGCTATGGCGACGGCGAGATGTATCTCGGCTCGGACGCCCATGCGCTGGCGCCGCTGACCCAGCGGATCTGCTATCTGGAGGAGGGCGACTGGGTCGAGATCGGCCCCGAGGGGGCCACCATCCACGACGCCCAGGGCAAGGTCGCCAAGCGGCCGGTGGTCCAGACCGCCGCCTCCGGCGCGCTCTCGGGCAAAGGCAACTTCCGCCATTTCATGCTCAAGGAGATCTACGAGCAGCCCACGGTGATCGGCGACACGCTCAACAGCTTCTTCAATCCGGCGGCCCGCACCGTGACCTTGCCCGATCTGCCGTTCGATCTGGCCAGGGTGCCGCGCATCACCATCAGCGCCTGTGGCACCGCGTACTATGCCGGGCTGGTGGCCAAATACTGGCTCGAACGGCTGGCCGGCATCCCGGTCGAGATCGACATCGCCTCGGAGTTGCGCTACCGCGAGGCGCCGATGCCCGAGGGCGGCGTCATGCTGGTGATCTCCCAGTCGGGCGAGACGGCGGACACCCTGGCGGCCCTGCGCTACGCGCGGGAGCGGGGACAGAAGGTCCTGTCCATCGTCAACGTGCCGGAAAGCACGATCGCGCGGGAGTCGGACGCCGTGCTGGTCACCCATGCCGGCCCCGAGATCGGCGTCGCCTCGACCAAGGCGTTCACCACCCAGCTTACCGTGCTCGCCTGCTTCGCCATCGCGGCTGCGCGGGCGCGGGGCGCCATCGACGCGGCGCGGGAAGCGGCGCTCTCGGTGGCGCTGACCGAGGTGCCGTCGCGGGCCGCCGAGGTGCTGAACCACGACGAGCGGCTCAAGGAGATCGCCGGCGACGTGGTCGAGGCCCGCGACGTGCTTTATCTCGGGCGCGGCACCGAGTATCCCATCGCCCTCGAGGGCGCGCTCAAGCTCAAGGAGATCTCCTACATCCACGCCGAAGGCTATGCCGCCGGCGAGATGAAGCACGGGCCGATCGCGCTGATCGACGAGCTGGTGCCGATCATCGTCATCGCCCCGAGCAACGCCTTGTTCGAGAAGACTGCGTCGAATACGCAGGAGGTCGTCGCGCGCGGCGGCAGGGTGATCTTCTTGTCCGACGCGCCGGGCATCGGCAAGCTGGGCGACATGGCCATGGCCACGGTCGAGCTGCCCACGGTCGACCCCTTCGTCGCCCCGATCCTGTACGCGATCCCGGTGCAGCTCCTGGCCTACCACACCGCCGTGCTGAAGGGCACGGACGTGGACCAGCCGCGCAACCTGGCCAAGAGCGTGACTGTCGAGTAGGCGCAGTGGAGACCATTTTCTGGCCGCTGTTCCTGTTTGTCCTCGCCGGCAACGTGATCGCCCTGGTGCTGGCGGTCCGGGTCGCCAAGCGGGGTAAGGCCTTCGTCGAGTGGCTGGAAGTGGAATTCCCGGACGCGGTCACCGAGCTGCCGGCCAACCTGCGCCGCCGGGGTGCGCAGCACGTGCTGCAATGGGTCGACGACCACATCAACTTCCCCGACGCCGAGTTCGGCGAGCGCTATCGCGAGTACCAGAAACTGCGCAAGCAGTCGAACCTGGCGCTCGCCGCCTGCATCGGCTTCGTGGTGCTGTTGTTCCTGTTCGGCCGGCCGGCGTGAGTTCTTGCGCGGCGGCTTCGATGCCGGTCGAATCCGACAGGCTCACCCTTCGTCCTTCGACTGCCGCGCATCATCCTGAGGAGCGCCTCTTGGTGCGTCTCGAATGGGAAGCGCGGCGCTCAGGATGAAGGGCTCAGGGTGAGGATCATGTCGCATGGCGATCATGGCGGAGAACGGGCGCCCGATTCCTTGCCCACTGATCTTCCCTCATGCTGAGCTTGTCGAAGCATGAGGTGAGGCGCGCTTCGCCCTTCGAGACACGCGCTGCGCTCGTTCCTCAGGATGAAGCGCGTGGTCGTTGCTCAGCAGAGCGGAGCATCGAGGCTTGGTCGTTAATCGCCTGGGGATTGCTTCATCTTGAGGAGCGGTCCGCAGGATCGCGTCTCGAAGGAGAAGCAATGCTTGCGCCGAGATTTAGGCCACGCGCACCACGCCCATCATGCCGGCGATCTGGTGCTCGAGCACGTGGCAGTGGAACATCCAGTCGCCGGGATTGTCGGCGACGAAGGCGACCTCGACGGTCTCCCGCGGCGGGACCAGCACCGTGTCGCGCCATTCCCGGTGCGCCGTCTCCTGGCCTTTGCGGCGGATCACGCGGAAGGAATGGCCGTGCAGGTGCATCGGGTGTTCCCAGGCGGTCTCGTTGCGCATGGCGAGGATCACCGGCCGGTCGCGCTTGAGGGTGAGCAGCGGGTCGATGGTCGTGTCGCTTTCCCCGAAGCTCACGCCGTTGATTGCCCAGAAGCGGCCCTTGTCGACCAGCGCCCGCATGCCCATGCGTCGCCCGCCCATCATGGCGCCGCGCATGCCGCCCATGGCGCCGCCCTCCAACAGGACCTCGTGGCGCTCGGCGGCGGAGAGGTCCGGCTCGGGGATCGGATTGGCGGGCAGGCGGACCGGCGCGTCGAGCGGCGATTCGCGCAGTGGCTGCCCGTCTGCATAGGCGATCTCGATCAGCTTGTAGGTCTGCCGCGCGTAGTATTCGTCGCGAACCTGGAAGCGCTCGCCGGGCTTGCCGCCCATGTCGATGATCAGGTCGGCCCGCTGGCTGGGCGCCAGCACGACCTTGCCGTCCGCCGGCGCGTGCGGCGCTGCGGGCTGGCCGTCCAGTGCGATGATCTGGGGCGCGTGCCCGGCGAAGGTCAGACCGAAGGCGCGGGCGTTGGCCACGTTGACCAGGCGCAGCCGGATCCGCTCGCCGGCGCGCACGTCGAGGGTCTCGGGACTGCCGCCGTTGATGGTGGCGATGTTTCCGAGCCGACCGTTATGGCTCAGATCGCGGGGGTGGCCGAAGTCGTTGGTGATGGCCTCGCCCTCGTCCAGCCGCCAGTCGTCCAGCACCCAGAGGACTTCCCGGTCGACCTGCGGTGGCTCGCGCTCCTCGACGATCAGGGCGCCGGCCAGCCCGCGGCCGACCTGCTCGCTGGAGTTCATGTGCGGGTGGTACCAGTAGGTTCCCGCGTCCGGCAGGGCGAAGTCGTAGACGAAGCTTTCGCCGGGCGCGATCGGATCCTGGGTCAGATGCGGCACCCCGTCCATGGCGTTCGGCAGGCGAATGCCGTGCCAGTGCACGGTGGTTGGCTCGGCGAGCGCGTTGCGCACGGTGGCGCGCAGCCGGTCTCCCTGCCGCACCCGCAGCGTCGGGCCGGGCACCTGGCCGTTATAGCCCCAGCACGCGGTCTCGCCGTAGGCGGGTCCGGACAGCGCCGCGCGCGCGGCACCGGCGGTGAGCGTGATATCCGGGCTTTCGGGCGCCGTTCCCCGGGCCAGGCGCGACAGGGCGGGCGAGGCCGCCGCGGCCAGACCGGCCGCCAGGACGGCGCGGCGAGTCAATAGTTCCATGTTGGCGAAGGTGTGGCGGACGCCCGGGTCTGTCAACCGCGTGGGCCGGCTATCGCGACGAAACCGCAGCCCTGTCCGCCGGATGCCTCTACCAGCCCGAGGCCGACTTCACGCTTGCAGCCGCCGCATCCTGCTCGACATCCTGCCAGAAGCGCTTTTCGTATTCGGAGACCGCGAGCAGCATGTCGACGCGCTTGCCGTCCGAGGACAAGGGCAGGGTGATCCGCTCGTAGTTCGAAGCCTTGGTTTCGGTCTGGTAGATCACCTTGTGCACCCGTGGTTCGCGAGAGGCCACCACCTCCATGTACTGGCGCCAGATCAGATCGTTGAACCCCTCGGGTTCAAGGTCCTTGACCGACCGGCCTGTGAAGTCCGCGCCGTGGGCGTTGGCAATGTCGCTGCCGAACAACCGGTAGCGCAGGTCCGGCGGGTCGTAGGTGACGTCGACCAGCATGGCGTTGCCGAGCAGACCGACCATGTCCTCGGGGCGGATATCGTCCCGGGACGGCATGGCGCGTGTCCCGCACCGTTCGCGCCAGTAGTCGTAAGCGGCGCGCAGCTTGGGGCTGTTCAGCCCCTCGATCGGCAGTGGGTGGCCCTTGAAATCGGTGTTCATGTCTATCAGTCGGCTCGGCCGATGGTTGTTGCAGGTCCGCGTCTGCCGCGCGCTTGGCAAGCCCAGTCCGATCTGCGGGGCGCGGGGTATGCCGTTTGGTAAAGGCGGATACACCCTACAGATGTATGGTTTCCCATATATTTATTAAGATTTGTTAAGAAGTTCCTAACGCGCTGCACGACCCCGGGCCGCAGGCGGCGTTCTCCGCAGATCTCAGGGCAGAAAGACCGGACAGCGCCCCTCGCCGGCGCAGGGGTAGAGGGAGACGTGGCTCTCGTCCGGCGAGAGGATCATCTGGTACCACCAGGCCCGGTCGCTGTCCTCGAGATAGCAGCTCACGCGATACAGGTTGCCGCGGTTGGTCTGGCCCTCGAGCCGGACGGCCTCGATGGCGGGACAGTCGAAGCCCTGGCCGCGGATGTGGCGGGCCACGGCCGGCGGGTCGCGGGGATTGAGGACCTGTTGGGCGGCTGCTGCGGAGGCCAGGCAGAGGGCGGCCGGGACCAGGCTGAATGATCTGGCAGCCAGGGAACGGCATACCGCCCGCAGACCGGTTTCCCATGTCCGCATGCGTCTCAGCCGCGCCGCAGCCGCGCCAGCGCGTCCAGGAGGCACCGGATCTCGTCCTCGGTGTTGTAGTAGTGCACCGAGGCGCGGATCACCGGCGGCAGCGCCCGCGCGGTCGCGTCCAAAAGCGTGCTGGACGGTCGCGACACGGAGACGTTGATGGCCTGGTCATTGAGCGCCTGCTTGGCCTCGAATGGGTCGACCCCGTCCAGCGTGAAGGTCACGATGCCGCATTTGCGCCGGCCGATATCCCGCGGGGAGATGCCCGGCAGGTCCGCCAGTCCCCGGCGCAGCGTGGTCGCGAGATCGGTCACCCGCGTCTCGATCGCGGGCAGCCCCCAAGCCAGCGCGTAGTCGATTGCCGCGCCGAGGCCGAGCCGGGCGGCGTAGTTGTTCTCCCAGGTCTCGAACCGGCGTGCGTCGCCGCGCAGCTCGTACCGGTCGGGCGCGACCCAGAGCGCCGCGTCGTGGTCGATCATGGGCGGCTCCAGGGTCTCGAGCAGGCCTTTGCGGACATACAGAAAACCGCAGCCCCGGGGACCGCGCAGGTATTTTCGGCTGGTCGCAGACAGGATGTCGCAGCCCATCTCGGTTACGTCAATCGGCATCTGGCCCACCGACTGGCAGGCGTCCAGCAGGTAGGTGATGCCGTGCCGCTTGGCGATGCGGCCGATCTCCGCCGCCGGGTTGACCAGCCCGCCATTGGTCGGCACATGGGTGATGGAGATGAGCTTGACCCGTTCGTCGATCATGTCTTCCAGCGCCTCGGGCGAGGTCTCGCCGGAGGGCGCGGACGGGATCACCTCGACCTTTGCGCCGGTCCGCTTGGCGACCTGCAGGTAGGCGACGAAGTTGGCGCCGTACTCAACCTCGGCGGTGAGGATGCGGTCGCCTGCGGCAAAGGGCAGGGCGTAGAACGCCATGTCCCAGGCCACGGTCGCGTTCTCCAGGATGGCGACTTCCTCCGGGGAACAGCCGATCAGCCGGGCGATCGAGTCGTAGACGCCTGCAATGCGCGCGGCCTCTTGCGCGGCCGCCTCGTAGCCGCCGATGCGGGCTTCCAGCTTGATGTGGTCGAGCTGGGCGGCGATCACCGGCGACGGCATCAAGGCCGCGCCCGCGTTGTTGAAGTGGGTTACCTCCGCGGTGCCGGGGGTCTCGGCCCGCGCCTTGGCAACGTCGATGGTCATGGTCAGCCGTCCTCACCCAGGGATGCGCGTTACAAGAGCATGATGTGGTCATATTGAAGCAATTCTGTTGCGGTTTGGGCGCGGCAGGCCGCTAGGCGCCGTCCGCAACGCGATGCCTGAGCATCGAGTGAGGGCGGCAACGCCGCGGATGCCCGCCCAAACGCAACCCTCCCGGGCCGGGGCCTTTTTCGCCATGACGTCGTCAAACGCCTTGACCGTATGACGGATACGCTCTGCGGCGTCTTCCTAGTCATGGCGAAAAATGCCTCCGGCAGAATGGTTCAATATGGCCAGATCATGCTCTAGCAGACCCGCCGAGCCGAGGAAACCACGCCCCAAACCCAAGCCCCGGCCGGACTCAACAGGCTGGAGCGGCCCGGCTATACTCGCGCCAGGATCCCCGCAACAAGCCGTTCGTTATTGGGAGTGTGCGCCATGAACGTCGTGACCGAGTTTCCGATCAAGCTCTCGGACAAGTCCCTGTTCCGCCAGGAATGCTACATCGACGGCCAATGGGTCGGCGCGGACAGCGGCGAGACGCTGCCGGTCAACAACCCGGCCGACGACAGCACCATCGGCACGGTGCCCAAGATGGGCGCGGCCGAGACGGCGCGGGCCATCGAGGCGGCCAACGCGGCGCTGCCGGCCTGGCGCGGCAAGACCGCCAAGGAGCGGGCGGTCATCCTGCGCAAATGGCACGACCTGATGATGGCGAACCAGGAAGACCTGGCGGTGCTGATGACCACCGAGCAGGGCAAGCCGCTGGCCGAGGCGCGCGGCGAGGTGGCCTATGCCGCTTCCTTCATCGAATGGTTCGCCGAGGAGGGCAAGCGCATCTACGGCGACACCATTCCGCCGCACCAGACCGACAAGCGCATCGTGGTGACCAAGGAGCCGATCGGCGTCTGCGCCGCGATCACGCCCTGGAACTTCCCGGCGGCGATGATCACCCGCAAGGCCGGCCCGGCGCTGGCCGCCGGCTGCACCATGGTCTGCAAGCCGGCCACGGCGACCCCGTTTTCGGCGCTGGCGCTGGCCGAGCTGGCCGAGCGGGCCGGCGTGCCCAAGGGCGTGTTCAGCGTTGTGACCGGTTCGGCCTCGGCGATCGGCGGCGAGATGACCTCGAACCCGATCGTGCGCAAGCTCACCTTCACCGGCTCCACCGAGATCGGCAAGACGCTGATGGAGCAGTGCGCTGGTACTATCAAGAAGCTCTCGCTCGAGCTCGGCGGCAACGCGCCTTTCATCGTCTTCGACGACGCGGATCTCGACGCGGCGGTCGAGGGCGCGATCGCGTCGAAGTACCGCAACATGGGCCAGACCTGTGTCTGCGCCAACCGGCTCTTGGTGCAGGACGGGGTCTACGAGGACTTCTCCGCCCGCCTCGCCCAGGCGGTCAGCGCGCTCAAGGTCGGCAGCGGCCTCGAGGAGGGCGTACAGCAGGGGCCGCTGATCGACACGGCCGCGATCGACAAGGTCGAGGAGCACATCTCGGACGCGCTGGAGAAGGGTGCGCGGGTGGTGGTCGGCGGCAGCCGGCACGAGCTCGGCGGCACCTATTTCCAGCCCACGATCCTGGCCGACGTCAACACCGACATGAAGGTCACCCACGAAGAGACCTTCGGCCCGGTCGCTCCCCTGTACCGCTTCAAGACCGAGGAGGAGGCGATCCAGATGGCCAACGACACCGAGTTCGGCCTGGCCGCCTATTTCTACGCCCGCGATCTGGGCCGCGTCTGGCGCGTCTCGGAAGGGGTCGAGTACGGTATCGTCGGCATCAACACCGGCATCATCTCGACCGAGGTGGCGCCCTTCGGCGGCATGAAGGAGTCTGGCATCGGCCGCGAGGGCTCGCATTACGGCATCGACGAGTTCCTGGAGGTCAAATACCTCTGCATGGGCGGGGTGGACTCTTAACGGTCGGCAGACCGCCCGCGGGACGCTACACCCGTTGATCGGCGGTGCCCGACGCGCGGCGCGGCCGGAGCACGGGACCGAGGATCGCGCCGGCGAGGGCGCCGCCGAGCAACAGAGGCGCAGACGCGCCGGTGACCACGCCGGTCGCGGTCAGCAACGCGTAGATCTGCAGCACCAGCCAGAGCAGCATCGTGAGGTGCGGCTGGACCGGCAGGACGCGCCGGCCGAGCGCCAGATCGAGCCGCCAAACCTTGGGGTGCAGGACGAGAAAGCCGGTCAGCACGCCGCTGACCGCGGCGGCGGCACCAAGCGCCGGCGACAGGGCGCCCGGATTGACCGCCGCGTGGGCGAGCAATCCGACGACGCCGCAGAGCAGGTAGAGGACGAGGAAACGGAGCTGCCCGAGCGCCAGCTCGACGGCGCCGCCGAAAATACCGAGGAACAGGATGCTGCCGGCAAGCAGGATCGCGTCGCTGTGCAGAAACGGCGCGGTCAGCAGCGCGATGCCCGCCTGCGCCAGCCGATCCCAGGTGAACAGCTCAGCCGGAACCAGGCCGTAGCGGCCATAGGGGCCCAAGGGATCGCTCGCGCCGCCGGACAACTGGGCGGCATAGAAGGCCAGGGTCAGGATGACGATCAGCAGCACCGTCACCGCCTGGTGCGGCGGCCGTCTCAATCTGGAGCCCTGCTGTTGCGGTTGGTCCATCTGCCCCGGTTGGCTGTCGGACATGGGCCAAACAACTTAAGACTAGAGCACGATTTGGTCATATTGAATCATTCTGCCGGAGGCATTTTTCGCCATGACCAGGAAAGCGCCACAGAGCGTATCCGTCATACGGTCAAGGCGGTTGACGACATCATGGCGAAAAAGGCCCCGGCCCTTAAGCGGTCCGATGATGCGGCGGCACCGGCCCACACCCCCACCCGGCCACCGACAAGGATACTGGCGTTGGGTGGCCGGGTGGGGGTGTGGGCCGGCGCGACCGCATGTCCCGGCGGACAGAAGGGTTGCGTTTGGGCGGGCATCCGCGGCGTAGCCGCCCTCACCCGATGCCCAGGCATCGCGTTTCGGACGGCGCCTGGCGGACTGCCGCGCCCAAACCGCAACAGAATTGTCCCAATTTGACCAAACAGTGCTCTAAATCCGCCGCACTGTGCAAGCGGCTCGCGGACTAGTCGGCTTGGCACTGGATCAGCTCGACCGAGCCCTTGCCCTTGAGGTCGACGAAGCCGCGCGACGTGCCGCGGAAGCGGTTACCGAGCGCGATCCAAGTTTCCCCGGTGACCACGACCCCGCCCGGCTCGGCCGCCTCGGCGATTCGCGTGGCCACGTTCACGGTGTCGCCCCACAGATCGTACATGTAGTGCTGGCGTCCGATCACGCCGGCCACCACCGGGCCCGCATGCACGCCGACCCGGACCTGCCAGCCGTTGCCGAGCCGCTCGGTCGCGGCGACCATCTCAAGGCCGCATTGCACCCCGGCTAGGGCCGGCTGGTCGACGTGGCCGATCAGCCCGGCCGTTGCCATAAAGGCGTCGCCCACGGTCTTGATCTTCTCGAGGCCGTTCCGCGCGGTGACGTCCTCCAGCGCATCGATCAGCGTCTGTAGCCGGCTCACCACCTCTTCCGGGTCATGCGCGTCGCAGTAGCGCGTGAACTCGACCACGTCGCAGAACAGCACGGCTACGTTCTCGTAGCGCCGCGGCTTGACCGCGTTGGTCGACTTGAGCTCCATGACGATGTCGTGCGGCAGCATCGCATGCAACAGCTCGTCGGCCCGCTTGCGTTCGGCGCTGATCCGCTCAAGATAGGCGGCCTCCTGGTCGCGCAGCTTCTTCTTCTCGAGGCAGGCTCCGACGCGCGCTCTCAGCAGGCTCTTGTTGAACGGCTTGGGCAGGTAATCCTCCGCGCCCAGATCGATGCAGCGGATCACGTTCTCGGTTTCGTCCGCGGCCGAGATCATGATCACCGGGATGTTGCGGAGCCGGGTATCCGACTTGATCCGTTCGAGCACCTCGAAGCCGTTCATGTCCGGCATCATCACGTCGAGCAGGACCAGATCGAACGGCCGCTCTACCAGCATGTCGAGGGCGTGGTGGCCGTCCTCGGCGACGGCGACTTCGTCATAGCCCTCCCGCTTGAGCCGCTCGGTCAGCATGAAGCGGTTGTCCTCGTTGTCGTCGACGACCAGGATGGCGGGCGGCGCACCGCTCATTCGCGTGGCCCGCCTGTGAGCAAAGCGGCGATCTTCTTCAGCAGCCGCGCGAAGTCGATGGGTTTGGTGTCATAGTCGTCACAGCCCGCCGCAAGCGCCTTGACCTCGTCACCGGTCATGGCGTGCGAAGACAGGGCGATGACGGGGATGCCCTTGGTCTCGCTCGCCGCCTTCAGGCGCCGCGTCGCCTCCCAACCGTCCAGCACCGGCAGGCTGAGGTCCATCAGGATCAGGTCCGGCTGTTCGGTGCGCGCGATGGCGAGACCCTGCTCGCCGTCTTCGGCGATGATGACCTGGTGGCCGTTTCGCTCGAGCCGGCGGCGCAACATGTAGACGTTATCTTCGTTGTCTTCGACGTAGAGCAGTTTAGCCATGTTGGGAGTCTCGGCGCTTTGCGCGTATGTACGGCTCGACGAGCTGGCGGACTTCGCCCAGCAGGTCCTCCTGGCCGTAGGCGGACTTGCTTAGCACCCGCTCGACCCCGCCGCTGAGCCTCTTGTAGTCCTCTTGGGTCAAGTCGGCGGCGGTGATCACGACCACCGGGATACCGCGATGGTCGGGGGATTGCCGGAATTGGTCAAGGAACTCGAAGCCATCCATCTCCGGCATGTTCAGGTCGAGCAGGATCAGATCCGCCGGCGTGTTGGCAAAGGCGTCCAGGGCCTCCCGTCCGTTCTCGGCCTCGTCGACCTGCCAGCCCTCCTCTGCGAGCGCCCGGTGCATGAGCCCGCGTTGCGTCGGGTCGTCGTCGACCACCAGCACCCGCGGGAGGGCGCTGTCGGGCCGGTGTTTCGCCAGGAGCTTCCGCAGCCGGTCGCGGTCGATGGGCTTCGACAGGTGGTCGGCCTCGCCGAGCGCATAGCCCTGTTTGCTCTCGCCGCCGATGGTCAGCATGATCACCGGAATATCGGCCAGCTCGGGGTCGGTCTTGAGATCGCGCAGCACGGTCCAGCCGTCCAGGTCGGGCATCATCACTTCGAGGGTGATCACCGAGGGCTTGAGCTCCCGCGCCAGTGCCAGTCCCTCGACGCCGTCCCTGGCGGTGACCACGTCGCATCCCTCGCGGGCGAGGAAGCGGCGCATGAGGTCGCGCACGGTCGGGTCGTCGTCGACGACCAGAACGGTGGCGTTGTCGGCCGCGTCCTGGCCCGCGGACGCCTCGATCGCTGCCGGCAGCGTCTCGGGTGAGACCTCCTCGACGGGGCGCGCGGGCCGCATGGTCTTGGGCAGCCGCAAGGTGAAGGTCGAGCCGGCGCCTGGGGTGCTCTCGACGGTGATCTCGCCGCCCATCATGCCGGCCAGCCGCTGGCTGATCGCCAGACCCAGACCGGTGCCGCCATACCGGCGCGTCGTCGAGCTGTCCGCCTGGGTGAACTCCTGGAACAGCTTGTCCAGCAGCTCCTCGGACATGCCGATGCCCGTGTCCGATACGGCGACGCGGAGCCAGGCCTCGCCATTGATCCGCTCGCCCGAGAGGTCCATGCGCACCTCGCCCTCTTCGGTGAACTTGCAGGCGTTGCTGAGCAGGTTCAGGAGTACCTGCCGCAGGCGGGTCGGATCGGTATGCATGGTGCCGAGGCCGTCGGCGCCGTGCACGACCAGCCGGTTGCGGTTCTTCTCTGCCAGGGGCTGGGCCGTGTGCTGAAGCTCGGTGGCCAGGGTCGCGATATCGAAGTCTTCGACATGGAGTTCCAGCCGCCCGGCCTCGATCTTCGAGAGGTCGAGCACTTCGTTGATCAGATGCAGCAGATGGTGGCCGGCCCGGTGGATGCGCTGCAGCGGTTCGGCGGAGTCCTCGTCGCCGGCGTCCTCCGCATCCTCTTGCAACATCTCCGTCAGGCCGATGATCGCATTCAGAGGTGTCCGCAGCTCGTGGCTCATATTGGCGAGGAACTGGCTCTTCGCCTGGGTCGCCTTCATGGCCTGGTCGCGCGCCTCGGCGAGCCGCTGGACCAACTCGGCGAGCTGTTCCTGGCGGGTCTTGAGCTCGGTGATGTCGGTGTAGACGGCGACGAGCCCCCCGTCTTGCGTGGGTTGGTCGCTGATCTGCAGCCAGAGCCCGGTCGAGAGATGATTCTCCCGCGGCCCCTTGGGGTTCCGGCGCCGCTCGAGGATGTCCTGGAGCCAAACCTCGGCATCGTCGCCGGTGTCTGGGAAAAGGCCACGGTGCAGGCCGGCCCGGATGATGTCCTCAAAGCGCGAGCCGGGCACGACCTTGTCGGCCAGGTCCGGGAAGAAGCTCTGGTAGACGCTGTTGCACAGCACGATGCGATCCTCTGCATCGAACAGGCAGAATCCCTCCGAGATCGCCTCGATCGCCTGGCTCAACTGGGTCTGCGCCCGCTCGGCCTCTTCCCGGGCCGTGCGGATCTTCAGCTCGGCCTGCTTGCGCTCGGTAATATCCCCCAACGAGCCCGCCATGCGCGTGATCTTGCCGCTGTCATCGCGCACGCCGACGCCGCGGTTCAGCACCCAGCGATAGGTCCCGTCGGACCCTCGGACCCGGTATTCCGCATTGAAGAACTCCGTCTCCCCCCGGAAGTGGGCCAGGAGCGCATCCCGATGCTGCGCCAGGTCGTCCGGGTGCATGAGCGCTTCCCAGTCTTTCGGCGTGATCCGATCGGACTCGCCGGATACGCCGACGAGCTCCCTGAAGCGCGGCGAAATGTAAATCTCGTCGCTCTCCGCCTTCCAGTCCCAGTTCCCTTCATTGGAGCCTTTCACCGCCAAGGCGTATCGCTCTTCGCTCTCGCGCAACGCCTCCTGGGCGCGCTTGAGGTTCGTGATATCGTGTTCGACTCCGCCGACGGCGACAATCTCACCGGAGAGATCCATGATCGGAAAACGCACCGACACGACGACATGGGTACCGTCGACTTGCGGCACGCTCAACTCGTGCTCGATCACCCGGCGTTGTTCGATGACCTCGCGGTCATGCGCGGCGTACGCTTCGGCCAGATCGCGCGGAAAGATGTCATAGAGCGTCTTTCCGCGTACGGAGTCCTCCTTGACCTCGTAAGCGTCTTCGTATTGGCGGTTGATCAGGATGAAATGACCGTCGCGATCCCTGAGAAAGACGATGGACGGCATGTTGTTGACCACGGCGTTGAGCCGCTCTTCGCTTTCGTACAACGCTTCCTGCGCACGCTTCAGGTCGGTGAGGTCGAAATAGGTCAGCATGCGGCCACCGTCGGGCAGGGCCAGGCACTGATACTGGATTATCCTTCCATGGCCGGTCCGTATCTCCGTCGGTGCGATGTCGCCCTTGCGGATCTCGGCAAGCCGGACCTCCACGTAGTCCTCCCAGTCCTCGTCCAGCAAATAGTGGCCGAGAGCGCGGGTGTATTCCATGTCCTCCCGCAAGCTCGGGTTGCTCGCGACGAAGGATTCGGGAATGCCCCAGATTTCCCGGTAGGCCCGGTTGGCCATGCGGATCCTGAGCTCCGGGTCCAACAACAACACGCCGTAGTTGATGCCCTCGAGCACCGCGTTGCGCTCTTCCAGCGCCATCTCCTTGTCCGCGTTCGCCTCGACCAAAGCGTCCTCCCGGCGCTTGAGCTCGGTGAGGTCGAAATAGGTCAGCATGCGGCCCCCGTCCGGCAGGGCGATACACTGATGCTGTAGAACCCGTCCGTCGGCCCGCGGCATCATCATGGGCGGGATGTCGCCTTTGCGGATCGCGGCGACCCGTGTCTCGACATAGTCGTCCCAATCGTCTTCGGAGACCGAGTAAACGCCGCTGTGGCGGTTGTATTCGATGTAGTCGGGGACGGTCTTGTGCTCGGCGGCGAATTCTGCGGGGACCCCCCACATCTCGCGAAACGCCCGGTTGTCGAGGCGCGCCCTGAGATCGGAATCGACAAACAGCACGCCGTATTCGATTGCGTCGAGCACCGCATGCAGCTCCCTGAGGGCTGTCTCCTTGGCGGTGTTCGCTTCGATCAGGTCTTGCTCGCGGAGCTTCACATCCGTCAGGTCGGTGTACACCGCGACGGTGCCGCCTTCGCCGGTCTTGCGCTCGCTGATCTGGATCCAGCGGCCGTCGCTGCGTTGATGGACATGCGGTTCGCCCGCCTCGCGGTGGCGCGCCAGCCGTTCGGCGATCCACTCTTCGACTCGCCCCTCGGCGTCACGGATGAAGCCGCTTTCCGCCGCCGTCCGGACGATCGTCTCGAACGGCGTGCCCGGCGTGATGAGCGCGTCCAGGTCCGGTTGGCGGCCCTTGCCTTTGCGCTTGCTCGGACGCAGCGGACGACCATCCACGTTGTAGAGGATCTCACGATAGCGATTGTTCGCCAGCACCAGGCGATCGTCCGCGTCGTAGAAAGCGAACCCCTCCGAGATACTCTCCACGGCGTCGATCAGACGCTGCTCGCTGCCTCTGAGCGCGAATTCCGTGGCCTTGAGTTGGGTGATGTCGGTGAAGACGCCGACGATGCCGCCATCCCGGGTGCGGCGCCAGGCCACCTTGACCCAGCGCCCGTTTGTCAGCGGCTGCTCGTAGGGCTCGCCCGGGTTCTGATGTCTTTCATGCCTCTCCGCGACCCAGGCGTCGACGTCGTCGCCGATACCGGGAACCAAGCCCCGATCGGCCACCGCCTTGAGGATTTCCAGATAGGGAACCCCAGGTTTGAGCATGTCTGCGGCCTGTCCGTAGAGCTCGCGATACTGATCGTTGCACAGGACGAACCGGTCTTCCGCGTCGTAGATCACGAAGCCCTCGGAGATCGTTTCGATCGCCTTGGCCAACTGCTCTTGCGCTTCGCGCGCCGCCGCCTGCTGATTCTTGAGGTCGGTGATTTCGCCGGTCGAGCCGACCATACGATAGGCGTGCCCGTGCTCGTCCCTGAACGCGATGCCGTGCTGTCGCGCCCAGCGCCAGTCGCCCTCGAGACCCCGATAGCGGTACTCGCACTCGAACCGTTCCGTCTCGCCCTTGAAATGCGCAACATGCGTGTCCTTGTAGCGCTGCAGATCATCAGGGTGGATCCGCTTGAACCAGTCGTCCGGCGTGCTGAGTTCCTTGGGTGACAGGCCGAACGCGGTTCGCACCCGCGGCGAGTAGTAGATCTCGCCGGTGTCGATATTCCAGTCGTAGACGCTCTCGTTGATCGCTTCCATGGCGAGCGCATAGCGCTGTTCGCTCGCCGTCAACGCCTCCTCGATCTTCTTGCGCTCGGTGACGTCGCTCACGGTGCCGACCAGACGCTCGACCCGGCCGTCCTCGCCGCGGACGCCGGCACCGTGGTCCCGGATCCAACGGTACGCCCCGGCCTTGTCTTGAATCCGATACTCGCAGACGAGCCGGTCGGTCTCGCCCTTGAAATGGGCGCGCAAGTCGCCCCGATAGCGTTCGGCGTCGTCGGGATGGACTTTGGCATACCACTCCTCGGACCGAATGCTGTCGTCGCGGTCAAAGCCGAAGATCTCGGTCAGGCGCGGGGAGACGAAGAGCTCGTTCTGCTTGACGTCCCAGTCGTAGAACCCCTCCGAGGCCGCCTGCGCCACGAGGGCGTAGCGCTCCTCGCTCGCGCGCAGAGCCTCTTCCATCTCCTTGTGCGCCGTGACGTCGGTGATCGCCCCGACCAGCCGCACGGCCCAGCCGTCTTCGTTGCGGACGCAGACGCCGCGGTCTTGGATCCAGCGGTACTGATCCGCCTTGTCGCGGATGCGATACGCGCACTCGAAGTGATCGGCCTTGGCTTTGAAGTGCTCGACCAGGGCGGCCTTGTAGCGCTCGAAATCGTCCGGATGGACGCGCTCGTTCCAATGCCAGTTCTTGGGGCCGATCTCTCCTTCGGCAAAGCCGAAGATCTCTTTCATGTGGGGCGAGGCGTGGAGCTCGCCACTCTCGATCACCCACTCGTAGATGCCTTCGGTCGCCGCCCGTTCGACCAGTTCGCGTCGGTCTTCCCGTTCGATGAGCGCCTGCTCCGCCTGGCGCGTATCGGTGACGTCCGCATAGACAACAAGAAGGCCACCGTCCGGGATGGGATCGAAGCGGATCGACGTGATCCGGCCGTCCGACGACTGCACCTCCTCTTGATAGGGCTCGGAGGCCCGCGCGCGCGCCATCCAGGTCTTCACCTGGCGGTCGCTGTTGCCCGGACCATAGTATCCCCGCTCCGCGCTGTGACCAATCAGGTCGCGCATGGACACTCCGGGCTTGCAGAGCTTTGCGGGATAGCGTCTGAGCTTGCGGAATTGGGGATTGCAGGCGACGAGCGCCAAGTCCCTGTCGAAAATGCCCACGCCTTGTTCGAGCAAATCGAGGCCGGCCTTCAGCAGGCTCGTCGTGTCTCCGGCCGTCTCGGCACGGGCCGCAGCTACCTGGGCAGGCCGTCTCGACATGGACGATCACCCATTCGGCTGCGGGGGATCCTGCCCCCTGTGCAATCCGGCCGCGTGCAGGGCATCCCGCACGCGGTCATCACGATTTGGTGCGCCACCTGCCAACCCCCACAGCATCTTGTATGCCGGTCATGGCACTGAACGCAAATCACCGCGATCTGCGCGGCTTTGCTTATGACCAAAGCTTACACCCGGGGTGCCGTCCTTGCCTAGCATCGGGCGGCGGTTTCCATCTCGCTCGACCGGCTCTAAATTGTGGGCAACGGCTCATGGGAGGACATTCGATGGCCAGCTATGACTTGGATCTCTTCGTCATCGGCGCGGGCTCCGGCGGCACGCGGGCTGCGCGCATCGCGGCCTCGCACGGCGCCCGGGTGGCGGTTGCCGAAGAGCGCTATCTCGGCGGCACCTGCGTCAATGTTGGCTGCGTGCCCAAGAAGCTCTTCGTCTACGCCGCTCATTTCGCCGAGGACTTCGAGGACGCGGCCGGCTTCGGCTGGCAGGTCGGCGACCGGCGCCACGACTGGCCCCGGCTGATCGCCGCCAAGAACGCGGAAATCGAGCGGCTCAACGGCGTCTACCGGCGACTGCTGGTGGGGGCCGGGGCGACCGTGATTGAAGGCCGCGCACATCTGGAGGATGCGCATACCGTGGTGGTCGGCGACGAGCGCTACACGGCCGAGCGCATCCTGGTGGCCACGGGCGGCTGGCCCACGGTGCCCGAATTCCCCGGCAACGATCTGGTGATCACCTCGAACGAGGCGTTCTTTCTGGAGGAGCTGCCCAAGCGGATCGTGGTCGCGGGCGGCGGCTATGTCTCGGTCGAGTTCGCCGGCATCTTCAACGCGCTCGGCGTCGAGGTGATCCAGCTCTATCGCGGACCGCTGTTCCTCAGGGGATTCGACGACGATCTGCGCGAGGCGCTGGCCGAAGAGATGATCAAGAAGGGCGTCGACATTCGCTTCAACGTGGTCATCGACTGCATGGAGCGGAACGCCGACGGCAGCTTTGTGGTGGATCTATCGGACCGCAGCACGATCGAAACCGATCTGGTGATGTTCGCCACCGGCCGCCATCCGAACAGCCGCGGCTTCGGTCTGGAGGCGTTGGGGGTGGCGCTGGACGACAATGGCTTCATCGAGGTCGACGCCGATTGGCGGACGTCGGTGCCGCACATCTACGCCATCGGCGACTGCACCAACACCATCAAGCTCACGCCGGTGGCGATCAAGGAGGGCCATATCCTGGCCGACACCCTGTTCGGGCCCGCGGACCGCAGGATGGACTATGACGCGGTGCCGTCCGCCGTGTTCAGCCAGCCGAGCATCGGCACGGTCGGCCTCACCGAGGCCCAGGCGCGCGAGCGCTATCCCGAGATCGACATCTACAAATCGAGCTTCCGGCCGATGAAGCACACGCTCTCGGGCCGCGACGAACGCACGCTCATGAAGCTGGTGGTCGATCGGAAGACCGACCGCGTGGTGGGCGCTCATATGCTGGGGCCCGAGGCGGGCGAGATCATCCAAGGCATCGCGGTGGCGATCAAGGCGGGCGCCAGCAAGGCGGACTTCGACGCAACCGTCGGCATCCACCCGACCTCGGCCGAGGAGTTCGTGACCATGCGCTCGGCCGAGCCCGAGCCGGCTCAGGAGGCGGCGGAGTAGCGGCGCCCCTTGATTGGCGGTCTCTCCATTCGGTGGTAGGCTGATCACGCCAACTTGTTTTCCTTGCAGTTATTCCCAGGGGAAAACACATGAACGATACACCGCGCGCTGATCACGACCACGACCATACCGAGCCGCCCTCGGATCTCGAGCTCCGGGTCAAGTCGCTCGAGTCGCTCCTGGTGGACAAGGGCCTGGTGGACCCCGAGGCGCTCGACGCGCTGATCGACCGATACGAGCACAAGGTCGGTCCGCGCAACGGCGCCCAGGTGGTCGCCAAGGCCTGGACCGATCCCGAGTTCAAGGCTTGGCTGCTCGAGGACCCGACGGCGGCCATTGAATCGCTCGGCTTCACCGGACGCCAGGGCGAGCACATGGTGGTGGTCGAGAACACGCCCGAGCGGCACAACATGGTCGTCTGCACCCTGTGCTCCTGCTATCCCTGGCCCACGCTGGGCCTGCCGCCGGTCTGGTACAAGTCGGCACCCTACCGCTCGCGCGCGGTGATCGATCCGCGCGGCGTGCTCCGGGAGTTCGGCACGGAGGTCTCCGAGGAGGTCGAGATCCGCGTCTGGGACTCCACTTCGGAGATGCGCTACCTGGTGCTGCCGGAGCGGCCCGCGGGAACCGAGGGCTGGAGCGAGGCGGATCTCGCCCGACTGGTCACCCGGAACTCCATGATCGGCGTCGAGAAGGCAAAGTCGCCGGCGGAGCTGGACCAGACATGAACGGGGGACATGATCTCGGCGGCATGCACGGGCTCGGGCCCATCGACGCCGAGCCCGAGGCGAGCGAGCCCGTCTTCCATGCGGACTGGGAGCGGCGGGTCTTTGCGATGACGCTGGCTTGCGCGTCCCATGGGCGCTGGACGATCGACGGCTCGCGGCACGCGCGGGAGCGCCAGAACCCGGCCGACTACATCCGGCACAGCTATTTTGAGAACTGGCTCGCGGGCCTCGAGAAACTCCTGGTCGAGAGCGAACTGGTCACGGCGGAGGAGCTCGCACAAGGACAGCCCGCCGGGCCGGTCGACGCGGCCCAGGCCGAGCGGGTGCTCAAGGCCGACAAGGTGGAGCCGGCCATGACCAAGGGCGGGCCCACGCTGATGGACGTGCCGCTGGAGCCGCGCTTTCGCCCTGGAGACCGCGTGCATGTGCGCAATATCAACCCAACCGGGCACACCCGGTCGCCGCGCTACGCCCGGGGCAAGTTCGGCACCGTCGAGGTGGACCACGGCGTGCATGTGTTCGCCGACAAGAGCGCCCACGGCACCCGGGAGGGCCAGCATCTCTATGGTGTGCGCTTCGCCGCGCAGGAGCTTTGGGGCACCGACGCCTCGGCGCACGACAGCGTGCGCATCGACCTCTGGGACGACCATCTGGAGCCGGCATGACCGGCACGGGCGCCGCGCCGCTCGACGCGCTGCCCGCTCTGCCGCGTGACGACGACGGGCCGGTCTTCCGCGCGCCCTGGGAGGCGCAGGCCTTCGCCCTGGCCGTGCGCCTGTCTGAGGCCGGGGTGTTCACCTGGGCCGAATGGGCCGAGGCGCTGGGCGCAGAAATCAAGGCCGCGCAGGCGCAGGGCGATCCCGATCTCGGCGACACCTATTACCGGCACTGGCTCAACGCGCTGGAGGCGCTGGCGACGGCCAAGGGCCTGGTCGACCCGCAAGAGCTCGGCACGCGCAAGGAGGACTGGCGCCGCGCCTATCTGGCGACGCCGCACGGCCGGCCCGTGGAGCTCAAGGCGGGGAAGGGGGCCGGGTGAGCGGCATTCTGTTCCACAACATCGCCGCCGCGCCGACCCATGTGGCGCCCTTCAGCCATGCCACGGAGACCGCGGGCTGGGTGTTCGTGACCGGCCAGATGCCGACGGATCCGGACGATGACGCGGCGCCGCTGCCGGAGGGCGTCGAAGCGCAGACCCGGCGGGTGATGGACAACCTGCTGATCGTGCTGGACGGCGTGGGCCTCGGACTTGCCGACGTGACCTGCGTGCGCATCTACCTGACCGAGTTCAAGCGCGACTACGCGGCAATGAACGCGGTCTACCGGGAGTACTTCCCGGCCGACCGGCTGCCGGCCCGCACCTGCGTCGGCGTGACCGCGTTGGCCAAGGATGCGCTGGTCGAGATCGACATGATCGCCCGGCGACCGGGTTGATCATCTTAGTTCTGAGCCGAAGCGCAGAACGCTTTGTTTTTCATGCGAATCGCGCCGTCCGCGGCGGCATAGGCGCGGGCCGCTTCGGTGACCGCGTCCCAGGCCGCCTCTCGCTGCTCTTCGGGATAGTCGGCGATCTTTTGTTGCAGGGGCTTGGAACGGTCCCGGCGAAAGGCGGTGAAGGTCTCGGCGGACTCGAAGACGAAGTCCAGAGCCAGCCATTCGCCCTGAACGTCGGAGAAGCCGCTTGCCGTGAGGGCCCCCAGGAGCGTCTCCACGTCGCTGAACGCGAAGGGCGTGAGCGCGCCCTCGTCGGGCGGCGGCAGGCCCAGGGACTTGTGGATCACCCGCGCGCTGAGGCTGATCGCGGGTGCCAATTCCGCCGGTCCCCAGACCGCCGCGGCAATGCGGCCGCCCGGGGTCAGGCAGCGGCGGATGCCCGCGAGCGTGCGCGCCAGATCGGGCACGAACATCAGACCCCAGCGGCAGAGCACGGCGTCCAGGGACCGGTCCGGCAGGTCCAGCGCCTGGGCATCCATGTGTTGGAACGCGATGTTGGCAAGCCCCAGCGCCTCGGCCCTCTGGCGGCCGAGAGCGAGCATTTCGGGGGACAGATCGATCGCGAGCACGGAGCCCTCGGGGCCAACCCTGCGGGCCGCGGTAATAGCCGGCTCGCCCAGACCCGTAGCGATATCCAGGACCCGGTGGCCCGGCTCGATCCCGGCCAGCGCGACCATCCGGTCGCTCAACGGCTGGGCGGCTGTTTCGAGAATGTGAAACCACTTGCCCCAGGCCGCCGCGCAAGCGGCGTCCCAGGAGAACGCCGGTTCACTCATGACCGGCCCGCGCGGGCCAGGCGCAGGGCGTCGAATATCGTCATCCCAGCCTCCCAGGCATAGAGCTGCAAGAGGGTCAGCCTACCACAAGAGCTGTGGCGAAAAGGGTCGCACGTCTATGGCGCGGCGCGATTGCTCAGGCGGGCGACGGGCCGTCCGGGGCGCCCAGGGCGAGCACATAGCCGTCCGGGTCCCGGATGAAGATCTCGCGCATGCCGTACCAGCTAGTCTCCGGCCCTTTGATGACCTCGACGCCGGCGGGCAGGCGGGCCGCCAAGGCGTCCGCGTCTTCCCCGCGGATGTAGAGGGTAAAGGTGCCGCCGGGAACGGCGTCGGCCGGGAAGGCAGGGACATCCGCCGTCATGCTGTCGCGCCGCTGCAGCATGAGTTCCGCCGCGTCCTTGACGATCAGAGCAAAGACCAGATCGGCGCGGGGACGGCCGTCGGTGAGGATCTCGCGATCCGGCGACACGCCCATGCTCAGCGAGAAGCCGAGGACCTCGCAATAGAACGCGAGGCTCGCCCCCATGTCCGCGACCATCAGGTTCGCGGTGATCTTCTGCATGGCCGGCCTCCTGTCAGCCCGCCGCAAGCGCTGCCGGGTCAGGAAATGCCGGCCGCCTTGAGCAGCACTTCCGCGGCCCGCTTGGCCTGGCGCGCCGGGGACGTATCGCCGGCGGCGTGCGCCATCACCGTCGCGCCTTCCATCAACAAGCCCAGCTGTTTGGCCAGGCGTCCGGGCTTCTCAGCCCCGGCGGCCTTGGCCAGCCGGCGCACATAGCCGTGCACTTCGGCCTTGTGCTCGGCGCAGAGCCGGTGAATCGGGTGCGTCTGGGTGTGGTACTCGCCGCAGGCGTTCAGAAAAAGGCAGCCTTCGAAATCCGGCTCGCTGAACCAGTCGTCCAGCACGTCGAAGATCGCCAAGAGCCGGCCCCGCGGGTCCTTGGCCCGCCGCTCGACCTCGGCGACGAACCAGTCGCGCAGCTCTTCGTCGCGCCGGCGCAGTGCGGCGGCGATCAGGTCCTCCTTGGACCTGAAGTGGTTGTACAGGGTCATCTTGGCGACTCCGGCCTCGGCCAGGATCTTGTCGATTCCGGTGGCGTGGAAGCCGTCGCGATTGAACAACGAGAGCGCCGTGTCGACCAGGTGATCGCGTCGGGAGGCAGTCATGGATCTCACTCAAACAGACAGATTGGTCTGTTTAATTAAGTGCGTCCGTGATTCGCCGTCAAGTGAACCGTGCTGGCCGCCACTCGCCAGTACTCAAGTATCGCCTTAGCGCAAGCGTGCAACAAGCAGAGAACAAATCCATTTTCCCGGTCCCGTTTTCTGCCGTCCTCGGGGCTCACGCATTCGTGAATACGGGCCTCTCTTGCGAAATAGACAGATCTGTCTATCTGTTGAGTCGAACCAAGCCGGCACTCCGAGAGGACCTGCCGGCGAACATAGACGAGAGGAGATGACCGATGAGCAGACTGACACCCGTTGATCCCGCCGTGGCGGCGGGCAAGACCAAGACCCTTTTGGACGCCGTGCAGAAGAAGCTGGGCGCGGTGCCCAATCTGCTGCGCGTGCTCGGCAACTCGCCGGCCGCCTTGCAGGCCTATCTCGGCCTCAGTGAAACGCTCGGCGGCAGCAGCCTGGACGCCAAGACGCGGGAGCTGATCGCCTTGACCGTGGCGGGGGCCAACGATTGCGATTACTGCGCTTCGGCGCACAGCGCCATCGGCAAGTCGCTCGGTCTCGAGCCGTCGGCGCTGACGGCCGGCCTTGAAGGCCGATCGGCCGATCCGAAGACGCAGGCGGCGTTGCGCTTTGCCAAGGTCCTGGTCGAGAAGCGCGGCTGGGCGAGCGAGGAGGATCTCGCGGCGGTGCGTGCCGCGGGCCACGGCGAAGGTGAGATCGTCGAGATCGTCGCTGCGGTGGCGCTCAACATCTTCACCAACTACACCAATCATGTCGCCGACACGGAGATCGACTTCCCCGTCGTCCGTGCCAGCAAGAGGGCGGCCTAGGCGACGCTAATTCCGGACCGTTGGGCCCGGCTCCCCGTCGGGCCCGGCGCGCCTGCCGCGCGCACCGCTCCGCCCAGGGGTGGAGATCGCCGATCAAGGAGGAAGCCATGGAACAACAGCTGATCGATGCGGTGCAAAGCCGCCAGGGTGACTATGATGGCCTGAACAGGTTGCTGGCCTGCTACGACATCTGGAGCGCTTCGCCGACAGCCGGCTGCTTCCCGGAGGTGCAGGAGGAGACGGCGTCATGACGGGGCACATCGCGTTTACGCCCTCGGCCAAGGCCTACCAGGCGCGCCGGGGCTCGCGCGCGAGTTATGCCCGGATGGAGGAGAAGGGCGCCTTCAACCGGTCGGTGACGCCTGAACTCGCCGCCTTCATCGCCGAGCGGGACTCGCTCTATCTCGGCACCGCGACCGCGGACGGGCAGCCCTATATCCAGCATCGCGGCGGCCCCGAGGGGTTTCTCAAGGTGCTGGACGAACGGACCCTGGCGATGGCCGACTTCCGCGGCAACAAACAGTACATCACCGCGGGAAACCTCGCCGACAACGATCGGGCGTTCCTGTTTCTCATGGATTACGCCAACCGTCAGCGCATTAAGATCTGGGGGCGGGCCCGGATGGTCGAGGACGACCCGGCGTTGATGGAGAAACTGGTCGATCCCGGCTATAGTGCGGTGCCGGAGCAGGCGATCCTGTTCGAGATTGCGCAGTGGGACGCGAACTGTCCCCAGCACATCACACCGCGCTACACGGAAGCCGAAGTGGCCAAGGCCGTCGCCGGCCTGCAACAAAGGATCGCCGAGCTCGAGGCCGAGCTCGCGGCATGCAGGGAAAGACGCGCGGGCTGAGCCGTCCCGGCCACGCCGGCGCGCAGGCGCAGAGGGAGGACGCCGATGATCACGCTCTATGACTTTCCGCTGTCCGGGCACGCCCACACGGTGCGGCTGATGCTCGGGATCCTGGGCCTGGACTACGAGAGCATCACCGTCGATCTCTTGGGCGGTGAACAGCGCGGCGCGGACTATCGGGCGATCAATCCGTTCGGGCAGGTGCCCGTGCTGGACGACGATGGCACCATCGTTCCGGACTCCCACGCCATCCTGGTTTATCTCGCCCGCAAATACGGCGACGGCGACTGGCTGCCGGACGATCCGGTCGATCTGGCCAGAGTGCAGCACTGGCTATCGGTCTCTGCCGGCGAGATCTATCGCGGCCCGAATGTCTGCCGTCTGGTAAAGGCGTTCAACTTTCCTTTGGACTACGGCCCTGCTGCGGACGTGGCCCGGACTCTGTTCTCGGTCATGAACGCGCATCTGGAACGCCAGGACTGGCTCGCGCTGGATCGCCCGACGATCGCCGATGTGGCCTGCTATTCCTACACCGCCTGTGCGCCCGAGGGCGGCATCGATCTGGGCGAATACCCGGCGATCCAGGCCTGGCTTGGCCGCGTCGAAAGCCTGCCGGGCTTCGTCGGGATGCCGAAGGCGGCCTGAGCCGGGCGGCCGCCACGGCATGACCCCCGGGCCGGATTCGCGTCCTCCGATCGCGCGGCAGGCGATCGCCTGTGCGGTCGCCGTCGCGCTCTTGAACCTGCCGCTGACCATGGCGCACGTCTGGCCGACCCTGTGGACCCGGCCCGCGGCCCTCTTGTCCATCGAACTTGCCGTGCTGGTGCTTGTCCTCGCGCTGGCGGCGGGACGGGTCGACCCGCTCCGGCCGGGGCTGCGCATTGCTTTGACGGCGCTGCTCCTGACCTTGAGTCTGGGCCGCTACGGCGAGGTCATCACCGCCGGGCTGTTCGGCCGGCCCATCAACCTGCACTGGGAAGCCCGGCACCTGCCGCGCATCTTCGAGATGGCTTACGCGGCGGCGGGGTTCTGGAAGTTCGTCGTCCTGGGGCTCATCGTCTTGGCCGTGGTGACCCTGGCGGGACTGGCGATCTATCTGCTGCTGGGCCTGCTCGGACGCGGCCTTCGCTGTGCGCCGGTCCGGCGCATGACGGCCGGTCTGAGCGCCGCCGTGGCCGTGCTATACGCCGCCGGCGTGCCGCTCTTCGCGCCGCCCGTCTCCGCCAACTTCGTACGCCAGGCCGGGCTCTGGCTCGAGGCGTCGTCGGCGCGGGCCGCCCTGCCGCCGGCTGCGGACCCGCTACCCGCGGCCGACCTCCGGGCCCTCGGCGGGCGCGACGTGTTCGTGCTGTTCCTGGAATCCTACGGCGCCACCGTGTTCGAGGAGCCGCGCCACGCGACGCCGCTGGCGGGTCGCTACGCAGAACTGGCGGCGCAGGTGGCGTCGGCGGGCTGGAATGTCGCCACGGCCTATGTCATCGCGCCGACCTTCGGCGGCGCCTCATGGCTGTCCCATGCAAGCTTCCTGTCGGGCGCCGGCGTGTCGAGCCCGCAGCTCTACGAGGCCTTCATCGCCGACACCCCGGAAACCCTGGTCGACCGGTTCCGCGGCGCCGGCTATCGGACGGTCGCTTTGGTCCCCGGCATCAAGCATGAGTGGCCGCAGGGCGCCTCGTTGCGGTTCGACCGGGTGTACGATGCGGCCGCGCTAGACTACCGGGGCCCGGCCTTCGGCTGGTGGGGGATCCCGGACCAGTTCAGTCTGGAGCGGCTGTACCAGCAGGAGATCGCGCGTCCCGGCCGAAAACCCCTGTTCGTCGTCTTTCCAACGATCATGAGCCACATGCCGTTCACCCCGACGCCCCCGTATCAACCCGATTGGGCCGGGCTGACCACGGCCCAGCCCTACGGCCCCGACGTGCTCGCCGACGCGCTGGTGCCCGACCAGGAGTGGGCCCAGATCGCCGGCGCCTTTGTCCGGACCATCCGCTACGATTTGGATGTGCTGGGCGGGTTCCTGGCCGAGCGGGCCGGGCGGAATGCCGTGGTCGTCGCCCTGGGGGATCACCAGCCGCCGGCGATCGTGACCGGGCCCGGTCGGAGCTGGGCGGCGCCGGTGCACATCTTCACGCGGGACAAGGCCTTGCACGAGAGGCTTCTGGGCAAGGGCTTTCGAAGCGGCCTGATCCCAGCCCGGCCGGCGCTGGGCGGGATGGAACGGTTGCCTGGGATCCTATTGCGGGCGTTCGACCCGAAGACGGCCGCCGCGGATTAATGCAGCCGGAACTCGGCGTCCGCGTGGCAGAGCTCGGCCGTACGCACCAGCTTGGCCGCCGTGACGCGGACCGAATGCAGCCGGCCGTCCAGATTGCGCTCCCAGAACTCCAGGAATCGCTTGAGGGCTGGAAGCTCCGGCGCCAGATCGGTGTTCTGCCAGATATAGGTCTGCAGCAGATCCGGGTAGTCGGGCATGTGATACAGGATCTCTGCCGTTGCCAGGCAGGTCCTCAGCAACGGCACCCTGCTCTCGAACTCGATATCCAACTCGAACATGCGCGATCCCCCGAAGAAATCCGCTGTGCCTCCAAGCTTGGCCGCTATTTTCCCTCATCGCAATTAAAAAAACGTGAATTATCAAAGCGTTATTAGCACTCAGGCGGGGCGAGTGCCAGACCGCTACCAAGCCCGTTGCGGGGGCTGAAAATTTTTTCCCGCCAGGGTCTTGAAAGCCTTGGTTTCCAATTATAAATCGGGGTTGTTAGCACTCATCTCGCATGAGTGCTAAAATTTACGAAGCGTTTCACCGAACTGTCTGACAAGGAAAACCGGAGGTAGCTGATGAAATTCAGGCCCCTGCACGACCGCGTCCTGCTGCGCGCGCTGGAGAGCGAAGAGCGGACCGCGGGCGGCGTCATCATTCCAGATACGGCCAAGGAAAAGCCGCAAGAGGGCGAGGTAGTCGCCGTCGGTCCCGGCGCCCGGGACGAGGCCGGCAAGATCCAGCCCCTCGACGTCAAGGTCGGCGATCGGGTGCTGTTCGGCAAGTGGTCCGGCACCGAAGTTAAGGTCGACGGGCAAGACTACGTGATCATGAAGGAGTCCGACATCCTTGGCGTCCTGGAAGGGACGGCTGCAAAGCCTGCCAAGAAGGGCTCGGTCAAGAAGGCTGCTTAAGCGAGGAGAACAGGGCAAATGACCGCGAAAGACGTAAAGTTTTCGACGGACGCCCGCACCAAGATGCTACAGGGCGTCGACGTGCTGGCGGATGCCGTCAAGGTAACCCTCGGCCCGAAGGGCCGTAACGTGGTGCTCGACAAGTCGTTCGGCGCACCGCGCATCACCAAGGATGGCGTGACCGTGGCCAAGGAGATCGAGCTTGCCGACAAGTTCGAGAACATGGGCGCCCAGATGGTTAAGGAAGTCGCCAAGAAGACCAATGACGAGGCGGGCGACGGCACCACGACCGCAACCGTGCTGGCGCAGTCGATCGTCAAGGAAGGCGCCAAGGCGGTGGCCGCGGGCCTCAACCCGATGGACCTCAAGCGCGGCATCGACGTCGCCGTCACCACCGTCGTGGACGAGCTCAAGAAGCGCAGCAAGAAGGTCTCGACCAGCCAGGAGATTGCCCAGGTCGGCACCATCTCCGCCAATGGCGACACCGAGATCGGCGACTTCCTGTCGCGCGCCATGGAGACCGTCGGCAACGAGGGCGTGATCACGGTGGAAGAGGCCAAGAGCCTCGAGACCGAGCTCGACGTGGTCGAGGGCATGCAGTTCGACCGCGGCTATCTGTCGCCGTACTTCATCACCAACGCCGACAAGATGACCTGCGAGCTGGAGAGCCCGCTGATCCTGCTGCACGAGAAGAAGCTCTCGGGCCTGCAGCCGATGCTGCCGCTCTTGGAGTCGGTGGTGCAGTCGGGCCGCCCGCTGCTGATCATCGCCGAGGACGTCGAGGGCGAGGCGCTGGCCACGCTGGTGGTCAACAAGCTGCGCGGCGGCCTCAAGGTGGCTTCGGTCAAGGCGCCGGGCTTCGGCGATCGCCGCAAGGCCATGCTCGAGGACATCGCCATCCTGACCGGCGGCCAGGTGGTCAGCGAGGATCTCGGCATCAAGCTCGAGAACGTCACTGTCGACATGCTCGGCACCGCGAAGAAGGTGGTCATCACCAAGGAAGAGACCACCATCGTCGAGGGCGCGGGCAAGAAGAAGGAGATCGAGGCCCGCTGCGGCCAGATCCGGGCGCAGATCGAGGAGACCACCTCGGACTACGACCAGGAGAAGCTGCAGGAGCGGCTGGCCAAGCTGGCCGGCGGCGTGGCCGTGATCCGTGTCGGCGGCGCCACCGAGATCGAGGTCAAGGAGCGCAAGGATCGCGTCGAGGACGCCATGAACTCGACCCGCGCCGCGGTCGAGGAGGGCATCGTCCCGGGCGGCGGCGTTGCGCTGCTCTATGCCGGCAAGGCGCTCGACAAGATCAAGCCCGAGAACGAAGACCAGCGGGTCGGTGTGGACATCGTGCGCCGCGCCCTGCGCTCGCCGGTCCGGCAGATCGCCGAGAACGCGGGTGCCGATGGCGCCGTGGTGGTCGGCAAGCTGCTTGAGGGCAAGAACTCCGCCAACGGCTTCAATGCCCAGACCGGCGAGTACGAGGATCTGGTCAAGGCCGGCATCATCGACCCGACCAAGGTGGTGCGCACCGCGCTCCAGGACGCCGCCTCCGTTGCGGGCCTGCTGGTGACCACCGAGGCGATGGTCGCCGAGAAGCCCGAGAAGAAGGAAGCGGCGCCGGCCATGCCCGACATGGGCGGCATGGGTGGCGGCATGGGCTTCTAAGAAAGCCAGAACAAGAAACATCCTGGACCTGGAAGGGCCGCGCCTGGCGCGGCCCTTTTTTCTTGGATCATGCCACTACCGCTGGTCCGCGAGCCCTCTGAAATCACTGGAATTGGCGGCCCCGCGGGCTTATAGGTCATGCAGATCCGGGGCTAGGCCCCACCATGATTGGATAGGAACGATGCCCGCGAAATGGACGCCAGAGAGCTGGCGGGACCGGCCGATCCGCCAGGTGCCGGACTATCCGGACGGGTCCGCGCTCAAGGCCGTGGAGGAGCGGCTGCGCGGCTTCCCGCCGCTGGTCTTCGCCGGCGAGGCGCGCCAGCTCAAGGCGCAGCTCGCCAAGGTGGCGGACGGCCAGGCTTTTCTGCTCCAGGGCGGCGACTGCGCGGAGAGCTTCGCCGAGTTTCACCCCGACAACATCCGCGACACCTTCCGGGTGCTCTTGCAGATGGCGGTGGTGCTGACCTATGCCGCGGCCTGCCCGGTGGTCAAGGTGGGGCGGCTCGCCGGCCAGTTCGCCAAGCCGCGCTCCGAGCCGACCGAGACCCATGATGGGGTCGAGCTGCCCAGCTATCGCGGCGACATCATCAATCATATCGATTTCGAAGCGGCCGGCCGCGCGCCCGACCCGGAGCGCATGGTGCAGGCCTATTATCAGGCCGCCGCAACGCTGAACCTGTTGCGTGCCTTCGCCCAGGGCGGCTTCGCCGATCTGCACAAGGTGCATCGCTGGACCCAGGATTTCGTGTCCGACAGCCCGGCCGGCGAACGCTACGAGGAGCTGGCCGACCGGATCGCCGACGCGCTCGCCTTCATGGAGGCCTGCGGCATGACCGCGGACGCGGCCCCGCAGATCCGCGAGACCGAGTTCTACACCTCGCACGAAGCGCTGCTGTTGACCTACGAGCAGGCGCTGACCCGCTGCGACAGTCTGACCGGCGACTGGTACGACTGCTCGGCCCACATGCTGTGGATCGGCGACCGCACCCGCGATCCGGAGGGCGCCCATGTCGAGTTCGCGCGCGGCATCAAGAACCCGGTCGGCATCAAATGCGGGCCGTCGATGGCCGAGGACGACCTGCTGCGGCTCTGCGACCTGCTGAACCCCGAGAACGAGCCCGGGCGGCTGACGCTGATCGCGCGCATGGGGGCCGACCAGGTCGAGGTCAAGCTGCCGCCCCTGGTCCGCAGGCTCGTCCGCGAAGGGCGCACCGTGGTCTGGTCCTGCGATCCCATGCACGGCAACACGGTCAAATCCTCGACCGGCTACAAGACCCGTGCGGTCGACCGCATCCTGCGCGAGGTTAAGGGCTTCTTCGCCGTGCACCGGGCCGAGGGGACCCATGCCGGTGGGGTGCATTTCGAGATGACGGGGCAAAACGTGACCGAGTGCATCGGCGGCGCCCAGGCGATCTCCGAAGAGGACCTGGCCCACCGCTACCACACCCATTGCGACCCGCGGCTGAACGCCAGCCAGGCGCTGGAGCTCGCTTTCCTCATCTCCGAAGGGCTGAAAGACGAGCGCGGTGCGGCCGACGGCCGCGTCGCGGCGGCCTTCTGACCCCGGGGCGCGGACCGTGGACAGCCCCAGGCGGCAGCACGCCATGTGGCCCCAGCCGGACGATATCCCGGCTTGGACCGACGCTTATTTCAACCGCTCGAAGGAGCTCGTGGAACGGTTCGGCGACCGGGCCGTGACCTATGCCATGTTCATGCGCCGGCCGGTCACCTCCGCGCCGCGGCTGATGGTCGATTGGCTCGAGAGCGTGGCCGAGCAGCGCCAGACCAAGTTCGACATCGACCTGCGGCAGGAGGAGGGCAAGTGGGTCGGCGCCGGCGAGCCGATCGTCTATGTCGGTGGCCAGCTGAGCCAGCTGGTCGACCTGGAAACCCTGTTCCTGCAGAAGCTCGGTGCCTGCTGCGTGGCCGCCTACAACGCCTACAACATGTGCGTCGACCTGCCGCAGACGGCTTTCCTGGCCTTCGACGCGCGCCACTGCGCCGGCACCGAAATGGCGGAGATGATGGCCTATGCGGCGAGCGTCGGCTCGGCCAAGGCCCGCCGCAAGGTCGGCGCCAAAGGCTTCGTCGGCAACGCCACCGACGCCACGGCGCACTATTTCGGCAACGAGGCCGGCATGGGCACGATGCCGCACGCGGTGATCGGCTACGCCGGCTCGACGGTGCGCGCGGCCGAGATGTTCCACGAGGCCTTCCCCGAGCGCGACCTGGTCGTGCTGGTCGACTATTTCGGCCAGGAGGTCACCGATACGCTCGCGGTGTGCCGTCGCTTTCCCGATCTCGCCAATGCGGGGCGGATCGCCGTGCGCATCGACACGCCGGGGGGCCGCTATATCGAAGGGCTCGACCCGCCGAACTCCTACGCCGTGCTGGACCGGCACGCGCCGGACGCGATCCGCGGTTATCGCAGCGAGACCGAGCTGCGCTATCTGATCGGTACCGGTGTGTCGGCGGCCGCCGTCTGGCATCTCAGGGAGCAGCTCGACAAGGCGGACTTCGGCGAGGTCAAGATCGTTGCCTCGTCCGGTTTCACGCCCGAGAAGTGCAAGGTCATGGCCGTGGCCAAGGCCCCGATCGATCTGGTCGGCACCGGGTCGTTTCTGCCGGACAAATGGCACGAGACCTATGCCACCGCCGACATCGTCGAGTATGACGGCCAGCCCATGGTCAAGGTCGGCCGGGAATTCCTGTTGCGCCAACCGTAACCGCTATCCGAAGGGCTGGCTCAGAGCTGTATCCCGTGCCCAAGTCAGACCAGCCGCGCCATCTCACCATCTGCTCGGCGACCGGCGTCTTGCTCGCGCTCGGCCTCCTTGCGGCCTGCGCCGAGAGCACGTCTTCGTGGGTCAAGCCCGGCGCCAGCGACGAGGAATTTCGCGCAGGCGTCTACCTGTGCACCCAGCGCGCAAGGGCCATCATCCACCAGAGCGAACGCGCCACGATCACGCGCACCGATCAAGACGCCTATGCCCGATGCCTGCGGCAATCGGGCTATGAAAAGGTGACGCGGCAATAGGTGCAGGCGCACGTTCCCACACGCGCTGCCGGCGATTCCGTGCCCAACGGTCCGCTGTTAACCAAGACTGATCAGACAGATCTGTCTAAACAAGCAAGAATCTTTGCAAAGTTTGTCCTTGGCTGTTGCGCAAACGCCTCAACCCGGGCATCTTGGGAGCGACTTTTGCCTGTGGTGCCGGGGCTTACGATGAATAATGGAGAAGGGAGGTCAGGTCATGGCAGGGAAGAAGAAGGGGCGAGCGAAAAAGCAAGTGACGAGGCATGAGGCGGCAGCGGCGGACGTTCTCGACCATATTCGCGAGGCGATCAACAAGGCGCAAGCGGACGTGGAAAGAGTTTGGAAAGAGCTCGAGACTGCCGCGGCATCGACCGAGAAAGAGTTCGCCAAGTTCGCTCGCTCCGCGCAGAAGGATGTCAACAAGCTGACCAAGCGGTTGGACAAGGAAGTCGCTCGGCTGGCAGAGGCGGCCGAGAAAGACCTGCGACTGCTCGTCAAGGTAACGGGTAAAGCGGTCGAAAGGGTCCGCAGCGCGGCGCCCGCCAAACCAGCGCCGGCCAAGCCGGCCGCGCGCAAGGCGACCCCGGCAAAGGCGCCGGCGCGCAAGCCGGCCGCTCGGAAGGCCGCGCCCCGTCGGCCGGCGGCCAAACCGGCGGCCGCGAAGGCCGCGACTCCACGGCCGGCGGCAGCCAAAGCCGCGGCCAAGAAACCGGCGGCGGCCAAGCCGACCGCAGCCAGCCGTGCGGCGGCCGCCAGTGCGGCGACGGGCGGGGGCAAGACGTCCAAACCGGCCGGAACCGGCCGGACGAACTCCGGCGGTACGCCGGCAACCCGTCGCCCCACGGCGCGTCGCACGACGACCCGCCGGGCGACGACGCCTGCGGTCAAGCCGGGCAAGGGGCCCGATTAGACCCGATGTCGGCGTGAGGGGGTGACACCCCTCGCGTCGATGTTCGTCTGACAGGCCGGCCGCGGCGGACCCTCGGTGGTCTGGCCGCGGTCGGTCAAACGCAAGTCTCGCAACTGGGGTAGGGGAAGCATGGACCCTCGGTTTGCAGAGGTATCAGAGGCGTTGGCAGCCTATTTCGACGGCATCTATGAGGGCGACACGGACAAGCTTGGCGCCGTGTTCCATCCCGATGCGCATCTGTACTCGTCCACCGAGGGCGCACTCGCCCAGATGACCCTCGCAGAGTACCTGGGGCTGGTCGCCGGGCGGCCCTCACCCCAGAGCCAGGACATGAAGCGCTTCGATCGGATCCTCTCGATCGACTTCTCGGGTCCGACCACGGCGCTGGCCAAGGTCGAGCTTGGCGTGCCACCGAAGTACTTCACCGACTATCTGACGCTGCTCAAGCTCGACGGCCGCTGGCGCATCATATCCAAGACCTACCATTTCGTGGTGCACGAGTAGGCGGCCGGTTCGCAGCGGGCCGGACCTGTCTTGTGGGCCGGGACGCGTGCTTATGCGCGTAGCTCCGTTGGTCCGCTGATCAGTTGCGAGATCCAGTAGAGCTGTCGTTCGACCAGGGCGGCGCCCTCGGGCGTGCGCGCGGCCTCGAGCGGCGTGCGCCCGTTCAGGAACTGCTTGGGCGAACGAAGATAGGTGTCCGCCTCGTCCACGTCATCGAAGGCGCGAACGGCCAGGGCGACAATCCTGCCGTAGGATCGTGCTGTCATCGAAGTCTCTCCCGTTGTCCGCCGAACCGAGTTCACCACAAGACGGTTACAGTCATGTGAAGGCAGTATGATGGTTTTGTAAGCACTGCCGTCGCCGACACCCGGGACCGCTCGCGCGAGCGCGCCATGATTGCGCCACATGGCTGGGCGATGCTGGTCGCAAGTCATGGTGCCGCCTCGCTTTCCGCTTGTCACAACCATGAACGTCCTCTGTCGCACGCTGGCGTCTATCCTCGTCTGGGCCGGGCTCTCGGTGAGCGCGGCGGCCGCCGCGCCCCCGTTGCCCGCGCTCGGGGTCGATCTGAGCCAGAGCTCGGTGTCGGGCCTGTCGTCCGGCGCCTATATGGCCGGACAACTGCACGTCGCCCATTCGGAGACCTTCATCGGTGCGGGCATCGTCGCCGGCGGTCCCTTCGCCTGCGCCGAGAGCTGGTACGCCCGCCGATTCCCCGGCTGGGCGGGGATGACATTCGCCAACGCGCAGCAGGCGCTGTACCGTTGCATGCAGACCTATCTCGGCACGCCGCAGGCCGAACCCCTTCTGGAGCGCACGGAAGAGTTGGCGTCGGCCGGCAAGGTGGACCCGACGAGCGGCCTGCGGTCGGACCGCGTCTATGTATTCTCCGGCGAGGCCGACAACACGGTGAAGGAAACGGTGGTGGCGACCGCGGTCGAGTACTATCGGCTGGCCGGGCTGCCCGAGGCGCAGATCAGTTACACAAACGATTCGGCGGCCGGTCATGCCTTCGTCATCGAGGAGGGCGAGACCTACGTCTGTGGCACCTCGCAGAGTCCGTACCTGAACGACTGCGATTTCGATCAGGCGGGCGCGGTCCTGGCCCACATCTATGGCACGCTCGCGCCGCGGGTGGCCGAGCCCGCGGGCCGGTTCCAAGAATTCGACCAGGCCGAGTTCCTGAACAACCCTGAGGCCAAGGGTATGGATCCCGCCGGGGTCGTCTACGTTCCGCCCGCCTGCGAGACCGACGCGGGCTGCCGGGTCCACATCGCGCTGCACGGCTGCCATCAGAACCGCGATTCGATCGACGAGGTGTTCGTTCGGGAGACGGGCTATGCCAACTGGGCCGACAACAACAGGCTCGTCATCCTGTTTCCACAAACCATCGCGAGCCCGGGCAACCCGAACGCCTGCTGGGACTGGTGGGGCTACAGCGGCACCGATTTCCTGACCAAAGAGGCGCCGCAGATCGCCGCCATTCGCCAAATGCTGGACCGGCTGGCCGAGCCGCACGGCGAGTAGGCCAGCAAAGACGTCCAGCCTGTCAGCCGCCCGCGACCGGGGGACGGCGGTCCCGCCAGGGCCGCGCCGCCTCCAACTGGGCGGCAAGGCGAAAGAGCACCGCTTCGTGGCCGAAGCCAGCGCCGAACTGGACGCCCACCGGCAGCCCGTCCTCGCTCCAGGCGAGGGGGACCGACATGGCCGGGCAGCCCGCGGCGTTGAAGGGCGGGGTGAAGGGGATGTGCGCCATGAGGACTTCGTTGTAGCGGGAGAGGTCGTCGCCCATCATGTCGAAGCTGCCGAGCGGAACCGGCGGTCCGGCCAACGTCGGCGATAGCAGGATGTCGTAGCGCTCGAAGAACCTGCCGAAACTGCGGCCGATGGCATGCACCACCTGGATCGCCCGGGCATAGTCGCCGGCGCTCGCACTGGCGCCTTCGTCGGCCCAGATGTCGGTGATCCGCTCCACGTCGCCGTCCCGCCGCTCGCGGCCGACGGCCTGTTCCCTGAGCGCCAGCGCGTTGTGCAGATTGCCGCCGACGATGATGTGGAACGCCCACCGCATGGCGGCCGCGTCATAGCTGGGCGCGGCGTCCTCCACCGTGTGGCCCAGGCCTTCGCACAGCCGGGCTGCGTCCTCGACCGCGGCCACGCAGACGGGGTCGATCTCCGCGCGCGGGTCTAAGTCTGTCGTGACGGCGATGCGCAGCCGTCCCGGATCGGCGCCGACCTCCTCGAGGAACGGCCGCGCGGGCGGCGGCGGGTGATACGGGTCGCCCGTGGCCGGGCCGTGTGTGACGTCGAGCAAGGCGGCGCTGTCGCGAACCGTGCGTGTGACCGCGTGTCCCGAGGCCAGCCCGCTCCAGCCCTCGCCGATGTCCGGACCCGCGGGGTTGCGGGCTCGGGTCAGCTTGAGGCCGAATAACCCGCAGCAGGAGGCGGGAATGCGGATCGAGCCGCCGCCGTCGGTCGCATGGGCGGCGGGCACCATCCCGGATGCCACCGCCACGGCCGCACCTCCGCTGGAGCCGCCGGCACTTCGCGCCGGATCCCAGGGATTGCGGGTCGGGCCATGCGCCACCGGCTCGGTCGCGGCGCTGATCCCGAATTCGGGGGTGTTGGTCTTGCCGAGGATCACCAGCCCCGCCGCCTTCAGCCGTTCGGTGAGCGTGCTGTCGTGGTCCGCGACATGGTCGGCGAAGAAGCGCGAGCCGTTTCGGGTCGGCGCGCCGCGGCAGAGGATGTAGAGGTCCTTCAGCAGATAGGGCACGCCCGCGAGCGGGCCATCGGGCAGCCCGTCGGCCAACGCCGCCTCGGCGTGGTCGAACATCGGATGAATGACGGCGTTGACCGCCGGGTTGAGCGCCTCGACGCGTCCAATCGCCGCCTCCAGGACCTCCCGCGCGGAGATCTCCTGGCCGGCGATCAGCTCGGCAAGCCCGACGGCATCGTATTGGTCGTATTCGGGAAAGACGGCCATGCGATCGGCTCCCTTGGTGGTTGATGGGAGCTTAGGGAAGATGCGCGTGGCGCGCACGCGCCTTGTTGAAGATCCCTATTCGGCCGCCGCCAGGGCGGGTCGTGTAACGACCGTCTCGCGGCCCGGCTCCGGCTGCGGCGGCACCAGCCGTGCGAGCACCAGGGACCCCGCGCCGATCGCCGCCCCCGCCAGGAATACGGCCGAAGGCGAGACCAGCCAGACCAGCCCGAAGATCGCCGGGATGACCACCGCGGCGATGTGGTTGATGGTGAAGCCCACCCCCGCGCTGGGGGCGATGTCGGCAGGGTCGGCGATCTTCTGGAAATAGGTCTTGATGGCGATCGCCATGGCGAAGAACAGATGGTCGATCACGTAGAGGCCCGCGGCCACGGTCGCGTTCTCGACGAAGGCATAGGCGGTGAAGACGAGGATCAGCCCGATATACTCGACGGTGAGCGCGCGCCGCTCGCCCCAGCGGCCGATCAGCGCGCCGATGCGCGGCGCCAGGACCATGGTCAGCGCGCCGTTGATCAGGAACAGGAGCGAGATGTCGGCAACCGAATAGCCGAACTTCTCCACCATCAGGAAACCCGCGAACACGACGAAGATCTGCCGCCGCGCGCCGGACAGGAACGTCAGCGCGTAGTAGAGCCAGTAGCGCCGGCGCAGCACCAGGTGTTTGCGCTGCTCGACTCGCTGGGGAAAATGCGGAAAGGCGACCCAGGCGACCAGCGCGATCAGCACGGTCGCGCCGCCGCCTGCGAGATAGACCCAGGAGAAGTCCAGCGCCAACCGGTCGAAGGCAAGGTAGACCAGGCCGAAGGACACGAGCCCGGTGAAGGAGCCGATGCCGACGATGCGGCCCAGCGTGTGCGCCGCCTTGTCGTGCTCGATCCACTGCAGCGCCAAGGAGGTCTGCACCGTCTCGTAATAGTGAAAGCCCAGCGACATCGCGAAGGTGGTCAGGTAGAGACCGAGCACCGTCGGAAAGAAGCCCGTGACCGCGGTGCCGATGCCGAGCAGCAGCAGGGCCACGAGCGCCAGGGTCTGCTCGCGCATCAGCAGCAACACGAAGACGACCGCGAAGGCGAGGAAGCCCGGGATCTCGCGGATGCTCTGCAGGATGCCGATCTCGGCTCCGGTGAAGGCCGCGCGCTCGACCGCGAAATTGTTCAGCAAAGCCTGCCAGGTGGCGAAGGACAGCGGCACCGCCGCCGCCATCAGCAAGAGCAGCACCTCCGGCCGTCGCCAACCGCCGGGCGGCCGGCCGCTGGACGGCGATCCGCCGTGCAATGGGTTCCCGGTGATTGCCATGGCCTTGATTTAGCGCTGGACCGCTTGGCCGTCTATCGGCATCATGCCAATAAATGTCGCAAACCAGACAAACCGACGGAAAGCCCGCGGACGCGCCCCTCAGGCGTCCCTGGCGCGACGGCCCGGACCGTCCCGTGGTCAGCGTGGCCCGCGACCTGGTGCCGGACGAGATCGTCGGCCTGCACCGGCACGACTACGCCCAGCTTCTCTATGCCTCATCCGGCCTGATGCGGGTGCAGACGCCGGTCGGCGCCTGGGTCGTGCCGCCGCAGCGGGCGGTCTGGATCCCGCCCGGCCTGGCGCACCAGGTCGGCCCGATCGGTGCCGTGGCCATGCGCAACATCTATGTGGCCCCGCAGCCGGCGGCGGGCGTCATGGCGGAGTGCCGGGTGATTTCCGTGAGCCCGCTGTTGCGTGAGCTGATCCTGGCGGTGGTGGCCTTGCCGCGGGACTATCGGCTCGACAGCCCCGACGGGCGACTGATGCGGGTTCTCCTGGACCAGATCGCGGCGGCGCGCACGGCCGCCCTGCATCTGCCGCTGCCGCGGGACCGGCGGCTCAGGGCGGTCACCGATGCCCTGATCGCCGACCCGGCCGATCGGCGGGGACTCGAGGACTGGGCGAAGGCCGCCGGGGCCAGCGCACGCACCCTGGCGCGGCTGTTTCTGGCCGAGACCGGCCTCTCCTTCCGGGACTGGCGCCGGCAGCTTCGTCTGCACGAGGCGCTGGCCCGTCTCGCCATGGGCGATTCGGTCACCGCCGTCGCCTACGCGGTGGGCTATGAAAGCCCGAGCGCCTTCATCGCCATGTTCCGCCGGGCCATGGGCGAGACGCCCGGGCACTACCTGGCCGGACCGGCTTCGGCCGACGTGTGACGATTGGTCATAGCTGGCATGCGCTTTCAGGGGTCGCCTGGACGGGGCCCTATCGCTAGGCTGCCCGATTGTCGTTTTTTCAGCCCATACGTTGACAGGGTCGGAGCCAGCTGTCAGGTCGGCCGCCGGGAGCAGAGCCATGACCGAGAGGAACCTGCGCGCGCGACAGCGCGCGCGGCTACAGACCGCATTCGAGGCCGAGGAGCGCCGCGGCATCGTCCTCAGCGTGCGGGCGCGTCTGGGGGCCTACGCGATGATCTCGCTCTGGATGCAGATCGAGATGGACCCGCCGCACCTCTACTACTACCTGGTCATGCTGCTGCTGTTTGCGGCGATCGCGCTGGGCTGGCTGTTTACAAACCGGGGCCCGCTCCGGGCCGCCTGGGTCAAATACGCGCTGGTCACGCTGGAGATGGGCCTGCTGTCATGGATCCTGATCGCGCCGCCACCGCTGCCCGACTGGCCCTGGCCGCCGACCATCATCTACTACGGCTCCACGGTGACCTTTTACTTCGTCCTGTTGGGGGCGACGGTGTTCGCCTACGCGCCCGGTCTGGTGCTCTGGGCCGGGCTCATGGCCGCGCTCGGCTGGTCGGCGGGCGTTGCCTGGGTGACCGCGCAGCCGGGCGTACGCACGACGCTCGATCCCGAGGCCGCTGCGCATCTGAGCGTGGATGAGATCCTGGCACAACTCTACGATCCCTATTTCGTAGACCTCGGCGAGCGCATCGAGGATGTGCTGACTATCCTGATCGTCACCGGCGTGCTCGCCGCCGCGGTCTGGCGCGTGCGCCGGGTGGTCTGGCGCCAGGCCAGGGCCGAGCGGGAGCGCGGCAACCTGTCCCGCTATTTCCCGCCCAACATGGTGGACGACCTGGCGCGGCTCGACTCCCCGCTCGGGCCAGTGCGCCAGCAGCGGGTGGCGGTCCTGTTCGCCGACATCGTGGGCTTCACGCGGCTCTCGGAGAACCAGCCGCCGGAAGCGGTGATCCAGCTTCTCCGCGCCTTCGACGCCCGGATGGAACAGGAGGTGTTCGCTTTTGGCGGGACCCTGGACAAGTATCTCGGCGACGGCATCATGGCCACCTTCGGCACGCCCCGGAGCGGCGAGCGGGACGCCGTCAATGCCGTGGCCTGCGCCCGCGCCCTGGTCCGCTCGGTCGAGGCCTGGAACGAAGAGCGCCGGCGGCGCGGCGAGCCGCCGATCCGAATCGGTGTGGGCGCCCATATCGGCCCGGTGGTCCTTGGCGACGTGGGCGGCGAGCGGCGCCTCGAGTTCGCCGTGATCGGCGACACGGTCAACGTGGCCAGCCGGCTCGAGCAGCTCACCCGCAAGCTCGACACGCCGATCGTGATCAGCGCCGCGCTGGCCGAGGAGGCCCGCCGCCAGGGCGGCGAGGCGGCGCTCGCGGATTTCATACCGGGCGAGGCGAGCTGGGTGCTGCGCGGGCGGGAGCAGGCCGTCTCGGTCTGGACGGCAAAGGCGGCCTAGATCATTTCCGTTTTTGACGGCACCAGCCCACTCCCCCACCCGGCCACCCACCGGATCGTAAGCTATGGGTGGCCGGGTGGGGGAGTGGGCCGGCGCCGAATCCGTATCAACCAAAATCGCTCTAGCCGGTGGCGCCCATCCGGCTCTCGTCCACGAAGCGTTCGGTGGCGTCGTCGATGGCGCGGCCGCGGCGGCCGCGGGACGCATGCACATAGAGTGATTTCGGGTCGACCGTCGCCTGCTGCGCCGGCGGTGGCGGGATCTGCACCTCGACCGGCTGGTCGTGGTCGGCCAGCAGCAGATCGGCGTTGTAGACGCTGTTGAACTTCCAAAGCATCTGGAAGAAGTTGGTCTGGCCGTGCAGCAGCCGGTCGAGCAGCACCGGCGCGAGGTTCCGCACCGCCTGCCAGCGCAGATGCTTCTTGTTCATGACCTGCTGGGTCTCGACAAGCTCGCGGTAGAACTCGGCGAGCGGCAGCTTGGTCGGCACCACGGCATGCTGGATGTCGAACAGACGGTAGTCCCGCGTGGTCAGCCGGCGCGCCTCCGTGTGCCAGATCTCGGTGCCGGGGTAAGGGGTGGCGACGCTCACATTGACGATCTCGGGCACCTCCGTGATCCACTGCCGCACCACCTCGAACCGGTCCCGGTCCCAGCCTGGGTCGGCGATGATATTGATGGCCACGTGGATGCCGAGGGAGCGGGCGAATGCGAGCGCCTCGAAGCTTTGGTCGAGCGTGGTTCGCTTGCGGAACTTCCGGAGCCCGTCCTCGTCGATCGCCTCGAGCCCGAGAAACATGTACTGCACGCCGAGATCGCGCCAGAAGGTGAACACCTCCTTGTTGCGCAACAAGACGTCGCCGCGGGTCTCCAGGTAGTACTGCTTCTTGATGCCTTTGCGGGCGATCGCCTCGCCGATCTCAAGGCCGTGCCTGGACTGGATGAAGGCTACGTCGTCGACGATGAAAATGCCCGGCTCGCGGATACGCGCCAGCTCCTCGACCGCGACCTCGGGGCTCACGGTGCGGTAGCTGCGCCCATAGAAGGTCCAGGCGCTGCAGAAATTGCAGTCCCAGGGACAGCCGCGCGAGAACTCGATCGATGCCGCCGGGTCCAGGAGCCCAATGAAGTACTTGCGCCGATGCCGGACCAGGTCCCGCGCGGGCCTGAGACCGTCGAGGCTCTCGACGAAGCGGGGCGGCGGCCCTTCGCCCGCGGCGGTGACCGCACCGGGCACCTGCACGACCGCATCCCGGTCGTGCTCGACCGCCAACAGCAGCTCCGGGATGACGGCTTCGCCCTCGCCGCGCAGCACGCAGCCGATCGCGCCGGCGCCATGCTCCAGGATGGCATCCGCGGTGAACGAGGCGCTGTGCCCGCCGACGAACACGAAACAGTCGGGCAGCAACGCCTTGGTCTGCTTGGCGAGCGCGACGACCTCTGGGACGTTGGCCAGATAGTTGCACGAGAACGCGACCACGTCGGGGCGCCAGTCGTCGATGACCCGGAAATAGGCCTTGTGCGACTCCACCTGCAGGTCCATGAGCCGGACGTCGTGTCCGGCGCGGCGGGCGGCTTCCGCCGCCAGCTCGAGGCCCAGCGGCTCGAGCCGGAGGAAGATCTTGGTGTACATGAGCGGCCCCGGATGCACGGTGAAGATCTTCATGATCCCTCGCTTTCCGTAGCGGCGTCGGTCCTGACGGCGCCTGTCTCTGAGCTCGATCGCGTTTGCGCAATCGCCCAGGGGGCAAGCCCGCTCTGTCCCTGGGAGCCCGACATGCCTACACTGAATTGAGGCACAAAGACGGCCGGCTCGCCTGCCATGCCGCGACTCGACCTGAGGTGCCGCCTTTTCCGCACCGCCCGGCGGGTGTAGTACTTTCGGAGTTTCACAGGTTCGGGTGCTCGAGCGACCGTGATGACGGACAGCCTTGCCATCGCCCTGGCCCAGATCAATCCGACGGTTGGCGACATCGACGGCAACGCGGCGGCGATCCTGCGCGCGCGCGAACAGGCGGCCCGTCAGCACGCCGAGATCGTGGTCTACTCGGAGCTGGTGGTCTCGGGCTATCCGCCCGAGGACCTGGTGCTCAAACCCTTCTTCCAGGACCGGGTCGAGGCGGCGGTGCGCCATCTCGCGGTCGAGACCGGGGACGGCGGGCCGGCCATGCTGGTGGGCGCGCCCTGGCGCGACGGCGGCGCGCTCTACAACGCCTCCCTGCTGTTGGACGGCGGCGAGATCGCCGCGGCGCGCTTCAAGCACGATCTGCCGAACTATGGCGTGTTCGACGAGAAGCGCGTGTTCCAGGCGGGCCCGCTGCCGGGCCCGGTCAACCTGCGCGGCGTGCGGCTCGGCGTAATGGTCTGCGAAGACATGTGGGCCGAGGACGTCGCCGAGTGCCTCGAGGAATCGGGTGCCGAGATCCTCGCGGTGTTGAACGGCTCGCCCTTCGAGACCGACAAGGCCGACTCGCGCCTGGTCTACGCCGTCGCCCGGGTCACCGAGTCCGGCCTGCCGCTGGTCTATGTGAACCAGGTGGGCGGACAGGACGAGCTGGTCTTCGACGGCGCCTCCTTCGTGCTGAACGGCGACCGGGCGCTGGCCGCCCAGCTGCCCTGCTGGCGGGAGCGGGTCGCCGTGACCCACTGGCGCCGCGGCGAGGCGGGCTGGGCCTGCGACAAGGGCGATGTGGCGGCTCCGCCCGACGGCCTGAGCGGGATCTACCAGGCGATGATGCTGGGCCTGCGCGACTATGTCGGCAAGAACGGCTTTCCGGGGGTGATCATCGGGCTCTCCGGCGGCATCGATTCGGCGCTGACCGCGGCCGTGGCGGTGGACGCGCTGGGCGCGGACAAGGTGCGCTGCGTGATGATGCCCTCGCCCTTCACCGCGAGCGAGAGCCTCGAGGATGCAGCGGAGACCAGCCGCCTGCTCGGCGTGCCGGAGGAGGTGATCTCGATCGAGCCGGCCATGGCCGCCTTCGACGACATGCTCTCTCCCGCCTTCGACGCGCTGCCGCCGGACATCACCGAGGAGAACATTCAGGCCCGATCGCGCGGCCTGACGCTGATGGCGCTCTCCAACAAGTTCGGGCACATGGTGCTGTCGACCGGCAACAAGTCGGAGATGTCGGTCGGCTACGCCACCCTCTACGGCGACATGTGCGGCGGCTATTCCGTGCTCAAGGACGTCTACAAGACCAAGGTCTATGAGCTCTCGGCCTGGCGCAACCAGCAGAAGCCCGCGGGTGCCATGGGCCCCGAGGGCCGGGTCATGCCCGAGCGGATCCTGACCAAGGCGCCCTCGGCCGAGCTCAAGCCCGACCAGACCGACCAGGACACGCTGCCGCCCTACGAGGAGCTGGACGATATCCTCACCTGCCTGATCGAGGCCGAGATGGGCATCGAGGAGATCGTCGGCCGCGGCCACGAGCGGACGGTGGTGCAGAAGGTCTGGCGCATGCTGGACGTGGCCGAGTACAAGCGCCGCCAGGCGCCGCCGGGGGTCAAGATCACCAGCCGCGCCTTCGGCCGCGACCGCCGCTATCCGATCACCAACACCTTCAAGAGCCTGCTCTGAGCCCCGGCGCGGCCGTGGACCTGAGGGGGAAGTTCTGATACGCCTATGCGGCGCCGGGCGCGGCTCGGCGCTTTGAGGAAAATATAGGAATTTCAGTAAGTTAACGGGATATGGGTCTTCGTCTCTACAACACGCTGACGCGGCGGAAGGAGGACTTCGAGCCGATCGATCCGGGGAACGTACGTATGTACGTCTGCGGGCCCACCGTGTACGACTACGCCCATATCGGCAACGCCCGGCCGGTGGTGGTGTTCGACGTGCTGTACCGGCTCTTGAGGCAGCACTATCCGAAGGTGACCTACGTCCGCAACATCACCGACGTGGACGACAAGATCATCAACGCCGCCAAGGAGACCGGCGAGACCATCGAGCAGGTCACGACCCGGACCACCAAGGCCTTCCATGAAGACATGGCGGCGCTCGGCGCGCTCGACCCGGACATCGAGCCGCGGGCGACCGAGCATATCCCCGAAATGATCGCCATGATCGAGCAGTTGATCGAAGCAGGCCATGCCTATGCCGCGGACGGGCATGTGCTCTTCGACGTGCCCTCCTGGCCCGACTATGGCGGCCTGTCCCGCAACAAGCGGGAGGACATCGTCGCGGGCGCCCGGGTCGAGGTGGCCCCCTACAAGAAGGACCCGGCCGATTTCGTGCTCTGGAAGCCGAGCACGGACGAACAGCCCGGCTGGGAGAGCCCCTGGGGCCGCGGCCGGCCCGGCTGGCATTTGGAATGCTCGGCGATGAGCGGCAAGCATCTCGGCCTGGATTTCGACATCCACGGCGGCGGCCAGGACCTGATCTTTCCCCACCATGAGAACGAGATCGCGCAAAGCCGCTGCGCCGAACCCGAGCACATCTTCGCCAAGTACTGGGTGCACAACGGCTATCTCATGGCCGAGGGCGAGAAGATGTCCAAGTCGCTCGGCAACTTCTACACCGTGCACGAGCTGCTCGAGGAATTCCCGGGCGAGGCGATCCGGCTCTTGCTGCTCAAGACCCACTACCGCCAGCCGCTCGATTTCACGAAGGAGAGGCTTAGGGAAGCCAAGGCAGAGCTGGATTACCTGTACCGCGCAGTCGAAGCCCTGAAAGACGTGATGGCGATCCCATGCGATGATCCACTGCCAATTGAGCAGCCGAGAAGCACGGTTACCGATGATCTTGATGATGACCTGAACACACCCTTGGCCATCAGCCGCATTCATCTGCTCGCCAAGTATGTTTTTGAACCCTGGGACCTGAAGAGCGAGATATCTGGAGAGCAGGTGTCCGTCGATCTGGGGCAGGTAAAGTATCGACTTGAACATGCGGCAGGATTGCTGGGTCTGCTGCAGCAAGACCCCGAGGTCTGGTTCAAGGGCGCGGGCGCCGAGGGCGTGGCCGAGATCGAGGACCTGATCGCCCGGCGCGAAGGGGCGCGCAAGGCCAAGGATTTCGCCGAGGCCGATCGCATCCGCGACGAGCTTGAAGAAATGGGCGTGGTCCTCGAGGACGGCCCGGACGGCACCACCTGGAGGCGCGCCGGATGAGCATTGTTAATGTGTCCACTTCACCCTTGGATACACTCGCTGTGCTCGTTCCTGAGGATGAAGTTTTTGTTGTTGGCTCTCGCTATGAAGTGACGTGAGGGAGACGCTGGCCTGTAATCACTAAGCCGCCTTCATCCTGAGGAGCCCGCGCGAGCGGGCGTCTCGAAGGAGAAGGCGGCTCGCTCGAAGGATGGGATCGTCGCACCGAAATGCCTTCATACGTTTACATGCTGCGCTGCGCAGACGGCAGCTATTACGTCGGCAAGACGCAGTCCTCGCTGGAGAGCCGCGTTGCCGAGCACAATGCAGGGAAATACGGCGGGTTCACTTCGTCCCGCAGACCGGTCGAGGTGGTCTGGCAACAGGAGTTCGCCAGGTATACCGATGCGAATGCGACGGAGCGACAGATCAAAGGGTGGAACCGAGCCAAGAAGGAAGCACTGATCCGTGGGGATTTCGAGCAGATCCGACGTCTGGCCCGTAGAAGCAAGGTTGCTCGGGTGGAGTGAACATGGGTTTCCGGAAGAGTGGTTCACTTCACCCTTCGAGACACTCGCTTCGCTCGTTCCTCAGGGTGAACTGACATAGAAATGCTGTTCGTACTGTGAAAAAAGGCAAGTAATCGAGTGTCCGAAGAGCAGAACAACCGCGTCTATCTCTACGACACGACGCTTCGCGACGGGGCGCAGACCCAGGGCGTCGACTTCTCGGTGAGCGACAAGATCGCCATCTCCGAGGCGCTGGACGAGCTGGGCATCGACCATATCGAGGGCGGCTGGCCGGGCGCCAACCCCACCGACGACGCCTTCTTCGCCCAGCTGCCGCCGGTCAAGGGCGCGGCCTTCACCGCCTTCGGCATGACCCGCCGGCCGGGCCGCAGCGCCGAGAACGACCCGGGCTTGGCCGCGCTCCTGGGTGCGGAGACCAAGATCGTCTGCATGGTCGGCAAGACCTGGGATTTCCATGTCGACGTGGCGCTCGACACCACGCTCGACGAGAACCTCGCCATGATCGCCGACAGCATCGTGCTCGCCGGCAAGCGCGGCAAGGAGGTCTTCTTCGACGCCGAGCACTTCTTCGACGGCTACAAGGCGAACCCGGTCTACGCGCTCGCCTGCGCCAAGGCCGCCCATGACGCGGGCGCGCGCTGGATCGTGCTCTGCGACACCAATGGCGGCACCCTGCCGGACGAGGTGCGGCGCGTCGTCGGCGAGGTCGCCCAGCACATTCCAGGCAGCCATCTCGGCATCCACGCCCACAACGACACCGAGAACGCCGTCGCCAACTCCCTGGCCGCGGTCGAGGCGGGCGCGCGCCACGTCCAGGGCACCATCAACGGGCTGGGCGAGCGCTGCGGCAACGCCAACCTGATCTCGCTGATCCCCAGCCTGAAGCTCAAGACGGAATACGAGATCGGCATCTCCGATACGGCGCTCGCCCATCTGACCCATGTCTCGCGGCTTCTGGACGAGCGGCTCAACCGCATGCCGGCGCGCTACCAGGCGTATGTCGGCGAGGCGGCCTTCACCCACAAGGGCGGGCTGCATGTCTCGGCGGTCGAGCGCGACCCGCGCACCTACGAGCACATCGAGCCGTCGCTGGTTGGCAACCAGCGTCATGTGGTGGTCTCGGACCAGGCCGGCCGGGCAAACATCGTGGCCCGTTTCCGCGAGATCGGCATCGACATCGAACCCAAGGCCAAGAACGCCAAGGTGGAGCGCCTGGTCGAGGAAGTGAAGGCGCGGGAGCACCAGGGCTATTCCTATGACGGCGCCGAGGCGAGCTTCGAGCTCTTGGCCCGGCGCGCGCTCGGCCAAGTGCCGGACTATTTCAAGCTCAACAGCTTCCGGGTCATCGACGAGCGCCGCTGGAACGCCCGGGGCGAGCTGATCACGCTGTCGGAGGCGACCATCAAGGTCGAGGTCGGCGGCAACCAGGCCATGACCGTGGCCGAAGGCAACGGGCCGGTGAACGCGCTCGACGCGGCGCTGCGGGAGGCGCTCACCCCGCACTATCCCGCGCTCGAGGATCTGTGGCTGGTCGACTACAAGGTGCGGATTCTCACGCCGGAGGACGCCACCGCCGCGATCACCCGGGTGATGATCGAGAGCGCGGACGGCCACGGGCACCGCTGGTCCACGGTGGGCGTCTCGGGCAACGTGATCGACGCCTCCTACAACGCGCTGCACGACAGCATCACCTGGAAGCTCTACCGCGACAACGCGACCACCTGAGAGCAGGCCCGTGTCCGGCACCGACAAGACCCAGGAACCGGTGACCGGCGGGCCGGCCATCGTGCTGGTCCAGCCCCAGCTCGGCCAGAACATCGGCACTGCGGCCCGGGCCATGTGGAACTGCGGCCTCACCGATCTGCGCCTGGTGCGCCCCCGCGAGGGCTGGCCGAACGACTGGGCGGTCAAGGCGGCCTCGGGCGCCGACATCGTGATCGAGGCGGCCCGGGTGTTCGACAGCACCGCCGACGCCATCGCCGACCTGACCCAGGTCTACGCCGCCACGGCGCGCCGGCGCGACATGATCCAGGAGATCCTGACCCCGCGGGCGGCGGCCGCCCAAATGCGCGCCCAGTCCGCGGCCGGGGCGCGGATCGGGGTCTTGTTCGGGCCCGAGCGCGCGGGCCTCACCAATGACGACATGGCGCTCGCGGACCGGATCATCGAGGCGCCGCTCAACCCGGCCTACAAGTCCCTGAACCTGGCCCAGGCGGTCCTCTTGGTGGCCTATGAGTGGTATCAGGCGGGTGCGGCCACCCCCGACCGCCAGGTCGTCCAGGGGGTGACCGGCCCGGCCAGCAAGGCCGACCTCATGGGGCTGTTCGAGCACCTGGAGGGCGAGCTCGACGCCTGCGGCTTTCTCAGGGTCCGGGAGAAGCGGCCCAGCATGGTCCGCAACATCCGCAACATCTTCCAGCGCGCCGGGCTGATGGAGCAGGAGGTCAAGACGCTCCGCGGCATCATCACCTGCCTGACCACCCGCCGGCACCGGGACTGAATCCCCCTCGGAAGGGTTTGACAGGCCACCCCCAAGACCCATATAAACCGCGGCATTCCAGAAAACGTGGGCGGTCCGCCCCGTTCCCCGGCCGCGTCGGGGAGCCTATCTGGACATGAACAACACCGGGACGCACCGGGAGAAAGAGGAGCCATGAGCAAGAGAGAGAACTCGAAGTACAAGATCAACCGCCGCCTCGGGGTCAACCTCTGGGGCCGGCCGAAAAGCCCTTACAACCGCCGCGAATACGGCCCCGGCCAGCACGGCCAGGCGCGCCGCCGCAAGCTCTCGGACTTCGGCGTCCAGCTACAGGCCAAGCAGAAGCTCAAGGGCTATTACGGCAACATCACCGAACGCCAGTTCCGCCGCGTTTATGAGGAGGCCGTGCGCCGCCGCGGCGACACCGGCGAGAACCTGATCGAGCTCTTGGAACGGCGGCTGGACGCGGTGATTTATCGCATGAAGTTCGTGCCGACCGTGTTCGCCGCCCGCCAGTTCATCAACCACGGTCACATCCGGGTCAACGGGCGGCGGGTCAACGTCCCGTCCTTCCAGGTGCGCGACGGCGACGAGGTCGAGATCAAGGAGAAATCCAAGGATCTGGCCATCGTCCTGGAATCGATCGCGTCGTCCGAGCGCGACGTGCCCGACTATATCGAGGTCGACTACAACAAGATGAAGGGCCGGTTCGTGCGCGGACCGGGGCTCGCCGACGTACCCTATCCGGTGCGCATGGAGCCCAACCTAGTGACCGAGTACTATTCGCGCTAACGGTCCGTCGCGTCATGCGGTGACCGCATTGGGCTGAACGAGAAGGCCTCCTCGCGAGGCCTTTTTCGTGGGGGATAGAGCGGGACATGCCGAAATACTTCGAGACCTATCGGGCGGCGGTGAACCCCTGGCAGTGCGACCAGCTCGGCCATATGAACGTCCAGCATCACATGGCGGCGGTCAGCGACGCCGCCTTCCAGATGTTCATTCATCTCGGGCTGGGGCCCGAGGTGGAGCGCGATCCGCCGATCGCGCTGGCCGCGGTGCGCATGGAGTTCGACTTCCCCATCGAGCTCAATGTCGGCGACGCCTATCGGGTCGAGAGCACGATCCACCGGGTCGGCACCAAGTCCGTGACCTTCCATCACCGCATGAAGAAGGTCGCCACCGGCGAGGTCGTCATGGAGGCCAACGTGGTCGGCGTGTGCCTGAACCTAGAGAGCCGAGAGGGGATGGCGCTGCCCGAGGACGTGGCCGCCCGGGCGCGCGAGATCATGGAGAGCCCGTAAGCGGCGGCCGCCGGACCGGCTTGAGCCGGCGGATGTTCGGCAGGATCTCTTGCGCCATTGCCAGCGCCTCGACCTGGCGCATGCCCGGCGTCATGCGCGGGTCGTAGAGCATCTTCAACAGCATGATGTCGTGCTCGGTCAGGTCCGAGAGCGGGCTGCTGTCGTTGAAGATCGAGGGGTTGACGTCGTCCGAGTCGTTGGGCAGCCCCATAGCCTGCGAGGTCTCCTCGACGATGCACAGATCCAGTATGCCGCGGCTCTTGGCCCGGTCCACCGGGATCAGGATCATCGCCTCGTGGATCGTATAGCTGCGGTTGTCGCTGCGGAAATAGGCCACACAGTTGCTGTTGGCGATGCGCCGGCCCATGTCCGCGCGGCGCCGTCGGTCGGACACGCCCAAGTGGTTCATGGCCAGGTCGCTGAACTTGGACTCGTTGGTGAAGACGATCACGAAGTTCGCGTCCTTCTCGGACTTGACCTGGTCGATGGTGATACCGGTAATCGCCCGGAGCCGCCCGAGATGGTCATCCAGAAAGGCCAGATCGGCCGCGCCCATTGGCGCCTCGATCCGGGTATAGACCTTGAGCGGCTTGGTCCACTTGATCAGGCGCGGGTCCTTGACCTCGCGAAACTCGTCGCCGAAGGCGATGATGCCGAAATTGCGGACCAGGTCGTCGTCGGTGAGGGACGTGCTCTCGGCCGCAACCGGCAGGGGCGCGCAGAAGAAAAGGCCCGCCAACAGAGTGAGATGTCGGCAGACCTTCATCTGGCCGCTCCGTTACTGGGGCCGGACGTCGATACCGCGGCTGCTCATGAGCTCCATCAGCTCGCCGCTCTCGAACATCTCGCGCACGATGTCGCAGCCGCCCACGAACTCCCCCTTCACATAGAGCTGGGGGATGGTCGGCCAGTTGCTGAAATCCTTGATGCCCTGACGCAGCTCCGCGTCCTGCAGGACATCGATGCCCTTGAACTTGATGCCCAGATGGGACAGCACCTGGACGACCATGGCCGAGAAGCCGCACTGCGGCATGACCGGGCTGCCCTTCATGAACAGCACGACGTCGGACTGATCGATCTCGTCTTTGATCTGCGTGGCGATTTCGCTCATCGAAGCTCTTCCTTACCCGTGTTCTGATGCGGCGCTCTCGGGGACCAGCGTCTGCAGCGCAAGGGCGTGCAACTGATCGCCCATGCGGCCCTTGAGCGCCTGGTAAACCATCTGATGTTGCTGGACGCGGGTAAGACCCTTGAAGGCGGCCGAGGTGACGTACGCCGCGTAGTGGTCGCCATCGCCGGCCAGATCCTCGATGCGGACGCTGGCGTCCGGGATCGCCTCCTTGATCAGGCCCTCGATTTCCGCGGCGGACATGGCCATCGGCAGTCTCTCCCTCGCTCTCGCTTATCGTTCGCCGAACGCCATTTTAGGGCCGCTCCATGTACTGGGGCAACCATCGCTCGTGCGTGTCCCGCAACTCTTTTTGCGATATAGGCCGGGCTCCCGGCGCAGTCAACGGCCGCTCGCCCCGCTCACCGTCCCAGGTCCGGCCGATCTGGCGGGCGTTAACCTTGACCGCGCGGGCCGCCTCCAACACCGCCTCGGGGCGGGCCGTGGCCAGAAGATAGCGCCCCTGATCCTCCCCGAAGAGCCAGGCGTGCAGCGGGATCTCCGGCTGAGCCTCGATCCGGGCGCCGGTCTGGCCGGCGATGACCATCTCGGCCAGCGCCACATAGAGCCCGCCGTCCGAGAGGTCGTGGCAGGCGCTCACCAGGCCGTCGCGAACGAGGCCGCGGACCAGGTCGCCGGCGCGGCGCTCGGCGTCGAGGTCGACCGGCGGCGGCGCCCCGTCCTCCCGGCCCCGGAGCTCGCGCAGGAAGAGCGAGGCGCCGAGCCAACCATGGCCGTCGCCGATCAGGAGGATGGCCTCGTCCGGGGCCTGGAAGCCCGTGGCGGGGATGGTCTCGATGTCGTCGATCAGGCCGACGCCGCCGATCGCCGGGGTCGGCAGGATGCCCTGGCCGTTGGTCTCGTTGTAGAAGGAGACGTTGCCCGAGACGACGGGGAAATCCAGGGTCCGGCAGGCCTCGGCCATGCCCTCGATGCAGCCCGCGAACTGCCCCATGACCGGAGGCCGCTCGGGATTGCCGAAGTTCATGTTGTCGGTCACGGCGAGCGGCCGCGCGCCCAGGGCGGTGAGGTTGCGCCAGGCCTCGGCCACCGCCTGGCGCCCGCCCTGGACCGGATCGGCGACGCAGTAGCGGGGCGTGCAGTCGGTGGTGACCGCGAGACCGCGGCGCGAGCCGTGGATGCGGACCACGGCCGCGTCCGCGCCGGGCCGGACCACGGTGTCGGCCATGACCATGTGGTCGTACTGCTCCCAGACCCAGCGGCGCGAGCACAAATCCGGGCTCGCCAGCAGGGTCAAGAGCGCGTCCGCGGGGTCCCCGGGTGCCGGCACGTCCGCAGCCTGGACCTCGGCCCGCGGCGGGCTGGGCGTCCAGGGCCGGTCGTATTCCGGGGCGTTGGCGACCAGCGGCTCGACCTCCAGGTCCGCCACCACCGCGCCGCCGGCGCGGAGCACCAGCCGGCCGGTGTCGGTGATCTCGCCGATCACGGCGAAGTCCAGCTCCCACTTCTCGAACACCCGCCGGGCGGTGTCCTCCCGGCCGGGGCGCAGCACCATGAGCATGCGCTCCTGGCTTTCCGACAGCATGATCTCGTAGGGCGTCATGCCGGTCTCGCGCACCGGCACCTTGTCCAGGTCGAGGGCGATGCCGACCCCGCCCTTGGAAGACATCTCGACCGACGAGCTGGTCAGCCCAGCGGCGCCCATGTCCTGGATGGCGACGATCGCGTCGGTGGCCATGAGCTCCAGGCAGGCCTCCAGCAGGAGTTTTTCGGTGAACGGGTCGCCGACCTGGACCGTGGGCCGCTTTTCCTCCGAATCCTCGGCGAACTCGGCCGAGGCCATGGTGGCGCCGTGGATGCCGTCGCGCCCGGTCTTGGCGCCGACATAGACCACCGGGTTGCCGACGCCCGCCGCCGCCGAATAGAAGATCCGGTCCTTGGCGGCGACGCCCACGGTCATGGCGTTGACCAGGATGTTGCCGTTGTACGCCGGGTGGAAGTTGACCTCGCCGGCCACGGTCGGGATGCCGACGCAGTTGCCGTAGCCGCCAATGCCGGCGACCACGCCCGCCACCAGATGGCGGGTCTTGGGATGGTCCGGGCTGCCGAAGCGCAGCGCGTTCAGATTGGCGACCGGCCGCGCGCCCATGGTGAACACGTCGCGCAGGATCCCGCCCACGCCGGTCGCGGCGCCCTGATAGGGCTCGATGAAGGAGGGGTGGTTGTGGCTCTCCATCTTGAAGACGCAGGCGAGCCCGTCGCCGATGTCGACCACGCCGGCGTTCTCGCCGGGCCCCTGGATCACCCAGGGCGCCTCGGTGGGCAGCTTGCGCAGCCAGGTCTTGGACGACTTGTAGGAGCAGTGCTCGCTCCACATCACCGAATAGATGCCCAGCTCGGTCAGGTTGGGCTCGCGGCCGAGGATCTCCAGGATCTTCCGGTATTCGCCGTCCGTGAAGCCGTGCTCGGCGACCAGCGCGGGCGTGATCCGCCCCTCGTGTTCGGCCGCGGAGGCGCTCACCCGAGCGCCTCCACCAGCCCGTCGAACAGGGCCTTGCCGTCGCTGCCGCCCAGCGCCGGATCAGCGAGCCGTTCGGGGTGGGGCATCAGGCCGAGGACGGTCTTGCTCTCGTTGAAGACGCCGGCGATGTTGCGGGCCGAGCCGTTGGGGTTGGCGGCCTCGGTCTCCGCGCCTTCCGGGTCGGTATAGCGGAAGGCCACCCGGCCCTCGCCCTCGAGCCGGTCGAGCAGGTCGTCGTCGGCATAGTAGTTGCCGTCGTGATGGGCGATCGGGATGCGCACGGTCTGGCCCGCCTCGTAGCCGCAGGTGAACACGGTCTGGCTGGTCTCGACCCGCACCGTCACGTCCTTGCAGACGAACTTCAGGTTGGCGTTGCGCATCAGCACGCCGGGCAGCAGCCCGGTCTCGGTGAGCGTCTGGAAGCCGTTGCAGATGCCGAGGACCGGCACGCCCTTCTGCGCCCGGTCCACCACCTCGCGCATGACCGGCGAGTTGGCGGCCATGGCGCCGCTCCTCAGGTAGTCGCCATAGGAAAAGCCGCCCGGCAGCACGATCAGGTCCGCCGCGGGCAACTCGCTGTCGCCATGCCAGACCATCTCGGGCGGGCGGCCCATGCTGTCGGTCAGGGCGACCTGCACGTCGCGGTCGCAGTTGGAGCCAGGAAAGACGATGACGCTGGCTTTCATCGCGGGACGGTTACTCCTTCGCTTCGAGGGCGGCCAGGCGCGCGGTGACCGCGCCATAGGTGGCCACGCAGTAGGGCACCATGTAGGTCAGGCCGATCTTGAACCAGTCCAGCGGCGCGCCGGCCACCAGCGCGTCGCCCTGATTGATCAGGTTGAGGAGGGTGCCCACGACGAGCGCCACAAAGAAGGACCGTTTGGGCACGCCGCCGCCGAGGGCAAGGTCGAGGAGGGAGGGTCGTTGGGTCGCCGCGCGGGTGTCGCCTGCGGGCCGGTCCATCACTCGCCGAGCTCGACCGTGTAGTTCTCGATCACCGTGTTGGCCAACAGCTTCTCGCACATGGCCGTGACCGCGTCGCGCGCCTTGTCCCGGTCGGTCTCCGCCAGATCGATCTCGATGAACTTGCCCTGGCGCACGTCGCCGACCCCGGCGAAGCCCAGATTGCCCAGCGCATGCGCGATGGCCTTGCCCTGCGGGTCGAGAACGCCGGTCTTGAGGGTGATGTGAACCCGCGCTTTCAAGCCGTTTCCCTCGCGCCCCCCGCTATCGGTGTTATTGCATCGCCTTGGGGCCCGGCATGTCGCGCGGGCCGCTCTCCGGCAGGATGCCCAGGCGCCGCGCCACCTCCTGGTAGGCCTCGGCGACCTTGCCCAGATCGCGGCGGAAGCGGTCCTTGTCCATCTTCTCGTTGGTCTCGATGTCCCACAGCCGGCAGTTGTCTGGGGTGATTTCGTCGGCCAGCACGATGCGCATGTCGTCGTTCTCGTAGAGCCGGCCGAACTCCAGCTTGAAGTCGACCAGCCGGATGCCGACGCCGAGGAAAAGGCCGCAGAGAAAGTCGTTGATGCGGAGCGCGAGCTGAAGGATATCGTCCAGATCCTGCGGCGCGGCCCAGCCGAAGGCGGTGATGTGCTCTTCGCTGATCAGCGGGTCGCCCAGCTCGTCCGACTTGAGGTAGTACTCGACGATCGAGCGGGGCAGGGGCGTCCCTTCGGGGATGCCCAGCCGGGTCGACAGCGAGCCCGCGGCCACGTTGCGCACGACCACCTCGATGGGGACGATCTCGACCTCGCGGACGAGCTGTTCCCGCATGTTCAACCGACGCACGAAATGGGTCGGCACCCCGATCTCCGCCAGGCGGGTCATCAGGTACTCGGAGATGCGGTTGTTGAGCACGCCCTTGCCGGTGATCACCCCGGTCTTCTTGTTGTTGAAGGCGGTGGCGTCATCCTTGAAGTACTGCACCAAGGTGCCGGGCTCGGGGCCTTCGAACAAGACTTTGGCCTTGCCCTCGTAGATCCGTCTGCGTCTGGCCATGGGAGTCACCCGTGCTGGGCTGGTCGAAGCCGACATGGTTAATGGCCGTCGCCCGGGGCGGGCGGCGACCGAATGATTTCTACCATATAATCATGACCACGGTGCAAACAATGGCGGCCCGCCGGGTGCCGTCAGAGGGCGATATCCGCGTATGCCGCCTCCCCGGGGCGGCCCGGTGCGAAGCGGAAAATCGCTTTCCGATCAGGCAGTTCCGCCGAGGGCAGGGCGATCAGGCTGCTCGAGACCGTGCCGAAGCCCCAGTCTGTGAAGATATTCATAGCGCCCTCGCGCTCGTTGTCGCCGTCCCCCTCGGTGCTGGCCAGGATGGCCTCCCAGGCGCCCCAGTCGCCGGCCTCCGGGTCCGGCGTCGGCGCGCTGGCGAAGCGGGGCTGGTGCACCCGGATTCGGGCTGAGCCCTCGTCGTCCATGTCGTGGGCGGTGACCATGTGCAGGCCCTCGGGCACCGGGATGACCTCGACCTGGCCGCTGCCGAGGCCGTGCAACCAGAAGGCGTCGCGGTTGTCCGCCACCACCAGGTTGAAGGCGCGGTAGGCGTCGCCGTCCAGCGCCCCCAGCGCGGCCGCCGCCGCCGCCGCGTCGGCATGGTCGAGCGCCTCCAGCACCAGCTCGCCGCGCGACCGCTTGTCCGTGGCGGGCCCCAGGCTGCCGATCCGGTTCAGCACGCCCGCCGCCACGCCGAAATCGTTCAGGCCCAGCCAGGTGCCGCCGGCCAGCTCGTCCTGGCCCGCCACCACCTCCGGCCGGTCGGGCCAGTGGCGGCCCGGCGGCCGCCAGGGGCGGTCCAGCATCTCGTCCCGGTTGGCCGCCAGCATCAGCGGCCAGCGGGCTTCGGGTCGGCGTAGGATGACCAAGGTGCACATCGGATTTGGGATACCACTTGCCGGGGTCCGGCACTATATATTCAGTGAAACGCGGGCGATGGCCAGCCCGCCCAGGATTCAGAGCAAGCGAGGACGAAAGCGAGGCAAGGGCGACCATGACGACCTTCGACAAGCGCGAAAAAGGCTTCGAGACCAAGTACAAGACGGACCAGGAGATCGAGTTCAAAGCGCAGGCGCGGCGCAACAAGCTGCTCGGCCTGTGGGCGGCCGAGATGATGGGCATTTCGGGCGAGGCGGCCGACGCCTATGCGCGCGAAGTGGTGCAGGCCGATTTCGAAGAGCCGGGCGAAGAGGATGTCTTCCGCAAGGTCTTCGGCGACTTCCAGAACAAGGGCGTCGACTGCGCCGACCATACGGTGCGCAAGAAGATGGCCGACCTCTTGGTCGAGGCGCGTGAGCAGGTCAAGGCCGAGTAGGGGACACGTCCTGCGCCTCAGTCGCGGACAACGGCGAACTCGCTGATCTTGCCGTCGCTTGCGCGCAAGACGAGCCATTCGCTGTCGATCGAGATGTATCCGCGCTCCGGGCCGAGCCAGTAGACGTAATCCCATCTCGAAAAGTAAGAGGTGTCGTCCGTCGGGCCGAGCAATCGGATGACCGCCTCTTCCCGCATACCCTCCAGCTCGTACCGGGACAAGAGATCGTCGATCATGCGCAGGCGGATATGGGGTCTTTTCGGATGGGGAGACTTCCAGGCCGCCGCGTCGAAGGATTCACCCATCGCATAGTATTGGACACGATACCAGGCGTAGAAGGTTGCCATCACCGTAACGAAGAACACCAGTCCGCCCGCGACATAGGACGGGAACTCGAAGGCCTGGATGTACCGGATGTTTGCGACCAGGATAACCGCACCGGCCCACCAGAAGATATTCCGGACAAAGGCCCCGATCAGCCAGAGCCAGGTCGGTATCTGGTGATCCATCAGACGCGGGTCGCCCGCGAGCCAGCGGGCCAGGTCCATCCAATAGATGAACATGGCCATCTCGATGGCCGCCGCCGCGATGCCGATCGCAAAGAAGAGCAGCTTGCCGCGCGGGTTGAGGAGCTTCATGAGAGGCCTTCAGACCATGCCGCCCTGATCGGACTGGACCGGATCTGAAACCTATGCGCGAAACATGGTAAATTTAAGGCCGGTCTGCGTGTGGTATTGCAGCGGAGAAGCCGGGCCTAGCCGTCCCCGAACACCCGCGCGAAGATCGTGTCCACATGCCGGCTGTGGTAGGCGAGGTCGAACAGGTCCTCGAGTTCGGCCGCGCTCAGGACGCCGGTGATCGCCCCGTCTGATTTCAAAAAATCAAGGAAGCTGGCGCCGTTCTCCCAGGCCTGCATGGCGTTCCGCTGCACCGCTTCGTAGGCGTCCTCGCGGCTCATGCCCTTCTGGGTCAGCGCCAAGAGCACCCGCTGGGAATTGTGCAGGCCGCCGAGCCGATCCAGGTTGGCGCGCATCGCCTCGGGATAGACCACCAGCTTGTCGACCACGCCGGTCAGGCGCGCAAGCGCGAAGTCCAGCGTCACCGTCGCGTCCGGGCCGATCATCCGCTCCACCGAAGAGTGGGAGATATCCCGCTCGTGCCAGAGAGCCACGTTCTCGAGCGCCGGGATCACCGCCGCGCGCACCATCCGGGCCAGGCCCGAGAGGTTCTCGGTCAGCACCGGATTGCGCTTGTGCGGCATGGCCGAGCTGCCTTTCTGGCCGGGCGCGAAATACTCCTCGGCCTCGCGCAGCTCGGTGCGTTGCAGGTGGCGGATTTCGGTCGCCAGCCGCTCGACCGAGCTGGCGATGACGGCAAGCGTCGCAAAGAAGGCCGCGTGCCGGTCGCGCGGGATCACCTGGGTCGAGACCGGCTCGACCTGGAGCCCCATCTTCTCGGCGACATGCGCCTCGACCTCGGGGTCGATGTTGGCGAACGTGCCGACCGCGCCCGAGATGGCGCAGGTGGCGATCTCGGCCCGGGCCGCTTCGAGCCGCCGGCGGTTGCGGGCGAACTCGGCATAGTGGCCCGCGAGCTTGAGGCCGAAGGTGGTGGGCTCGGCATGGATGCCGTGGCTGCGGCCGATGCAGACCGTGTCCTTGTGTTCCCGCGCGCGGCGTTCCAGCACCGCCAGGAGTTCGTCCAAATCGGCCAGCAGGATGTCCGACGCCTGGGCCAGCTGGACCGCCAGGCAGGTGTCCAGCACGTCCGACGAGGTCATGCCCTGGTGCACGAAGCGGGCCTCGGGCCCGACATGCTCGGCCAGGTTGGTCAGGAAGGCGATGACGTCGTGCCGGGTCTCGCGCTCGATCTCGTCGATCCGGTCGATCTCGAACTTGCCCCGCGCCCAGACCGTCTCGGCAGCCTCCTTGGGAATCACGCCGAGCGCCGCCTGGGCGTCGCAGGCATGGGCCTCGATCTCGAACCAGATGCGGAACTTGTTCTCGGGCGCCCAGATGGCGGTCATTTCCGGGCGGCTGTAACGCGGGATCATGAATGGCCCTTGCCGTTTCTATGGGTCTTGCGCGCCGCATTCCGCGGCGGGGCCCATTCTAGACCATCGCGGCCGGCGACTCACGCCGGCGGTCGGGCGCCGCTCCGGCGGCGGTTGGCGCGCGCTGGGCCAAATCGTCGCAGCCGGCTGTCATTCCGGCGATTTCGCCCGGTTTTCCCGGCGTCCTGTCGCGGTTCAAACACAATTGAAACCAAAAACCCCCGAGACGCACATCCGACTGAAATATGGCTCGGGCAAAACGGAGGCCGCAGTGCTCCGGACCGGCGAAAGCGGGCCGAAGCAAGGTGATTTTCATCAAGCCCGCGACCGTTCAGGAGGACGCGAGATGCCTCGAGAGACCTCAAGCCACTGGAATTCCACCCAGCCCTATTTCACCCAGCCGGATGCCCATATTCCCGTGCTGGAGCTGGCCGCGCCCTCGGACTTCGGCGCCGGCGCCATTGACCGTATGAAGCGGATTGCTGCCCGTTGCGCCATGGCCTGCCGCCGCGGCTGGCGGCCGGTCCGTTGGGCGACCAACTACCGCAGCTGATCGCCTCGCAGCGGTCTACCGCGGGCGTCCGATCTCACGGCGCCAGGACGTAGCTCCCCGGCGCGGGCAGCATCGGCGGATAGCCCTCCTCCGGTGCGCCCATGGCGGGCGGTGAGGTCCGGCCGCTCGAATGGTCGGCCAGCCAGCGCTGCCAGGCCGGCCACCAGCTGCCCACCTCGGGCGGCGTCATCATGTACCAGCGGTCCGGGTCGACATACATGTCGTCCGCCTGGCGCGTGGACATCCGGTAGCGCCGCCGGGGATGGCCCGGCTCGCTGACGATGCCGGCATTGTGCCCGCCATTGGTCAGCAGGAAGGTCACCTCGGTATCGGTCAACTGGTGGACCTTGTAGACCGACTGCCAGGGCGCCACATGGTCGGTTTCGGTGCCGGCGACGAACAGCGGCGCGCGGATGTCGCTCAGGCTGACATGGGTGCTGTCCACTTGGTAGCGGCCTTCGGCCAGGTCGTTCTTGAGAAAGAGCTGTCGCAGATACTGCGAATGCATGTGATAGGGCATGCGGGTGGCGTCGGCGTTCCAGGCCATCAGGTCGGTCATGGGCTGCCGTTCGCCCAACATGTAGTCCCGCACCATGCGGGACCAGATCAGGTCGTTCGAGCGCAGCATCTGGAAGGCGCCGGCCATTTGTTTGGTGTCCAGATAGCCCTGGTCCCACATGATGTCCTCGAGATAGGCGACCGCGCTTTCGTCGATGAACAGCATCAGCTCGCCCGCCTCGTTGAAGTCGGTCTGCGCCGCCAGCAGCGTGACCGTCTTGAGCGTCTCTTGGCGCTTGCGGTCGGCGGCCAGTACGGCGGCGGCGATCGCCAAGAGCGTGCCCCCCAGGCAGTAGCCGACCGCATGCACAGCGCGGTCCGGCACGATGGCCGAGACGGCTTCGAGCGCACGCATGACGCCGAGCCGCAGATAGTCGTCCATGCTCAGATCCCGGTCCTCCGGCAGCGGGTTCTTCCAGGAGATCATGAAGACCGTATGGCCCTTCTCGACCAGGTAGCGGACCAGGGAGTTCTCGGGCGAGAGGTCCAGGATGTAGTACTTCATGATCCAGGCCGGCATGATGAGGATCGGCTCGGCAAGGACCTGGTCGGTCGCGGGGGCGTATTGGATCAGCTCGATCAGGCGGTTGCGATAGACCACCTTGCCGGGCGTGACCGCGACCTCGCGGCCGGGCATGAACTTGTCCGCCTCCACCGCCGGCTTGCCGGCGACCGCCCGCTGCCAGTCCTCGAGGAAATTCAGCCAGCCCCGGTGCAGGTTCGCGCCGCCCTGCTGCAGGGTCGCGGTCAGCACCTCGGGGTTGCTGAGCGGGTGGTTGGACGGAGAGACCATGTCCAGGACCTGGCGCATGGTGAAGTTGACCACGGCCTCATGGTGCTGCGATACGCCGCGCACGTCGGTCGTGGCGTTGTGCCACCACTGCTGCTGCAGCAGGAAGGCCTGATAGATGAACTTGTAGGGCCATTGCTGCCACGCCTCGTCCCGGAACCGCCGGTCCTGGGGCAGGGGATCGATGCAGGCCGGGGTCTCCGGGTTGGCGGCGCAGCTTTGCAGGTAGAGGCCGAGCCGGATCGCCTTGCGCATCGCCTTCTGGACCAGCTCCGCCTGCTTGCCCGGCGAAGTGGCCAGATGCGCGGACCAGTCGCCGAAGGCCTGGGACAGGGCCACCGGCGAAAGCCCCAGCGTCAGCCGGCCCGAGAGCGCATTGGCCAGTCGGTCGAGAGAGTGTCCGAACACCGCGCCCATCGACAATTCATCGCCATCCCGCATGCCGCCGCCGGGAACCGCGAACGGAAAGCGGGGAAGCTGGCCTTCCCACATGGGCCAGCCCGGCGCCGTCGTTTGCCTGCGCGCCGGAGGCTCCGCCGCGGAGCGCCGCCGCTTGGCCATATTGGGCGGCTTCGCGGTACCGGAAGACGGCCTTGATCTGCTCGGCATCGGTCGGTTCGCTCCTCGCACGGCCTGCGGGACCATTCGTCAAGCACGCCTGCAAGACCGTGGCATGCCGCTTTGGCCACGGCTCGGGCGCGGGTGTCGGTTGCACCGTGCCAAGCCCTTAGCACGCGGCCCGCGAGCCGCGATATGACCTTGATCAATCAGCGAAAACCGGCGAATCGGCGCTGCCGGGGAGGGGGTCTTAGAACTTCGACTTGGCCTTGGCGTAGGCGGGCCGATAGAAGATGTGGCGGCCGACCTGGACATATTCGACCAGCCTCTTGCGCCAGGCCGACTGGATGCCCTCGCGCACGTAGTCCGCGTGGTAGAAGGTCACGCCGCGCCAGAGCTCGCGCCCCTTGTCGAGCCCGAAATAGACCTTGTTGGCGATGATCCGGGCCAGCTCCCAGGCGCCCGCGTTGGCCGGTTTGCGGTTGGGGTGGGTGATGGTCCAGGAAAAGGCCCGCTTCTCGTAGACGACCCCACAGACCGTGCCGGGCCAGCGCGGATCGTCGCGGCGGTTCATGGTGACATGGGCGACGCCGTACTTTCCGGCCTCGGGCTCGAACGCGGCTTCCCAATAGATATTGATGGCCAGGCACTGGACCTCCTTGGCGATATCCAAGGCCGGTTTGGGGGAGATGTCTTTTGCCCCCTTGGCGATATCCAATGCCGGTTTGGTGGGGATGCCCTTGGCCGCCTTGGCGATATCCAAGGCCGGTTTGGGCGGGTTGGGGGAGATGTCCTTCGCCGCGGCCGGTCCGGCGACCAGCGATCCGATCAGGGCCGCCGACGCCAGCGCCCGCCTGGCGGCGCCCAGCGAAGCGCGGCCGATCCGGGCGTCAAGTCTGCCGCCGCGCCAGGCGCGGCAGTCAACGGTCCGTAACCCCATCATCCCTAAGCGGCCGTGCGTTACGGCCGCCCCTCTCAGTCAACCCAGGCCGCTGCGGTGCGCGATCTCGCGAGCCGCGCTTGTCCGCTCGGCTGGCTCCCTATGTGGGAACCAGCTGGGCCTGGTTACAACAGCCGGCTGCGAAACCGCAGCCGGCTGTGTCTCCGAGGCAACAGCTTGGCAGAGGTCGGTCCGTAGGTCAAGATGGCTTTGTGCGATGCACAATGATCGGCGCAGAAAGCACCTACGGCCGTGCCGCAGTCGAGCAAGAATTCTGTTGAAAACAGGTAAGGTGCTTAGCTTCTTCCGAACAGAACAGATGGAGTTCGGTATCTAGTGCGCTGCACAAAAACTAGCAGCCCCTCGGCGCCGGCTCCGACGCTTATGCGAATTGGAATCCGTTTCCGCCTCGATCCTTGACCGCGTCCATGGCGTCTGTCGCGCAGCGAATGAGCGTCTCGGGGTCGGACGCGATGCATGGGTACAGCGAGATGCCGATGCTGCAGGACAGCTTCAGCTGGAGACCGCCCAGCTGGATCGGCTCGCGGACCGCCTCCACGACCTTCTCGGCGACCAGCTGGATGTCCGCCATCTCGCTCATGGTCTCGAGCAGGATGGCCAGCTTCGGCCCGCCAAAGCGGCCCACGGTGTCGGTGCTGCGTAGCAGGTGCTTGAGCCGGCCCGTGACCGCCAGCAGCGCCCGGTCGCCGACTTCGCTGCCATGGTTGCGGTTGATCTCGCCAAATCCCTCCAGATAGACCAGCAGAACGGCCAGGGATTTTTGATCCCGGGCAGCCCGCTTGAGGCCGTGCTCGAGCATCTCCCAGACCAGGACCTGCGAGGGCAGCCCGGTCATGTCGTCCCGAACCGCTGCCGCGCCGCCATCGGGCGCGAAGGCGATGACGTTATGACGCATAAGCCTGTGTCTCCGATTCCTTGTCGGGGCCCGCCGGTTTCTTCAGCACGCGCTTGAGCTGGCTGACGGTCAACGGCTTCTGCACGCCGGAGATCGACGCCAGGCCCAGGCCGCGGCCCAGCTCGACCGCCTTGGCGAGATATCCGTCGCTGTAGCCGGTCATCATGATGACCCGAGAGCGGCTGTCCCGGGCGGCCAGTTGCTTGAGGATCTCCACGCCGTCCATATCCGGCATGACGATGTCCAGCATCACGATATCGGGCTGGAAGCTGTCATAAGCCGCCTGGAAATCGCGAGAGCGCGACGTGACGCAGACCTCGTAGCCGAACCGCTGGGCGATCTGGCGCACGCTTTCGCAGACCTCCCACTCGTCGTCGACGACCATAAGCCGCGGTTTGCTTGCTGCTCCCATGGGGTCTTCTGTGTTTTCTCGGCCTCGGCCGGTGACATGGCCGCGCGGCGCCCCGCCTGTGGCCGCTCGGCGTGGATTCAGAATTGCAATTACAGGCAATTCAGTATCAGCGAATGCTTAACAGGGTGTTTCCGCCGTTAACCATTTTTTCCTGGCCCGTCAGTCTGTATTGCCCTGAGCGGAGCTGTGCCGGCCCACTCCTCCACCCGGCCACGCATGGCAGTATCCTTGGGGTGGGCGGGTCGGGGAGTGGGCCGGTGCCGATCGCGATAGCAGAAACGCCCTAAAGCAGCCCTTCGCTGCGAAACGAGACATGGCCCGACTGGGCGATCACCACGTGGTCGTGGACCGTGACGCCGACGGCCGCGGCCGCCTTGCTGACCTCGCGGGTCATCTCGATATCCGCCGCCGACGGCGTCGGGTCGCCCGAGGGGTGGTTGTGCACCAGGATGATGGCCGAGGCGCCCAGCTCGAGCGCCCGCTTGACCACCTCGCGCGGGTAGAGGGGGGTGTGATCGACCGTGCCCTGCTGCTGCACCTCGTCAGCGATCAGCTTGTTCTTGCGGTCCAGGAACAGGAGCCGGAACTGCTCGGTCTTGCCGTAGGCCATGCTGGCATGACAATAGGCCAGCAGCTTGTCCCAGGAGCCGATCAAGGGGCGCTCCGTCGCCTCGGCCCGGGTCAGGCGGATGGCGGCCGCCTGCACGGCCTTGAGCGCGGCGATCGCGGTCTCGCCGACGCCCGCGACCCGGGCGAGCGCTTCGGGCTCGGCGCTGAGCACCCGGGCCAGATCGCCGAATTCGGCCAGCAGCGCCTTGGCCACCGGCTTGACGTCGCCGCGCGGGTTGGCGCCGAACAGGATCAGCTCCAAGAGCTCGTAGTCCGGCAGCGCGTCCGGACCGCCCTTGAGGAACCGCTGCCGCAACCGTTGGCGATGGCCGTGATAGTGGGGTTTGTCGGGCACGACCCGGGCTCACCTCAACAGACCAGATTGACCTGCCGCCCAGTCAAGCCGAACTGTCCTCCGGGGCGCAAGCGCTTCGAGGGCCGACACGTGGCCAGGACTCTGTCGGGGAGGCCCGGAAGCGGCGGCGGCCGCGGGCTCAGGAATAAGGCGGCCGGTCCAGCCCCGCAGGCGAGAGGGTGAAGATCTCGCAGCCGTCCGCGGTCACCCCCACGGAGTGCTCGAACTGGGCCGAGAGCGAGCGGTCCTTGGTCACCGCGGTCCAGCCGTCCGACAGGATCTTCACCTCGTGCCGGCCGGCGTTGATCATCGGCTCGATGGTGAAGAACATGCCCTCGCGCAGCGGCAGGCCGGTGTTGGGTTCGCCGAAATGCAGGATGCTGGGCGCGTCGTGAAAGATCCGCCCGAGGCCGTGGCCGCAGAAGTCCCGCACCACGCTGAACCGCCGGCTCTCGGCGAAGCTCTGAATGGCGTGGCCGATATCGCCGAGTGTGGCGCCCGGCCCGACCGCCGCGATGCCGCGCATCATCGCCTCGTAGGTGGTGTCGACCAGCCGGCGGGCCTTCACGCCCACATCGCCCAGGAAGAACATGCGGCTGGTATCGCCGTGCCAGCCGTCCAGGATCACGGTGACGTCGATGTTGATGACGTCGCCCTCCTCGAGCCGCTTCTTCTCGCTCGGGATGCCGTGGCAGACGACATGGTTGACCGAGGTGCAGACCGACTTTGGGAAGCCGCGATAGTTGAGCGGCGCCGGCACCGCCCCATGCTCGACGATGAATTCATGGCACAGCCGATCCAGATCCTCCGTGGAGACGCCCGGCTGCACATGCGGGACGATGTAATCCAGGGTTTCCGCGGCCAGCCGTCCAGCCTTGCGCATGCCCTCGAAGTCCTCGGGCCCGTGGATCTTGATCAGTGCCGTGCCGGTCTCGCGCGAGCCGGCCAAGTCCATCTGGTTCATCCGCTCATTCCATGGCTGGCGCTCCAAGCGGGCGGAACGCCTCATGTACAGATGGATTGCTATATCGCACGGGGCAAGACTCCGTCAAATCCAGGCAGCGGATGGGCTGAGGCTGGGCGGTCAGGCCGGCCCTCCCAAGGCGGCCTCGACGGTGACCGCCTCGGGGCTCAGGCGGCAGCCGTAGCAGAGCGCTTCCACCCCGCTGGCGGTCGCCTTGGCCAGCGCGGCTGCGTAGTCCGGATCGATGTCCTCAGCGACCGCAAACCGCGCGCAGTCTTGGCGCGCCACGATGTAGAGCATGACGGCGCGTGCGCCTTGGGCGGCCATGTCCTGGAGCTCCCGCAGGTGCTTGGCGCCCCGCTTGGTGACCGCATCCGGGAATTCCGCGACCCCAGGCAGGGCCTGATCGCGCTTCAAGGTCACGTTCTTGATCTCGACGTAACAGGGTGGACGCCCGTCCGCCTCAAGCAACAGGTCGATTCGCGAGTTTTGGCCGTAGCGGACCTCGCGTCGGATCGAGTGGTACCCGGCGAGAGCTTTGATGCGGCCCCCGCCGATCGCCTCCTCAGCGAGACTGTTGGCCAGGCCCGTGTTCACGGCCACCAGGCTGTCTCCGACGCCGTCCGCTACGCGGACCAGCTCCAGCGTGTAGCGGAGCTTGCGCTCGGGATTTCGGGCCGGCGACAGCCAGACCTCGCTGTCCGGCGCCACCAAACCCATCATCGAGCCCGGATTGGGGCAGTGGGCCGTGACCGCGGTGCCGTCGGGCAGGATGACGTCGGCGAGAAACCGCTTGTAGCGCCGGATCAGGACGCCGCGGAGCAAGGGATCTGGAAAGCGCATGGCGCCGGAGCCTAGAGCATGACCCGGCCATATTGAATCAATTCTGTCGCGGCACGCCGCCGGCGGCGGCCGACGATCCCGCTCTCTCTAGGGCGCAGCTGTTGGTGAACCGCGATCGCCGCCCCCGACGGCCCGAAAGGGCGGTCGTTGCGGAGATCGCGAGCGTTCCCTGAGGACCGGATAGAGGGCCTGCGCCATCCTCCGGTGGCCGAGACCGTTCGGGTGCGGGTCGGTCGGCAGGGCCCAAATGTCCTCCGGCCCAAGTCCGTCCAAAGCCGGAAGGAGGTCGACGAAGGTAAAGCCGAACTGACTGGCGACCTGGGCCATGCGCTGGTGAACGAAGCCGAAAGGGTAATTTGCGAGATCGTGGACGTCCGGGACCACTGCCAAATAGACCCGCGTGCCGCTGGCGGCAGCGGCGACGCTGAGGCGATTCATGGCGGACAGCATGGCCGTGTGACCGGTGGCGTCCGGCGCATAGATCTGGCGGTAATGTTCGATCAGATCGCCCTTGCCGCTGGGCCCCCGGATGCGGTTCCTGGCGATCCACAGGGTCACCGCCAGCTGGCTGTTGCGCAGCAGGAAGTTGCCGGCACGGGACTCGAGCTGTTCGGCATCGTTGATGAAGTAGAGCAAGACGATGTCGGTGGGCTCGAGATCCGACAACATGGTCAGATAGCGCTCGACGTATCGCACTGCGTTGTAGTTGCCGATGCCCCCGTTGAAGACGACCACGTCCTCCGAATCGGCCCTCAGCCGGGTTTCCAACTGCGCCGCGACGGTGTCCTGCTCGTCGACGCCCCAGCCCAAGGCGATCGAGCTGCCGAGCAGCAGGATCCGCCGCTGGCCCGGACGGATCGGGGCCACCGGGCCGCCCCGCAGCCCCTTGCTGTTAATGCGGATCTTGACCTTCTGCAGAAAGGCCTCGGACGGGCGCACGTGCACGTGACCGAGGATGGGGTTCTCGCTGGGCTGCTTCAGGAGCCGAGCGTAACGCCACATCTCGACATGGTAGTTGGTCTGGCTCCAGTTGCGGACGCGAATCAGGCCCTCGGCGGTGAGCAGAAAGACCGCAACCGTCGTCAGGAATAGAATCGCAGAAGAGGCCGATATGCGCATGATCGGTGGGATGATGTAGGCCTTCGGTTAAAGGTCTCTAAACCTTTGGGCAGAGAGAGCCTTCGTTAAGTCCCGGAAGCCCGGCCAGAGAGGCGGGTCTATCGGACCAGGCAAAAGGTGGCTCGGAGTCGCGGGTCGCGTCCCCGGCGACTCGCTTTCGCCAGGGCGGCTGCCGTTCGGACGATGTTTTGGACCGATCTGGCTCCCGACGGTCGCTCGGCGGGCCGCGCCGATCGCGCCGGCGGGGTGCCCCGTCCGTCAGCTCCCGGTGGCTTTGTCGGCCTTGGGCTGGAGGACCGAGGACGGCGGGAACGTGACCGCTACCGTGGTGCCTTGGTCGATGGTGCTTTCGAGGGTCACCGACGCGCCGTGCTCTTCGGCGAGGGCCTTGACCAGCGGAAGCCCGAGGCCGGTGCCTTCCTTTTGACGGGTGAAGGCGCTCTCGACCTGTCCAAACGGAGCGAAGACGTCGTTTAGGGATTCGGCTGGAATCCCGATGCCGGTGTCGGCCACCGTGATGCGCAAGGAGCCGTCTGCGTGCAAAGCCGCGGTGATCGTCACTTGGCCGCCTTCGGGCGTGAACTTGACCGCGTTCGACAGCAGGTTGAGGAGAATCTGCTTGAGCACCCGCTGATCGGCCTCGATCGGTGGAAGGTCCTCGGGCACCTGCCGGATGATCTCCAGACCCTCGTCACGGGCGCGCGCGCCCACGATGTCGAGGCACGAATAGATGCAGCCGGCGACATCGACCTCGCCCAGATCCAGGGCCAGTTTGCCCGCCTCGATCTTCGAGAGGTCGAGGATGTCGTTGATGATGCTCAGCAGGTACTTGCCGCTGCCGTGGATGTCCTTGGCGTAGTCGTCATAGGGTGCGGGCAAGTTGCCGAACATCTTGCCCACCATCGTCTCGGAGAATCCGATGATGGCGTTGAGCGGCGTGCGCAGCTCGTGGCTCATATTGGCCAGGAACTCGGACTTGGCGCGATTGGCGAGCTCGGCCGCCTCCTTGGCTGCGCGGAGCTCCTCGACCGCCCGCTTCCGCTCGGTGATGTCCGTCCGCGTGCCGACGATGCTGCCGTCGTCCGTGAGCCGCTCTTCGATCAGCAGCCAGGTGCCGTCCGCCAAGCTTTGCTCGACGGCGACCTCGACGGAGCGGTGCTTGGCGATGCGCTCGGCAAGCCATTCCTCTTCCCGTCCCTTTGCCGCGGTGTAGATGCCGCGCTCGAGGCCGCCCCGCAGGATGTCCTCGAACTTCGCGCCCGGTTCGATCAGATCCGCGCATGCGCTGTAGATCTCCCGGTACTTCTTGTTGCACAACACCAGTCGGTCGTCGGCGTCGAACAGGGTAAAGCCTTCGGAGATGTGCTCGATGGCGTCCAGCAGTCGGCGCTCGGCCCGCTCCGCCCGCTCCCGGCTCTCCACCTCGCTCGTGATGTCCGCGCCGGTCCCGCGATATCCGGTGAACTTGTCGTCGTCATCGAAGATCGGCTTGCCGCTGGTCGACCAGTGTTGCGTCCTGCCGTCCGGCGCAGCCACGGTGAAGCGGAAATCACGGAAAGGGCGGTGGGCTTGGATCGTCTTCATGTGCTGATCCCACGCCTCCGGCTCCACTTCCATATGGTCGATCTCCTCGCGCCGCTTGCCCAGCACCGCCTCCGGCGGCATCCCCGTGACCACCGCGAAACGGTCCGAGACATAGGAGAACCGCAGGTCCGCGTCAATTTCCCAGAACCAGTCGGAGGCAGACTCGGTGAGGTCCTTGAAGCGCTGCTCGTTGGCGCGGAGCTCTTCTTCCTGCCGTTTGCGCGCGGTGACGTCGGAGTAGATTGTGACGAAGCCGCGACCGTCGGTCGGGTTGCCCCGGATCTCGACTACCGTGCCGTCCGGACGAACGCGCTCGAACGCGTGCGGCTCAAAGCGCAGCGCCAGCTCGAGGCGCTCGGAAACCTGCTCGTCTATGTCGCCGGGCCCGTACTCGCCGCGTTCGGCGTTGTAGCGAATGAACTTCTCGAACGGGTCGCCCGGCTTGAACATGCCGACCGGGAAATCGAGCAGGTCGAGGAACTTGTGGTTGAAGGCGACGACATTGAGATCGGAATCCACCATGCTGATGCCCTGGTCCATGCTGTCCAGGGCGGCGCGCAGCTTGGCCGATGTCGAAGCCAGCTCGCGCTCGCGATCCTTGATCTCGGTGATGTCGCGGACCACGCACAGGAATTTGCGGCCCTGACCCAGATGCATTTCGCTGGCGGTCAGCACGACGACCATGGGCTCGCCGTCCTGGCCTGTCGCGGTCATCTCCTGGCCGCCCTTCCCGACGCGCCGGGCGAGATCGACGCCGCCATCCGATTTGGCCAAGGCCGGCAGAATGCCCTGCAGCGCCAGCCCGATCAGATCTCCCCCGTCGCCGCCGAACAGCCGCTCCGCCGCGGCATTCAGGGACTCGATGCGGCCCTCTGGGTCCGTGATGATGATGCATTCGGCCACATTGTCCATGATGGCGCGAAACTGGGTCTCGGCCTCGTCCTTGATGTGGCTGTTGAGCGCCAGCATCTCGTCCGACATGAGGCGCACAGCCCGGTCGGTAAGGTGACGCTCCTTGTCGGATTCGTGGTAGGCCGCATCCACCAGCTCCAGCAGCAGGTCATAGTCGACCGACCCGTCGGGCCGGTCGCGTGACGCTTTCCGGATCTGCCGCTGGAGCAGCTTGTGCAAGCTTAGGCCTCCGAGAAGACCGTGATGGTCATCGTCTGGTTGTGCAGCTCGCACATTCCGGAGTCGGCATGGGGCGAGATTTCGCCATAGGAGTAGAAGCCGATCTGCGGCATCTCCGGCGTCAGTACATCCCGGACCGCCTCGACCTCGGCGCTGATGCGTTGGCCGAGCAGCAGCTTGCGGCCGATGCAACTGATCATGACGGCCAGGCTGTCCTCACTGCGGAAACCGTTCAGTGCCATTTGCGCGGCGTCTTCGGCCCCTGCGATCAGGTTCTCGAAATTCCCGATCATCAGCTGGGCGACATAGCCCTCGGGCACGTTGCCGGCGAAAATCATGCTGCGCGCGTCTTCGTCGATGCCGACGATGGTGCGCACGACCGCGGCGGTTCCCTCGCCGGCCGGCCGGATCTTGAGCGGGAACAGCAACGCGCTGCCCGGCAGGTTGTTGGCGTCTTCGCCGAGATAGTTCTTGTAGAGGTCCAGCGCTGGCTTGCCGTCCAGCTCGTACAGCACGTTGCCCTCGGACCGGGTGATCATGCGCTCGGGTCCGAACACGTCCCAGCCGCCGACGCTGCCATGGCCGACGCTGAGCGAGTCGCCGTAGAAGCCCAGGGCGCCGATCCGTCCGGCCGCGGGCTTTTCGTCGGCGCCGACGAAGGTGACCTCGAACCGGTCGCCGTCGCCGGCCAAGCCGCCGGTCAGCGGGACGTTCTCGCCCACCACTTCGGTGATGCCCTGGACCAGGGCGCTGCCGTTCACGTGGATTCCGTCGGACAGCACGAAGACGGCCTTGAGATCCGGTGCCTGGAGTTCCTCGGCCAGATTGCGCCCCGCCGCCACGCTGTCCTCGCCGGGACCGACGTCGCATTTGGCGAGCCGCACCCGGCTCTCGTCCAGATGCACCGCGGCGGCAACGACGCTGTCGTCCAGGACCTCGTCCTTGACGATCTCGCCACCGGTGCTGCAGCCCAGCAGATGGGCGCCCGGATAGCGCGCTGCCAGTTCCTGGTGGATGTCGCCTGCCTTCAGCACGGCGGAACCGCCGAAGTACAGGACGAACTGGGGCTTGTCGACCGGACCGGATCCGGCCACTGATTGCCAGCCTTGCGACCGGGTCCAGAGAAGTTGCTCTACGCGCATCGACATGATGGATTTCCAACTGTGTTCGAATGTTTGACTACGAATGGGCTTCGCGCCCTGCGATAGGCAATCCCCCGGACGGACCTCGGTGGCGGGCAGAGTACGCCCATATTTCTTTGTGGTTACACTTGGACATGTTTGATGAAAATCGCGTTAAGAGCGGGCTGCGCAGCCCGGCCAGCCTGCACTATGATGCCTGCGTCCAAGCCACCGAGAGGCCGCCCAGCCATGACCGCGACCGCCTCGCCCGATCCCGGCAATCGCCCCGCCGAGGTCACCGCCTGCCTGATCATCATCGGCAACGAGATCCTGTCCGGCCGGACCAAGGACGCGAACCTGCCGTTCCTGGCCGGCAAGCTGAACGACTGGGGCGTCCGGCTGCGCGAGGTGCGGGTGGTCCCCGATCTGGAGGCCGCCATCGTCGCGGCCGTGAACGATTGCCGCGGGCGTTACGACTACGTGTTCACCTCGGGCGGCATCGGGCCGACCCATGACGACATCACCGCGGCCTGCGTGGCCAAGGCCGTGGGCGTGCCGATCGAGCGCAACGCCGAGGCCGTGGCCCTGCTGGAAGGCCACTACGCGCCCGGCGATCTCACCGCGGCGCGGCTCAAGATGGCGGACATCCCGGTCGGCGCCACCTTGGTCGACAACCCGGTGAGCCGGGCCCCCGGCTTCCAGCTCGAGAACGTCTTTGTCCTGGCCGGCGTGCCGATGATCTTCCAGGCCATGCTCGAGAGCCTGCGCCACCGGGTCGTGGGCGGCCGCCCGATGATCTCGCGCACGGTGAGCTGCTTTCTCGCCGAAGGACAGATCGCGCCGGGGCTGGCGACGCTGCAGGAGAGCTATCCGGAGCTCGAGATCGGCAGCTATCCGTTTTTCCGGCTGCGCCGCTTCGGCGTCAGCGTGGTGCTGCGCAGCACCGACGAGGACGCGCTCGGCCGGGCGGAGGCGGACCTGCGCGCCCTGATCGCCACGCTCGACGGCGAGGTCGCCGACGACCCCGCACCGGCCGGCTGAGCGCCGGACGATCTATCAATCATGGACGCGGCACTGCCCTATCTGCTCGGTGGCCTCGGCGGCGGCGGCGTCTTGTGTGTCTATTATGGACTGGCCCGCCTGCGCGACCCGGAGCGCCCCGAGGCCGACCGGCGCAAGGGCCTCTGGCTGGTCAATCTGGGCGTCGCCATGCTCGGGGTCTCGATGGCGCTGTTCCTCTGGCAGGGGTAATGCGGTCGCGATCGTCGGTTCTAGTGTGACGGATTCTTGAAACGCAGCGCGGTGCTGGTTTGCCTCACCCTTCGACAAGCTCAGGGTGAGGTTGCGGTTTGGCATATCTTCACATCACGCAGAGCACTTCATCCTGAGGAGCCGCCTTCTCCTTCGAGACGGCCCTGCAGGCCTCCTCAGGATGAAGGCGGCGTCTCGAAGGACGAAGTGCGAGGGTGAGCGTCTGCAGATGTTCGGCAGTCGGCTGGCGACTAAGCCTTAACTGTCCGGCGGGCGCCGCCGGGCGATGAGCTTGGCCACCGCGATGCCGATGATCCAGCCGGCCAGCGGCACGATGAAGATGAAGTTGAACAGCGGATGGGTCACGTCGTTGCCCGTGGCGACGACCACGAAGATCATCCAGGCGGCCGAGGCGGTGTAGCCGATCCGCTGCCAGACCTTGCCGCTGCGCCAGTCGATGTCCCCGCCGCCAAGTGCCATAACCTGCGCCTCCCTGTTGGCGGTGAGGATAGCGCATCGCCAGCGGTCCGGCAGCCTCGCATCGCCTATTCCGCAGGCTTGGCCATGCCGCCGGCCAGGCCGCGGCGGCCCCGGCGGAGGGGCCCGGTGGTCTCGGACAGGCGGGCGAAGCGGGTGGCCCGCCGCTCCAGGACAGACATCAGCCCCGCGACCAGGCCGGTGAAGCCCCAGTACAGGAGCGAGATCGCGGTGAACACCTCGACCGGGGCGAAGGTCCGGCCGATGATGAACTGGGACATGTAGGTGAGCTCGGCCACGGTGATCACGGAGAGCACCGCGGATTCCTTGATCAGGGTGATGGTCAGGTTGGTCGACGCCGGGATCAGATAGCCGAGCATCTGGGGAAAGATCACCTTGCGGAAGACCATGGCCGGGCGCAGGCCGAGCGCGCGGGCGGCCTCGCCCTGGCCCCGCGGCACCGAGAGGATGGCGCCGCGCACCACCTCGCTGAAATACGCGCTGCCATAGACCGCGAGCGCCACGATGGCGAGCGGCAGGGGGTCGAGCCGGATGCCGAAGAAGGGCAGGCCGAAGAACACCAGGAAGATCTGGATCAGGAACGGGATGTTGCGGATCAGCTCGACATAGCCGATGGCCGCGGCGACCAGCACACCGCGCCGGGACAGGCGCAGGAGCGCCAGCCCGATGCCGAGCACGAAGCCCAGCGGCAGGGCGATGGCGCAGATCAGCACGGTGAGCCCGAGCCCGTCGGCGAACAGCCGCCAGTTGTCGGTCAGGATGGCGAGGTCGAAGCTCATGTCCGGTAGGCCTCGGCCCAGCCCTCGACCCGGCGGGTCAGCGCGCTGAGCACGAACAGCATGACGAAGTACAGCACGGCGGCGAGCAGGAAGGCCTCGACCGGGCGGTAGGTCACGTTCATGACGTTCTGCGCCGTGCGGGTCAGCTCGACCACGGTGATCACGGCCAACAGCGGCGAGGCCTTGACCAGCATGGTGAACTCGTTCACCAGCGGCGGCAGGGTGATGTAGAAGAGCTGGGGCAGGATCACCTTGCCCCAGACGACCGTCGGCCTGAGCCCGAGCGCCCGGGCCGCCTCGGCCTGGCCCCGCGGGATCGCGCTCAGCCCGCCGCGCAGGATCTCGGCCACGAAGGCGCCGCTGTTGAGGCTGAGCGCCAGCACGCCCGCGGCGAAGGCCGGGAGGTCGATGCCGGTGAGCCCGGGCAGCGCGTAGTAGACGAAGAAGATCTGCACCAGGAGCGGGGTGCCGCGGACGAAGCTGATATAGACGATCGCGACGCCCCGCAGGGCGCCGAGCCGCGCCCGGCGCATGAACACCAGCGCCAGGCCGACCCCGATGCCCATGAGCGCGCCGAGCAGGGACACGCCCAGAGTGACCAGCGCCCCCTCGAGGAACAGGGGCAGCTGGTCGAGCGTCTCCGTGAAGTCGAACATCCGGCGCGCTGGTGCCTTTTCGGTCTTGCTGGCCTCACCGGGCCGCACCCGCACCCGGCCAGCCCAAGGATGCTGCCAGGGGCGGCCGGGCGAAAGAGCGGGCCGGTGCCGAACCCGCGGAGCGGGCTAGAAGGCGTTCGGCGGCAGGTAGTCCTCCTTCGGCGTCTTCATGGTGAAGCCGAACCACTTCCGCTGCCATTTCTTGAGCTGGCCGGCCTCGCGCAGCTCGTCGATCTTGCTGTTGATGTAGTCGCGCAGATCGAGGTCGTCTGGCCGGGTCACCCAGGAGAGATAGGAGGCCTCGCCGACCGTGCCGACCACCTTGTAGACGCCGGGCCGCTTCTTCATCAGCACCGCCGCGCTGGGCGTGGCGATCGAGATCGCGTCGACCTGGCCGCTGGCCAGCGCCACATGGGTCTCCGGGAAGGCCTGGTAGAGCTTGAGCTCCTTGTAGCCGCTGCCGCCCGCCGCCTTGAGGCTCTTGTCGTGCGCCTCGAGCACCGGCTGCACCGACGAGGCAAGCTGCGTGGCCACGATCCTGCCGTTCAGGTCGTCCGGGCTCTTGATGTCCTTGTTGTCCTCGCGGACGACGATAGCGTTGGCGAAGGCACCGATCGGGCGGGTGTACGCGTACTTCTTGGCCCGCTCCTCGTTGATCGCCACGGAGGTGGCGACGAAGTCGAACTTGCGGGCCAACACGCCGGGCAGGATGCCCTGGAAGGGCAGGTTGAGCTGTTCGAGCTCGACGCCCATGTCGGCGACGATGTAGTCGAGGATCTCCTTGTTGTAGCCGACGATCTTGCCGTCCTTGACGAACTCGAACGGCTCGAAGGCGGCCTCGGTGCCGACCACGACCTTGCCGCGCTGCTTGATCTCGTCCAGGAGCCCGGCCGCCGCGGCCGGTCCGGCCGCCGCCACGAGCGCCAGGGTCACACAGGTCAGAAGCCATTTCTTCATTTGTCTCTCCTCCCTTTGGGTCTTGTTTTGCGTACGTGTCCGGCGCGGCGGGTTGGCGGGGCAGCGCCTTCGCCGGGCAGGCCGCGCAGGCCGTGATGCTTGAACACCTTCATGGTCATGAAGGTGTGGGTGTCGCGCACGCCCTCGATGGCGGCGATCTCGCGCATGATGAAGTCGTAGAGCTCGGCGGTGGAGCCGAGCGCGAGCTGTACCAAAATGTGGTAGGGACCGGTGACCACCGAGACGCTGTCGACGAAATCATAGGCCGCGAGCGCCTCGGCCACGGCCTCGATGCGGTCGTGCGCCACGTCCAGGCCCATGACCGCGGTGACGCCGTAGCCCAAATCGTGCGGCTCGGCCACCGCGCGCACGGCGATGACCCGGTCGTCCAGCAGCCGGTTGAGCTTGCGCCGCGCCGTGGCCTCGGTGACGCCGATCTCCCGGGCCATCTCGGCCGTGGACATGCGGCCGTCCCGCTGCAGCAGGTGGATGATGCGGCGCTCGACCGGGTCGAGCCCGGCCAGGTTGACGGAATCGGACGGTATACGCGGGCCGGAAGGCCTGATCGGCTCATTCATGCGCCCATGAAATGCGCTTTCCCGTCACATGTCCAGTCTGGACAGACGGCCGGCCCGCCGACCGGCCCCCGCGTGCCCGCCGGGCTTGCGCCTGCGCGCGAGGGCGCGATAGATAGGGGCACGCCGCGCCAGCCCGCTTGGCGGAATTGGTAGACGCAAGGGACTTAAAATCCCTTGGCCTTCGGGCCGTCCCGGTTCGAGTCCGGGAGCGGGCACCAGATTCATAAGTGACGATCGAAACGCCGCCCCACCTAGAACGGCCGCTGCCCCCGCACGTTTCCCGGCGGGCGGTAGTTGCAGACCCAGACCTGGCCCTTGTCGGCGCAGACGGACATGCCGCAGCCCACCTGTGTGGTCTCGGCCCAGACGATCTGGGTGTAGTGGCCGCAGCTTTCGCCGGCGGGGGCCGTGCAGCGGCCGGTGGCCGGGTCGTACCATGGGGCCTCGTCGGCCCAGTCCTGCACCACCGTCTGGGCGTCGAGCGCCTGGACATGGGTCGTGACCTCGACGGTGCGCGCCCCGCCGGGCTCGGTCCAGCGCTCGACCCGCCGGACCAGCGGCCCGGCCCAGAACACGTTCTCGCCGACCCGGCCGCGGGCCGGGTTGTGGCGCATGGCGCAGCCGTCCGCCGCCAGAGTCTCGGCCCAGCCCTGCGCCAGTGCGGCGAGGGGGGCGGACCAGGCCAGCGGCGCGAGATCCCGGCCCACGCCCGCGCGCACCTTATTGTGGGCCTCGACCATGCCCGCCCGGGCCGGGTCCGGGTCGCCCGCGGCGGCGTCGGCGGGGACCAGCGCCAGCAGCACAGCCATGCCTATCCCGCTGCCCGCGTGCCTCAGTCCCAAGCCAGCACCAACCGGTTGTCCTCGGCCAACGCGACCCGGGTGCCGAAGCGGCCGCCCTCGCGGTTGAGCACGTCGTGCAGCCAGCGGGCGTCCTTGCGCGAGGCGCGGTTGAGCCGGAACCGGCGCATCTGGAAGGGGATCATCTCCATTCGCAGCAGCCGCCCGCTCGCGGCGTCCATCGTCGGCAGATAGGCCAGCGCCAGGTCGTCGCGGAACGCCTCGTAGCCGGTGATGCCCTCATAGTCGGTGAGGAAATCGCCGCAGCCATAGAGGATCGGCCGGTCCCGGAAGACCTCGATGGCCCGGACATGATGCGAGGAGTGGCCGTGCACGATGTCGACGCCCGCGGCCGCGATCAGCCGCTGGGCGAAGCGCCGGTGCGCGCCCGGGATCTCGTAGCCCCAGTTGCTCCCCCAATGGAGCGACGCCACCACGATGTCTCCGGGCCGCTTGGCCGCGCCCACCTGGCGCGCGATGCGGCCGGCGGTCGCGTCCGAGAGATCGGGCAGGAAGTTCACCCCGGGCCGGTTCTCGCCCGCCGCCCAGTCCGGCGGAACGCCGCTGCTCATGGCCCCGAAGGCGAAGACCAGCACCCGGCCGTTGCCGGGCAGGTCGAGCACCGCCGGGGCTTCAGCCTCGGCGCGCGTTCGGCCGGCGCCGGCGGTTTTGATCTCTGCAGCCGCAAGCGTGTCCAGCGTCTCCAACAGCCCCGCCTCGGTCCAATCCAGCACATGATTGTTGGCCAGCACGCAGCAGTCGATGCCCGCCGCGGTCAGGCAGGGCACGTTCGCCGGGTTCATGCGGTAGTTGATGCCCTTGGGCAGGTAATCCTCGCTGCGGGTGACGCTGGTCTCGAGATTGACGATGCGCACGTCCGGCCGGGCGCGCGCCAGCGCCGCGAGCGCGTCGCCCCAGACGTAATCGAACGCCACGGGCTTGGGGATCGGTCCGTTCGCCCGCTCCGCCAGGTCGACATAATCAAGGGCCGAGGTTGCGTAGCCCTCATAGAGGCGCGGCGGGCTCGGATGGGGCAGCACCTGGTCCACGCCCCGCCCGGTCATGACGTCGCCGGTCAGCAGCAGGGTGACGGCCTCGGTGTCTCGCCCCGGCATGTCGTTGCTCTGCTCCGCCCTCTGCACCGCGGCGCGCCCCGCGGTCGGCGCCGCGGCAAGAAAGGCCGCCGCGGCGGCGCGCGTCAAGAGGTCGCGGCGGCGTAGGCGCGGCGCTGCAGGCGGGCCAGGCGGGCCCCGCATGATGATGGCCTCCCGTCGCGCGAAGTCCGGATCGTTCGGCCGCTACCGTACCACGCCGCACCGGTTCGGGTCCGGCGTCCAGGCGGAGACCGCGCGCTTGGCCCGGTCGATCTGCGCCCGGGTCAGCCCTTGGGCCACACGCTTCTGGCCGTCGATCGCGACCACGTCCTGCTGCTGGGCCGCGAGGCTGTACCAGAGATAGGCCTCGGCCGGGTCCCGGTCGCGTCCCGAGCCGCCGGACTCAAAAGCCAGGCCGGCCTCGCGCTGCGCCGGGGCGTAGCCCTGGTTGGCGGACAGGCAGAGCCAGGTCCAGAGCCGGGCGTCGCCCGAGTCGGCGCTCTGGTGCATCTTGAACTGCGCCACCGGGTCGCCGGCCTCGGCTTTCGACCGCGTGTACTGCGCCTCGCGCTTCGCCTCGGCCCGCCTGGCTTCGCCGTCGTCGTAGGGCGTGCACACATAGCAGCGGAAGCCGCCCGCGCCGCCCTGCGTTTCCGTGGCCCAAGGGAGCGCCGCCGTCAGCACGATGGCGCAGGTCAAGGCGCCTCGGCGCCAGTGCGATGTCACCCGCATGATGTCCCGTCCCCGTCGTTCTCCGCCGTGTCGAAACCGCCCGCTGCCTCCGACATGCAAAGCGGCGGGGATGATTTCAAGACCGCGCGCGCATCACACCTTGGGCGCCCGGTGAAACAATCGAAACATTTCGGTCTCGCGGGCGACATCGGCTTGAAACCCAACGCGCGTACACCGAGGCACCTCTCCTCCTCCCCCAACGAACAAGAATGAAAGGTGAAGCAGGATGCGAAACACCGAGGTGATGACGAGCGGCGGCCCCGTGGAAATCCTCTGCGAGGCCGCCGTCGATTCTGGGGTCGCGCCGGACGCGGACTTCGAGCCGCTGCGCGCGCTGAGCATTTGCGAGCGGCGCAACGTGCTCCGCTTCATGGGGCGGCCCGCCCTGGAAAGGCTCATCGGCGCGGACATCCCGCTCTACCGGCGCGCGCCGGCCGGCTGGGTGCCGGTCAGCCTGCTGACGCTCGATGCGATCGATCTGCCCGACGGCCTGATGATCCGGAGCCAGCGCCCCTTCGTCGCGGAAGCGCCGCCGCACCTGTTGGACGACGAGGTCACGCCGACCTACCGGCACTTCATCCGCAACAACGGCGTGCCGCCGGTCGACATGCGCCCCGAGGCCTGGCGGCTCAGCGTCGACGGGCTGGTCGAGACGCCGCTGACGCTCTCCGTCGCCGACCTCGCCGAGCGCTTCGAAGTGGTGACCGAGCGGCTGGTGATGGAATGCGCCGGCAACGGCCGCGCCTTTCTGGACCCGCCCACCGCCGGCGCGCAATGGGCCTATGGCGGCGTCGCCTGCTGCGAATGGACCGGCGTCCGGCTGGCCGACCTGCTGCGCGCCGCGGGCCCGCGGAGCCACGCCGCCTTCGCCGCGGTCGAGGGCGCGGACGGCCGGCTGCCCGGCGAGGGCCGCGGCCCGGCCTTTGCCGGTGTCGTGCCCATGGCGAAGGCGCTGGACCCGCACACGCTGATCGCCTTCGCCCAGAACGGCGCCAAGATCCTGCCCCAGAACGGCGCGCCGCTCCGGCTCATCGTGCCCGGCTGGCCGGGGGCCTATTCGCAGAAATGGCTCACCGCCGTGTCGCTCGTCGAGCGGCGGCCGGGCGGCCGGTTCATGGACGGGCCGAACTACCGCATGCCGCGCTACGACGTGGCGCCTGGCAGCTTCGTGCCGGACGAGGACATGGAGGTTATCGAGTCCATGCCGGTGAAGTCGCTGATCACCGCGCCCGCCTCGGGACACCGGACGGCCGAGCGGACGGTCGACGTGCGCGGCCATGCCTGGGCCGGCGACGACACGGTCGCGGCCGTTTCCCTGTCCTTCGACTACGGCCAGCGCTGGCACCGGGCCGAGCTCGCGCCGCCGCCCAATGCCTACGCCTGGCAGCGCTGGCAGGCCGAGATCACCCTGCCGGGGCGCGGCCACTACGAGATCTGGGCGCGCGCAACCGACGACCAGGGCCGCAGCCAGCCGCTCGCGCCGAAATGGAACCCGGGCGGCTATCTGGTCAACGCGGTGCACCGGATCGGCGTCACGGTGGTGTAGGCGAGGCGACGCGACCGGGCGCGCCGAAGCCGTCGGCGCCATTGACAGCGGCTGGACTGCCGCGCCAGGGTCTCGCCATGGACGCGAGGGCGCGACGGCTCCGGCATGGCGGCGATCTGGCGGCGGCGAGCGAACGGTTCGGCCGGCCGGCGGAAGGCTGGCTCGATCTCTCGACCGGGATCAATCCGAACCCTTACCCGCTGCCCAAGCTGGACGCGGCCGCCTGGACCCGGCTGCCGCAGGCGGACGCGGAGGACCGGTTGCTGGCCGCGGCGCGCGCCGCCTACGGCGCGGCGGACCGCGCGGCGATCGTGGCCGCGCCGGGCACCCAGGCGCTGATCCAGTGGCTGCCGCGACTGAAAGCCGCCGGCCGGGTCGCCGTGATCGGCCCGACCTATGGTGAGCATGCCGCCGCCTGGCAGGCGGCCGGCCATGCGGTCGCGGAGATCTCGGATTTGGGCGGTGGCGGGGCGGCGGATGTCTGCGTCGTGGTCAATCCCAACAACCCGGACGGCCGGGTCCTCGAGCCGGACGCCCTCCTGGCCCTGGCGGAGCGGCTGGCGGCGCAGGGCGGGTTGCTGGTCGTGGACGAGGCCTTTGCCGATGTCCTGCCCGAGGTGAGCCTCGCCCCCCATACCGGCGCGCCCGGCCTGATCATCCTGCGCTCCTTCGGGAAGTTCTTCGGGCTGCCCGGCCTGCGCCTGGGATTCGCCCTCGGTCCCGCGAACCTGATCGAAAGCCTGCGGCAGGCCCTGGGCCCCTGGGCGGTGTCCTCGGCCGCGCTGGAGGTCGGCGCCCAGGCGCTCTTGGATCGGGATTGGACCGAAAGAACAAGAATAAAAATCAATGATTTATCACTTAAAACTGATTTCTTACTCGAAGAATTCCTGTGCCCGGTGGTGGGCAGCGCGGGCCTGTACCGGTTGGTCGAAACGGCGCGCGCGCCGGCGCTCTACGACCATCTGGGTCGGCGCGGGATCCTGACCCGGCCATTCGACGAGCAACCGGCTTGGCTGCGGATCGGTCTGCCCGAGGACGAGGCCGCCCTGGCGCGGCTCGCCGCGGCGCTCCGGGCCTTTCCGGCGCCATAGACCGACCGGTCTGGCCGCGCTTCTCAGCCGGTCTCGCTGATCCTGTGCCGGTTCAGGGGATCGGCGACGAGTGCCCGGCCATGCAGCGCGCCGAGCCAGTCGAGCCCGGCCCTGAGCCGCACGACCTCGCCCAAGACGAACAGTGCCGGCGGCTCCAGGCCGGCCGCCGCCGCGTCCTCGGCGGAGGCGCCGAGTGTCGTCTCGAGCACCTGTTGCTCCGCGGTCGTCGCCTTGACGATCAGGGCCGCCGGCTCGCCCGCGTCCCGCCCGGCCGCCAACAGCCGGCCGGCAATCTCGGCCAGATGCTTGAGCGGCATGAACACGACGAGCGTGCCCGAGCCGCGCGCCACGCCGGTCCAATCGACGGTCTCCGGCACCGCGCCCGCGGCACTGTGGCCGGTGACGAAAGTGACCGACGCATTCGTGTCGCGATGGGTCAGCGGGATGCCGGCATAGGCCAGGCCGCCGATGCCCGAGGTGACGCCCGGCACGATCCGGAACGGGATGCCGGCCGCGACCAGCGCCAGCGCCTCCTCGCCGCCGCGCCCGAAGACGAACGGGTCGCCGCCCTTGAGCCGCAGCACCCGCTTGTCCTGCCTGGCGAGCCGCACCAGCCGCTCCGAGATATCGGCCTGTTTGGGCGACGGTTTGCCGCCGCGCTTGCCGGCGTATTGCAGCACGCAGCCCGGCCGCGCCAGATCCAGGATTTCGGGGCTGACCAGCGCGTCGTAGACGACCACATCGGCCTGCCGCAGCCCCTGCCAGGCATAGAGCGTCAACAGGCCCGGATCGCCCGGTCCGGCGCCGGTGAGCCAGACCCAGCCGGGCTCCAGGTCCGCCAGGTTCGCAATCCCCTCCGTCATGGCGCGACTGTACACGGCGGGACACGGCCTAGCCAGACCGGGCAGGCGGCCGTAACATCGCGCCATGGGACGGAAACCGAGCGGATCCTTGCGCCGCGGCTGGACCACGGGCGCCTGCGCGACGGCGGCGACGCGGGCGGCCTATACCGCACTGCTTACCGGCAGCTTTCCCGATCCGGTCGCGGTCGCGCTGCCGAAGGGCGCGCGGCCGAGCTTCGCCCTGGCCCGGCACAGTCTGGGAAACGGCTGCGCCGAGGTGGCCATCGTCAAGGATGCGGGCGACGATCCGGACGTGACCCATGGCGCACTCGTGGTTGCCGCCGTGCGCCGCGGCGCCCCCGGCACGGGTGTGGTGTTCAAGGCGGGCGAGGGCGTCGGCACCGTGACCCGGGCGGGCCTCGCGCTGCCGGTCGGCGAGCCGGCCATCAACCCGGCCCCGCGGGAACTCATGCGCGCGGCGGTACGCGAGTTGGCCGAAGCCCATGGCGACGGCGGGGACGTGGAGATCACGGTCTCGATCCCGGGCGGCGCTACGCTGGCGGAGAAGACCATGAACGGCCGGCTCGGCATCGCGGGCGGGCTCTCGATCCTCGGCACCACCGGCGTGGTGATCCCGTTCTCCTGCGCCGCCTGGATCCATTCCATCCACCGCGGCATCGACGTGGCCCGGGCGGCGGGGCTCGACCATGTCGCCGGCAGCACCGGAAAGACCTCCGAGGCGGCGGTGGCGGACCTCTACGGGCTGTCCGAGCAGGCGCTCATCGACATGGGCGATTTCGTCGGCGGCATGCTCAAATATCTCCGCGCCCATCCGATCGCCCGGGTCACCATCGCCGGCGGCTTCGCCAAGATCAGCAAGCTCGCGGCGGGCTTTCTCGACCTGCACTCCGGGCGCAGCCAGGTGGATCTCACGGGACTCGCGGCGCTGGCAAAAGAGCTCGGCGCGGGTCCGGACGCGGTTGATGCCATCCGCAATTCCAACACCGCGAACGAGGCGCTCGAGCACGCGCGTCAGGCGGGGCTGCCGCTCGCCGACGCCGTCGCCGATCGGGCCCGCCAAACGGCGCAAACGGTGGTGGCCGGCGCGGCCACCGTCGAGGTGGTGATCTTCGACCGCCGGGGCCGCCTGGCCGGCCGCTCCCATGCCTGACCGAACAATCAGGGTGCTGCTGCTGGGCGGCACCGAGGAGGCGGCGGCACTCGCCCGCGCGCTCGACGCGGACCCGCGGCTCCACCTGATCACCTCGCTCGCGGGGCGCACCAAGGTGCCGGCCACGCTGCCGGGCGAGCTGCGCAGCGGCGGCTTCGGCGGCGCCGACGGCTTGGCCGTCTATCTGCGGCAAGAAGGCATCGACGCGGTTCTCGACGCCACGCACCCCTTTGCCGCGACCATGAGCCGTCACGCGGCGGAAGCCTGCGGCGAGGCGCAGGTGCCCTGTCTGCACGTCGTCCGGGCGCCCTGGACGCCGGTCGAGGGGGATGACTGGATCCCGGTGCCGACCGCGGGCGACGCCGCGGCGCAGCTGCATCCGGGACAGACGGTCTTGCTCACCGTCGGCCGGCAAGAGCTTGCGCCCTTTGCCGCGCGCCCGGATGTCGCCTATGTGGTGCGTCTGATCGACCCGCCCTCCGAGCCGCTACCGTTCCGTCCCCACGCGCTGATCCTGGCGCGCGGGCCCTTTGCCCTGGAAGCGGAACGGTCGCTGCTGGCGCGCTATCGCATTGACGTGCTGGTCTGCAAGAACAGCGGCGGCAGCGCCACCTATGCCAAGGTCGCGGCCGCGCGGGAGAAAGGCATTCCGGTGGTCATGATCGAGCGGCCGTCGCCGCCCGGGGGCACGACCGTCGCGACCGTCGACGCGGCGCTCGACTGGCTGGCGGGCGTTATCGGCGCAGAGCGCGCCGGTGGGCTCAGCCGCCGGCCATAGTGGAGAGTCCCCAGCCGCCGGCTGCCGTCAACAGCACCACCAGCCAGGCCGGGACCTTCCAGAACACGAGCAGCGTGAACGCGGCCAGGGCGAGGGCGAAGTCGGCCGCCGTGTGGATGGCGCTGGTCCAGACCGGGTTGTAGAGGGCGGCGAGCAACAGCCCGACGACCGCCGCGTTGACGCCGAGCAGGGCCGTCTGGACGCGGCGCAGGCGGCGCAGGCTCTCCCAAAACGGCAGCGCGCCGATGACCAGCAGGAAGGACGGCGCGAAGATCGCCAGCAGGCAGATCAGCGCGCCAAGCCAGCCGTTCGGCGCGGTCGTCAGCACGGTGCCCAGATAGGCCGCGAAGGTGAACAGCGGTCCGGGCACCGCTTGCGCCGCGCCATAGCCGGCGAGGAAGGCGTCCTGCGAAACCCATCCCGTGGGCACGACCTCTGACTGCAAGAGCGGCAGAACCACATGGCCGCCGCCGAAGACCAGCGACCCGGACCGATAGAAGCTGTCGATCAGGGCCAGCGACTGCGACGGAAGGACCGCCGCGACCAGCGGCAGCCCGATCAATAGGGCGAAGAACAGCACCAGCGCGGCCACCGCCAGGCCGCGGCCCGTGCCGATGCCGAGCGGCGCGTGCTGCTCAGCCGGCTCGCTGCGCAGGAAGGCGAGCCCGGCCAGGCCGCCGCCAACGATCACGCCGACCTGAACCAGCGGCGTCGGCGCGGCCAGCACGCCGATCGCCGCCAGCGCGGCCAGCGTGGCGCGCGGCGGGTCCGGGCAAAGGCTGCGCGCCATGCCCCACACCGCGTTGGCGACGACCGCCACCGCGACCACCTTGAGGCCGGCGAGGAGACCGGCCGGGATCGCGTCCTGCAGGACGACGACGCCGTAACCGAACAGCAGCAGGAGGATGGCCGAGGGTGCCGTGAAGGCGGTCCAGGCGGCCAGCGCGCCCGGCAGGCCCGCCTTGGCCAGACCGATGCCCATGCCCACCTGGCTCGACGCCGGGCCGGGCAGGAACTGGCAGAGCGCCACGAGATCCGCATAGGCGCGATCCTCGAGCCAGCGGCGGCGCGTCACGAACTCGTCCCGGAAATAGCCAAGATGGGCGATGGGGCCGCCGAACGACGTCAGGCCGAGGCGCAGGAAGGCCAGGAAGACCGCGCCGACCGTTTGGCGTCCGGCCGACAGGTCCTCCGGCGTGTCGTCATGGGTCATGGCCGGTCTGCCCAAGTG
>JASJBI010000035.1 GCA_030066595.1 Alphaproteobacteria bacterium | reverse complement strand
CCCGCTCGGTCGACCTGTCGCTGCAGCAGTATCGCACCGGCGTCGTCGACTTCCAGCGCGTCCTCGACGTGCAGCGGGATCTGGTCGGCCGGCAGGATGATCTGGCGGCCACGCAATCCAGTACCGCCCTCAACCTGATCTCCGTATACAAGGCACTTGGCGGCGGCTGGGAGATTCGCGGCGACACCGGCTTCGTCAACGCCCGATACGTCGACGCCATGCGCGAGCGTACCGACTGGGGCAAGCTCCTGGGCACCGAAGCGCCAAAGGCGCAGGAGGCGCCGGAGCCCGATCCCGGGTGGCGCTCGCCGGACTGGTAGGCGCGCTCGTCCTCCTCCGGAGACATGCAGCGTCGAAAATGCCGGCGTGACTGTCAGTTGTGACAGTTCACACAATATCGGGCCCGCGATAGCATTGGTCCCTGGGCAGAATCGATGAAACGCAGTCGATCGATTCTGACATGTCGCTTGTCGTTGCTGGACCGTCTGAGTTCACCGTATCGGGGAGCGCCGAACCTGGCGCAGACACGATAGCGCCCCGGTATGCGCTGATCGCGAACGCGGCGCTCAAACCTGTATCGAATGGTCACGGACGCGCAATGGCTGGGCCCGCGGCTGCCGCCGCCGGAGCGGCGTTGTCCTCCTGCGAGCCGATGTCGCGACCAAGAGCCGAACATCACAAATCCGGGGTTGCCGTGAGGGGGCCATAACCAGGGTTTGAACCATGATGAACAAAGGCGAACGGGTCCTTGTTGCGCTTTTGTCCGTCGGCGTGTTGACAGGCTGTGAAGAGCCCCCGCAGGAAGAGCCCATTCGGCCGGTCCTTGCGACCATGGTCGGCGACGTGGAGGGATTTCAGCGGGACCGTTTCCCCGGCCGGGCCAAGGCCAAGGAAGAGACCAACCTGTCCTTCCGCGTGTTCGGGCCCCTAATCGCGCGCGACGTGGACGTCGGCGACGTCGTCAAGGCAGGCGACGTGGTGGCCCAGATCGACCCCACCGACTACGAGGTCACGCTCGAGAACATGAAGGGCCGGCTGGACAAGGCCAATGCCGACATCGCGTTCACCGAGGCGGAGTACAAGCGGGCGCTGGACATTCTCAGGCGTGATCCCGGCGCTGTCAGCCAATCCGCGGTGGACCGGAAACTGCAAGAGCGGGACGCCGCCGTGGCCCAGGCCCGGACCCTCACCGCCGCCGTCGCGCAAGCCAACCTGGCCCTCGGCTATACCACGCTGGAAGCGCCCTTCGACGGGACCATCGTGGCGACCTATGTCGAGGCCTACGAGTATGTGAAGGCCCAGCAGCCGATCGTTCGGTTGCTGGACACCTCGCAGGTCGAGATGGTGATCGACGTTCCGGAAGGGCTGATCACCCTGGCCCCTTACGTTGAAAAGCTCGTCGTGGTCTTCGATCCTTACCCAGATCTGAAGATCGAGGCGAAGATCCAAGAGATCGGCCGCGAGGCCACGGAAACCACGCGCACCTTCCCTGTCACCCTGGTCATGGATCAGCCGGAGGACGTGACCATACTGCCGGGAATGGCGGGCGTCGCGACCGGATACGCGCGCCTGCCCGACGATCCGGGCGAGGGGTTCAAGGTGCCCACCCATGCGGTGGCGTCGGACCAGTCCGGCAAGCAGTTCGTCTGGATCCTCCAGCCTGAGGCGGAGCCCTCCGCGCAAGGCTCGGCGATGCGAGTCAAGGCGGTGGCCAAGCGGCGCGAAGTGGAGCTGGGCCAGCTCACGGAGGCCGGGGTAATCGTCAAGTCCGGCCTCGAATCCGGGGAATGGATCGCCACGGTTGGATTGAACACCCTGCGGGATGGACAGGAGGTCTTTCTGCAACCGACGCATGGGGAAAGACGGCCATGAACCTCACCGAATTCGCGGTCAAGAACCGGGCGGTCTCGTATTTTGTCTCCGCGGTCATCCTTGCCGGCGGCATCGGTGGCTACTTCACCATGGGCCATCTCGAGGACCCGATCTTCTCCGTCAAGAAGGCGATCATCATCACCCCCTATCCGGGTGCGAGTCCGGAGGAGGTGGAGCTGGAGGTCACCGATCGCATCGAGAAGGCGATCCAGGAGGTGCCCGAGCTCCGCCACAGCAATTCCCATTCCTATCCCGGACTGTCCGTCATCAAGATCGATACCCATCAGCGCTACTGGCGCGACAAGCTTCCCCAGGTCTGGGACGATATCCGCAAGAAAATTCGGGACAGGCTCCCCGAGTTCCCGCCGGGCGTCGGCAAGGTCGATATCTCCGACGACTTCAACTTCGTGTACGGCTTCGTCCTGGCCGTCACCGGGGACGGCTTCACCTACAAGCAGCTCGAGGACTATGCCGACGACTTGAAAAAAGAGCTCAGCCTCGTGGAGGGCGTCGCACGAGCGGAGTTGTGGGGCGTCCAGGAGAAGGTCATCTACCTGGACATCCGCGAACAGCAGCTGGCGGCGTTGGGCCTGACCACGGAGAACTTCGTCCGGACGCTGCAAATCCAGAACAAGGTGGTCGACTCGGGCTTCCTGGAGGTCGGGCAGGAGCGCATGCGCATCGCACCGACCGGCAAGTTCCTCAATCCGCAGGAGATCGGCGAGCTCTACCTGCGAGCCTATGCGCCCGAGGTGGCGGGCCAGAATCAGCCGGTGGTCGGACCCTATGCGGCGAACCCGACCGGACCCACCGCGGCACGGCCGACGCCGACGGGGCCCGCAAGTGGCGGCGGCTTCCGCAGCGAACTCATTCCGATCAAGGACATCGCCACGGTTCGGCCCGGTTACAAGGAGCCGCAGGACGACATGATGCGCTTCGGCGCCAAGCCCGACAGATCCACCAAGCCCTCTATAGCCATCCAGATCGCGGCCATCGACGGCGCCAACATCGTGGACGTGGGCGAAAACCTCGATAAGCGTCTTATCGAGCTGAAGGAGCTGTACCCCGTCGGCATCGAGATTGGCAAGGTGGCCTGGCAGTCGACTCTGGTGACCGCGTCTATCGGCGCCTTCATGGGCAACCTGATCGGGTCCGTGCTTATCGTGCTGGGCGTGCTGACCCTCGCCATGGGACTGCGCATGGGCGTCGTCATCGGGACCGGCATGGTGCTCACCATCGCCATGACCTTTGTCGGCATGGCGATCATGGAGATGAATCTGCAGCGCATGTCCCTGGGCGCCCTGATCATCGCCATGGGGATGATGGTGGACAACTCCATCGTGGTCGCGGAGAGCGCCCAGGTGAAGATCGACAGTGGCATGGAGCGGGTCAAAGCCGCGATCCAAGCCGCCGTGCAGCCCACCATGTCGCTGCTCGGCGCCACGGTCATCGCGAGCGCCACCTTCTATCCCGTGTATGCCTCGGATACCGACGCCGGCGAATACTGCCGGGCGCTGTTCATCGTCGTGGCGCTCTCTTTGTTCGCCAGCTGGCTGATCGCCATCACCCTAACGCCCATGCAATGCATCGACCTGCTCAAGGAGCCCAAGCCGGGCAAGGCAGAGGCCGGGGAGGGCAGGCTGAGCCGTCTCTTTCGCGGGTCGCTCGTCGCCTGTCTGCGACTCCGTTGGCCCGTTCTCATCGCCCTGGGCGGCGCGCTCGGCGCCGCCTTCGTGGGCTTCGGCGAGGTCAAGCAGATGTTCTTCCCCGACGCGTCGCGGCCCCAGCTCATGGTCGACTTCTGGTACCCCAACGGCACCCGCATCGAGCATGTGGCGGAAGATATCCGACGGGCGGAGGAATACCTGCTGCAGGCCGATGAGGTGGAGAATATCTCGACCTATGTTGGCGGCGGACCGCCGCGTTTCTACCTGCCGGTGGATCCGGAGAGACCCTTCACGCCCCACTATGCAGAGATCGTGGTCAACACCAACAGCTACGAGGAGATCTTCCCCCTGGTCGGGAGGCTTGAGCCCTGGATGGCCGAGAACTATCCAGGTGCGGTCACCCGGGTACGCTTCTATGGCGTGGGTCCCAGCGAGACCTGGAAGCTTGAGTGGCATGTGACCGGCCCGGCGGTGACGGACCTGGATGTGCTGCGCGACATCACGGACCAAATGGTCGCGATCCTGCGTGACACCCCCATAGCGAAGGAGGTGCGCACCAATCTGAGCAACAAGGTCAAGCGCGTTGTGCCCGTCTACGCGCAGGAGCGCGGCCGCTGGTCGGCGATCACCCGCGAGGACTTGGCCCGTGCAACGCGCCGCGCCTACGATGGCCAACAGGTCGGCCTGTACCGGGAGGAAGACGATCTCTATCCCATCATCTTGAGACACACCGAGGAGGAGCGGGTCAGGGCCGCGGAAATGAATACCCTGCAGGTGCACGGCACACTGATGGCCAACACGGTGCCGCTGTCCCAGGTGACCAAGGAGATCCAGCTCGATTGGGAGGAGCCCGCCAACACCCGCTTCGACCGCCGCCGGGCCATTACGCTCCAGGCTGAGCCCAAGGGAACGACCTACCCCGTGCTCAAGGCGGCCGTGCTTGACAAGATACGGGCGATTCCGATGCCGCCGGGCTACGAAATCTACTTGGATGGCGAGGACGAGAGCACCCTCGATGCGGTGCTCTCGCTCCTGCCCGGGATCGTTCCGGCCTCTGCGGTGGTGATGCTGACCCTCGTCCTGCTCTACAACGCCTATCGGCCGGTCATCATAATTCTGCTGACGGTGCCGTTCGTGTTCATCGGCATCACGCCGGCGCTGCTCGTCGCCGACGCCCCATTCGGCTTCGTTGCCATCCTGGGCGCCATGAGCCTGTCGGGCATGATGATCAAGAACATCATCGTGTTGCTCGACGAGATCAATCTCAACCTGGAGAAGGGCATGACGCCCTACGAGTCCGTCATCGAAGCGGTGATGGCGCGCGCCCGGCCGGTGGTGCTGGCCGCGGCCACCACCGTGGGCGGCGTCGCCACCATCGCCGGCGACGTGTTCTGGAGCGCCATGGCGATCACCATCATCGGCGGCTTGACGGTCGGGACGTTCCTGACGCTCTTCCTGGTCCCGACCTTGTATGCGGTCTGCTACAAGATCTATCCGGAGACGCCGGCGCGCGTTCAGGCACAGCCGGCACCGGCCAGCGCTTGAGGCCCCGAGCGCGCTTGAAGGCGAGCGAATAGTCCGGCCGAGGCGACGTCTTGTAAATGCACCGCGCAACGGCGCTGGTCTTTTGCCGCCTGGTATCGCACGAGCACCGAATGTGTGGGGACGCGCTGGCAGCGACCTGTCTGGTATCTTGTCATGCGCCGGAGCCGGACGCCGGACGGCGCGCGCCGGATTGGTAGACGCGGGCGGACGGCTCGACCTGGCGCTTCGATGCAGCGCGCGGTACCTGTCAGAAATAACAGTTCCCAGGGTGTCGGCGTGGCGATAGCGTTGTCCCAAGAAAAATGCACGACGACACGCACGCGACATGTTTGACGCAACGGCTCTCCGTTACCGGCCTGTGATATCCTGACGGCAGAGCGCGGCCTATCTGCATCAAGCTCGTCTGCGGTGGGGGGGTAACCGGGCCATGATTAACAGATTTGCAGCCATCCTTCTTGCGCTGGTCCCGCTCGGCCTGGCGGCCGCCTGCGAGGAGGCACCGCCCGAGAAAGAGGCCATCCGTCCCGTCCGGGCGATGAAGGTCGGCGACGCCGACGCGTTCATGCGGCGCACCTTCCCGGGCCGCGCCCGGGCGCATGAAGAAATCGACCTGTCTTTCCGGGTTGCGGGCCCCCTGGTTGCGCGCCCGGTCAATGTGGGCGACGAAGTCCAGGCCGGCGCCATCGTCGCGCGCATCGATCCGACGGATTTCGAGGTCGCGCTGCGCCAGACGCAGGGGCAACTCAGACAGGCCGAGGCGGAACTGCTGCGGGCGCAGGCGGACTATGAGCGCGCGCAGCAGATCCTGAGATCCGATCCGGGCGCGATCAGCCAGACCACGGTGGACGAGCGGCTCCGGGATCGCGACGCCGCACAGGCCAACGTCGATACGCTCGAGGCCAATGTGGACGATGCCGCCAATCGGCTGGACTACACCACCCTGCGCGCGCCCTTCGACGCAACGGTCGTCTCGACCTATGTGGAGAACTACGAGTTCGTCCAGATCCGGCAGCGGATCGCGCGACTGCTCGACAAGACCAAGATCGAGATGGTCGTCGACATCCCCGAAAACCTGATCTCGCTGTCCCCCTATGTGGAGGACATCAAGGTTCGCTTCGACGCCTTCCCCGATCGTCCGATCCCCGCCAAGATCTTCGAGATCGGCCAGGAAGCGAACGAGTCGACGCGCACCTTTCCGGTCACGCTGCTCATGGATCAGCCCAAGGACATCCAGATCCTTCCCGGCATGGCCGGGCGCTCGTCGGCCCGCGCCCGCCCGCCCGAGGGCTCGGACGAGGTCGGCGTGGTCATTCCCGTCGGTGCGGTCATTGCCGACCTCGCGCTGGACAAGTCCTTTGTCTGGGTCATCGACGAAGCGAGCAAGACGGTCAAAAAGCGCGAGGTCAAGACCGGCGCGGTGACGGCGCTCGGCATCAAGATCACCGAGGGCCTCGAGACCGGAGAGTGGATCGCGACCGCGGGCGTCAACACGCTGCGCGAGGGACAAGAGGTGCGGATCCAGGATGAGGCATCCGCGGGAGCGGGCGAATGAACCTTGCCGGCATCGCCATCGAGAAGCGCGCGGTCACTTATTTCGCCGTCTTCCTCCTATTCGCCGCGGGCATCGGGGCCTTCTTCAACCTCGGCCAGCTCGAAGACCCGGAATTCACGGTCAAGACCGCGGTTGTCGTCACGCCCTATCCGGGGGCCAGCCCTAAGGAGGTCGAGCTCGAGGTCACCGACCGGATCGAGCTCGCACTGATGGAGATGGCCGAGATCGATTACCTGGAATCCTTCTCGCGCGCCGGGATGTCCCTGGTCGAGATCAACATCAAGGAGGAGTTCTGGTCGGACCGGCTGCCCCAGGTGTGGGACGAGATGCGCCGGAAGATGAATGACGTCGAACCCGAGCTGCCGCCCGGTGCCGGGCCGCCGCTCATTTCGGACGATTTCGGCGATGTCTTCGGATTTCAACTTGCGCTGACGGGCGATGGTTACACCTACGCCGAGCTCGAGACGTTCGCCAAGAATCTCCGCAAGGAGCTCAACATCGTCGAGGGCGTGGCCCGCGTGGACCTGTGGGGCGTGCGGGACCAGATCGTCTACCTGGACGTCATGCAGTCTCAGCTCAGCCAGCTGAAGATCAGCGAGGAGCGCATCGCGGCGACCATCGGCAATCAGAACGTGGTCGTCGACGCGGGCGGTGTCGACGTGCAGAACCGGCGGGCCCGTATTGCCCCGAGCGGCGAGTTTCAATCGCCCGAGGACATCGCCAATCTGCAGATCCGCGCCATGCCGGTGTTCGAGAGCGAGGTGGGCGACACCGGTCAGGAGATCTTCATTCCGACCAAGTCACCGGAGCTGGTCCGGATCCGCGACATCGGCACCATCCGCCAGGGTTATCTCGACCCGCCGAACACCATGATGCGGTTCAACGGTCAGCCGGCGCTCGGGATCTCGATCACCAATGTCTCCGGCATCAACGTGGTCACCATGGGGCGGCGCGTCGAAGCGCGCGTCAAAGAGCTGGAGGCCGATCTGCCCATCGGCGTTGAGCTGCACAAGGTGCACTGGCAATCGGACATCGTGGACGAGTCCGTCAGCGGATTCCTGGTCAGCTTCGGCCAAGCCGTCGCCATCGTGCTGGTCGTCCTGACCCTGGCCATGGGTTGGCGCATGGGGCTCGTCATCGGTTTCGCCCTGATCACGACGATCCTCGCGAGCTTCATCCTCATGTTGGTCTTCGGGATCGATCTGCAGCGCATGTCGCTTGGCGCCTTGGTTATCGCGCTCGGCATGATGGTGGACAACGCCATTGTGGTGTCCGACGGCTATGTCGTCCGGGTGCAAAACGGCATGGACCCCAAGGACGCGGCGATCGAGGCCGCGAACCAGCCGGCCTGGCCCTTGCTCGGCGCCACGGTGATCGCGGTCATGGCCTTTTATCCGATTTTTGCCTCGACCGCGGATGCGGGCGAATACTGCCGCACGCTGTTTTCCGTGGTCGGGATCGCGCTGCTCACGAGCTGGGTGATCGCCAGCACGGTGACGCCCCTGCAGTGCTTGGACATGCTCAAGAACGTCAAGGGCGGTGGCGGCGATCAGTACGGCGGCAAGTTCTATCAGATCTTCCGCGGCATCCTGGGGCGGGCGATCCGCGGCCGTTGGGTCACCCTCGGCGCATTGGTGGCGCTGCTCGTGGCCGCCGTCATGGGCTTCGGCAACGTCCGCCAGGAGTTCTTTCCGGATTCGTCCATGCGCAAGTTCATGATCGATTTCTGGGCGGTGGACAGGACCCGCATCCAGACGGTGGCGGAGGATCTGCGGCGGGCGGAGCAGCACCTTCTCGAGGATGACCGGATCGAGGCCGTGACGGCCTATATCGGCAGCGGTCCGCCGCGGTTCTACCTGCCGGTCGATCCCGAATACCCGCACCAGCACTTCGCCCAGTTCATTGTCAACGTGCGCGACCAGCGGGACATCGACGGCCTGATGAACGAGCTCCACCCGTGGTTCAAGGAGACCTTCGTCGACGCCCTCACGGTGATCCAGAAATACGGGGTCGGCCCGTCCAATACCTGGCGGTTCGAGGCGCGCATCAGCGGCCCGGCCGTGGCCGACCCGGACACGCTGCGCGCGCTCGCGGACCAAGGTCTGCAGATCATGGAGCAGAGCCCGCTGGCCGCCTATGCGCGCACCAATTGGGGGTTCCGCGTCAAGACGGTGGTGCCCGCGTTCAACGACGAACGCGGGCGCTGGACCAGCGTCACCCGCACCGACCTCGCGAACACCACCAAGCGTGCCTATGACGGGCGGACCATTGGGCTCTATCGCCAGCAGGACGACCTGATCCCGATCGTGCTGCGCCATGTGGAAGAGGAGCGCGAGAACGTAGGCGCCATGGACGTTTTGCAGATCACGCCGAGCTTGTCGACCAAGAGCGTCCCGGTCGCCGCGGTGGTCGACGGCATCAATTCGCTCTGGGAAGACCCGCTGATCTGGCGCTACGACCGGCGCAGAACGATCACCATCCAGGGCAACCCGATCTTCGGCGTCACCCTGCCGACCCTGCGCGAGAGCGTGCTCAAGGACTTCAACGCGATCGAGCTGCCCCCCGGCTATCGGCTCGAATGGGGCGGCGAGTTCGAGGACACGGTGGATGCGCAGGCCTCGCTGATCCCCGGCATGATCCCCGCCGGCGTGGTGATCGTGTTCATCATCGTGGCCTTGTTCAACGCCTTTCGCCCGCCCCTGGTCATCCTGTGCACGGTGCCCTTCGCCGTGATCGGCATCACCGCGGGCCTACTCGCGACCAACCAGCCCTTCGGCTTCCTGGCGCTGCTCGGCGCCATGAGCCTCGCCGGCATGATGATCAAGAACGCCATCGTGCTGTTGGACGAGGTGAACCTCAACCTCGCGGGCGGCAAGAAACCCTACGACGCCGTCGTCGAGGCGGCGGTCTCGCGCCTGCGCCCCGTGGTCCTGGCGGCGGCGACCACCGTCCTGGGCGTGATCCCGCTGTTGCCGGATGTGTTTTGGGTCGCCATGGCGATCACCATCATGGCGGGCCTGACCTTCGGCACGGTCCTGACCATGGTGCTGATCCCGGTCCTCTACGCGACGTTCTTCAAGATCCCGGCGCCTGCCAAGGCATAGCGGCGGATCGCAGGGAAGACATGAACCACCTCATGATCGCCGTAGGCTGGGGTTAGGGTTTCCTTGCCTCCAGTCCGATGTCGGGAAAAATCTCCTACCGCGACCATGATTTTCTGGTTATTGATGGCGGCGCCAGACCGATCGCTCGAACGCGCCTTCTCCTGGACCTCCTGACATGACGCTCTCCCACCTGGCATCCTTCACGCTCGGCATCCTGGTGCTTTTCGCAGGCAAGTGGCTCAACGAGAAGATCCCGTTTCTGCGCGACTTCAACATCCCCGAGCCGGTCACGGGCGGGCTCTTGGCCTCGGTGCTGGTGAGCGCAGTCTTCTTCGCGACGGGTCTGGAGATCCAGTTCAGACTGGAGGCCCGGGACGTGCTGATCCTCTATTTCTTCACCGGGATCGGCCTGAACGCCGATTTGCGCACGCTGATCGCAGGGGGACGGCCCCTGGCGTTCCTGCTGGCCGCGACCCTGCTGTATATGGCGCTGCAGAACCTGACGGGCGTGACCATGGCGAGCCTCTTGGGTCTCTCCGGATCCGTCGGGCTCTTGACCGGCACCGTCTCGTTGATCGGCGGGCACGGCACGGCGATCGCCTGGTCGCCGATCTTCCAAGAGACCTACGGGATCCCCAATGCGCCCGAGATCGCCATCGCATCGGCGACCTTCGGCCTCGTGCTGGCCAGCCTCATGGGCGGGCCGATCGCCAAGTTCCTGATCAACCGCCACCGCTTGAAGCCGGCGGAAGCCGAGGCAGTGCTCGACGTGGGCGTAGCGTTCGACGACGAGCAGCGCACCAAGATCGATTATCTCTCGGTGCTGAGAACCTGGCTCGTGCTGAACGTGGCCATCGGCCTCGGCTTGGCGCTCAACGAGAGCTTGGAAGAGATCGGCTTCAAGCTGCCCAACTTCGTGGCCTGTCTGCTGGTCGGCATCGTCATGACCAACACCGTCCCCCGGATCTTCCCGCGTATGGAATGGCCCGCCCGGACACCGTCCATGGCGCTCTTTTCCGACGTGACGCTGGGCGTCTTTCTCGCCATGTCGCTGATGAGCCTGCAGCTCTGGAGCCTGGCGGGGCTGGCCGGTCCGATTTTCATCATATTGGGCGCGCAGTTTCTCGTCGCCGCGGCCTTCACGCTCTTCCTCATCTTCCGGCTCATGGGGCGGGACTATCAGGCGGCCGTGGTCTGTGCGGGCTTCGGCGGCGTGTCCCTGGGGGCGACGCCCACGGCGATCGCAAACATGACGGCGGTGACCGAACGCTACGGGCCCGCCCACCAGGCGTTCATCATCGTGCCCCTGGTCTCGGCCTTCTTCATCGACATCGCGAACGCGTTCAACATTCAGTTCTTCCTGTCCCGCCTGTGATGCGGGTCGATGCCGGCGCGGCCGCCTCCGCCGCGACGAGCGCTTAGAACGCTCCGGCGAATGCGCTCGGGCGGTGCCTGGCAATCGCGCGCAGGCGGACTGTCAAATGTGACAGTTCTCCCGGCCCGCACCGAGACTGTAGTCTTGGCGCAGGATGGCGAGGTGCCGGCCGACCGCATCGCCACGCGCAACGATTCCCGTTGCGGCTAATGGGCTCCCTCTTGCGGATAACGGATAGACGGAGCCTGCGGCGGCGCCCTCTCGAGGTTGGTCGGGGTGCACCCGGTTCCATCATGATGACGGAGTTGGGGTTGCTCCATGTTGTTTGACAGTCGTGACCGGGCGGCCGGGTCCGGTATGGCCGAACCGGGCCGGCAAACCATGCGGCCGAACGCTCAGGCATCCGACGTGCGCGCCGATCGCCAAGCTCATTCACATTCGATGCGCGAGGAGCCGCCAGTCGGCAGGGATCCGAATCCCCTGCGCACGAGGCGCGAAGTGCCCGTGCGTGCGGACCAGACAGCAGAGACACGGCGACGGACCTGGCTTGCGCTGAGGGCCGCCCTGCATCTGTACGCGCGGACGCCGTCGGCCCTCAATGCGGCCAAGGTCGAGGCCGCGTGGCAGCGTGTGCGGCGCTTGGACAGCGTATCCCGCTGGCGGCGAGGGTCGGCCGCCGGCGTTGCCGTTCGATCTCCGACGGCGGAGAGGATGTGCGAACCGTTTGGACATGGTCCGACGGTGGGGCACATCGAGGGGCAGCAGGCGATTGCAAATGGAACCGAAGCTAAACCGCCCGAATGAGAGGCCTTGCGGCGAATCGTGGGGCCAGATCCACTATGCCCAAACCCTTAGGGTTTGCGCTTTGCTGATCCTGATGGGGCTGCTCATCGCGGCCGGCGGGGACGCCGGAGGGGTTTAGCGCGGGCCCGGTTGCCGTCTTCCTTAGTCCCCGGTTGGCGGCGCGGTTACGCCTCGGACATCTCCGTCGCTGGACATCGCGATGGCGATCCAGCGCGTCCCGGGAAACTGCGCCAAGATGATCCCGGCGATGACCATGATCGGCACGCAGAGAACGGCGCCGATGATCCCCCAGATCGCCGTCGAGATGGCGAGGCCCATGACGATCACGAGGGGGCTGAGATTGAGGGACGAGCCCATGAAGTGCGGCTCGATCCAGTTGTGGAGCAAGAGCTGCACCGGGGTCAGGCACGCGATCACGATCAGGAACGGCGTCAGGGTGTCGAACTGCAGCAGGGCGAGCACCGACGGAAAGATGATGCTCAACAGCGTGCCAATCGTTGGAATGAAGCCCAGCAGGAAGACGACGAACGCCCATAGGATGGCGAAGTCGACGCCGACGGCGACGAGAACGGCAAAGGTCGCCACGGCGGCAAGCAGGCCGATGACGAACTTGATCCAGATATATTCCTGGATCTGGGATTGAATGCGGCCAAGGAGGGCGATCAGATGGCGGCGTCGCTTCGGATCGGGGATCGTGGCCGCGATCTTCTTGTCGAAGCTTTTCTGTTCCACCAGCAGGAAGGCCACGTAGAAAAGGACGACGGTGAAGGTCATTGCGAAGCTCGCGGCGGACCCCGCCAGCGCCGTGGCCAGGGCCTCGAGATCGATCCGATCGACGATCTCCGCCGTTGTCGGCACTTTTTCGAAGCCGAGCCACATGGAGACATCCGTGATCAGGCGCTCGAGATTCTTCTGATACACGTGCGCCGCCGCCGCGACCGCGGCGATGCTCCGGCTAACAACCTCCACCATCAACAGCGCGGCAGCGAGCATTGTCAGAATCGATGCCGAAAGGCACAGCCATCGAGGTGGGGAATGGGAGCCGAGCGTGAGCCGGCCGTAAACCCTGGCCAGGGCGTTCAGCAGGTACCAGACGAAGATCGAGACGGCGATGGGGATGAGAACATCGCGGCCGTGCGCCAGAAGAAGCACCGTCATTAGGCCAATGCCCAGCAGGAGCACGCTGTCGGCGAGGCGTGTAGACATAAACCCGACACCCTTCGGGCCCAGCCACGTTCCCCGGTGTCCCAGCGCGCTCATCGGACGGATCTGGCGCAATCTCGTCCGAGACGTCCGCCGATGATTCACCCGCTGCGTCGCTACTGCGATGTTAGTGGATTTGTAGCTTGGTTGCCTAGAGCACTATCCGGAGCTTTCGGTGCGGTGCGGCTCGTGTTTGTGCTCGGAATCCTGCCGAATCCACGACGGGCGAGCGTCAGCGAAAACTGTTCCTTGTGACAGTTCTAGCGGCCAGGTGGGACGGCTAAGATAACCGTAGGAAAGGCCCTGCTGTCGCAGGGACCAAGGCTCGAGCCGTGCCGCGCCGGCATTCTGGGGGCAACGCGGCGCGTTGCGCCGATGCGGGTGAGCAGCGTTGCAGAATTGGCTCGTCGATGAGGGGGATAGCCAAATGCGTATGAACGTCGAGCGAACCCGGCCGCCCGGGCGCCTTTCGCAGCCCACTTCCGGGGCCACCTCCTGTGGCCCATGTACCGGTCTTTCCGTCCTCCTTCTGCTGATCGCCTTCATGCTCCCACTCGGTGGCTGCGCCGGAGAGCTCGAGCGCAAGCCGGTCCCCGTCGATCAGATGGCGGCCGCGCAGCCCCCTGAGGCGGCGAACATCCGCGCCATTGGCTTGCAGCGCAGCCCGGCGTTACAGGCCGATATGGTCCAGTCGCTGCGCGACGAGACCGAGGACGTCTATTGCAAGGACAAAGATGGCAAACCGTCCTATTGCTCGCTTGCCCTGTCCGGTGGCGGCGGATACGGCGCCTTCGGCGCGGGGTTCCTCAACGGTTGGACCGCGGCGGGCACGCGCCCGACCTTCAAGTTCGTGACCGGGATCAGCACGGGCGCGCTCATCGCGCCGTTTGCGTTCTTGGGGTCGGACCACGATCAGACGCTCAAGGAGAGCTTCACGACGATCAGCGACGAGGACATCTACACGTCCAAGGGCATGCTCCAGGCGCTGGGCGATGAGTCCTTCATGGACAGCGCTCCGCTCGCGGCGCTCATCGCAAACAAGATGGACGACGCCTTTGTCAAAGAGGTGGCCAAGGCGCATGCCTCGGGGCGGCGTCTCGTCATCGGCACGGTCAATATGGATCGGCAGAAATTCGTCGTCTGGAACATGGGCGCGATCGCCAGCAGTAGCGACCCCGACGCCCCAGACCTGTTCCGCAAAGTGATCTTGGCCTCGGCCTCGATGCCGGGGATCTTCCCGCCGACCTACATCGACGTCGAACTGGACGGGGTCAAGTACGACGAGATGCACGGCGACGGCGGGCTGTTTGCGCAGGTCTTCTTCCACGCCTTCGTGATCAATCCGAAGAAGGCGAGGGAAACCATAGCCAAAGAGGACGACCGCAAGCGCCCCAAGGGCGGGCAGATCTTCGTCATCCGCCACGACAAGGTCGAGCCGGAGCCGGAGCAGGTCAAGCGTAGCCTCAGGCCCGTCATCGGCCGGGCCATCTCGTCGATGGTCAAGTCGATGGCGCTGGCCGAGCTCTATTTCATATATTTGGAAGCCAAGGAGGCGGACATGGATTTCAACTATGTCGCCATTCCCGACGATTTCGTCTGGCGCAGCGACAAGGAATTCGACACCGCCGAGATGAACCGGCTCTATCAGATCGGTTACGACATGGCCAAGGCGGGCTACACGTGGCAGAAGCTGCCGCCGCGGTTCGATCAGAGCCCGTTGGCGCAAGCACGCTAGAGCGCCATCCGCACGGCTGGTAGGATCGTCCGACACAGGAGAGACCGATGGCTCAGTTCCTCGTGACCGTTGCGCTCGCGTCTGTGCTGTTGGCGCAGGACACTTCCAACAAGGACGTGGAGCCGCGGCACGGCAAAGAGTTGGTCAAATGGTGCGCCAACTACCCCAACAACCCGCAGACATCGCTCTGCGATCTCTATGTGGGGTCGAGCCAGGAGCTTCTGGAAAAAGACGGCGATTTCTTCGGCAAGCGGGCCTGCCCGCCGGCAGGGATCAGCCGCAAGCAGATCGTCGATGCCTCCCTTGGCTGGCTGCGGCAAGACGCCGCCCGACAAGAGCTCGGGGCCAAGGACATCGTGGCCGGTGCGCTGGCCGAGCGCTACCCCTGCAAGTAGCGCGGCCCGCGACCGGCCGCCATTTGTCATCAAAGTTTCACGAACACCTGTCAATTCTGACAGTTGAATTTCATTTCGCAGTTGCGATATGTCAGGGGCTGCTGCAGCAAACCGTTATATGTTAACAAGAATTTGGCATACCCGGTCGTCGTCACATCGCGACGGCCGGCGTGGCTGTCCTGCCCGCTGATGATCCGGCCCGGAGGCGAACATGACCGAACTCCCCTTTAAAAATTTCTTTCCACTTCAAAGCAATAGCTCTGCTTCGGCGGACTGGCTGAATCCCTGGTCCGTGGCCGACACTTGGTGGCGCGCGAGCCCCGCCGCACAGGCATGGGAGTATTGGGTCGACCGGTCCCAGCGCTCGATCCTGTTCTGGGACGTTCTTCGCAAGCGCGGAAACATGCACAACGAGCATGCCGAGAAAGGCAATCCTCCGCTCTTGGTGTTCGAGCACGAGATGGTCATGGACGGCCGCACGTTGGAGCGGCCCTGCAATTATGTCCTGCTCCGCATTCTGCCCGAGCCGGGCATGCCCACCGACCCCACGAAACGCCCCTTCGTCATCATCGATCCGCGCGCCGGGCACGGCCCCGGCATCGGCGGCTTCAAAGAGGACAGCCAGGTCGGCGTCATCCTGCGGGCCGGGCACCCCTGTTACTTCGTGAGCTTCTGCCCCGAACCGGTCGAAGGCCAGACCATCGGCGATATTGGGCATGCGGAGTACCTGTTCCTGCAGAAGGTCATGGAACTGCACCCGGAGGCGGACGGCAAGCCCTGCCTGATCGGCAACTGCCAGGCGGGCTGGGCCATATTCATGCTGGGCGCCGCCGCGCCCGACATCAGCGGCCCCCTCTTGCTCGCCGGCAGTCCGCTGTCCTACTGGCAAGGCCCGGAAGGCAAGGATCCCATGCGCTACACGGGCGGCCTCCTGGGCGGCACATGGATGACGTCGCTCGCCGGCGACCTCGGCAACGGCAAGTTCGACGGCGCCTATCTGGTGCAGAATTTCGAGAACCTCAATCCCGCCAATACGCTCTGGTCGAAGCAGTACAATCTGTTTTCGAAGGTGGATACGGAAGCCGAGCGCTTTCTCGGCTTCGAGAAATGGTGGGGCGGGCTGTTCCTCACCAACATCGACGAAATGCGCTTCATCACCAACAGCCTATTCGTCGGCAACAAGCTCGAAGCGGGCGAGATCCGGACGGCGGACAACGACATCATCGATGTCCGCAACATCCGGTCGCCGATCTGCATCTTCGCCTCCTGGGGCGACAACATCACCCCGCCGCAGCAGGCGGTCGGCTGGATCGCCGAGGTCTATGACAGCGTCGACGACATCCGCGCGAACGGCCAGGTGATCATATATGCCCTGCACGAGGATGTTGGGCATCTGGGGATCTTCGTCTCCTCCAAGATCGCGAAGCGGGAATACGCGACCGGCATCGAAAACATCGACATCATCGATATCCTGCCGCCGGGGCTTTACGAGTCGGTCATCGAGCCCAAGGACCCCGACGCGCCGGGCGCCGACCTGACCGCGAGCGATTACATCCAGCGGATCGAGCCGCGCACCATCGAAGACATCAAAGCGCTGGGGGCGAGGACCGGCAGGGACCCGATGTTCGAAACGGTGGCGCGCCTGTCCGAGATCAACGAGGGCATGTATCTCACCTTCCTGAGCCCCTGGGTCCAGATGATGTCGAACGAGACCACGGCGGAGGCGCTGCGCCGCATGCAGCCGCATCGCGCGCAGAATCAGGTCCTTTCGGACAAAAACCCCGCCATGGGCGCGGTCAAGGCAGCAGCAGAAGTGGTGCGCCAGAACCGCCGCCCGGCCACGCCGGACAACCCCTTCGTGGCCTGGGAACAGATGATCTCGAGCCAGATCGTCGACGCGCTCGACGCGTATCGCGACCTGCGCGACCAGAGCTACGAGCAGCTCTTCAAGTCGATCTACGGGTCGCCCTGGCTGCAGGCCGCCGTCGGCCTCAAGTCCTGGAGCGCGGAGCGAGCTCCGACCAAGCCCGGCCGGGATATCGCCCGCGAGGTGTTGATCGAGAGGGAGCTCGAAAAGATCAAGGGGCGGGTCGAGGAGGGCGGCTTCAACGCAGCTCTGATCAGGATGCTCGGGCATGTGGTGCGGGCGGAGCAATCCTTCGACCCGCGCATCCTCCATTTCGCCAAGCGGCTGGAGGTCGGCCGTCCGCGGGCGACCCAACTGGAGGCCAAAGAACTGTTCAAGGAGCAGGGGCTGTTGATGTGGCTCGACGAGGACGCCGCGCTCAAGGCCTTGCCGAAGCTCCTGCCAACGGAAGCGGAACGCCGCGATGCCGTGGACATCATTCGCGCGGTCGTGGAGTCGGTGGGCACGCTGTCGCCGGAAGAAGAAGAGCGGATCGCCGGCCTGGAAAGCCTGTTGGAGGTCAGGAGTCCCAAGGCTGAGCCAGCGACCGCCAAGACGGCAGCCGGAGCCGCCGCCGAAGCCTCTGCGCAGCGCCAGGAGGCTGAGAAGTCGAAGCCGAAGGTCGCGGCGGCCCGCAAGGCCGGCACGACGGTGAGGGCCAAGCCGAAGGCAAAGCCGCGCAGCCGCAAGTCCACCTGACCGTCATCGCCGAACAGAGAGGGCGACCATGCCGGAACCCGCCGAAACTATCGAGAACCGCACCTTCGACGAGATCCAGATCGGCGACAGCGCCAGCCTGTCCCGCACCTTGACCAAGGACGATGTCGATCTGTTCGCCGTGGTCTCGGGCGACGTCAACCCGAGCCATGTGGACAAGGAGTTCGCCGCGCAGACGACCGAGGAGCGCGTTGTCGCCCACAGCATGCTGACGGGGTCTCTGGTCTCTGCCGTCCTGGGCACCGAATTGCCCGGGCCGGGCACGGTCTATACCTGGCAGAACTTGGCCTGGCACCGCCCCGTCTTCGTCGGCGATACGCTCAAGACCCGGATAACAGCGGCCGAAAAGAAGCCCGACGGGCGGAGCGTGGTCTTCGACTGCGTCTGTACCAACCAAGACGGCGAAGAGGTCCTCACCGGCACGGCCGAAGTGCACGCGCCGACTGAGAGGATCTCGCGGCCCCGGACAGAACTGCCCGAGGTCGGCCTCAAGCGGTACGATTCCTACCAAGAGCTCTTCGATCGGTGCCGCGACATCGAGCCGGTCATGACCGCGGTGGCGCATCCCTGCGACCACGATTCGCTCACCGGGCCGGTTCAGGCGGCGGAAATGGGGCTGATCACCCCGATCCTGGTCGGCCCGGAGGCCAGGATCAGGGCGGCCGCGGAGGCGGCAGAGTTGGACATCTCGCCGTTCCGCCTCGTCCCGACCGAGCACAGCCACGCATCCGCGTTCGAGGCGGTCGCTCTGGTGCGCAATGGCGAGGCCGAAGCGGTGATGAAAGGCAGCCTGCACACCGACGAGCTCATGCGCGAGGTTGCGGCACGCGAAACCGGGCTTCGTACCGAACGACGCATCAGTCACTGCTTCATCATGGACGTGCCGACCTATGATCAGATCCTGATCATCACGGACGCGGCCATCAACATCCAACCCTCGCTCGAGGACAAGCGGGACATCTGCCAGAACGCGATCGACATGGCGCGGGCGCTCGGCCTCCCGGAGCCGCGAGTCGCGATCCTGTCCGCGGTCGAGACCGTGACGACCAAGATCCCGGGCACGCTGGACGCCGCCGCGCTCTGCAAGATGGCCGACCGGGGCCAGATCACGGGCGCCGTGCTCGACGGCCCGCTCGCCTTCGACAACGCGATCAACATCCAGGCCGCCAAGACCAAGGGCATCGAATCTCCGGTGGCCGGGCGGGCCAACATCCTCCTGGTGCCGGACCTCGAGGCCGGCAACATGCTGGCCAAGAACCTGCAGTATCTGACCAAGGCGAATGCCGCCGGCCTGGTCCTGGGTGCCCGCGTGCCGATCGTCCTGACCAGCCGCGCCGACAACGTGCGCGCGCGCCTGGTGTCCTGCGCCGTGGTGGCGCTGTTTGTCGAGGGCCAGCGCCGGTCGACTGCGATCGCGGCGGAGTAAGCCCGATGACCGACGCCATCGTGGTCATCAATGCGGGCTCCTCGAGCGTCAAATTCTCCGTCTTCACGCTGGCCGAGGCGGCCGAACCGGACCTGTTCTGCAAGGGGCAGATCTCGGGCATCGGCACGGCCCACGCCCGCTTCGTCGCCAAGGACGCGACCGGCCAGGCCGTTGTGGATGAAAGCGACGAGATCGCCGATCACGCGAGCGCGGCAAAGACCCTCGGTGGCTGGCTCCAGGCCAAGGTCAGCAGCTTCAACCTGGTCGCCTTCGGCCATCGGGTGGTGCACGGCGGCAGCAACTACGACGCGCCTGTGGCGGTCGACAACGCCGTCATGGCCAATCTCGACGCGCTCTCTCCGCTTGCGCCGCTGCACCAACCGCACAACCTGGCCATGATCCGCGCGGTCGAGCGGTACGATCCGAACCTGCTCCAGGTCGCCTGCTTCGACACGTCGTTCCACTGCGGGCACGCGGACGTGGTGGATCGCTTCGCCATCCCCGATGTGCTCCACCAGCAAGGCGTGCGGCGCTATGGCTTTCACGGCCTGTCCTACGAGTACATCGCCCGGACCCTTCCAGAGGTCGCGCCGGAAATCGCCGGGGGGCGCGTGGTGGTGGCCCATCTGGGCAGCGGCGCCAGCATGTGCGCCATCGAGAATGGGCGCAGCGTCGACTCGACTCTCGGGTTCACGGCGCTCGACGGCCTGCCCATGGGGACCCGGTGCGGGGCGCTCGATCCCGGCGTGCTGCTCTATCTGATCCAGGAAAAGCAATATGACGCGACGGACCTGGAGCGCATGCTCTATCACGAGAGCGGTCTGAAGGGCATTTCGGGCATCAGCAACGACGTCCGCGACCTGCTCGCAAGCGACGAGCCCATGGCCCGTCTCGCGCTCGACTGCTTCGTCTACCGGATCAACCGCGAACTCGGCGCGCTCGCGGCCGCGATGTGCGGGCTGGACGCCCTGGTCTTCACCGCGGGGATCGGCGAGCACGCCGCCGAGATCCGGGCCCGCGTTTGCGCCAAGGCGGCTTGGCTCGGCATCGATTTCGACTCCGCCGCGAACGACGCCGGCGGACCACGCATCACGACCGCGCATTCGAAGGCCTCGGCCTGGGTCATTCCGACCGACGAGGAAAAGATGATCGCGCTCCACACCCTCGACCTGCTCAAACAGCGGGACCCGGCCGGAGCGACCTGACGTCCGCGGCAATCAGGAGGATGAGATGACCACCGAGATGTTCGATCCCAAGGACCACACGCTCGAAGGCAAGAAAGGCTTGGTGACAGGCATCGCCAACAACCATTCGATCGCCTATGGCTGCGCCAAGGCATACAAGTTCCTGGGCGCGGAGGACCTGGCGGTCACCTATCTGAACGACAAAGCCAAGCCCCATGTGGAGCCTTTGGCCGAAGAGCTCGAGGCCTCGATCTTCATGCCCTTGGACGTGCGCGAGGAGGGCCAGCTCGAGATGGTCTTCTCCACGATCGAGGAATCCTGGGGCAAGCTCGACTTCGTGCTGCATTCGATGGCGTTTTCCACAAAGGAGGATCTGCACGGCCGCGTGGTCGACTGCTCCCTCGAGGGGTTTCTGCTGGCAATGGACGTCTCCTGCCATTCCTTCATCCGCATGGCGCGGCTGGCCGAGCCCCTGATGAAGGATGGCGGTACGCTCTGCACGATGAGCTATTACGGCGCCGACAAGGTGGTCGAGAACTACAACCTCATGGGACCGGTCAAGGCGGCGCTGGAGTCCTCGGCTCGCTACATGGCGCACGAGCTTGGGCCCAAGGGGATCCGCGTCTACGTGCTGTCGCCGGGACCGTTGAAGACGCGTGCGGCCTCGGGCATCGCCGACTTCGACGAGTTGCTGGACGAGGCGGCAAAGCGCGCGCCGGCGCGCCAGCTCGTCGGCATCGACGACGTCGGCATGGCGGCCGCCTCGCTCGCCACCAATGGCGCTCGGCTCATCACCGGTGACACGATCTACATCGACGGCGGCCTGCATATCATGGCCTAGGAGCCAGTCCGACAATCCAGACAGTTTGCGCCGGCCGGCCCGTAGCTCTCACCTGCGGGCCGGTCGTGCTTTTGCGCCCCGCGAATCCCTTCTATATCGTGTCGGTTCGGGGTTCACCGGGGATCTGGCGCGTCATGTCCGTTTTGGCCGAATGGCTGCGTAACCACCGCTTCTCGCTTCTGAACGTCGCCTTGGTCCTGCTCATCCTGATGACGCCCATGGTCGCGGCAGCCAGGATCAGAGATGATACCCTCACCTTTTTCTTCGCGCTGGTGATCCTGTTCGCCGTGAATGCGGCCAGCGACCGCAGATCCCACCTCATCATCGCGGCGGCCCTGGCCGTGCCCGCCCTTGCGCTGCGCGCCATGAGTGACGTCGCGGACGTGGTCGCGATCGAAATCGCCGGGTCCGCCTTCATCATTTGCCTGTTGTTCTTCACGGTGGGGGTTGTTCTGGCCCGCATCGTGCGCGTCAAGGAAAGCAACTTCGACGTGATCAACGGCGCGGCCGCGATCTATCTCATGCTGTCCATTACCTGGTCGGTCTCGTTCGAGATGATCGAATTGCTTGCGCCGGGCTCCTTCACGAACCTTAGCGACGACCCAGCGGCAGCCGGGGCGCAGTTCCTCTACTACAGCCTGACCACGCTGACCACGCTGGGCTATGGCGACATCGCGCCGATCAATCCCGTGGCGCGGATCTGGGCCACGATGGAGGCGGTCACCGGCGTCCTCTATATCGCGGTCCTGGTGGCGCGCCTGGTGAGCCTTTATCGCGCCTGACCCGGCCGCGCACGCTCAGAGCGTCATGATGATCGTGCCCGCGACCGTCAACAGCACATTGGCGAAGGCGTAGGTGCCCGCATAGCCCAGCGCCGGCATGGAGCTCTTGGCGGCTTCCTGTACGGCGGTCAGGGCCGGCGTGCTGGTCATGGCGCCGGTCAGCGAACCCAGCAGCACGGCGGCATTGAGCTTGAGCACGAAGATGCCGAAGAGGTAGCCCAAGACGACGGGCGTGAGCAGCACGAGGATGCCGCAAAGAATGACCACGGGGCCGACCGAAAGCAGGGCTTCGACGACCCCGCCGCCGGCCGACAGGCCCACATTGACCATGAAGAACATGAGCCCGAGCTCCATCAGGACGAAGCGGGCGGCCGGCGGCACGCGCCCGAAGGTCGGGGAGAGCGAGCGCAGGAACCCCATCAGGATGCCCATCAAGAGCAGGCCGCCGGCGCTGCCGATGCCCACGGCGACGGCGCCGAACTTGACCGAGATCTTGCCCAGCAGCAGGCCGCCGGCAATGCCGAGCGCGAAGCTCACGAGATCGGTCTCCACCACATCCCGCTCGATCTCGCCGATCATCTCGGCCAGCTTCTCAAGCTGTTCCGTGTTGCCAACCAAGGTAATGACATCGCCTTTGTGGAGGACCGTGCTGCCCTCCGCCGGCAGCTCGACCTGGGTCCGCCGCACATGGGTCACGAAGCAAGCATGCTCTTCCGGTGCGCGTAGATCCCGGATCGGGTGGCCGACGACGCTGTCCTCGGTGACGATGACATCGGCCGAGGTTATGCTGCCTTCCAGGAGTTCCGAATCCAGGATTCCCCATTTCACGCCGGTACGCTCCCGCAGATCGGCGTGCACCTCCGGCGCAGCCAAAATGGCGACCATGTCGCCGGGCGCGAGTTCGTCATCAAGTCCGAGCCGAATGATCTTGTTGCCGCGCTTGAGGCGCACGAGGGCGAGATTGTATTCGCGGCGGGCTTCGAGCTCGGCCCGGGTCTTGCCCAGAATCTCCGAGCCCTCCTCGACCTGATAGCCGCGGACCACGGGCAGGCCTTTGGCGGAGCGCTTGTCTGCCTCCTGGTAGCCCTTTTCCTTGGCATAGCGCTTCGCTTCCTTGGCCAGGTCGAGCTTTAGGATCTGCGGCGCGAACTTGACGATCAGGATCAGTCCTACGGTGCCGAACACATAGGTGATTGCATAGCCCACCGAGATGTTCTGGAGCGCCTGCGCTCGGCTCACTCCCTCTGCCAGATTGGCCAAGCCCACGTCGACTGCGTTCTGGGCGCCGACCAGAGTGGGCGTGCTGGTCAGCGCGCCGGCGAGGATGCCGGCCGCTAGGCTGTTGTCCAGGCCGAACAGGTTCGCGAGCAGCCACAGCATGATCATGGACGACACCGCGACCGTGAGCGCCAGCGAGATGTACTTGACCCCGTCTTCCCGCAGCACGTTGAAGAAGCGGGGACCCGCCTGCACGCCGACGGAATAGATGAAGATCGTGAACCCGATTTGGCCGACCAGCGGGATGCCCTCGAACCCGAAATGCCCGAACAGAAGCCCGACCAACAGGACGCCGCCGGTCGGCCCAAGCTCGAAGCCGCGGATGTTCAGTTTGCCGAGGAAATAGCCGAACCCGACGACGACGAAGACGACGAGCGCGGGCGAGCCCTGGAACAAGGCGTAGACGTCTATTTCCATTCTTGTATCCCCGGTGCGGCCCGCGATCTTGCCCTGGCCTGGAAAGGACTGAGTCCCTAGATTGCGGCTAGTCTAAGGTGTTCCGGTCGTGCTTCAAACCGGCAAGAGCAGGCTTGTCCAGTCGGGGAGCGGTTGGCAGTCTTCTGATTTCGGCGGACCCGTCCACCCCTTGGATCGGACAGGCCGCACAATCCCTCACAGGCCATGCCCGTTATGAGTTGCTTCCTGCGTTACGCACGTCTCGTCGCTCTCTCTTGCCTGTTTGCCGCGGCCGGCCCGATCGGCGTGCAGGCCGAACAGATCGCTCAGGCCCAGGGCGACGGGCGCGATCGCCACGCGATGGTCGTTCGGCAGTTCGGCGGCGCCTACGGGGACCCGCAGCTGCAAGCCTATGTCACGGCGGTCGGCGAGCGCCTGGTGCGGGAGACCGAGATGGCAGGCCGGCCGTTCACCTTCACTGTCCTGAACAGCGACATGATCAATGCCTTCGCCATGTCGGGGGGGCACGTCCACGTGACCCGCGGCATGGTGGCGCTCCTGGACAACGAGGCCCAGCTTGCCGGGGTCTTGGCGCATGAGATCGCGCATGTGACGGCCGGGCACACCGAAGGCCGCAGCAGTTCGATCTTCGAGGGTATCGGACGGCTCGGTCTGGGTCTGGTCGGCACGGCAGCATCGGTCGTCGACGTGCCGCTGGTCTCGGACATGCTGGTTCTGGGTGCCGCCGGCATGCTCCGCTCCTACTCGCGGGACCAGGAATACGAGGCCGACCGCCGTGGCATCCGGTATATGGCGCGGGCCGGGTTCGCGCCCGAGGAGATGGCGGGGCTGCTCGCCAAGCTCAACGCCGAACAGGCGCTCTCGGCCAAGCTGCAGGGCCGCGGGAACCCGGCGGAGCAGTACAGCTTCCTTTCGACGCACCCGAGCACGGCCGACCGCCAGCGGCGCGCGGAGCGCCAGTCGGCGGAGCGGGGCGGCGGCCGGGCCAAGCCGCGGCGCGGGACCGCCGACTACCTGCGCGCCGTGGACGGCCTTTACGTCGACGGCGATCCGGAGAGCGGTTTCGTCAAGGGCGGCCGCTTCGTGCATCCTGGCCTGCGGTTCGCCTTCCAGGTCCCGCAGGGCTTCACCATCGTCAACCAGCCGACGGCGATCCTCGCCCTCGGACCCGACCGGTCGGCGCTGCGCTTCGATATCGCCAAGCGCCCGCACGGCGCCTCGATGCCGGACTATATCCAGGAGCTCTGGGGCCGGAAGGTGCCGCTCGACGCCATCCAGAGCTTCGACGTGGGCGGGCTGGAAGCGGCCACCTGCCTGGCGCAGATCGAGACGCGCCAGGCGACGTTCTATTTGCGCCTCGTGGCCCTGCCTTACGGCAGCCAGTACGTCGCGCGATTCCTGTTCCTGGCGCCGGCCGAGACGATGCAACGAATGGACCAGGCGTTTCTTCGCACCGCCGCAAGCTACCGCCGGCTGTCCGCGGAGGCGGCGGCGCGCGAGCGGCCGCTGCGGCTGCGCATCGCGGAGGTCAAGGCCGGTGAGACGGTCGAAGGCTTCGCCCGGCGGATGCCCTATCCGTCCCATCAGACCGAGCGGTTTCGCGTGCTGAACGGCCTGGCGCCGGGTGCAAGCCTGGCGCCGGGCCGCCTGGTCAAGTATGTCCGCGACTGACGGGCCGGAGAGGCGTGGCCCGCGTGACCATGTCAAACGCTAGTTGATGCTGTAGCCTCGCCCGCGGAGACAGGCGGCCTTGGCCCGGTTGTACTCGTTGACCCGCGCGTTCTGCTGTGCTTGGGCCTGCTGTTGTGCCTCATACTGGCGCTGCCTTTGATTGTTCCGGCGAATGCCGCCGGCGAGCGCTCCGACCCCGGCCCCGATAGCCGCGCCTTTGCCTGCGTTGCCGCCGATCGCGCCGCCGATGGCGCCAAGGGCGGCCCCGCCGGCAGCGCCCCGCAACGGGCTCGCAGTGGTCCTTCCGCCCGACCCGCCATAGCTTGGCGCCGGCCGCGTCGGATCGATGCCGGTTTGGCGTACGGCCCATTCATGGCATTCGAACTCGTCCTTTCGCTGCCGTTCCGGGCCTTGTCCCCGCTCCGGATAGACGTACATCTGGGCCACGCCGACCTCCGCCATAGCCATCGTAAGCGCCAAACCGGCGGCAATCGTCGAGATCAGCTTCACGGTCATTTCCTCATTCCTTTGCAGATGATCTTCCGGCCGCACCCCGGCTCACTTGCCCAGCGGCACGAACATGACGCGTTTGGCGTCGTCTGGCGCCTTGAAGGCAAACGTATCGTTGCTGACTTGGGGAGACAATTCCCACTCCGAAAACACAGCGGTGTAGCGGGGGATGCCCGGCTGCGTCCGGTAGGTGATTGCGAACCTCAGCGGCAGCGGCGGGTCGCTCTCCGAGATCCAGATCTGCCAGTCGATTTCCCGCTGCGTAAACACCAGGTGATGGGCACGCTTCCCGCGCACCGTGTGTAGTCCGACATATATGCCACTGTCTGCCCGTTCGGTCATGACGGCGAACGGATCGCTGTACAGGAAATCCGCCAGCGGCGGCGTGATCCCGTAGGAGCGCATGATGAAGTCCAATGCTTCGTCGATCGATCCCGGTACGTCCTGCGTCGCATAGGTGCGCGTGCCCGGATCAACCACCGTCAGCGCCTTGCCGTCATACCAGATCTCCCGGTTGATGATGTCGCCGGCGACGTTCACCTTGAGATTGTTGGCCCTGCGGAGCAAGACATCTGCCTTCTGCCCCAGCTGCAGGAAGATCCCCGTACTGGTCGGCATATCCCAGGTCACGTCCGCCGAGAACGCGAACTGCGGCGATCCCTTTAGCGTCTCCGCCATTTTCTCGAGGATCTTGAACGCGCGATCCTGCTCATTGGTCTCGGCCGAAACGGCGGACGCCGCCGCGATCAGCAGCGCACCCAAGACCGCGGCAAGGCCCCGCGGGATCCATGCGTTCATCATTGATTACTCCCTTTGCTGCAACGAAGCGTCCCCCAAATCGCAAACCGGACCGCCTGATCTTGTCCCTCCCGCCCTGCGGCAGTTCGATCTCTGTCAGCATAACGTACAAGTGCCTCCGCCGCGCTACCGACGTGACCGAGAAGAACGACCTGTCCCACGGGGCCATTCAAGCCAACCTGTCCAGCCGCTGCAATATCGGTTCGACGGTGCCCCGGTGATGATTGGTCTGACTGTCAAATCCCTCGCCTCAAGAGCCGATCGGGTGATCGACGCATCGCCGTGACTGGAAAGCTCCTGTTGGCTGCCCATTGGTTGCCGACCCGCTGATCAACCGCGACGAGGGGTACGCCGGTCCGAGAGTAGCCCATATCCCGCCCATCGCAGCGCGACCAGCCTGGCATGAGCCTAGGGGAGGGAGACGGACTGAGAAACTGTCATTCTTGACAGTTTAAGGGGGCGGTGGCACCAAGCTACTCTATGAGAACGGTTTGCGGCTCGCAGCCGCTAACTGAGCGGTGATCCGGCGGACCTCGTCTACCGGAAGTGCCGTACTGCGTGAAAAAGGAAGGCGGGTGGCAGGGGAACCAGATACGTTCTATAAACGCCGGCATGGGAACTGGCGACTGTGGAGGTTGAGGAAGCCCCGCGCGCGTGTTGTGCATAAAGCTGTGAATGGCTCTTTTACGAATGGGGAGAGTCCGGGTCAGCGCTAGGAGTGGAACAGGACAACTGCCGTTCCGAACCTGGACCAAAACAAGGAGGAGTTACATGTATTCGAGACGTGCTTTGATTATCTCCGCTGCAACCGTTGCGCTTGCGTTCGCGGCGGGAGCGGCGACCGCGGCGGACAAGTTCGTCACCATTGGCACTGGTGGCGTTACCGGCGTGTACTACCCGACCGGTGGCGCCATCTGCCGTCTGGTGAACAAGGGACGCAAGGAACACGGGATCCGCTGCTCGGTCGAGTCCACCGGCGGATCGGTCTACAATCTCAACACCATTCAGGCGGGCGAGCTCGACTTCGGCGTGGCCCAGTCCGACTGGCAGGCCCATGCCTATATGGGCACGTCCAAGTTCAAGGAGAAAGGGGCCTTCGGGGACCTGCGGGCGGTGATGTCCGTCCATCCCGAGCCCTTCACCGTGGTCGCGCGCAAGGACTCGGGCATCAAGAATTTCGCGGACCTGAAGGGCAAGCGGGTCAATATCGGCAACCCCGGCTCGGGCCAGCGCGGCACGATGGAAGTGGTCATGGGCACCATGGGCTGGACGAAGGCCGACTTCCGGCTGGCGTCCGAGCTCAAGTCGGCCGAGCAGTCGGCGGCCTTGTGCGACAACAAGATCGACGCCATGGTGTTCACCGTCGGCCATCCGTCGGGCTCCATCAAGGAAGCCACGACCTCCTGTGACAGCGTGCTGGTGAACGTCAGTGGCCCCAACATCGACAAGCTGGTGGCAGACAACAAATATTATCGGCACGCCACCATCCCCGGCGGCATGTATCGGGGCAATGACAATGACGTCAAGACCTTCGGCGTCGGCGCCACCTTCGTGAGTTCCCGGGCGGTCTCGGAGGACGTGGTCTATCACGTCGTGAAAGCGGTCTTCGAGAATTTCGACCAGTTCAAGAAGCTGCACCCGGCCTTTGCCAATCTCAAGGAAACCGAGATGATCAAGGACGGGCTCACAGCGCCGCTGCACGCGGGAGCGACCCGGTACTACAAGGAAAGAGGCTGGATCAAGTAAGCCTGGCGCCGGGGCGAGCATTGCTCGCCCCGGCCATCTTCCCGCTGCGACGGCTGTCGCCGCAGGGGCGGCCTTGGCGGCCGGTCATACGCGTAGTTTCCAGAGAACGTCAAGCGAGAGCCCTGTTCGGTCAATCGACCGAACAGGGCTCAAACGCTTCGCCCCGCCCCCATACGGGAGGGCGGGGCGAGCAGACGCCGTGTCCTATGGGCCTATATGGCCGACCACGGCGCCTGCATTGCGTGCTACCGCGGCCTGGGCGGCGGGCGCCAACACCCGCCGCAACCGTTACCTCAGGGTCACCAGGACGGCTTCACCTGCACCACGACCACGCGGTTCGGACGCTTGCGCACGCCCTCGCCGGTGTCCAGAAGCGGCTCGGTCTTGCCGGCCGCACGGGTCGAGATCCGGCCGGGGACGATGCCCGCGTTGACCAGGAAGTCGCGCGCGGCGTTGGCCCGCCGCTCGGACAGCTCCACATTGTACTCTTCGGTCCCGACCGTATCGGTGTGGCCCACCAGCTCGAAGTTGGCATAGCGGCACTTCCACCCGTCGATCACCGTGGCGAGCGTATCGCGGCTCTCCTTGTTCACGTGATCCTTGTTGAAGCCGTAGTACAGCACGAACACGCGCTGCGGTTCCGGGAGCGCCTTTGCCAACTTGATGGTTATGCCCTGGGCCCCGACCCCCAAGCTTACGCCCTCGGTCTGCGACTTGAGCTCCATGCCAACGTCGTTTCTCTGGTTCTTCAGGTTGAGCACACCGCCGCCCTTGACAAGGGTCGCCTCGGCGCCCGTCGAGCTGTAACCGCCGGGAAGATCGGCGATCTTGGTCAGGTTCTTGACGGCGCCCTTCGCGGTCATCTTTGACACCCCGAGCTGGATGCCAGCGCCAAACCCCTCGACCTTGAACGGGTACGTACAGCCGGTCCCCAGGTTCGGAAGCATCAGGTTGCCTTCGCCCGACCCGCCGCCGACACCAGCGGCGACCGTGGTTGCCGTGAACTCGACCGAAGGCCCGCTTTCGGCCAGCGCGGGCGAGCCCGCGGCAAGCGCAAGCAAGAGCGAAGCCGAAACGGCGCAGTATCTTTGTGCACGCATGTCTAGGTTATCCTCTCTGCAGATGACGGTTCTTGTCAGTGATTGGTTCTCGGATGTGAGACCCCCTCAACAACAGTATAGCTCGACTGCATTGTAATGGGAGCGAAGCAATTGAGAAACTGGCACTTCTTACAGGGGGTAATCGGGTCCTCGATTGGCCGCACTGAGGGTGTGATCGCCGCAAGTTGACGTTCAATCTGGGTGCTGAGGTTTTTGCTGTCGCGTCCTGCAACGCAGCCGTGCGGCCGGATAGCGCCCGGAACTGCCGGGGCCCGCCGAAATCGCCAGCCGGGAATTGCAGGCAGACGCCCAAACGGTGTGAGAGCGGCTCTCGCCGGGCAATTTTCTGCGCAAATTCAGTGTTTTATAGAGTGGGTGGATCCGGTGCATCGCCCTTCAGTCTTGTTCGCCACGCATCTCGAGCCATGTTACGATTGTTGGCGATTGAAGCATGATTTGGTCAACTCGAATCATGTCCCCCTCCAGGACGGTCGTTCGGGAATTCCCAGGCCAGGACAGGAAAGGAACCGATCCAATGCAGTTTATCAGGTCAATGCCGGGACTCTTGCTGGGCCTCTCATTGTCGGTCGGCGCGGCGTCGCTGGCGCAGGCCCAAACCAAGGCGCCGGCGGTCATGGAGACGGGCACGAACGTCTACATGGAGCCCGCGTTCAAGCAGTTCGACGCGCATCTGGCGGACTGCACCAAGAAGACCGGCTACGACCCGGACAATGTGCCAAAGAAGGTCGGCAAGTTCGCACTGGCCCCGGGCGAGGATGCCTGGCGGGCCTGCGCCTACCAAGGCGTCGAGAACATCCTGATCCCGCAGTCGCGTGCGCCCGGGCTCTACAGGTCCCTGGTCGACACGCACAAGATCCTGACCACGCAGATGCAGCGCAAGATCGTCACGCGGGACGAACGGCGCGCGAAGATCGAGGCGCTCATCGTCGACATCCAGATCGAGGAGGCGAAACAGATGAGCCGAGCCAGCTCCACGCCTCCGAAAAAGACGGAGGCGGAACGCAACGAGTGGATGCGCCGTCAGGTGGACGCGCTGCGCGGTCTCGGATCCGGATAGGGAGTTTCTGGACCGACAGGCGCTCCTGAGTTCAGGCCCACGTCGAACAAGTGCCCGAAATCAGTCGCGGCTGAACGAATCGGTCTCAGCTTGTCGCAGCGGGAACGGCCAGCACCGGGCAGGGGGCGCGACGAAGAACTTGCTCGGTCGTGCTTCCGCGCAGGGCGTCGAGGAAACCGTCGTGGCCCTCGGTCGCCATGACGATCAGATCGGCGCTGCCTTCGTTTGCCGTCTTGACGATTTCGTCGACCGGCTTGCCGGATCGCGCTGATCGCTCGAAAGAGAAATTCGATCCGGCTGGTGGCTCAACCTCGGGCATGTGGTCATCCGCGCCAATGAAGACGGCATGAACCTGCGAACCATCGGCGTTGATGGATCGCAGAAGAGCGCCTGCGGCGTCGACCGCGACCTGCGGACCCGGATTGTGGTCGACGGGTATGAGAACGCGCTTCAATTCAACGTCGCCGCGGTCCTTGGACACGAAACCACGGGTGCCCGCCGGGACGAACAAGGTGGCGATTCTGGACCTGCGCGCCAAGCGTTCCGAGACGGATGGACTGAGCCATCTTGGCAACCCCTCCCGGCCTTGCGTCGCGAGGACGATCAGATCCGAGCGCTCCTGCTGGAGGAAATTGCCGATCGCCGCCAGCGGATCCGTGCCGTCATACGCCGCCTTTGTCACCTTGACCCCCAGCTCGTCGGCGACCGCTTCCCTTGGGCTATCCGTTTCAAGCAGGCCCCAGTCCTGGAGGGTCTTGCGGACGCGCGGAAACCCCGACCAGTCCGCGTCCCCGTCGTCATTGGACCCGACATGCAGGATGGCTAGGCGGGATCTGTTGCCAAGCGCGATCCTGAGAGCATGGTCGAAAGCCACGTTGCTGGAGGTCGAGAAATCCGTCGGATGAAATACGGATTGAAACGAGCTCTTCGAAGTGTCCGTCATTGGCGTCCCCTGCGATCGAGCCACTGTCCATGCCTGAAAGCGACAGCCGCGCTGCGCAAATCTACCGGCCACCCAGGGCGTCGTCCAGGTCGGTCGTCTGCCGACCCGATCCGGCCGTCTCGTCGCTGAGCGAGGCCTGATCGCGTCCCGATTACAGGCGATGGGAAGACCCGGCTCGTTCGGCCGCCGGTCTCAGAAAGCCCACTTGCCCTTGTGTCCGACCAGCTCGGCGGCGTCGAAGTGGATCTCGTAGTCTGCCAGATACACGTTCAGCCAATTGAGCAGGTCGTACTGGCCCGGACGCACTGCTATGGCGACGTCGTCCGGCCGACCCGGAATCCGACAGTACCGGAGATGGATTCGCGCCGCCGGGTTCTCATGCAGGTATCGGCCGGCCGACAACTCGCTCTGAATCGAAATCGCGACTTCACCGACGCGCACAGCCTCGATCAGATCGTCGTTGCTTTGGAACTCGCGCGGCTGGGCATCGGGCTCGACTTCGCGCAGACGAGCGACGATCGCTGAGCCGCTGCGCACGCCGACCTGGCCGGCAAGTTCCGACTCGCGCAGTAGCTGGGCAAGTGAAGGGCAGACCTGGCCGAATTGCAGCGTCGCCCTGCGGTTGATCAGCAGCGTGAAATACTCCGTCACATAGGGCCGCGTGAACAAGACGCTCCGGGCTCGCGCGGGCGTACGGCTCAGATACGAGATGCCAAGGTCGGCCTTGCCGGTGGCGACGAGAGCGATGACCTCGTCGTAGCTCTCGGCGCTACGGTCGAACTCGAGCTGGACCTTGAGACGGCGGGCGATCGCTTTCGCCAGATCGACATCCAGCCCGGTCAGCTTGCCATCCTTGTCCGTGAAGAACACCGGCGGTCGCTCTTCATTCAAGACCGCCACCACGAGCTTGCCCTTGTCCAAGATCTCTTGGATGCCGGGAAGCAGGGGAAGCTCGGCCCGAGGCGGCACGGACCAACCAACGAGAACCGCCCCGCATAGCAGGGAAAGAGCAATGAACCGAGTGAAGAGCTTGTGCATGCGCCTCCGATGTCGCGCCGACCCGTCCGACCCTCGTCAGCGGAGCGTTTCGTCCTCGCGGTAGATCAGGGAGTCTGTTTCGACGATGATGCCTCTCGCTTCGATATAGAGGTTCAACCAGCGCAGCAGATCCTCTCCGTCCGGCCGGACGGCAATGCCGATCCGATTCTTCGCCACAGGCAGCTCGCAGAGTTTCAGGCGGATCGCCGCTTCCGGTGTTCGAGACAGATAGAACTTGGCGGCGACTTCGCCTTGCACGGTTGCCGTCACCGTGCCCTCGAAGACGGCCTGCATCATGTTCGCGATGTCCTTGAACTTCTTTGGGGCCGCATTCGGATCAATGGATTGGGCGCCAGTATCGTAGACGCTCCGCTCCACCAGACCGATCGTTCCGGGCGTGGTCAGCAGGCGCCGAACGTCCGATCTGCTGGGGCATTCCCGATTGAACGCGATGCCCTTCGCCCGGTTGATCAGAATCATGTCCGCTTCGATCATATAGGGTCGCGTGAAATAGACCCGCATGCCGGCCTTTACACCCATGCTTAGATAGGACAGGCCGAGATCCGCCTGCTTCTTCGCCACCGCGTCGATCACGTCCGTTTGGGTGGGGCCAGCGGAAACGAAGTCCACCTCGACATTGAGCTTCCGGGCAATGTCCGTGGCCAGCGCGATGTCGAAACCGCGCAACTCACCCTTGGCGGTCCGTAGGATCATCGGTGGGAGGTCAGCGTCGATAATGGCGATCCTGAGCTTGCCGCTGTCGACGATCTCCTGGAGGCCGGGCAAGAGCTCCTGAGCTCCCACCGGTCGCGCGACGACCATCAGGGCAAGGCCGAACCCGAAACGAACCAATGCACTTCCTGTGTTCCGCATAGCGTTTCCTGCTCCTACTCCGCCGAGGCGGGAGCTTGCTCTGCGGCCTCCGTGGCCGGGTCTGTCTGGCTGCGTCCGTGCACGGTCAAGACTGCCAGATTACAGGTTGCCTGCACGGTCAGGGTCGAGCCCAGGTTGGCTACGGCGGGCTGGGTGGTCGCGAAGATGACGAAAGCCAATACGTCGGGAACGCCCGCGCCGAGCAGAACCGGTGCCAGGATGGGTGCCAGCGCCGGCCCGCCGCCGACCGCCGCGGCACCGGCAATGGTCGCCCCGAGACCGAGCACGATCAGAGTAGCGAGGTCAAGATCGACCTCGTAGACCTGGGCGAGAAAGATCGCGGTTATGGTGAAGAGAACGATCTGTCCGTGCTGATTGGCGAGCACACCGAAGGGCACGATCGTGTCCGCCACCTCGCGGTGGACGCCGAAATGCTCCCGCAGGGACTCGATCGCTGAATACAGCGCAACGAACGGATTGTCCGTGGCGAAGGCCAGGACCAACGGGCTCTTGAGCCAGATCAGCGGCCGCCAGGGCGGGACGCGACAGACGGCGGAGAGGACCGCGATGTGGATCGCCAGCACCAGGAGGCCGGCCACCCAGAAGGCCAAGATGTACTCCCCGAGGGCGACGATCAACTCCGTGTTCGCCTCAGACAAGTGGTAGGCGACGATGGAGAAGAGACCGAGCGGCAGCGGCACCAGGACCCAGTGAAAGACCTTCGCAAAGGTCTGGTAGAAGGCATTGACCACACGCAGCGCCTCGTCGGCACCCGGTGAGCGCACCACGCCGAGCGCGAGCCCCGCAAGGGCGCAAAAGAAGACGATACTGATGAAGCGGCCGGTGCTGAGCGCCTCGAACACGTTCGGCGGCGCCAATGTACCGAGAAAGCCCATCAGCCCGACCGCCTCCCTTTCGCGCGGCACATTGGGCACCTCGCCGCCCAGCGCCGCCGCCGCCTCCGGGCTGAGCGCGTTCCCCGGCTGCAAGATCAAGACGACGACGATGGTCACGACGCAGGGGATCACCAGCCCGCAGGCATAGATCACGGCCATGCGCCCAAAGAGGACCTGTGTGCGCGGGTTGCGCAGCATTTGCCCGATGCCCCAGACGAGCGCGCTGACCAGGATCGGCAGCAGGCACATGGACAACAGCGAGACATAGATCTCGGCAAACGGCTTCAGCGAATGGGAGAAATCCCTTGCATACAAGCCGCTGAAAAAGCCGAGGATGACGCTGCCAAGGATGACCTTGGGGTCCTGCAGGATCTTCAGAAGGATCGAGCCGACGCTCATGAGGCTAGGACCAGGAGCAGGGGCAGGTCAGCGTGATGGCGCATGCCAGTCGGATTGGAGCCGGTATTTCCGGGAGGGATCTCACGTCCCACGAGCCACAAACGGTAGCGCATTCACCGGTCGAAGGCCATCTGGCTTTTGGTTTGCTTTCAACAGGAGGGGACAAGTCACGGACCTGCCAGGGTTTTCCGTCGCGGGCGAGTGCGGCATGAGCCGCCAAGACAAACCGGTGCCCCCTGAGGGGATGAACGGCTCCTGCATTGCCGTTCACTCCTCCGGTTGAGCCACTGCGAACAGGAAATCGACTTCGGCGCGCTGGTTGCCGATCCTGCGGTTATGCAGCTTGTTGACGGTGAGCTTGGGCCTGAGCTGCCAGGTCGGGCTCACGTCCGCGAGCGCCTCCTCGAGCTGCCATTGGTGGGTGAACTCCCGGCCCGCGAGCGACCTGACCGCCGCTTTCTGCTCTTCCGAGAGCGATGTCTCCGCGAGTTTGCGGAACTTTGCCGGATCGATCTTGATCGGGACCACGCGCGCCGCCGACAGGATCTCCGCCTCCTGCGCCTGCGTGTACGTGCCGACATCCGCCAATGCGCGCCTGAACTCCCGAATGTTCTCGAAGCGCTGTCCGTCGAGGCTCTGCAGAGGCACCGTCGGCACGTCTGCAAAGCCGATCTGAGAAATAACCGTCGGGGACAGGACGTAGGGGTCATCCTTGTAGGCCGGCAGCTTGAACACGTTCTGCAGGAAGAAGAGCGCGAAGAAACAGACGATGGCAGCGATGATCGGCGTCGTGACCCAACCCGACGCAATGTTCCCGAGCGCGCCCCATTTCATGCCCCGCCCGCCCTTCAGGAGCGCAATCCCGATCACCGCGCCGATTACGGCCTGGGAGCTCGAGACCGGCACCAGGGGAATGGTCGGCAGGCCATTCTCGGCAAGGAAATGCTCGAGTCCCTGGGAGGCGAACAGGAACAGCACGATCGAATGGGCGACGACGACCACGAACGCGGCGACGGGCGACAGCGGGATGAGTCCGGTGCCGACGGTCAACATGACCCGTTTGGAATAGGTGAACACGCCCACCGCGATGGCCAGCCCGCCGAGCAGGAAGAGCTGTTGCACCGCCGTGAAACTGAGAAATCCGCCGATATTGACGTTCGTAAAAGGGTTCGAGGCCACGAAGACGCCCATGACGTTGGCGATGTTGTTGGCGCCCAGGGCATAGGAGCCGAAAGCCCCCGCCGCGATCAGGCCGAAGCGGGTCAAGGCGTCCAGGCGCAGGATATGCATCTGGAGCCAGCCGATCATGGCGGTGCTGAGCTTGAAAAGGATAATGCTGAAGACGGCGGCCAGGATGGGGGTGGCGACCCAGGTGCTCAGGATCTTGGTCAGCGTCTTGATATCGGTGGGCGATCCGCTGAAGAAATTCCAGCCGATGATCGCGCCCACCACAGCCTGGCCGGTCGAGACCGGCAGGCCGACCTTGGTCATCCAGTAGACCGTCAGGGCGGCCGAGAGCGCCACCATGAACGAGCCGGCCATGGCGTTGACCGCGCCAAGCTGGCCCAAGGTGCCGGCCGCCCCGGCGCCGTCGATGACCGCGCCCAGGATGACGAAGAGGCTGCAGATGACGGCGGCGGTCCCGAAGGTGACCATGCGGGAGCCGACCGCGGTGCCGAAGACGTTGGAGGCATCGTTCGCCCCCAGCGACCAGCCGAGGAACAGCCCGCTGCACAGGAAAACGAGGGTGAGAGCTTCCATGGCTCGGGCCCCGCGCTTAGGCGGAGCGCTTGATGTGGAAGATCACCAGCTTGTCGGCGGCGTCCTCGGCCATGTCCGAGACATCCGCGATTCCTTTCGCGGCCAAGCCCAAATGGAGCTTGCGCGCCAGGTCGATGTCCATGGCGAACATGGCGCGCCTCAGCCGCGAGACCACTGCGTCCGCATCGCTCTCGTAGAACCGGACCTTGTGCAGGTGGTCCTTGATGGCGGCCGAGTCATGGAAGTAGGCGCGGCTCGCCAACACCAGGGATTCGACGGACTTGCAGCACAGCTCGGTCAGCTGGGAGAAATCGTCTTGCAGGTCCGACGGGATGTCCGGGGTTTCTACATCGAAATACCAGAGCCCCTCCTCGAAGCGATTGAGGATGTTGTCGAGCGCCTCGAACAGCTCCAGGATGTCGCCCCGGGATTCCGGCAGCAGCGTCTCGGCGTACATGTCCCGCTCGATGTCCCGACGCAGCTCGTCGCCGCGGCTCTCGAGATCGCCGACCTGCTTGAGCTTTTCCTGAAAGCGGTCTGCGGTGCCTTCCGTGAGATAGGCCTCGACCGCCTGCTGAAAGCCGATGGCGGCTTCGGAGAGCGCGTCGTGATAGGCGTCGATCTCCTGCTGCAGCCGCTTGGTGCGGCCGAAAACCTCGAGCGGCATGTTTCCCCCTTCGGCTTTGCTCCCCCTGACGGCCCCAGGTCTGGCTCAGTACCTCTCCGGCACGACATGCAGGAACATGGGACTGTCCGGCGTTCCTGGCTGGCGCTTTTTCTTCTTGGGAACCTCCGGCGCATCGAACGGCAGCGGCTCGTAGGGGATCATGCTCAACAGATGGCTGATGCAGTTGAGCCGGGCGCGCCGCTTGTCGTCCGCCTGGACCTTGTACCAAGGCGCCACGGGCGTGTCCGTCGCCGCGATCATGTGCTCGTAGGCCGCCGTGTAATCCCACCAGCGCGCCCAGGACTCCACGTCCATCGGGCTCAGCTTCCATTGCCGCATGGGGTCCTCGTAGCGCCGGATGAAACGGCGCTCCTGCTCGGCCTCGCTCACGTCGAAGAAGTACTTGATGAGAATGATGCCGTCTCGAACCATTTCCCGTTCGAAGTTGGGGACCAATTGCAGGAAGCGCTGGTATTCGTCGTCCGTGCAAAAGCCCATGACGTGTTCGACGCCGGCCCGGTTGTACCAGCTGCGGTCGAACAGCTTGACCTCGCCGGCCGCAGGGAAATGCTCCATGTAGCGCTGGATGTACATCTGGGTCTTCTGGCGATCCGATGGTGCAGGCAGTGCCACGACATCGAACACCCGCGCGCTGACCCGTTCGGTGATGCGTTTGATCACGCCGCCCTTGCCGGCCGCGTCGCGGCCCTCGAAGACGACGATCACTCGGAGGCCCTTGTGCTTGACCCATTCCTGCAGCCGGACGAGCTCGGTCTGGAGCTTGAGCAGCTCCTTCTCGAACACCCGCCGCGGCATCTTCTTGCGTTTCTCGCCTGCGGGACCGGTCTCGGCGCTCGCCACCTGCGGCACGTATCTCCTCTTGGCCTTGCTCACGGGCTTTTTGGCACGACTGCCCTTTTTGTCCTTCTTGGCCTTGTTCGCCTTTGCCTTGGTCTTGGCCATGGCCTGTGCTCCCTCACTCAGTTGATCTCTTATTCGCGCGGCCAGCCGGTCGGGCGCCGCAATCGAATTCTGCAATGACGCGCCGTCCCGGCCGCGTCCTGATCTGGCGCTCACATCCGGATGCGCCGTTTGGTATACCGAATCCCTATCCTGCTCTCCTGATCGGTCTTGACCTTGTTTCCTGGCGCAGGCACGGGCCCGCATAGTCCGGAAACTGCCGACCCAGCCGGTCGTGCGGGACCCTGCGCAGCGGCATAGCCCGCAGCGGTCCTCGCTGAATGCCCCGAAGACCGGACTGGCTTGCGGAGGTTATCGCGGATGCGGGAAGCCGGGAACTGTCACATCTGACAGTGCGCCGCTTGGGAAAACGTCGTCTGTGCGTGGGGCATGGTTAACTGGACGGCCGAGCAGGCGGCCGGGCATGGGGGAGGCCCGTCAGCGCTCGCCGGAATGCTGGATGAACGCCTCCAAGAGCCGTTTCAGTTCGGCGCTTCTATCGCTGCCCCAGCGTGAATCCAACGTGGCCTGATGACGGTCGATCTTCCGGCTGAGCTTGCGATGCAGGGAGCGGCCGCGGTCCGAGATGAAGACCAGGACCTTGCGCCGATCTCCCGGATCGGGCGCCCGATAGACCAGGGCGCGGGAGATCATGCGATCGATCATCTTGGTCAGCGCCGGGTGGTTCATCAGCACCTGCTGGGCGAGGGCGCCCATGGAGCGGCCGGCGCCGTCGCTGAGCGTGCGCAGAATGCGCCATTCCTCGACCTGCACGCCGTCGGCGCGCAGATGCTCGTCCAGCTGCAGATGCATCTGCCGGTCCGCCTGGGCCAGCAGGTAGCTGAGATAGTGTTCCAGAGGTCGTCCCGCCATCGGTCCATTTATTTGAAATGGAAACCTTCAAATTCGTATCGTTTTGTAGGATGATCGATCGGCGGGTGCAAGCCCGCGGGAATGATGACTCGCGCGCAATCCGCGATCTGCAGGTTTGCGCAGCGACCGGGGAGGGGCGACGGATCATGCAGGAGCCGACCAGCACGAGCGATTGCGGCGCCTGGGCGCGGTGGGTCCGACCGCCGTTCGGTGCGGAGGAGGGCGATCGGCCGTACCGCTCTGCGGCCGACCGGTTCCGCGTCGGCCTCTATATTCCGCTGAGCGGGCCGCCGGGCTTATGGGGGCCGTCTTCCCAGGCCTGCGCCGTCTTGGCCGCAGCCGAACTGAACCAGATCGGCGGCATTGCCGGCCGCGACGTCGAACTCCTCACCGTTGATGCCGCTGACGCCCCGGCACAGGTGGCCGAGGAAACCGAGCGCCTGATCGACGAAGCCGGATTGGACGCCATCGTCGGCATGCACGACAGTCAGGTGCGACACGCGGTCTCCCACGCGACGGCAGGGCGCATTCCCTATGTCTACACGCCGCTCTACGAGGGCGGCGAGCAGGCCCCGGGCGTCTATGCGATCGGCGAGACGCCCGAGCTGCAGCTGCGCCCGGCGATCGCCCATCTGCTTCGTACGCGAGGACTGCGCCGCTGGTGCTTCATTGGCAACGACTACGTCTGGCCACGGGTATCCCATCGGGCGGCCGCGAAATACGTTACCGGCATGGGCGGTGAGATCGCCGACGATATCTATGTGCCGTTTGGGATCGAGTCCATGGACGACATCCTGGACCGTGTTGCGCGGGCGGCGCCGGATGTGCTGCTCTTGTCGCTGGTTGGCGGCGACGCCATCACCTTCAACCGGGCCTTCGGCACGACCGGTCTGGATCGATGGATCGCCCGCTTCTCGGCGATCGTCGATGAGAACGTGCTGCTCGGCAGCGGCGCGGCCAACACGCGCAACTTGTTCGTCGCGTCTGGCTATTTCTGCGCGCTCGAGACGCCGGCCAACCGTGCCTTCAAGGAGCGCTATATGGAGGCCTTCGACGGCCGCGCGCCGGTCCTCAATGCCATGGGCGAATCGGTCTACGAGGGGCTCAGGTTCCTGGCCGCGCTGGAGAGCGTCGAAATTGACCGCCGCGGGCCCGGACGCGCCCCGGCGCCGCTGCGTTATGGAGGACCGCGCCAAGCGGTGTTCTACAACAATGCGCGCCGGCGGATGCCGATGTATCTGGCCAAGGCCGACGGCTATGATTTCCGTGTTCTGGCATCCCTGTAATTGAGTAAATTATTTAACTTGGAAAATATTTCTCAGTTAAGATACTCTCGCGCGATGGGGATGAGGCTGCCCCGGTCCAATCATGCGGGAGGGAACAGATCATGGCATTCAACGACAGACTGGCGCGGCGGCAGTTCCTGCTGCGCACGGCGGCGGCGGGCGCGCTGGCAAAGACCGCGATGCTCGTGCCGCACGGCCTGCGCGCCGATGACGACGACGACGGCGACGATCCGATTCAGCGCCCCTCGGACCTGACAGCCGCGCAGGCGATCGACGCGATCCGCTCGGGCCGTCTGCGCGCGCGGCGCTACGCGAAGGCCCTCTTGGCCCGGGCACGCCGGTTTCGCTTTCTGAACAGCCTCATCAGCCAGGATGCGGGCCAGGTCCTCCGCGCGGCCCTCGAGGCCGACCGCGCCATCCGGCGGGGCGACGACGTGGGTCCGCTGCACGGTCTGCCGATCCTGTTCAAGGACAACATCAACACCATCGATTTGCCGACCAGCGGCGGAACGCCCGCGCTGACCGGCAACGTGCCCGCGGCGAACGCGGAGATCGTGGACAAGCTGCGGGACGCGGGCGCCATCCTGTTCGGCAAGTCCAACATGCACGAGCTGGCCTTCGGCATCACCAGCAACAACGCCGCCTTCGGGCCGGTGCGCAACCCCTACAATCCCGATCTCATCGCCGGCGGCAGCAGCGGCGGCAACGGCGCCGCCCTGGGCGCGCGTATTGTCGCGGCGAGCATCGGCACCGACACCGGCGGCTCGACCCGGATTCCGGCCGCCCTGTGCGGCGCGGTCGGGTTCCGGCCGACGCTGGGCCGCTATCCCGGCACCAACGTCGAGCCGTTGACCCAGGCGGTGCCGATCTCCCATACGCGCGACACGCCGGGGCCGATGGCCCGCAGCGTCGAGGACGTCGCGCTCCTGGACGCCGTAATCACCGACTCGTCCCTCGACCTGCCGGACACCGATTTGACCGGGATCCGCCTCGGAGTCGCCCGGGGCACCTTCTTCACCCTGGCCGGCACGACGGACGGCATCGATCCGGAGGTGAGTGCGCTGATCGAGGATCTGCTCGCCCTACTCCAGGGGCTCGGGGCGACGCTGGTCGAGGCGGACGTGCCCAACCTGATCGATCTGAATGCGGCCGTGGGATTTCCGGTCGCCGTGTTCGAAGCGGCCAATATCGATCTGCCGGGCTATCTGGCCGTCAACGCGCCGGGCCTGACCTTTGCGGACGTGGTCGACCAGATCGCCAGCCCGGACGTCAAGTTCGTGCTCGAGACCCTGGCACCCACGATCCCCGAGGCCGCCTACCTGGATGCGCTCGCGACCCGGGTCACGCTACAGGCGGCCTACGCGGATTACTTCGCAGTCGAGAACGTGGACGCGCTGATCTTCCCGACCACGCTGTTGCCGGCCCGGCCGATCGGACAGGACGATACCGTCGAGCTGAACGGAGAGCAGGTGCCGACCTTCACCACCTACATCAACAACACCGATCCGGCGGGCAACGCCGGCATCCCGGGACTGAGCATTCCGCTGGGCCTGACCTCGGACGGACTGCCGGTGGGCGTGGAGATCGACGGCCCGGCGGACAGCGACCGGGACCTCCTGAGCCTGGGGCGGGCCATCGAGGACGCCATTCAGGCCGCCTTCGGGGCGCTGCCGCCACCGCTATTGCCGGGTGACGACGACGACGATGACGACGATTGAGCGGTGGCAGGGGCGGAGGTCGGGACCGGCCTCCGCCCGCGGGCGCTAGACGTGGCTAGACGTGGAACGACTCGCCGCAGCCGCAGCGGCCCTTTTCGTTGGGATTGTTGAATACGAAGCCCGACTGCAGCTTGTCCTCGACATAGTCGAGCTCGGTGCCGAGGATGAACATGGTCGCCAGGGGATCGACAAACACGGTCACGCCCTTCTGCTCGATGACCTCGTCATGCGGCCCTTTCTCGGCCGCATACTCCATGGAATAGGACATGCCGGAGCAGCCCCGGGGGGAGACGCTGATGCGCAGGCCCTGGGCCGGGGGATCGCTCTCGGCCAGGAGCGCCTTCACCCGCGCGGCGGCGGCATCGGTCAACTGGATCATATCGCTGTTCATGGCGCCTTATATTGCTTCAAAACATGCCCAATTCAAGCCGGGCCGCCTCGGACATGCGGGACGGGTCCCAGGGCGGCTCGAACACCAGATCCACGGCGACTTCGCCGACCCCGTCCACCACACCCACGGCCCGCTCAACCATGCCGGGCATTTCTCCAGCAACAGGACAACCCGGCGCCGTCAGGGTCATGACGATGTCGACCTTGCCGTCGTCATGGATGTCGACATCATAAATCAGCCCCAGGTCATAAATGCTTACCGGGATCTCCGGGTCGAAGACCGTCCTGAGGGCATCAATCACGGCGCTTTCGTCGGGCTTGCCCATGGCCGCGCCTACTCCGTCGTGACGTGGTCGCCACCCTCGTCGAGGGCGGCGTTCATGGTGTGCCAGGCCAGCGTGGCGCACTTGACCCGCATCGGGAACTGGCGCACGCCGGCCAGCACCATGAGCTTGTCGAGCGCGTCCTCGTCCACCGCGCCCGCCGCGGCATCGCTGCCGGCGACCAGGTCGTGAAAGCTGTCGAACAGCGCCTTAAACTCGCCCTCCGTCTTGCCCATAAGGATCTCGGTCATCATCGAGGCCGAGGCTTGGGAGATGGCGCAGCCGCGCCCCTCGAAGCCTACGTCCTTGACCACGCCGTCCTCGAACCGGACATAGATGTCGATCTGGTCGCCGCAGAGCGGGTTGTCCCCGTGTGCCTCCCGGTTGGCGCCCTCGGGCCGGCCGAAATTGCGCGGCTCACGGCCGTGGTCCAGGATCATCTCCTGGTAGAGCTCGCGAAGCTCCGACATCAGCCGAACAGCTCCCGCACCTTGGCCAGCGCCGCGACCAGCCGGTCCACGTCCGCATGGGTGTTGTAGGCGCCGAAAGACGCGCGGGTCGTGCCGGTGATGCCGAACCGGTCCATGACCGGCTGGGCGCAATGATGACCCGCTCGCACGGCCACACCTTCCTGGTCGAGCACGGTGCCGACGTCGTGCGGATGCACGCCCTCGACCTGGAAGGACAGGATGCTGGCCTTCTCGGGCGCCGTCCCGTAGAGGGTGATGTTGTCGATCTCCGCGATCCGCTCGTAGGCGTAGGCCAGGATCTCGGCCTCGTGCGCCGCGATCCGGTCGATGCCCAGTTCCGAGACATAGTCGATGGCCGCGCCCAGCCCGATGGACCCGGCGATGTTCGGCGTGCCCGCCTCGAACTTGTGCGGCACCACGTTGTATTCGGTCTTGTCGAAGCTCACCCGCAGGATCATCTCGCCGCCACCCTGATAGGGGGGCATGGCGTCCAACAGGTCCTTCTTGCCGTAAAGCGCGCCGGTGCCCGAGGGACCGTAGAGCTTGTGCCCGGTGATGACGTAGAAATCCACGTCCAAATCCTGGACGTCGACCGGCGCGTGCACCGCGCCCTGGCAGCCGTCCAGCAGGACCTTGGCGCCCTGGGCGTGGGCCAGGCGGATGATCTCCTTGACGGGCGTGATGGTTCCCAGCGCGTTCGAAGCGTGCGTCACGGCGACGATCTTGGTCCGGGGCGAGAGCAGCTTTTCGTACTCGTCCAAAAGGAAGCTGCCGTCGTCGGCGATCGGCGCGACCTTGATCACCGCACCGGTGCGCTCGGCCAAGAGTTGCCAAGGCACGATGTTGGAATGGTGCTCCATGATGGAGAGCACGATCTCGTCGCCCTCCTTGACGAACCTGCCGCCCCAGCTCGAGGCCACCAGGTTGATGGATTCGGTGCCGCCCCGGGTGAACACGATCTCGCTGACATCGGCGGCATTGAGGAAGCGTTGCACCTTGCCCCGTGCGGCCTCGAAGTTGGCGGTCGCCCGCTCCGACAGGAAATAGACGCCGCGGTGGATGTTGGCGTACTCGGTCTCGTAGACTCCGCGCACCGTGTCGATCACCTGGCGCGGCTTCTGGGCGCTGGCAGCGCTGTCCAGGAAGGTGAGCGGTTTGCCGTTCACCTCGCGTGCCAGGATGGGAAAGTCCGCGCGTACCCGTTCCACGTCCAGGCTGTTCCGGCCCTGCCAGTTGCGCTGTGCTGTGTCCGCCTGCGTTGCCGCCGTCATGTCGTCCGGTCCCTTCTTTCTCAGTGTGCCGCGAGCCAGCCCGACACGAGGCTGTCGAGCCGATCCCGCACCGGGGCAAAGCGCACCTGTTCGACCGCGTCCTTGAGAAAGGCTTCGGTCAGCATGCTGCGCGCCCGATCCTCGCCGATGCCGCGGGCGCGCAGATAGAACAGCGCGTCCTCCTCGATTTCTCCGGCCGTGGCGCCGTGGCCGCACTTCACGTCGTCGGCATAGATCTCGAGCTCGGGCTTGGTGTCGATCTCCGCCTCGCCCGACAGCATGAGTGTCTTGTTCAGCATGTGGGCGTCGGTCTTCTGGGCATCCTCGAGCACCGCGATCTTGCCCTGGAAGACCCCGCGGGCCTTGCCGTCGAGCGCCCCCTTGTAGAGCTCCTGGCTGGTGCCGTGGGGCTTGGCGTGCTCGATTAGGGTGCTGGTGTCGAGATGCTGGTCGCCCGTGCCCATATAGCCGCCGAGCAGCCGCGCCTCCGCGCCTTCCCCGTCCAACACGACGGAGATCTCGTTGCGCGACAGCCGGGCCCCGGCCGACATGACGAAGCTCTCGTAGGAACTGTCCCGCCCGAGCGCGATGCGGCTGTGGGAGAGGTGGGTCGCCTCGCGGGCCTCGTCCTGCAGCTTGTAATGGGCCAGGCGGGCATTGCGGCCCAGCGTGATCTCGGCCAGCGGATTGGACCAGTAATCGCCCGATCCGATGTGGCTCTCGATCAGCACCGCCTCGCTGCTCTCCTCGGCCACCACCAGAAGACGCGGGTGGAAGGCGGTGGCGCCGGCCGCGCCGTCGCCCAGGAAGAGCGCGTGCACCGGACGGTCCAGCCGCGCGCCGCGGGGCAGGTGCAGGACCAGCCCGTCGCCCCAGAAGGCCGTGTTGAGGGAGACCAGCGCGTTGCCGTTGGCGGCGGCCAGGTGCCCGAGATGGGCTTCGACCAGCTCCGCCTCGTCCGCGAGCGTCTCGGACAGTGGGCGCAAGACCACCCCGTCCGGCAGCGCCCCGATCTCCGACAGGGAGGACTGAAATCGGCCGTTGGCGAACACCAGCCGGTGCGCGTCGGCGTCCCAGGCCAGCAAGCCGTCCCTGGGCGCAGCAGACGACGGTGTCTCGGCCGCGGGCGAATAGTCCCCCTTCACCAGGGCGTTGAGGTTGGTGTACTTCCAGGCCTCGATCCGCTGGGTCGGCAGGCCGTCGTCGCGAACGCGCCGGATCGCGTCCGCGCGCATGTCCGCGAGCCAGGGCAGGGCTCCGCCAGGAAGCCCGGCCTGAACGGCGGCGAACCTGTCCGCGTAGGGAAAAGCGATGTATCGATCCCGCGCCATCGCTTAGGCCGCCCGTTCCTTGACCACGTCCGCGTAGCCCTTTTCCTCGAGCTCGAGCGCCAGCTCCTTGCCGCCCGAGCGCGCGATCCTGCCGTGCGCCAGGACGTGCACCTGGTCCGGCACCACATAGTCGAGCAGGCGCTGGTAGTGGGTGATCACGAGCATGGCCCGGTCGGGGCTCCGCAGCGCATTGATGCCGTCCGCGACCACCTTCAGCGCGTCGATGTCGAGGCCCGAATCGGTCTCGTCCAGGACCGCGAGACGCGGCTCCAGGAGCGCCATCTGCAGGATCTCGTTGCGCTTCTTCTCGCCGCCGGAGAAGCCCACATTGACCGCGCGCTTGAGCATCTCTTCGCCGATGCCCAGCTCCTCGCGCTTGGCGCGCACCAGCTTCAGGAACTCCATTGCGTCGAGCTCCTTCTCGCCGCGATGCTTGCGCACTGAATTGAGCGCGGTCTTGAGGAAGGTGGCGCCGGCCACGCCGGGGATCTCCACCGGATACTGGAAGGCCAGGAAGATGCCCGCGCGGGCGCGGTCCTCGACGCTCATCTCCAGGAGATCCTGGCCGTCATAGCGGACCGTGCCCTGGGTGACCTCGTAGCCCTCGCGCCCCGACAGCAGGTAGGACAGCGTGCTCTTGCCCGAGCCGTTGGGTCCCATGATTGCGTGCACCTGGCCCGCCTCGAGCGTCAGGTCGATACCCTTGAGGATCTCCTTGCCTTCAACGGCGACGTGCAAGTTCTTGATTTCAAGCATTGTATCTCTCAGTTCCCTCATTGCTTCATCCTGAGGAGCCGCCGCAGGCGGCGTCTCGAAGGATGAGTGGTGGGCTTCGCCCTTCGAGACGGCGCTGCACGCCTCCTCAGGACGAAGACTTTGTCTTTGCCGGTTACCCCACGCTGCCTTCGAGCGAGATGCCCACGAGCTTCTGCGCCTCGACGGCGAATTCCATCGGCAGCTCCTGCAGCACCTGCTTGCAGAAGCCGTTGACGATCAGCGAGACCGATTCCTCCGGATCGAGGCCACGCTGCATGCAGTAGAAAAGCTGGTCGTCCGAGATCTTCGAGGTGGTCGCCTCGTGCTCGACGCGGGCGGTCCGGTTGCGGCTCTCGATATAGGGCACCGTGTGGGCGCCGCAGCGGTCGCCGATCAGGAGCGAATCGCACTGGGTGTAGTTCCGCGCGCCCTCCGCCTTGGGTAGGATCTTGACCAGCCCGCGATAGGTCTGGTCCGCCTTGCCGGCGGAGATGCCCTTGGAGATGATCGTCGAGCGGGTGTTCTTGCCGATGTGGATCATCTTGGTGCCGGTGTCGGCCTGCTGGCGGTTGTTGGTGATGGCGACCGAATAGAACTCGCCGACCGAGTTGTCGCCCTGCAGGATGCAGCTCGGATACTTCCAGGTGATGGCCGAGCCAGTCTCGACCTGGGTCCAGGAGATCTTTGAGTTCACGCCCCGGCAGGCGCCGCGCTTGGTGACGAAATTGTAAATGCCGCCGCGGCCCTCTGCGTCGCCGGGGTACCAATTCTGCACCGTCGAGTACTTGATCTCGGCGTTGTCCTTGGCCACCAGCTCGACCACCGCGGCATGCAGCTGATTCTCGTCCCGCTGCGGCGCGGTACAGCCCTCGAGATAGCTGACATAGGAGTCGTCCTCGGCGACGATGAGCGTGCGCTCGAACTGGCCGGTGTTGCGCGCGTTGATGCGGAAATAGGTGGAGAGCTCCATCGGGCAGTGCACGCCCTTGGGGATGTAGGCGAAGGAGCCGTCGGTGAACACCGCCGAATTGAGGCAGGCGAAGAAGTTGTCCGCATACGGCACCACGGAGCCCATATATTCCCGCACCAGCTCGGGATGCTCCTGGATCGCCTCGGAGATCGAGCAGAAGATCACGCCGTGCTTTTCGAGCGTGTCGCGGAAGGTGGTGGCGACCGAGACGCTGTCGAAAACAGCGTCGACGGCGACGTTCTTGACGCCGGCGAGCACCTCCTGCTCCTTCAGCGGAATGCCGAGCTTCTCGTAGGTCTTGAGCAGCTCCGGGTCGACCTCGTCCAGGCTCTTCGGCCCGTCGCCCTGCTTGGGCGCGGAATAGTAGTAGGCGTCCTGGTAGTCGATCGGCGGGAAGGCGACCTTGGCCCAGCGGGCATCTTCCTCGCGCATGGTGAGCCAATGGCGGAAGGCCTTGAGCCGCCACTCGAGCAGCCAGTCCGGTTCCTCCTTCTTGGCCGAAATGAAGCGGATGGTGTCTTCGTCGAGGCCCTTGGGCGCGCGGTCCTCGTCGATCTCGGTGACGAAGCCGTACGCGTACTTCTTCTGGGCGAGCTCTTCGACGGTCTGGGCCGTTTCGGCGGACGGGCTCATAGCGATCTACCTGCCTTCTGCGTTCAAGAGTCGTTCGGTCTGTTGCGCCACCGGGCTTGGCCCCGGGGCGGCCATGTCGGCGAGCGTGACGTCGGTGAGCATGCGTTGAATCGAGGCGTTGACCTGGTGCCAACCGAGGCGCGAGGGGCATGTGGGCTCGAGATGGCAGGCGCCGGGACCCTCCTCGATACACTGGGTCAAGGCGATCGGCCCATCCAGCGCGACGACGATGTCGGCCACGGTAATCTCACGGGCGGGCCGCGCCAGCACGTAACCGCCCTTGACGCCGCGGTGCGACTTCAAGAGCCCGGCGCGCTTGAGGAGGGTGAGCACCTTGCTCACGGTCGGCAGCGGCACATGGGTCTCATCCGCCAGATCAAGGGCGCTCAGACAGCGGTCCTGATAGGCGGCGATCAAGCCCATGAGCATCATGCCGTAGTCGGCGATCTTCGACGTCTTGATCATGACGGTTCGTCCATCTGCCCGGGCGGCCCAGGAAACAAGACCAAATCATTCCGGTTTCTCATCGATCAGAAGATGTGCCGACATGGATTGGAAGTCAAGCGCTCAAACCGGCAAAATTTCGCGGAAAACCAGCCTTTTGCGAACCGCTCGCAACAAATCGGACTGATTTGGTCCGATTTCCGCTCGGGGGGCGGGTCGGGAGCATCCTGAGGGCCAATCTCGGCGGGCAATGTGGCCGGTTGGTTGACAGGGCGGGGCGGTCTCCCTATGTTCCGCGCATCCGGGCCGGGCGGCCCGGTTTGTCGTTCCCGGAGCCTTGCAATGAAAATCCTCAAGTCCCTGAAATCGGCCAAGAAGCGTCACAAGGCGTGCCGTGTGGTGCGGCGCAAGGGACGGGTCTATGTCATCAACAAGACCAACCCGCGCTTCAAGGCGCGTCAGGGCTGACGACCGCTCACGCTAACCCGCTGTCCAGAGCCGCCTACGGGCGGCTTTTTGCTGGCCCCGTGGCGGTCGATCTGCCGCTCACAAACGGCACCGGTCTCGAGCCTATGTGGTTGGATGACGCTCCCGCGTTTATCTGATGCCGCGCCGATGATCCGTCGGTGAAACACCGGCCCACCTGCGGAAGGCATGATTGAACGAGCTGGGCTCTGAATAGCCGAGCATGTAGGCGATCTGCGATATTCGTGCATTCGGCTCTTCCAGGTAGCGAAATGCGAGTGTTTGGCGAACCTCGTCAAGGATTTGGCCAAAGGACGTTCCGGATTCCTTGAGACGTCGCATGAGTGTGCGCTCGCCCATGCCCAGCTCTTGGGCAATGCTCGCGATACTCACCGAGCCGGACGGGAGTGAACTCGCGATCAAGTGCTCTACATTGCGCTTCAGATCGGTCTTCTCTCGGCGCTGCTTGAGGATCAGCTCACAGTACCTCTTCAGAATCCTGAGCAGCCGCTCGTCTGCCGAATGACACGGCAGCTCCAAGAGCGCCCGGTCGAGTGCGATGGCATTGCGACGGCGGGCAAAGTAGACCGGGGCCCCGAAGACCCTTTCGAATTCGTCCAGGTTGTCGGTTCGATTGTGGCGAAGCTCGACCCATTCGGGAATCAATCGCCTCTCCGTCACAAAGCGGCAGAGGTTCATGATCAGCGCCATCCTGAACTCTTCGATCTGTTGGCACTGCACCACGCTCGGATCGACGATCTCGCCGGTAAAGACCGCTAGTCGGTCCACGATCTGAAGGCTTACGTGATCTCCCTCGGAAGCCACGCCCACATATCTCTCGAAAATCCGAAACGCCTCTCCCAACGTCGCGGAACTGGCGACCATGTAGCCGATCAGTCCCACGTCCAAGGGATCGACGCTGGATCCGAAGTGCAGCCCGAAGCACGGATCGGCGAGGTGTTTGGCCGCGGCTTCAAACAATCCCACTTCCTGCACGAGCGCGATCTCAGCGTCCGGCCCCTGCACGCTTTCCATATCGAGGCCAACCTCTCTCAGGATGAGATGAGACGAACCGCCGCGCGCCTCTAGCGTCTGGGCGATCTGGTAAGCCCAGGTGGCGTCCGATTTAGGGGTCGTTGGCAGCTCCATGCGGCTTGGCCTTGGCACAGATTATCAAGGAATTGTCGGCTCCGATCATTCAGCGACAGGCTCAGACGCCCTACAAGGCCCAACCTCGTAAGGTGCTCAATCATTGGACACGCGAATGCTCAACGATCAGCGGTCCGGCGCTTCTTTGCCAGCCAGGATGTGCCAATAGGCGCGGGGCGGCGCTGCTCTCTTGGGTGCCTTAGTCGGACCAAGTCGGACGTCGGCCAATTTCCTCCGACAGTATTTTCGCTACTGCAATTCGTATGGGAGATCTCTTGCTGAAGACCTTCGCAGAACCGCGCGGCAAAAATGCCGACCAAGACGCTGCCTTGCGCGAGCCCTGGGAGCCGACTGGGGGAAGGCCCCAGGGTGCGCACGCGCGGGATAACCATCGCGCAAGGTGGCGTCCGCGCGGCTGCGATCAAATGGAACGCACTGGTCTGACGAGCGATTCCGGGCGTGCTCGCAGCTGTAGCGAACAGCTAGGCATTTTTGACGGCTCAGCCAGGCGTGCGTCTTCGGGCTCCAGGGACCGATCCAAGACGCCCTAGCTGCGTCAGCCAATGCGCTCGCGTTTCTTGCTTCCCCATCAATGGGAATTCTGCGGTGCGCTGTCGAGCGCGGGTGTCCGCTATCTCGTCATCGGCGGAAAGGCCGTTCAGTATCACGGGTATTGGCGGGACACCGGCAATCTTGATCTTCTCTTGGATCCGGCAGAGGACAATCGGACCAGATTTCATCAACTGCTGGAGCCGCTTATGACTCCGGGCTTGGCCACAGCGGTGCAAACCGGCTGGCACAGCGTTTCGACGCCGGGGTTGAAAACGCTGATCTACGGCGACGTCGATTTCCGTCTGCGCTCTGCCGGACTCGACTTTGAAGCGGCCTATCGCGTCAGAGACGTCGTATGTGAGAACGGGACCGAAGTGCACGTGATATCGCTTGCACACCTGCTGCAAAACAAGAGGACCGTCGGGCGCGAAAAGGACCTCATGGACATCGAGGAACTCCAGCAGCTTCATCCCGATGAAGGAAGATGGTGCCCGTAGCGAAAGCCCCAGACATTGGTTGGGTTACGGCTGTCGAGCTTGTCTGCACCCTGGCGGTCGAACTGCGGCGCCGGCTCGACCGCCGATCGAAGCCGCCCGTGGGGAGGCTTTTCCTACCGCCCCGAGGTCGGGCCTCATTCGGACGGGTGGGGCGGTAGGCCCCTGAGCCGAAAACGCTTGATGCGCCCGTTCTGGGTGTCCGAGATCCAAAGCTGATCGCCCCAAACCTCGACCCCTTCCGGCTGATTGAACCGATCCGGGCCGTCGCCCCGCTCGCCAGTGCCGATCACGCCGACAATCTTGCGCGCGTCGTCGAGAACCTTGATCTGGTGGTTGTACTCGTCGCCGACGAACAGCCAGCCGGCCTGGTTGACGGCAAAGTACTTGGGCTCGTTGAAGCCATAGGCCTCGCCGCCGATCATCCCGCGCGGCTCCAGATTCCGGTCAAGGACGTGAATGCGGTCGTTGCCCGGATCCGAGACATAAACCTGGCCGCCGGGTCCGATGTCGATGTCGTGCGGGCGGATCAACTGGTTCGGCCCGCTGCCGCGGGACCCGATGGCGCGCACCAGCCGCTTGTCGGCAAGCAGCCGGACGTCGTGGAAGCCCACATTGGTCAAGTAAATGCGCCCGCCGGAGGCCGGCGCCACGCCCTCGGGGCTGGACAGATTGGCGATCTCGTCCACCTGCCTTGCCCCGTTCTCCCGGATCCGATACGCGACCAAGCGGTCATTGCCTGAATCGGCGACCCAAAGGAGGCCGCTCTCGTCCAAGGCGACGTCGTGGGGGCTGTCAAGCTCGCCCCGCCCGATCTCGCCAAGGGTGATCAGGCTGGTCGGGTCGAGCACCTTGACCACATCATTGCCGAGGTCGGCCACATAGAGCCGCTTGCCGTCCGGCGCCAGGACCAGGTCATGCGGGCGGTCGAACGTCGCCTCGGAACTGGCCTCGATCCGCGCCGTGACCTCGGCCTCCGCGGGCGCAGGCACAAGCGCCAGAACCGCCACCAGAATAAGGCAACACCCAAAGATCCGTCTCATCATTGCAACCCCTGTCTGCCCTCCGCCTGCCGATCTGGCACAATCCACAGTCTCTACGAGATGTCAAAGCCATGGCTGGAGGCAAGAGTCGGGTTCGCGATCCAGCGCAAGAAGTCTCGAGAACGGGGCCTGCTGGCCTGGGCAATGGTCGTCTCACAGGACCCATTTCGCGTCCCGGCTGCGGCCCCGATTCGATATTCTTGCCATGATTTGCTAGACTAAACGTGCAGAAAACGGCTGTCGGCCGTTTGCAGAGGGGAGGCCGACGGACCATGAGACACATTGCCGCGATCAGCGGAGCGCTGCTCCTTCTGTCGGTGCCGGCCGGCGCCGACCAGCTGGTGTCCACGTTTTCCGGCAGCGAGGTCAGAGGACAGACCACGTCCGGCGGCGACGTCCGTTATGACGTGCTCAAATTCTCGGCCGACGGGTCGGTTTCCGGTAACTTCACGATCGAGCGCAGCGGTCCCGCCATGCAGGTCTTCTTCGAAGAGGGCCAAGTCACGGGGCGCTGGTGGGTCAAGGGCGGGGCTCTGTGCGTCGAGGGGCGGGGCTTTCCGGCCGAGGGCAGAAACTGCTACGGCCTGACCCGGACGGGCTCGACCGGTGGCGGCGAGCAATACGCAGCAACAAGCCTGTCCGGGACGGGCCAGTGGCAGCTCGTCGTCCATCGCGCCGCAGGCGCAGGCGCAGCCAAGGTGCCGGCTGTTCCCGCGGCGCCCGCGGCCGCACCCGCGGCCTCGCCGAGCCTTGATGCGGCGAGCAAGGCACGGCTCGCGCGCCTGGACCAGATCTACGCGAAGGGCCTCATCACAAAAGAAGAATATGAGGCCAAGCGGGGCAAGCTCCTGGCCACGGCAGGCGGCGCACCCGGCCAATGACCGCGACCCTGGGACGGGGGCAAGAAACGCAAGGGAGGCGAAGATGAAGGCTCGCGCGATCGCGGCGCTGCTGGGCGCCGCGTGCATGGTCTTGGCGCATGGCGCGCCGGCCGGTGCACAAAGCAAGGGCAAGGGATCCACGCTGCAGAAAGGGTCGGGATCGGCCGCCGGCCGCGCCTCAGGCTTCACCGGCTCGAGCACGCGCGGAGGCAGCCTCCGACGCACGTCGCCCGGCGGCAGCTTGCGCGCGGCCCCTCCGTCGGTCAGCCGTGGTGTACCGAGCTCGACGGCCAGGAGGCGGCCGTCGTCGCCGTTAGCGGGCTCCGGCACCGGATCCTTCACCGACGTTCCGTCCACGGTCTCCAGGACCGGCCGTCCCACGGGTCCCCTACGCGAGGGGACGCCGGGGTTGACGCCCAAGGCCGCCGGCCGGCTCAGGGACCTCGGCGTCTTGACCCCGGCCGAAACGTCGGCGGCGATCAAACAGAGCGGTGCCGGGACGCGGACGACCGCAAGCGTGGCACCGTCGGGTGCGGGCGCGGGAACGGCTGCACCGAGCCTGGCAACAGATGCGGGCACCCAAGTGGTTTCACACGACGTGCAGGACGGCGAGAGGGTCGTCCACCCGAACTTCGGCAATGCCCCGGGCACCATCGAGCAGGTCGGCAACGATCTCTACTACGACAGCAACGGGGACGGGGTGGCGGATGTCGTCTGGCAGAACGCGCATCTGTCGGCGGATGGCTATGTAACCGCGGGTGCCCCGCCGCCAGGCGCGGGCGGCGAGCGACCGGGCGCGGGCGGCGCGCAACCGGGCGACGGCGCGGGCACCAACGGGGCGCCCATGCCCGTGGCCGACGACGCTGAAACCCACGACTTCTCCGACCGGGAGGACGGGCAGCAGGTGGCAGGCATCGACCATAATATAACAAGTAGGGACCAGACCCAGCAGATCGGCAACGATCTCTACATCGACTCCGACGGCGACGGCGCCGCCGATCTGATCATGCGGAACGCGCACCTCAAGCCCGACGGGAGGATTGTTGCGGGTCCGCCGCCGGGCGCGGATGGCGGTCTCCTGGTCGGTGCGGAGCCGGGCTCAGGTGATCAGCTGGTGGGCGGGCAGCCGACGGATGGCGCGGGCAGCGGTCCGGGTCTCGTTGTCGACGATAGGACCCAGCGTGCGGATGGCCGCGACTTCGGCGGCGACGGCCAGGTGCTCGACGGCTACGTTACCGGCGGCTGGCCGCCCCCGGGACACGAGCAGGTCGGGAACTCCGTCTACATCGACAGCGACGGCGACGGGACGGCCGACGTCATTGTCGACAACGTGCATGTCTCGGCGGACGGCCACCTGGTGGCCGGCCAGCCGGGCGCGGGCGGCGACACTGCAGGCAGGCCGCGCTCGGGTGGCGGCGGCCTGGGCGGGTTCGTCTCCGGCCTGTTGGGCGGTGGGACGCCTGCGGCGGGATCACCGCAACAGACGCAAGGGCAGGCAGCCGCGCAGCCGCCGCCCGCGGTGGAATTCGACCCGGACGGCATCATCGCCCAGCTCACGCGGCTCAAGGGCCAACGACAGAGAGGCGAGATCGGAGCGCGCCAGTACGAGGACGGCCAGCTCGCCGTTCTCGCCGGTGTCCAGCCGAACGCCACCGGCGTCGAGGTCGGGCTCAAGTTCCTCCGGTATCTCTCGGGGAAAGCGCTGATCACCGATGGCCCCTATGCCGTGAAGCGCGAGGAGATGCTGGCGGCCCTCTAGGCGTGTCCGCGCTGGCCACGATGGGGATGCGCGCCGGCCGTTCCCGGACGGTCGCCGGCTCTCTCCCCTTGCCTTAGCGCCGGAACCGTCTACCCTTAGCGGCATGAAACTACCAGATCCCGACCAACAGGTGCTCGCCCGCCGCGCCGAGATCGTCGCGCGGCTCAGCGAGATCGTGCCCGGCGAGGGCGTCATCGTGGACGAAGAAGAGCTGCGCGCCTATGAGTGCGACGGCCTCTCGGCCTATCGTCAGCTGCCGATGGTGGTGGTGCTGCCGGAGACAACGGAACAGGTCAGCGAGATCCTGCGCTACTGCTCCGAGGAAGGCGTCCGCATCGTGCCGCGCGGCGCCGGCACCGGCCTTTCGGGCGGGGCGCTGCCGCTCGCGGACGCGATCACGCTCGGCCTCGGCAAGTTCAACCAGATCCTCGAGATCGACTACGAGAACCGGGCCGCGGTCGTGCAGCCGGGCGTGACCAACCTGGCCATCACCAACGCGGTCCAGCACAAGGGCTTCTATTACGCTCCCGATCCGTCGAGCCAGATCGCCTGCACCATCGGCGGCAACGTGGCCGAGAATTCGGGCGGCGTGCACTGCCTCAAATACGGCGTCACCACGAACAACATCCTCGGCGTCGAAATGGTGTTGATGAACGGCGACGTGATCCGCGTGGGCGGCAAGCATCTCGACGCGGACGGCTACGACCTGATGGGGCTGATCACCGGCTCGGAAGGGCTTTTGGGCGTGATCACCGAGGTCACCGTGCGCCTGCTTCGGTCGCCCGCCTCGGCGCGCGCCGTGCTGCTGGGTTTCCCGACCAACGAATCCGCCGGCGACTGCGTCGCCGCGGTGATCGCCGCGGGCATCATCCCGGGCGGCATGGAGATGATGGACAGGCCCGCCATCCACGCAACCGAGGAGTTCGTCCAGGCGGGCTATCCCCTCGATGTGGAAGCCCTGGTGATCGTCGAGCTGGACGGGCCCGAGGTCGAAGTCGACCATCTCATCGCCCGGGTCGAGGCGATCGCCCGGGACAAGGGCGCCACCTACCTCAAGACCAGCGGCGACGAGGAGGAGCGGCTGCGCTTCTGGGCCGGGCGCAAGGCCGCGTTCCCGGCGGTCGGCCGGATCTCGCCGGACTACTACTGCATGGACGGCACGATCCCGCGCAAGCGCCTGCCGGACATCCTCAAGGGCATCGCCGCCCTGTCAGAGAAGTACGAGCTCCAGATCGCCAACGTTTTCCACGCGGGCGACGGCAACCTGCATCCGCTGATCCTCTATGACGCGAACAAGCCGGGCGAGCTGGAGCGCACCGAGGAATGCGGCGCCGAGATCCTGAAGATGTGCGTCGAGATGGGCGGCGTGCTGACCGGCGAGCACGGCGTCGGCGTGGAAAAACGCGACCTCATGGCCGCGCAGTTCACCGAGGACGATCTCAAACAGCAGCAGCGGGTAAAGTGCGCGTTCGATCCGGACTCGCTCCTGAACCCGGGCAAGGTGTTCCCGAAGCTGCACCGCTGCGCCGAGCTCGGCCGCGTGCACGTCCATCGCGGCGAGACGCGCTTTCCCGACCTGCCGAGGTTCTAAGGCGCCCTAAAGTCTGACGGCCGAACGCGGCTGGGTTTACGGCCCGGCCCGCCAGGCGGTCTCTTGCCATGGAACGTCGGCCTTGTGATAGCGGATCCTGGTATCGTCCCGCGGTGTCAGCAGCCGCTCGAACCCGTCGAGGATCACCTCGCCCGCGCGCTTGCCGAACAAGACGCGCACCGGTTTTAGCAGTCGTCTGAAAGGGTTGCGTCGATGGCTGGTCAGCCAGCGGTAGGTCGAGTGCAGGGCTTTGCAGTTGTCGGCGACGCCGTACTTGATCTGAAAGTGTCGCAGGCTGGAGAGATTCCAGGCCTCGCTCCAGCGCAGCAGAAACAGGCGGACGTCGCTCGGCCACAAGAGCCGGGGCAGCAGATAGGTCACGACCGCCCTGGGCTCGTGGTACAGCTCTCCGCCCGCGTCCCGCAACCTGAGACACAGGTCGATGTGTTCGTACTGTGACAGGAATCCCTCGTCCAACATGCCCACGCGCCGGAACGCGTCCGCGCGCACCAGCATGACATGGAACTCCAGCATCTCGGTGGGCTGGCGCTGGAGCTTTGGCCGGATCTCCGCGAGCGGTTTGTTGAGCATGAGGTGCTTCTCGAAGAAGTGTTTCTTCCCGTCGACCATGCGGAAATAGGCGCGCCCACCGGCGTGGTGGACGATCTCGTCCTCGGGCTCGCCTTGCAGATAGATCGGGCTCACGCCCCAGGCGCCGGTCTCGTCGGCGCAGGCAACCATGTTCTCGAGCCAACCCTCGGACACGATCACGTCGTTGTCCATGAACACGACATAGGGCGTGTGCACCGCGCGAAAGCCCAGATTGCGGGCCTCGCAGGGCGACAGATAGCCGGTCACGCGGATCAGATGGAAGTCGCGCTCCCGGCTTTGCCGAGCCAGGTAGCGGCGAATGTGGCCGGGCGAGCCGGAGTCCACATAGACCAGCTTGAAGGGCATCCGGGTGTTCCGGTAGATGCTCTCGAGCGAACGGCGCGTCGCGCTGAAGCGTTCGCGTTGAATGACGACGAGGGTAACCCGAGCTTCGCTCACCGCATTCTCTCCCGGAACATTATCCTATCCATGCTGTCGGCCGCAGCTGGCGTCCGCCGGCCAGGCAAGTCTACCTGGCAAGGTTCAGTATGGCCTTAATGCGTATGCGCAAAGCCTTGGGGACGAAACCTTCCCAAGGTTTCCGAAGGAGCGCCCAGAGGCGAAGCCCGGGCCGCGTCGACAGCGACGCCGCCGGCAGCAGATAAGAGCCGTTCCGGGCTGTCGCCAGAACCGCGGCCGGCTTTGCCGCGCTGTAGCGCCGATAGGTCTCTTCGATCTCGGCCCCGATGTCCGGCATGTCCAGGACGCGGCAGATCTCGCCGCAGGCGACGACGGCGTTCTTCATGTCCTCTTGTCGGGCGGCACCGCAGTACAGGAAGGCGCCGTCCAGCACCTCCTCGAGCTCGTTTGCCATCCTGATGAACACGGCCGTGCGCTCATCTTCCTGCAGGTCGCCCAGGCGGCGCAGCAGAGCCGGCCGGTCCTCTGATCGGCGCCATGGCAGGCTGTGATAGCTGGCGACCAGACGTTCCGCCTCTTCGCCCGCCGCCGCCCGCACGGTGGCCCGTTTCGCCTTGGTCAAGCGGCGCCAGACGCTGCCGAAGTTGCCGTCGTCATAGGCCGCGTGCAGCAGGGCGGCCGCGACGACGGGCTCTCGCGCACCATGCCGCGCGACGATGCTCGCAGTGCCCACCAGATGGGCGAGAAAGGTCTTACCGCAGCAGCGGAACTGCCCCGTGAACAGCCGACTGGCGAGGTCATAAGCGGCGGCGACACGCGCCCGCTCCACCTCGGAGAACCCTGCTTCGCGCAGCTGGGCGAGAAGCTGGAGGTTCGTCTGCGCATAACGGAACTCCGACACTGCCTCTCCTTGTTCGGCCTTCATGTCGATGCCGCTGGCCTGTGTCCGCGGCGGCGCCTGCTCACACTACGGCATCGCCCAACAGGTTGAAACCGGCCCCGGATCGCCGGACGTGACGGCCGCGGGGCCTCAGGTCAGCAAGTCGAACGCGCCCGGCTCTGGCGAGGCCTGGGCCGGTGCGGCGTAGGCCTGGGCGGCCCGTCCCGCGGCCTGGCCGAAGCTGCGGGCGGCGATCAAGTCTTGCGCCGAGGGGGCGTTGGGCGAAACCGCGGCGTTGCGCAGGATGTTGGCGGCGCGCTCCGCCTGGCGGGGATCGCCGGAAGGGTTGGTCGCGCGCACGTTCACCTGTCCGCCGACCGCGTAGCGCCGCCCGTCGGGCCCCGTCACATAGGTGTACTGCGGGGCGCTCGCGAACTGGCCGGCATTTGCGGCGTGCGTGTTCTCTTCCTGGCGGACCGCCGAGTCGATCTGTCGCAAACGCGCCACCTGGCGCTCCTCGGCGGGCGACAGATCAAAGGGGTTGGCCGAGACCTGGTCCGTCGCATCGATCCGAGGCTCCGCCGCGACCGGCACGCCCCGCGCTGCCGCCGTGGCTGCGACCGGGTCGAGCGGTTCGGCATCCTGAAGCTGAGACACCAGGCGCGGATCGACGAGCCGGATCGGTCCCGCGCCCGCAATCGGCGCATGCGCGGCTCCGGGATCGGGGGCGCTGAGCCGGGCACCCGTGGGCGCGTCCACGGCCCGAGACCGCACCACGGCCAGACGGCCGTCGCGAAGCTTGGCGAGTTCCGTCACGCCGGTCACGAAGTGCAGCCGGCCGCCCTGTCCGGGTGCGGCAATGATCGAGCCGATTCCGACCGTCATGATCGTCCGTCTACGTGATCCCTGGCGTACGTGCAGTACGGGGCCGGTCCCGGAGGGGCCCCCAAGTCAGGTTAAGGATTAGGTGATGACCGTTAGAGCCCGGTTAACGGGGAGGCGGATCCCGCTTCACAACTTTGTGCAGTGCGGCACGAAGAGGCCGTACGCCCAGTGGCCGCTGTGCTAGTCTCGGCCCAATGACGGCGGTTTCCAACATCATGGGGCCGGCGCCGACAGAGCGGCCAATGCCCAGCGTGCCGCCGCGGGCCCGTCGTGGCATAGCGGCCGTGGTCTCGGGGCTGCTGCATGTCGCCGTGCTGCTGATTGCCATGTTCGATCTGGGACTGTTCGACCGGTTCGCGCCGGTCATGGAAGCGGCTATCCCGGTGGAGATCGTCATGATGCCGCCCCCCGAGGAGGCCGAAGCCGCGCCGCCGCCGCCGGCCCCGGAGCAGCCGCAGGAACCCGAACTGGAGGAGAGCGTGCCGGAGCCGCCCGAGGTGGTCCCACCGGAGGTGGTCCCGCCCGAACCCGAGGTGGCGGCCCCGGAGGCGCCGGGCGGCGAGAAGGTGGCGCCCGAGGAGATCGCGGAGGTCCCCGAGGCGGAGGAGGCCGAGGCGGACGACGCCGAGGAGGCGCCGGCCGAGGCCGAGGCGCCGGAGGAGGTCGCCGCGCTGCCGCCGGATGCGGAGGCCGTGCCGCAACCGCGCTCGCAGGAACGGCCCGTCGCCCGGCCCAAGCCGCCGCCCGCGCCCCGGCCCGTGCGGGAAACGGCCGCGGCCGCGGCGCGGAAGTATATCGGCGAATGGGTGCTCGAACCCCTGCGGGTGAACTACGGCCACCGCTGCGGCGCCGCCAAGCTGACCGGACGGCTGCGCCTGACCTCGCAGGACCGACCGGGGCGCTTCCTGGGCGAATTGCGCACCACCATCGTCTGGGCGCGCTGCCCGGCCGAGGGCGCGCGCTATCAGGTGCTGCTCAGCATCAAGAACGGCCGCGTGCTGATGACCGGCTCGGGCGGGTTCGTGGACCGGGGCGTTATCAGGGACGGGGTCATGCGCTTGACCGACTCCTACGGCGCGTCCGTGTGGCGCAAGCGATAATCGGACGACTGTTGACCGCCGGCGCGCTCGATTGGGTCTCACTCGGCCTTGCCCGACAGGGTTCACGCTTTATCTCAACAGCCAGCCGTGAAGCGCCTGGCCGGCCGTCGCGGACAGACGCGCGGACGGACCGCCCCTCAAAAGAGGTTTATGTCAACGTCTTGATGCGTCATAACGCAGGTCAACGACAACGGGATGGACCGTTCTGAACGATCTGCCAGGGGGAGGAGACGTGGCCGAAATATTGCGGCCGGAGACCGCCGAACAGACCGCCGATGCCGTCAAGTGGGCGTTGGCGGAGGAGACCCCGGTGGCCGTCGTCGGCGGCGATTCGAAGGCGGCCCTCGGCCGGCCGTCCCAGGCCGCCCATCGGCTGGAGATCGGCGGGCTCAGCGGCATCGTTATGTACGAGCCGGAAGAGTTGGTGCTGACCGCCCGCGCGGGCACACCGCTCAGCGAGGTCGAAGCCGCGGTGGCGGCCGAAGGACAAGAGCTCGCTTTCGAGCCGCCGGACTTCGGACCGCTGCTGGGCGGCGCGTCCGGCCAGCAGACCATCGGCGGCGTCCTGGCCTGCAACCTGGCCGGGCCCGGCCGGCTCAAGGCCGGCGCCGCGCGCGACCATTTTCTCGGCGTCGAGGCGGTCAGCGGCCGGGGCGAGGTGTTCAAGTCCGGCGGGCGCGTGGTCAAGAACGTGACGGGCTACGATTTGTGCAAGCTGTTCGCCGGGAGCTACGGAACGCTCGCGGTGATGACCGAGGTGACCGTCAAGGTCCTGCCGGCGCCCGAGAAGGTCCGCACCATCCTGGTGTACGGGCTCGACGACACGGCCGCGGCCGCGGTCATGTCCGAAGCCATGCAAAGCCCGCACGAGGTGTCCGCCGCCGCCCACCTGCCGCCGTCCGCAGCCGTCCGCTCGTCCGTCTCCTACGTCAGCGGCGCCGGCACAGCGGCGACGGCATTGCGCGTCGGCGGCCCGGAGCCCTCGGCCAATCATCGTTGTGCGGCGCTCAAGGAGATGTTCGCCGGACGCGGCGCGCTCGAGGAACTGCATGGCGAGAACTCCGCCCTGCTGTGGCGCGAAGTGCGGGACGTGGCGCCTCTCCTGCCGGACGGTGACTCGCTCTTGTGGCGCGTCTCGGTGCCGCCCATGGACGGACCGCGCGTGGTGACCGAACTCGCCGGGACAGGTGATGTCGACGCCGTTTATGATTGGGCCGGCGGGCTGCTCTGGCTTGCGTTTTCGGAAGACACCGGCGAGGCGAGCGTCGCCGCCGTGCGCGCCGCCATTGGCCCCACCGGCGGACATGCGACGCTCTGGCGTGCACCGGTGTCCGTGCGTGCTTCGGTGCCGGTCTTTCAGCCGCAGCCCGAAGCGCTCGCCGCGTTGTCCGCCCGGGTCAAAGAGAGTTTCGACCCGAAGGGCATTCTGAACCCGGGCCGCATGTATGCGGGGGTCTGAGCGTCTTTTTGTGCCGGCCGAGATGCCGGCAAATTGCCAAGCCTTCTGCGCGCGTCCATAATGCCGGCGATGCGGCGGTCAACTCTGGTGTTCGTTCTCTTTCTGATGGCGGCGTGCATGCTGCCGTTGCCGGCGACGCATGCGGACCAGACGGACGAGCGGCTCGACGGGCTCTTCCTGCGTCTGCACCAGACCTCGGACGATGGCGAAGCCTTCGCGCTGACGCAGCAGATCTGGCAGATCTGGCGGCAGACGGAGGACGCGCACGCCACCCGGATGATGGCCAAGGGCATTACCGCCATGCATGGCCAGGACTACGAGGAGGCGCTGTCGGCCTTCGACGAGGTGGTGCGGGTCGCCCCTGACTTCGCCGAGGGCTGGAACAAGCGGGCGACCGTGCACTATCTGATGGACAACCTCGACGCCTCCAAGGAGGACATCTTCGAGACCTTGCGCCGCGAGCCGCGCCATTTTGGCGCGATCAGCGGGCTGGGGCTGATCTTCCTAGAGGAGGGCGAGGAGAAGCTGGCGCTCGGCGCCTTCATCAAGGCGCTCAAGATCAACCCGCATCTGGAAGACGCGCGCGGCTTCGTCCAGGTGCTCAAGCGCAAGCTCGGCGGACAGGCGATCTGAGCGCCGCTGACCGGCCGGTGTGCGGCGAATGTTAGCCGCGCAGGAGGTCGGCCTCACTTTGAGTTGATTTGTCGTGACGGCCAACTCAGCTTACCTGTCAAGGCTAACAAACGGCAGCGGCTGGAGGACACCGTGCTGATCAAGTCAAGACGCGGCTGGGAACTGCCCGAGCGCGCCGTAACCAGCGAGACGCTATTCCGCGATCGGCGCCGCCTGGTCAAAGGGGTCGCGGCTGGCTCAATCCTGGCGGCCGCGGCGCCCTTGCTCTCGGCCTGCGACGATAGCGGGGCCACCGCGGCCGACGAGTCCGCAAACAAGGACCTCAAGAGCCTGGCCAACGGCTTTGTCGATCCCACGGCCGATCTCTATCCGGTGCAACGCAACCTGCGCTACCGGGTCAAGCGGGAGACCACGCCGGAGGATATCGCCACCAACTACATCAACTTCTATGAGTTCGGCTCCCACAAGAAGGTCAAGAAGGCGGCGCAGAAGCTGCCGATCCGCCCCTGGGAAGTGCGCATCGACGGCTTGGTGGAGAAGGAGATCACCATTGGCATCGATGAGTTGATCCGGCGCATGCCGCTCGAAGAGCGGATCTACCGCTTTCGCTGCGTCGAGGCCTGGGCCATGGTCGTGCCTTGGTCCGGCTTCCCCATGAAGGCGTTGGTCGATTTCGCCAAGCCGCTCGGCAGCGCCAAGTATGTGCGCATGGAGACTTTTCTGATGCCGGAGATCTCCTCGGCCCAGCGGAGGGGGTTCGGTTATCCCTGGCCTTACGTGGAAGGATTGACCATGGCGGAGGCCACGAACGAGCTCACGCTGCTGGTCACCGGCGTCTATGGCAAGCCTGTTCCGCCCCAGAACGGCGCGCCGCTCCGCCTGATCACGCCCTGGAAGTACGGTTTCAAGTCGATCAAGTCGCTCGTGCGCTTCTCCTTCACCGAAGAGCGTCCGAAGACCATGTGGTTCAGCATCGCGCCGGATGAGTACGGTTTCTGGGCCAACGTCAATCCCGAGGTGCCCCATGCGCGTTGGAGCCAGGCGACCGAGCGCCTGCTGGGCGCGGGGCCGTCTGTTCTGTGGGAGAGGGTGCCGACCCAGAAGTGGAACGGCTATGGTGAGTTCGTCGCCGACATCTACGCCGATCTCAAGGACGAGAAGCTGTTCATGTGATGCGGCGTTGCGGCCGACCCAAAAAAAACCGGGCCCAGAGGGCCCGGTAAAGTAAACAGGGAGGCTTACGATCTCTCACGCCCGGTTTGGGGGAACCGGGCATCGGACAAGGTGTCCGATGGAGAGGAGGCGCCGAAAAACAATAGCGCCTAAAAGCGTATGTCTGCGGCGACCCTAGCCTGGGCACCGTAGACATTTGGTAAATGTATGGTGCAACGCAAAAACTGGTAGAGCCCTGGCCGCAGACCAGCCATGCATTTTTTGCATAGCTAGAGTCGGCGTAGAGCCATCCGTCAGAACGGTGTATCGGAGATCTGGCGGATCAGGAAGTCCCGGAAAACCGCGACGCGTTTCGACTTCCGATGCGCCTCCGGATAGACGAAAAAGGCCTCCAGGCTGGGGCCCTCATGCTCTGGCAGGATGCGGATCAGCCGGGGATTGCCGCTCGCCAGGTAGTCGGGCAGCGAGGCGATTCCCAGGCCGGTCTCGACCGCCCGGAAAATGCCATAGACGCTGTTGACCTGAAACACAGGGACCAGCCGGTCCAGGCCGTCACCGCGGGCCTCGAGCAGCCAGTTGGTGTCGCCGAACGGGGTCAAGCGGTCGTCCGAGAAAGAAATAACGCGATGTTCGGACAGCTCCTCCAGCGATTGCGGCACGCCGTTCCGCTCCAGGTAGTCGTGCGACGCGTAGACGTGGAAATGCACCGTCATCAAGTGCCGCTGGATCAGGTCCGGCTGGCGGGGGGCGGCCATGCGAATGGCCACGTCCGCCTCGCCGACCGCGAGATCGAGCTCCATATCGTCGACGATCAGCGACACGTTGACCTCCGGATAGTGCTCGATGAAGGTCTTGATCCGCGGCGTCAGCCAGGTTGAGCCCAGGCCCACGGTGGTCGTCACTTTGAGGGTGCCTTTCGGCCGCACGGTGGCGTCGGTCAGCCGGGCTTGCGTGGCGGCCAGCTTGGCGAAGATCTCGTGCGCGGTCCGGTAGAGCAGCTGGCCTTGTTCGGTGAGCACCAGCCCGCGCGCGTGGCGCTGGAACAGGGGCACGTTGAGGCTCCGTTCCAGCGCGCCGATCTGGCGGCTCACCGCGGACTGGCTGAGCTTCAGGGTCTCGCCCGCATGGGTGAAGCTGCCGGCCTCGGCGACCGCGTGGAAGATTCTGAGCTTGTCCCAATCCATCCGCCGGGATGTCCCCCTCAACCGCGGCGGCGCCGTGCTGGCGCCGCGATCGATGCTCGGCTACTCGGTTCTTCGGGAATAAGTCCTTCGGCCTCGCGTTGCTCGGCCTCAGTGTACTTTTTCCCGTTTGCGGCAAGGAATAAACCTGACTTGAGGCGGCTCTGCGTCAGGTTTTTCCTTGTCTGATTTGCAGGCGCTTGCGGCCTCCGACCGCAAGCGCCTGCAAAATCGGGTCCCATTCATGACAGACGTGCCCGTCATGAATGGGACGAAAGAGACTTGAAAACAAGTCGCCGGGCCGCCCCAAGACTTGTTTTCGCTTATTCCCGTTCTGTGAAAAAGTACACCGAGCGAAGCGAGGGACTTTTTCACAAGGGACTATTCGGCCGCGGCCTGCGCCAGCTCGGTTTCGTGCTCCGCGATGTACTTCTCGGCTTCCAGCGCCGCCATGCATCCCATGCCCGCAGCGGTCACCGCCTGGCGGTAGACCTTGTCCTTGACGTCGCCCGCGGCGAATACACCGGGGACTTCGGTCGCCGTGCTGTCCGGCGCCGTCTCGATATAGCCTTCCGCGTCCATCGCGACCTGTCCGCGGAAGATCGCCGTGGCCGGGTCGTGCCCAATGGCGATGAACACCCCGTCCACGCCCAGGCCGGTTTCCTCGCCGGTCTTGACGTTGCGCAGCCGGGCGCCGGTGACGCCGAGCGGCTCGTCGTCGCCGAGCACCTCTTCCAGCACGGTGTTCCAGGTCACCTCGATCTTGGGATTGTTGAACAGCCGGTCCTGCAGGATCTTCTCGGCGCGCAAGGCGTCGCGCCGGTGGATCAGCGTGACTTTGTCCGCGTGGTTGGTCAGATAGATGGCCTCCTCGACCGCGGTGTTGCCGCCGCCCACGACCAGCACTTTCTTGCCCCGGAAGAAGAAGCCATCGCAGGTGGCGCAGGCGGACACGCCGAAGCCCTTGAACTTGTCCTCGCTCGGAAGTCCCAGCCAGCGGGCCTGGGCGCCCGTGGCGATGATCACCGTGTCACCGGTGTAGACGTCGCCGCTGTCGCCGAGGCAGCGGAAGGGCCGCTGTGCGAAGTCCACCTCGGTGATCAGGTCGTGGATCATGCGCGTGCCCACGTTCTCGGCTTGCGCCTGCATCTGCTCCATGAGCCAGGGCCCCTGGATAACGTCGGCGAAGCCGGGATAGTTCTCGACGTCGGTGGTGATCGTCATCTGGCCGCCAGGCTCCATGCCCATGACCAACAGCGGCTCGAGATTGGCCCGCGCGGCATAGATCGCCGCCGTGTAGCCCGCCGGTCCGGAGCCGACGATCAGGACCTTGCTGTGATGCTGTGCCGCCATCTTGTCTGCCGTTCCTTTCTGTTCGTGCCCCATACATAGAAAGGCGGTCGGCAAGAGGCAATACGCGCGACGCGCGGCTTTTCCTATCTAGAACCCGAACATGTGGTCGAAGCTGAAGGCGTGGTCTCCGCTGACCAGGCCGTGATAGCCGAACAGCCGGCAGGTCACGTCGCGAACGACCACATAGGCGCCGTCTCCGGCCGCTCGGCGATTCTGTTCGGAGAACATCTCGCCATAGCGCCAGAGCAATGACCCGCCGCAGGGGATCTCGACCTCCCGGCTTGCGACCTCGCCGCCGTCTCCGCCGAACAGCATCAGCCGCGTGGACGAATGGGCGTGCCAGGGCGCCGACGCCGGGTAGATCAGGTGGCAAAGGGTGTCGCAGGGCGCGGGGCCGAGGCGCAGGAACAGGCGCGTCGACAGCCCCGGCGCCGGGCCGGCATAGGACTGGGGCTCGTTGCGATAGGTCAGCACCGTGTTGAAGATATGCGCCCCGAAGCTGGTCTCCGCCGCATGTCCGCTGACCAGATCTTCATACCGGAACAGGCCGTGCAGCCAGCCGTCGGCCTCGCCGCCGTCGGCGAAGTCGTAGACCAGTTCCATATGGCCGTAGCCAGCCTCGAGCGCGGTGCCGTTGAGGACATCGCCGATCTCCAGCGCGACGCTGTCGCTCCGCCTGAGCGTGCCGAACCGGTGCCTGGCGACCTCGGCACCGGAGGCGTCGTGGATGGTGACGGCCAGCGGCAAGGTGGTCTGAGCCGTAGACATGGGCGTCGGCAGCACGATGCTGCGAAACCGGTCCCGCGGCAGGATCGGCGCCGGCAGCAGATAGCCCTTGCCCATCAGATTGCCGAGCTCTTTGATCCCCGGGTCGGGCTTGAGATCCACGCGCTCCACATTGGCGTGCGCGATGCGCCGGCGCCCGTCGGCCGAGACCACCTCGTAGCGCGGACGCACGAAATGCTTGCCGGCCTGGACCTCGACCTGCTGCGGCCAGCGGGCGTCGGGCAGCAGCTCCGCCACGCTCAAGGCATAGCTGCCGAAGGGCGGGATCTCCCGGTCCAGCCAGGCAATCGGGTCGGCACCCATCAGATTGAGGCCCACGCCCCGAGCCGGGATCGGCGCCGGGTGGCTGTTCTGCACCCAGAGGATGACGTCTTCGTCCTCCTTGGGCGCGGGCAGTCCGGCATAGAGATCCGCCGGCCAGGCGTTGGCGTCGTGGGTGCAGGACAGGACGCTGTCGTCGTCGCCATAGGTGTCGAGCGCATATTTGACCACGTCGTGGCCCGCCGCGTTGACCACATGCAGGAAGAGCTGTCCCGTGAAGGGGCCGAGGCGGAAGCGGTCGCGCACCTCGCGGCTGTCCACCGTGATCGCGCTGACCGAGCGGGGCAGCTCCTGGTCCCAGTCCGCCAGGGTCTCGCCCTCGGCGTCGATCAAACAGAACCACAGCCGCAGCCCGCGGCCGCCGTAGCCGGCCCAGTAGTTGGCCGTCACCAGCCGCGAGTGATGACCGTCCTGATCCCGGAAAAAGGCGAAGTTGGTGGCGAAGTTGAGGCCGTCGAGATAACGGCGCCGGTTGGTCAGCATGTCTTCCGGCAGCCGCATGGCGTCCAGGCTCACGACCTCGGTGCCGTCCGGCAGGAGATGGCCGATATGGTCGATCAGCCGGCCGGCATCGAAGGCGGCGACGAAGACGGTCCGGGCGCCGGCGCCGGCCAGGTCGGTCACGGGCTGCGCCGTCCGGCCGAGGACGGTCCGGCCCAGATCGCCCAGATCCTGGACGAACACGGCCGCAATATCGACCGCGGTCAGATCGTAGAGCGCGGCGAAGCTGGCGGCATACCCCAAAGGGTCGTAGACCGCGACGGGCCCCGCCGTGGCCAGGCGATCCACCAGGGCGCGGCCCTTGGCGGCCGCCAGCGGATGGCCGATGGCCTTGAAGAAGGCGTTGCCGCCGCGGGCGTTGGAAAAGGTTTCGATGTTGAGCGCCATGAACTCCTCGTCGCGGGCTGGGGGACGGCCGTGCCGCGCGCGGTTATAGCGCCGAACGCCGGATCGGCAAAGTTACAGCTGCGACGCCACGGCCGGGCTCCCGGCCTCCGCCGTGACCGGACCCATGCGGCGCAGCACCTCCCGGGCGATGCGCAGGGTGTCGTCCGGCGGCGTATAGGTCCAGTGTTCCAAGGCGCCCGTGAAGGGGCGGGTGCAGCCGGCCGCGCGCATGGCCCCGTGGAACGACTCGAAGCGGGGGGAGCCGCCCTCCAGGTCGACCACATAGACCGGCTTGCCGGTGGCGCAGGCCTCGGACACCATGGAGACCGAATCACAGGTGACGACGATCGCGTCGGCCGCCGCCAGATAGGCGAAGTAGGGGTTCGCGCCGGCGCCGTCCCACAGACGCGCCGCAAGCCCCTCGAGCCCGGCCTGCAGGATGGCCCGGTTTTCGTCCCCGGTGCGGCGAGAGGCGGTGACCAAGAGGCCCGCGCGGTGCTTCCGCGCCAGGCCTGCCAGCTGCGCCACCAGTTCGCGCATATGGGCGGCGGACAGCCGGTAGTATCGATTGCTGCCGCCGATCAGGACGGCGATCCGAGGACGGGGCAGATCGGCGAAATCATCCGGGAACCGCGCCGCCTCCTCGGCGAGGCGCGCGGGCGTTACCCGGTGCAGGGCCGCCTGGCTGACCAGAATATTGTCGCCTGTCGCGCGCCCGCGCAGCCGGTCATGGGCCGGAATCACCACCAGATCGAAATGCCGGGGATCGATCTGCGGGTCCTGGATATGGACGGTGAAGGTCGCGCCCTCGCTTGCCTTGCGGACGGCCATCGAGAGGCCGGTGCTGCGGCGGCCACAGGTGATCAGCAATCTCGGCCAGGGCGGTGACAGGCGGTCGCTGTCGGGCGTGACCGCGCCCAGGGGCGGCACCAGCAGGCTGGCCGGCAGATGCGTCCATGGCAGCCGCAGGCGCACGCGCTTGACGTCATGCGCCAGGCCGGTGGCCTCGGCCAGGCCGCGGGCCTGGCTCTCCATGCCGTCGTGGCCTTCCGTGACGACCCAGCAAGGGACTGTCGACACCGCAAGCCTTCCTTGGTTCATGTCTCGGCGTTTCATGCCACCCGCGCGCGGCGATGACAAGCGGCACACATAAGGTCGACCAACATGCGTTTCTCTGTAATATTATTTCGCAAATCTTGTGATTTGTTACTCATCGCGAGGGGGAATCGATGCGTCAGGTCAAGCTCGACCGGATCGACCGGCGGATTCTGCGGGATCTGCAGGAGGACGGTCGCATCACCAATGTGGAACTCGCCAAGCGTGCCGGCATCTCGGCGCCGCCCTGTTTGCGCCGGGTCCGGGCTCTCGAGGAGGCGGACTATATCCGCGGCTATCACGCCGACATCAATCCCGAGCACCTGGGCTTCCGGGTCACCGTGTTCGCGCATGTCGGGCTCAGCAGCCAGGCGGAAGTCGACCTCAAGGCCTTCGAGGATCTGGTCAAGACCTGGCCGAATGTCCGGGAGTGCTACATGCTGGCCGGCGAGACCGACTTCCTGCTCAAGATCGTGGCCGAGGACTGGGACGCCTATCAGCGCTTTCTGACCACCGAGCTGACCGCCGCGCCGAATGTCAACCACGTCAAGACGGCGTTGGCCATCCGCACGTCGAAGCGGTTGCCGGGCGTGCCGGTCGACGCCAGATAGGGCTCTCAGCCAAGCCTATTTGTACTGAACCTTGAGGATCTCGTAGGACTTGCCGCCGCCGGGCGTGGTCACCTCGACGGTGTCGCTGACTTCCTTGCTGATCAGCGCGCGGGCCAGCGGCGAGGACACGGACAGCCGCCCCTTCTTGATGTCGGACTCGTCCGCGCCGACGATCTGGTACTTGATCTTCTCGTCGGTGTCCTGGTCGACCAGCGTCACGGTGGCGCCGAACATGATCTGCTTGCCCGACAGCTTGCTGACGTCGATGACCTCGGCGCGCCGGGTCTTGTCCTCGAGCTCGGCGACGCGCCCCTCGATAAAGCTCTGCCGCTCGCGTGCGGCCTGATACTCCGCGTTCTCCGACAGATCGCCGTGTTCGCGGGCCTGCTCGATGGCCTTGATGACCGCCGGCCGCTCGATGGTCTTCAGCGTGCGCAGCTCTTCCTCTAGACGGGCATAGCCATCCGCGGTCATTGGGACACGTTCCATCAATCACATCCTTCTCTTCCGAAACGGCGGACTTCGCCGATTCGGGCCTGTTATTCTTGGTTAACGCTAGTATGGGTATGTTAAAAAGACATTTCAAAATAGGATTGTAGCGGGGCGACTTCAAGGCTCCCTGTCTTCAGCGCCGCCACCGCTTCGACCGCCGCGCGGGCCCCCGCAACCGTTGTGCAGTAAGGGATTCGGTGGGTCAGGGCGGTCTCCCGGATGCTGAAGCTGTCGGCGATGGACTGGCCGCCGCGGGTGGTGTTGAACACCAGGTCCACCTGCCCGCTTTTCATCGCGTCGACCACATGCGGCCGCCCCTCCAGCACCTTGTTGACCACCATGACCGTGAGCCCCGCCTTGCGCAGATAGTCGCAGGTGCCGCGGGTGGCCAACAGCATGAAACCCATGTCTTCGAGTTTGCGGCAGGGCTCCACCATGGCGGCCTTGTCAGCATCGCGCACCGAGACGAACACCGTGCCCGAGAGCGGCAGCTCGGTGCCCGCGCCGATCTGGGACTTGGCGAACGCCCGCCCGAAATCCGTGTCGAGGCCCATGACCTCGCCGGTCGACTTCATCTCCGGCCCGAGGATGGTGTCGACACCCGTGAAGCGGCTGAACGGAAACACCGCCTCCTTGATCGCGATATGGCCGTTGCCGGCGCCGGCGGCGCCGTCGAGCGGGAACTCGCTCAGCCGCGCCCCGGCCATGACCCGGGCGGCGATCTTGGCGATCGGCACGCCGGTCGCCTTGGCCACGAAGGGCACCGTCCGGCTGGCCCGGGGATTGACCTCGAGGATGTAGATCTCGCCGTCCTTGACCGCGAACTGGATGTTCATCAGCCCGACCACCCCCAGCCGCTTGCCAAGGATGTCCGCTTGCCCGCGGATCTCGGCGATGATCGCCGGGTCGAGCGTGTGCGGCGGCAGCGCGCAGGCGCTGTCGCCGGAATGTATGCCCGCCTCCTCGATATGCTCCATGATGCCCGCGACATGCACCTGCTCGCCGTCCGCGACCGCGTCCACGTCGACCTCGATGGCGTCCTCCAGATAGGCGTCGATCAGCACCGGGTTCTTGCCCGACACCTGCACCGCCTCCCGCACATAGCGGTCCAGCCCGGCGCCGTCATGCACGATCTCCATCGCCCGCCCGCCCAGCACATAGGAGGGCCTCAGCAGCACCGGATAGCCGATGCGCGTCGCCACCTCGCGCGCCGCCTCGATCGAGGTGGCGGTGCCGTTCGGCGGCTGTTTCAGGCCCAACTCGTGCAAGAGCGCCTGGAAGCGTTGCCGGTCCTCGGCCAGGTCGATGGCGTCGGGCGGCGTGCCGAGGATCGGGATGCCGGCCGCTTCGAGCGCATGCGCCAGCTTCAAAGGCGTCTGCCCGCCAAACTGCACGACCACGCCCAGGAGCGTCCCGTCGCGCTGTTCCGCGCGGACCAGCTCGATCACGTCTTCGGCGGTCAAGGGCTCGAAATACAGCCGGTCCGAGGTGTCGTAGTCGGTCGACACGGTCTCCGGGTTGCAGTTGACCATGATCGCTTCGATGCCTGCTTCGCGAAGCGCATAGACCGCGTGAACGCAGCAATAGTCGAACTCGATCCCCTGTCCGATCCGGTTGGGACCCCCGCCCAGGATCACGACCTTGCGGCGGTCGGACGGATCGGATTCGCAGTCCGGCGCGCCGTCCGACGCGGTCTCGTAGGTCGAATACATGTAAGGGGTGGGTGAGGGGAACTCGGCGGCGCAGGTGTCGATGCGCTTGTAGACCGGATGCAAGCCGGTGGCCGACCGACGCGCCATCACCGCCTCTTCTTCGGCGCCGGTCAGGCCGGCGAGCCGCGCGTCCGAGAAGCCATGCCGCTTGAGCACCGCGAGGACCTCGGGCGAGAGCCCATCGAGTCCCCGGCTGCGGACCTCGGCTTCCATGTCCACGAGCTTCTTGATCTGCTCGAGGAACCAGGGATCAAAGTGGCACATGGCGTTCACTTCGGCGCAGTCGAGGCCGTGCCGGAAGGCCTGGGCGATGTAGAGCAGCCGCTCGGGCGTCGGCCGCGAGAGCGCCGCGCGCAAGGCGTCCCAGTTGACCGCGCCGTTTTCCATGCCCGGGATGGCGATCTCATCCAGCCCGGTGAGCCCGGTCTCCATCGAGCGCAGCGCTTTCTGCAGCGACTCGGTGAAGCAGCGCCCCACCGCCATGGCCTCGCCGACCGACTTCATCGAGGTTGTCAGCAGAGGTTCGGCCTCGCGGAACTTCTCGAAGGTGAAGCGCGGCACCTTGGTGACCACGTAGTCGATCGACGGCTCGAACGAGGCCGGCGTGACGCCCCCGGTGATGTCGTTCTCGAGCTCGTCCAGGGTGTAGCCCACGGCCAGCTTGGCTGCGACCTTGGCGATGGGAAAGCCGGTCGCCTTGGACGCCAGCGCCGAGGAGCGCGAGACCCGCGGGTTCATCTCGATCACCACCTGACGCCCGCTCTCGGGGTCGACCGCGAACTGCACGTTCGAGCCGCCGGTGTCCACGCCGATCTCGCGCAGCACCGCGATCGAGGCGTCCCGCATGATCTGGTATTCCTTGTCCGTGAGCGTCAGCGCCGGGGCCACCGTGATGCTGTCGCCGGTGTGCACGCCCATCGGGTCGATATTCTCGATCGAGCAGACGATGATGCAGTTGTCGGCCCGGTCGCGCACCACCTCCATCTCGTATTCCTTCCAGCCGAGCACGGACTGCTCGACCAGCACCTCGCGCACCGGCGAGGCCTCGATGCCGGCCTCGACCACGGCCATGAACTCGTCGCGGTTGTAGGCGATGCCGCCGCCGGTGCCGCCGAGCGTGAAGGAGGGACGCACGATCGCGGGCACGCCGATGGTCTCGAGCGCCTCGCGCGCCTCCTCCATGGTCGCGACAACCATGCTGTCCGGCACGCCGAGCCCGATACTGGTCATCGCTCGGCGGAACAGCTCCCGGTCCTCGGCCTTGGCGATGGCCACCCGGTCGGCGCCGATCAGGTCCACGTCATGGGCCTGCAGGACCCCCTCGTCCGAGAGCGCCATGGCGGTGTTCAGAGCGGTCTGTCCACCCATGGTGGGCAGCAGCGCATCGGGCCGCTCACGGGCGACGATCTTCTCGACGAGCTGGGGCGTGATCGGCTCGATATAGGTGGCGTCGGCGAGGCTCGGGTCGGTCATGATCGTCGCCGGGTTGGAGTTCACCAGGACGATCCGGTAGCCCTCCTCTTTGAGCGCCTTGCAGGCCTGCGCCCCGGAATAGTCGAACTCGCAGGCCTGGCCGATGACGATCGGCCCGGCGCCGATGATCAGGATGGATTCGATGTCGGTGCGCTTGGGCATCAGATACCAACCACAGAGGCGGGGAAACAGGGAGGCTTGGCGCAGGTCTTTAGGGTGGCGCCTCGAGGTGAGGGTTTAGGAGGCAGAACTAAGGCAGTCGTCAATTGAGTGAAGCACAGCCTCAGTATTGGCCAGCACCTCGTTATTCCAGAAACGAATGACCCGGTACCCCTCGGATTCGAGCCAGCGCGTCCTCCGCCCATCCATCTCCTGGTTGCTAGCATGCTGACCGCCGTCCACTTCGATAATGAGCTTGGCTTCATGCGACGCGAAGTCGACGACATAAGGGCCGATCGGCACTTGTCGTCGGAAGCGGACACCGCCGATCTGCCGGAGACGGAGCCGAGACCACAGCAGTTTCTCAGCTTCGGTTGGGTTCTTGCGCAGATCTCTGGCTCGGTCTGACGGCATTTGGTCCGTTCATCTGCGGAATGCGTTCTACCTGACCCCCCCACCCTGACCCTCCCCCACGAGGGGGGAGGGGAGATCGGGTGAGTTTCGCGCACATCATAACGCCCTCCCCCTTGAGGGGGGAGGGATGGGGTGGGGGTGGCATTGCGTCTTCTCGCGCGACCAGTCAACGCGGAGTAGAGATCCATGCGCTTGGGCATCAAGCGTCCATCATCGCGACGAAGCGCTCGAAGAGATAATGGCTGTCGTGCGGGCCGGGCGAGGCTTCCGGGTGATACTGCACCGAGAAGACCGGCCGGCCCTCGACCTTGAGCCCCTCGAGGGAGCCGTCGAAGAGCGAGACATGGGTCGCGGTCACGCCCGTCGGCAGGCTGTCGGCCAAGACCTCGAAGCCGTGGTTCTGGCTGGTGATCTCGACCTTGCCGGTCTCGAGATCCTTGACCGGGTGGTTGGCGCCGTGATGGCCGTGATGCATCTTGCCGGTCTTGGCGCCCAGCGCCAGGGCCAGGATCTGGTGGCCCAGGCAAATGCCGAAGACCGGGATGCCGGTCTCGAGCACCGCGCGGATCGCCGGCACGGCGTATTCGCCGGTCGCCGCGGGATCGCCGGGGCCGTTCGACAGGAACACCCCGTCGGGCTCGTGCCGCAGGATGTCCTCGGCCGCGGCGGTGGCGGGCACGACGGTGATCTCGCAGTCCAGCGTCGCGAGGCAGCGCAGGATGTTGCGCTTGGCGCCATAGTCGACCGCGACCACGCGGCGCTTCGGCTGCTCCATCCGGCCATAGCCCTGGCCCAGCGCCCAGGTGGTTTCGTCCCAGCGATAGGTCTGGCGGCAGGTCACCTCCTTGGCGAGGTCCATGCCCTCGAGCCCGGGCCAGGCGCGCGCCTCGGCGGCCAGCGCCTCGGTGTCGAGCGCACCGTCGGCCGCATGGCAGAGCGCCGCGTTGGGCGCGCCCAACTCACGGATGAGCCGCGTCAGCCGGCGGGTGTCGATGCCGGCGATGCCGATCAGCCCGTGCGACTTGAGCCAGCGGTCGAGATGCTGCTCCGCGCGCCAGTTCGACGGGTCGGTGATGTCGGCGCGCAGCACCAGGCCGCGGGCCGCCGGGGTGCCGGTCTCCACGTCCTCGGGATTTGTCCCGACATTGCCCACATGGGGGAAGGTGAAGGTGACGATCTGGCCCGCGTAGGAGGGGTCGGTCAGGATCTCCTGGTAGCCGGTCATGGCGGTGTTGAACACGACCTCGGCCACCACGCGGCCCTCGGCGCCGATGCCGCGTCCACGCAGCACCGTGCCGTCCGCCAGCACCAGCGCGGCGGTCATAGGTTCGGTCTGAAAGACTCTGGGTGATCCGGCGGCCGGGGGCTGGTCCGTCGCCTTGGTATCGGTCACGGCGCGCGTTGCGTGTGGCGTCTCGAGCGACGCCTCGGGCGCATCAGCCATACGTGGCAAATTCCTCCGCCGGTTGAGGGAACGGCTCGGTTGCGCCAAGTTCCCCGACCTGCGTCCGTCGCCGTCCCGTCCGGGACAGCTCAATCGTAACCGATGATAGCCAAATCGCCGGAGTGATAGGCAATGGCGCCCTGAGCGTCAAGCGAAAACCCTTGTGAAAAATGGCCCTTTTTCAGAGAGTTAGCTTGCCGGTCGAGTTTTGCCTTTTGCGAGCGAATCCGCTAGGCTCCGGGTTTTCCCGGAATTGATTCGGTTCACGTCATGCCTGAGTCCATGCGCGAGCGGCTGAACCAGGCGCTCAGGGACGCGACCAAAGCCAAACAGCAGCGCGCCGTGGCGACCCTGCGGTTGATCCGGGCCGCGCTCAAGGATCGAGACATCGCCGCGCGCGGCAAGGGCGGCGGGGTCGAGAACATCGACGACGACGAGATCATGGCCATGCTACAGACCATGATCAGACAGCGCCGGGACAGCATCGCGCTCTACGAGAAGGGCGGCCGCGACGATCTTGCCCAGCAGGAGCGCGAGGAGATCGCGATCATCGAGGGCTTCCTGCCCGAGCAGATGTCCGAGGACGAGATCGCCAAGGTCGTGACCGATCTGGTCTCCGAAACCGGGGCCGCGAGCATCAAGGATATGGGCCGGGTCATGGGCCTCCTGCGCGAGCGCTATGCCGGCCAGATGGACTTCGCCAAGGCGAGCGCCGCGGTCAAGCAGCGGCTCGCCTGAACGCGGCGCTTGATCGGCCGCCTCCACCACGGCAAAACCTGTTACACTCCGGGATGCCCGTCGGCGCGGGGACGACGATCGGAAGAGCGATTCGATACTAGGGTGGTCATGGCGTTCCCGCCGCAGTTCCTCGACGAGCTTCGCGCGCGCCTGTCGTTGGCCGACGTGGTCGGCCGGCGGGTCAAGCTGGTCAAGCGCGGGCGCGAGCACTCGGGCCTCTGCCCCTTCCACAACGAGAAGACACCGTCCTTCACCGTGACCGAGGAGAAGGGCTTCTTCCACTGCTTTGGCTGCGGCGCCCATGGCGACGTGATCGGCTTCGTCATGCGCGCCGAGGGCCTGTCCTTCCCGGAAGCGGTCGAGCGGCTGGCGGGCGAGGCCGGGCTGGAGGTCCCCAAGGCCACGCCCCAGGAGCGCGCCCGGGCCGAGAAGGCCAAGACCCTTTACGAGGTTCTGGAGGCCGCCTGCGTCTGGTTCGCGGGCAATCTGGCCTCTCAGGACGGCCGGGCGGCGCGGGACTATCTCGTCGGCCGCGGCCTCCACGACGGCACCATTGCGCGCTTCCGGCTGGGCTTCGCCCCGGACCGGCGGGACGGAATCAAGATCGCCCTGATGGGCCAGGGCTTCGGCGAGGCCCTGCTGCTCGAGGCCGGGCTGATCATCCGGCCCGAGGACAACCGGCCGACCTATGACCGGTTCCGCGGGCGCGTCATCTTTCCCATCACCGACCGGCGCGGCCGCGTGGTCGCCTTCGGCGGCCGCCTGCTGGCCGAACGCGAGAAAGCCCCGAAATACCTGAACTCGCCCGACACGCCGCTCTTCCACAAGGGGCGGCTGCTCTACGCCCTGGACAAGGCCTGGGCGGCGGCGCGGGACGGCAAGGAGATCGTGGTCACCGAGGGCTATACCGACGTGATCGCCCTGCATCAGGCGGGCTTCACCGGCGCGGTGGCGCCGCTGGGCACGGCATTGACCGAGACTCAGATCGAGCTGCTCTGGCGTTTGGTCGACGAGCCCATCCTGTGCTTCGACGGCGACGCCGCCGGCGGGCGGGCCGCGGCGCGGGCGGCGGAGCGGGCGCTGCCCCTCCTGAAACCGGGCAAATCGCTGCGCTTTGCGCTGTTGCCCGCGGGCGAGGATCCGGACAGCCTGATTCGGGCCCTCGGGCCAGGTGCCGTGCAGGCCGTTCTCGACCGGGCGCAAGCGCTCGTTGACGTGGTCTGGCGGATGGTGGCCGGAAGGCAGCCGGCGGACACGCCCGAACGCCGCGCCGGGATCCGCGCCGCCCTGCGCAGCCATGCCTATGCGATCGCGGATCGTGCTGTTCAGGAATATTATCTTGGCGAGTTCGAGGCCCGGCTCGACTCGGCGTTCGGCAGCGGCCGCCGCCAGAGGGGGCGGCGGGGCGTACGCGACGAGGGCCGGCCGGTCCACGCCCTGGGTTTGCAAGCAGATGGAAATCTGGACATCCTGAGGTTGCGCCAGCAACAGCTCTTGCTCGCAACCTTGCTGAACCACCCCGACCTCATGGCCGAGTTCGGCGAGGCCCTGGGCATGGTCAGGCTGGATGCTCCGGAGCTTGACAAGCTTAGGCAGGAAATCTTAAAGAGCCTTGGTTCAGGGGTTGACACAGCAGACCTGCAAAGCCACCTGATAGGACAGGGTTTCTCCGGGCTTCTGGGCAAACTGCTTTGCGGCGCAGTATACGAGCACGGCGTTTTCGCGCGACCGGGTGGCAACCTCGAAAAGGCCAGGCGGGGATGGCTGGAGCTGTTCGAACGCTATCACCGCAGGCGCGAGTTCGGAGCCGAGATAGATGCGGCGGTTCGGGCGCTGACCGACGAGCCCACGAGCCAGAACCGGGTCTATCTCGAACGGGTGCGCGAGCAGCAACTGCGCACCAATGACGCGGACTGGGGAGACGAAGATTTTGACCAGGCAACCCGGGCGAGACCGCCGGAGGGTTGACCGAGGGGAGCGGATGACGGCCCAAGGCGCGTGGAGCCCGCGCAGCCTGCGCTGTCGTGTTGTTATTTCTGGCAGGTAGGGCATGGCCACAAAAGCGCAGAAAGCGGAAACCTCCACGGAAAATCGCGACGAGTCCCCGGACGGCCCGCTCATGGACGGGATGGTCGCGGCGGTCAAGAAGATGGTCGCCCGCGGCAAGGAGCGGGGCTACATCACCTATGACGAGCTGAATACGGCGCTGCCCACGGACCAGGTGTCGTCCGAGCAGATCGAGGACACCTTGGCGATGCTGTCCGAAATGGGCATCAACGTCATCGAGAACGAGGAAAGCGAGGAGAGCAGCGACAAGGACGGAGAGGCCGCCGAGGCCCAGCCCGAGGCCAAGCCGGCGGGCAACGTCACCGCGGACGAGGATCTCGGCCGCACCGACGACCCGGTCCGCATGTACCTCCGGGAGATGGGCAGCGTCGAGCTGCTCTCGCGCGAAGGCGAGATCGCCATCGCCAAGCGCATCGAGGCCGGCCGCGAAAAGATGATCGGGGCGATCTGCGAGAGCCCCCTGACCATGAAGGCGATCGTCATCTGGCGCAAGGCGCTGATCGACGGTCAGCTCTTGCTGCGCGACATCATCGATCTCGAGACCACCTTTGCCGGGCCCGACGCCAAGGAGAACCAGGCCCAGGCCCAGGCCGCCGGCAACGGGGCCGACCCGGACGAGGAGGAAGAGGGCGACGCCGAGGACCTCGACGAGGAAGGGGACGAGGACGAAGACGACGACGACGCGGACGAGACCAACATCTCGCTGGCGGCAATGGAGCTGGCGCTCTTGCCGGAGGTGCTCGAAACCTTCGACAGCATCGCCGGCACCTACAAGAAGCTCGCCCGCCTGCAGGACAAGCGGCTTGCCGAGATGCAGAAGGGCGGGGTGCCGAGCAAGCGCACCGAGAACGCCTACGAGCAGCGCAAGTCCGAGCTGGTCGAGTTCATGGAGAACGTCCACCTCAACAACAACCGGATCGAACAGCTGGTCGAGCAGCTCTACGACCTGAACCGCCGGCTGGTGGGCTATGAGGGGCGGCTGTTGCGGCTGGCCGAGAAGAGCGGCGTCAAGCGGCCCGACTTCCTCGAGAACTACTTTGGCCACGAGCTGGACCCGAAATGGGTCAAGCAGATCGGCAAGCTGTCCGGCCGGGGCTGGTCCAAATTCGTCAATCGCCATGGCGAAAAGGAGATCCCCGACATCCGCCAGGCGATCTCCGACATCTCCGACGAGTCGGGCCTGCCGATCGGCGAGTTCCGCCGCATCTTCGCCGCCGTCCAGCAGGGCGAGCGCGAGGCGAGCCAGGCCAAGAAGGAGATGGTCGAGGCCAACCTGCGCCTGGTGATCTCGATCGCCAAGAAGTACACCAACCGCGGACTGCAATTCCTGGACCTGATCCAGGAGGGCAACATCGGGCTCATGAAGGCGGTGGACAAGTTCGAGTACCGCCGCGGCTACAAGTTCTCGACCTACGCCACCTGGTGGATCCGCCAGGCCATCACCCGCTCGATCGCCGACCAGGCGCGCACCATCCGCATTCCCGTGCACATGATCGAGACCATCAACAAGCTGGTGCGCACCTCGCGCCAGATGCTGCACGAGATCGGCCGCGAGCCGACGCCCGAGGAGCTCGCCATCAAGCTGGGCATGCCCTTGGAAAAGGTGCGCAAGGTGATGAAGATCGCCAAGGAGCCGATCAGCCTGGAGACGCCGATCGGCGACGAGGAGGACAGCCACCTCGGCGATTTCATCGAGGACAAGAACGCGGTGGTGCCGCTTGACGCGGCGATCCAGTCCAATCTGCGCGAGACCACGACCCGGGTGCTCGCGACGCTCACCCCGCGCGAGGAGCGCGTCCTGCGCATGCGCTTCGGCATCGGCATGAACACCGACCACACGCTCGAGGAGGTCGGCCAGCAATTCTCGGTCACCCGCGAGCGCATCCGCCAGATCGAGGCCAAGGCGCTCCGCAAGCTCAAGCATCCGAGCCGCTCACGGAAGCTCAGGAGTTTTCTGGATACCTGATCCAGCCTTAGAGCCCCGCACCATTGCGCCAAGCTCATCTCCGAACCTACGAGCTGGAGTTCGCCCTGGTCGAGTGATCGTGGTGGCACTTCTTGTTGCTTTCACAGGGCTTGCGACATACCGGTTCTGGCCGATGACGTCCTTGCCGGCGGGCGCAAAGGCCGACAGCGTGGTTGTGCTAAAAGGCAACAGGGAGCTGATTCTCTATGCCGATGGGAAGCTGCTAAAGACCTACCCGGTCTCGCTCGGAGGCGTCCCGCTCGGACACAAACAACGTGAGGGCGACGAACGCACGCCGGAAGGCAAATACCGGATCGATTGGCGCAATCCAAACAGCGCATTTCATCTCTCGCTGCACATCTCCTATCCGAACAGCGATGACAAAGCTCGTGCGCGTGAACGGGGTGCCAATCCCGGCGGCGATATCATGATCCATGGCATTCGAAATGGCTTTGGCTGGATCGGCCGCCTACACCGCTGGATCGACTGGACCAATGGCTGCATATCCGTGACGAACGAGGAAATGCGAGAAATTTGGCGCGCGGTACCGAATGGCACACCCATCGAGATCCGTGCCTGATGCCAGCCGTAGGCCGTTCCACGACAAGGCAAGGCCAGAAGCCCTGGGAGTTCCTCGATACGTGAACCGCTATCGGTTCCGGAAGCTCTTCCGCTCAGATCTCGGCCTGATCGAACGCTGGCTCGCCGCACCCCATGTGCGGCGATGGTGGGGCGACCCCGAGCGTGAATTTGCCCTGATCCGCGACGGTCTGGGCGAGCCGTCCTGGCGGCCCTATCTGGTGGGCCTCGCCGGCCGGCCCTTGGCCTATCTCCAGTGCTACGACCTGCAGACCGATCCCAACAAAGACTTCGCGGGTCAGCCGCCGGGGACCCGCGGCATCGACTACTTCATCGGTGACTCTCGGATGACCGGCCGCGGCCACGGGGCCGCCCTGCTGGCCGCGTTCCTGCGCGGCGCGTTTCGCGTTCCCTCCGTCTCGCGCGTGATCGCCGATCCCGACCCGTCCAATGAGGCCTCGCTGGGCGCGCTGCGCCGCGCCGGCTTTGCCGACCATGGCGAGGTTGCCACGCCCTCTGGGCCCGCACGGCTGATGGTGTGCGACCGGCCGGCCGGACCAGGCGGATGACCGCATCGTCGCTCCCGCTTGTCGCGGGGCCGGGCCTCCACTATGACTGTCCGCTGGCACCCGCCCATCAAGGGGCCCGTAGCTCAACTGGTTAGAGCCGGCCGCTCATAACGGTCTGGTTGCAGGTTCAAGTCCTGCCGGGCCCACCATTTTTGTGGACCGTCCGCGCAGCGGGCGTAAGCCACAAAAATCCCCCGGAGGGAAGCCGTCGGTGCGCGTCAGCGCACAAGACGCTCCGGGGGAGCGTTTTGAGACGGAAAATCCCCCGGAGGGAATGTGGACCGTCCGCGCAGCGGGCGTCATCCGAACATGACAACCGGGACTTCGGTCGGGCCGGTCCTCAGTCGATCGGGGCGAGGAGCTGCGGCGCCGTTACCAGCTGGCGCACGCCGTGGGAGTAGTCCTCCTTGAAGACGTTGCCGTTGGCCGCCCATCGGTGCAGCGAATGGACGTCGATCTTCGCGCAGGAGGGGCGCACGCTCCAGGTGGCCTGGAGCGGCGAGCACTTGATATTGGTGTGCCTTGGGCCAGTGGTCGAGCCGGCGTAGACCACCGGGGCGCCGGTGCCGGTCGGCAGCGCCTTGGCCTGGTGCCGGCCGTCCACCACGTTGCCGGCGTAGGCGAAGTCCGCGAAGTCCAGGGCCTTCGGGTCGTTGACCACGAGAAAGACCTGGGCCTCGACGCGCAGCTGCGGGTTGGCGCAGGCGTCGCTGAGACAGGAGCCGAGGGTCTTGCCCGGGGCCACGTCGCAGGTCGTGTAGACCCAGTGCACCTCGAGGGTGTCGCCCGGCTTGACGCCCTTGAAGCTGGCCTCGCCCTTTGGCGGCGCGAGCTCTGCTTTCGAGAGGGACGCCGATTCGTTGCACTTCCAGCCGCCGTGCTTGCCGTCGCCCGCCGAAATGGAGAAGCCCGGTCCCTTGTGCTCAGCGTGGGTGTGGGTGTGGATGTTGCAGAGGTTCATGCGGCTCGCCGGGGGGGACAACGTGAACGGCATCCGGTTGGCGCCGGCGTGGCTGGAGATGTCGCGGGGTGCCTGGGCGCCGTAACCCGTGCAGAGTTGCTGGCCGAGAGCGGGTGAGGGGGCGCAGACGGATGCCGCAGCGAGGAGGCTCGCGGCGGCAGCAAGCGCGTCCCTGGCAGGGGAGTTGTCTAGGAGCGGGGTCTTTCGCATTGATCGATCCGCGATATCGGTGACGTCTCGGTTCGCAAGACCACCATGGTTTCGCATGTCATCGGGCTGCCGCGATTGCCATTTGACGCCATGCGCCGGAGGACGCCGCCGGGCCCTCCCTCAACACTCCAGCTTGATGCGGCGGTATTGGCGCGGCGTGACGCCCGCCCAGCGTTTGAAGGCGCGGGTGAAGTGCGCGGAATCGGAATAGCCCAGCTCCATCGCGATATCCGTCACGGGGGGCATGTCGTCTTCGAGCAGGCTGCAAGCGGCCTGGAAGCGCGCCTGGTCGACGAGTTGCGAGAAAGTGAGGTTCTCGGAGGCCAACCGCCGCTGCAGCGTTCGGATCGTGAGACCGGTGATTTCGGCCATCGGCCCGACCTGCGGATGACCCTCCTTCAGCAGCGTTCCGGCCACCTGGCGCAGCGTGTCGACAAAGCTGAAGGCGGGCGCCGTGCGTTGAAGCCGCGCCTGCGCATCCTGCGGCCAGGGCAGCGGCGCAATGCCGCGCTGTTTCAGAGGCCAGGCGAGGAGCGGGCGCGGGACGGCGATGCCGGTGACCTTCTGGCCGATGAAGATCTCGGGATCGCCGAGCGCTTCCCGCAGCTCGACTCCCGGCGGCTCGTGCGTCTGCAGGCAGACCTTGGCCGGCTGCCAGGACGGCCCCGCGCCCATGCGGACGTGTTCGATCAGCCGCATCAGAACGTACTGCTCCAATTGCCAGCGACCGGCCTCCGGGCCGCGGAACTGGCTGCGCCAGAACCAGACCACGTCGCCCGCCTCGGTCAGCCAGTTGTGTGCAGCGGAGGTATGCAGGTAGATCAAGCGGCAGCTCGTCGCGAAGGAGTGATAGGTGGTGAGCGAGTTCGCGATCAGCCGGCCGAAGGTGCCCAGCGTGGCGACGCTGTTGTCGGCGCCGACCAGCAGCCCGAAGGCCGGGTTGCCGAGCTTGCGGGCGGTCCGGTCCAGGAGCGTGTAGATGTGGTGCGTCGGGATCAAGTCGTCCGGGTCGCAGAAGTGCCACATCGGCAACTTCGCGTCCTCGAGCATACGCTCGGCCGACAGCCCGTGTCGCTCGAGCGTATTCGTCACATGAATCAACTGACTCGCCCGCGTAAGTGGGATGCCTGCCATCCGTCCCACCTCTTGGATCTGTGCTGCCACTACCCCCAGTGGCTTGTTGGAACTGTGGTGTGCCCAACCCCCGTGGCTTGATAAAAACGTTTACGAATCATGACACTACGGACTGTTCCTTAATATTTCGTTAAGGAACGTTTGGTAGCGCAATCGTTAATCGAGGAAATTTGGCATAGGGCACCCCAAATCACTTGCCATCATGCGACAAAGGGCTGGCGCGCCATGACAGGCGGAGGGCCGGAACCGTAGGCCGGGAGGCCTGGTTGGGCGGTGGTTAAGGAATTGCGCGCTCGGGTTGCCGGACGTCGATCCGCATCAATCAAGCCGCCTTTACATCTATCCTTATCAGCCGCTTACGACCCGTCATTGGGAACGCCTGTCGGACGATGGCAGGACGGGGGGCTCATCGCGGCGATGCGCAAGGCTGTCTGGACCAGCCCGTTGCCGCGGGCAGGGGAAGGCAGGAATCGTCGGCGCGGGGGTCTGGACGAGGCGTCCGAAAAATCCGGCCACTGGCACTTGATGGCAAGCGATGCGGCCGGAGCTTCGCGAGGATGACGTCCGATCGAATTCGGAAAGCACCGGGTGACAGCCACCTCGCCAAGCAACTGGGAGGCCCCTCATGCGGAAGACCTGTTTCGTACTGACAGCGGTCGTATTGGTTGTTATCGCCGGGTCGATGGCATCGGGCTCGATGACGCCCGCCATGGGGCAGGCCGTGGAGCTCCGGCCGCAACTGGCCGACGCAAGGTCGGCGTCCCGCGCCGCCCGGCTGCCCTCGGTCGAGGCGCTGCAGAAGCTGGTGAACGAGGCGCATGCCAAGTTCAAGGATGTCAAGGAAGGCAAGAACGCCGACTACATCCCCGCGCTCGCCGAGGTGGATTCGAATCTCTTCGGCATCGCCATCGTCACGATCAAAGGCGACGTGGTCGCCGCCGGCGACGTCGACTATTCCTTCGCCATCGAATCGGTCGCCAAGCCATTCACCATGGCGCTGGTGATGCAGGAGCAGGGGACGGAGGCGATCCGCGAGAAGATCGGCGTCGAGCCCACCGGCATGCCGTTCAACTCGGTCATGGCGGTCGAGCTGCTCAAGGCGCGCTCGGTCAACCCCCTGGTCAACGCCGGTGCCATGACCTCGGTCAGCATGGTCCGGGCCAAGGACGGCGTCGAACGCTGGAACAGGATCCTGGACAACCTCAACCGCTTTGCCGGTGAGGACCTCAAGCTGCTCGACGTGATCTACAAGTCGGAGGCGGCCACCAACCAGCACAACCGCGGCATTGCCGAGCTGCTCATGTCCTATGAGCGCTTCTACAGCGACCCGCAGGACGCGGTCGACATCTACACCAAGCAGAGCTCGGTCGGCGTCACCGCCAAGCAGCTGGCGATGATGGGTGCGGTGTTCGCCAACGGCGGCGTCCAGCCAAAGACAAGCGAGCGGCTGCTCGATGCCGCCCACGTGCCGGAAGCGCTTGCCCTCATGCTGATAGCCGGCTTTTACGACGAATCCGGCGCCTGGGCCTTCGATGCCGGTCTGCCGTCCAAGACCGGCGTCGGCGGCGGCATTGTCTCTGTCGCACCCGGCAAGCTGGCCATTGCCGCGTTTTCGCCCCCGCTCAACGAGGCGGGCAACAGCGTGCGGGCACAGCTGGCCATCAAGCATATCGCGAGCGCGCTCAAGCTCAGCGTGTTCGGCGCGGGCGAGTAAGCCCGGTCCCGCCCGCCGAGGCCGATCGCGAGATTGCTGCGCAGGGCAGCGATCAGTGCATCTGTCGGTGACTGCGATACTCGCGCGGCGTGATGCCGGCCCAGCGTTTGAAGGCGCGGGTGAAATGCGCGGAATCCGAATAGCCCAGCTCCATGGCGATATCCGTCACCGGAGGCAAGTCGTCCTCGAGCAGGCTGCATGCGGCCTGGAAGCGCGCCTGGTCGACGAGCTGCGAATAGGTAAGGTTCTTGGAGGCGAGCCGCCGCTGCAGGGTTCGGATCGTGAGGCCGGTGATCTCGGCCATCGTCCCGATCTGCGGATGACCCTCCTTCAGCAGCGTTCCGGCCACCTGGCGCAGCGTGTCGACGAAGCTGAAGGCAGGCGCCTTGTGCTGAAGCCGTGCCTCCTCATCGCTCGGACTGTGCAGCGCCGAAAAGCCGCGCTGCTGCAGCGGCCAGGCGAGGAGCGAGCGCGGCACGGCGATGCCGGTGATCCTCTGCCCGATGTGGATCTCGGGATCGCCGAGTGCCTCCCGCAGCTCGCGTCCCGGCGGCTCGTGCGTCTGCAGACAGACCTTGGCCGGCCGCCAGGAGGGCCCCGCGCCCATGCGCACGAGTTCGATCAGCCGCATCAGAACGTACTGTTCCATCTGCCAGCGACCGGCCTCCGGGCCGCGGAACTGGCTGCGCCAGAACCAGACCACGTCGCCCGCCTCGGTCAGCCAGTTGTGTGCGGTGGAGGTATGCAGGTGAATCAGGCGGCAGCACGACGCGAACGCGTGATAGGTGGTGAGCGAGCCGGCGATCAGCCGGCCAAAGGTGCCCAGCGTGGCGATGCTGTTGTCGGCGCCGACCACCAGCCCGAAGGCCGGGTTGCCCAGATTCCGGGCGGCCCGGTCCAGGAGTGCATAGATGTGGTGCGTCGGGATTAAGTCGTCCGGATCGCAGAAATGCCACATCGGCAGCTTCGCGTCCTGCAGCATCTGCTCGGCCGAGTGTCCATGTTGCTCCAGCGTATTCGTAACATGGATAAGTTGGCTCGCCCGGGTAAGTGGGATGCCCGCCATCCGCCCCACCCCTTTGATGTGTGCTTCGCCCGCCCGTCATTGGCTTGCGACAGCATGTCCCAACCGGCTTGCTACGCTGCGCTCTTCAAAGAATTGTTGAAGATCGCGTTGTAGTGCAGTCTTCGATCAGGGAAATTTGACAGACGACCCGGTGCGCGACTTGCCATCATGTGACAAAAGGCAGCCCGGATATGACAAAACGGCGGACCGGAACGCGCGGCGTTCAAGGGGTTGGCACGCTCCGTTTGAGAGGCGTCGATCCGGATCAATGAACCGGTCTTCTGGTCGGTTTTCGCCGTCCTTCGACGACGGGACGCTCAGACCATCTGTCGGCCAACAGCAAGGCGCCCCGCGGGCGTCAGACTTCGAGCGTTCATCGGCAAGATCACATCTGACCATCTCTTGCTGCGATGCAAAATGACGAAACCGCCATGACGCGGATGAGAGGGACAGTGGTGCGCTCGCCGGAGCCAGTCGCATGCGCATCGCGCCTTGTGGCATGTGATGGCAGGGCGCGGGCCACGCTTTGTTGTAGTGGTCCTGCGAAGCCGCGATCGTGAGATCGCGATCAAGGTTACCTCCGCTGGCGACAAGTAAGAAGGTGACCTCCGCTGGCGACACGATCGCAACAACTGGATCTGGACGACGACGCTGACCTCGCGGCTTTCGTCCGACACGCCATCGCCGGATCGCTGGCGGACGGCATGCCGACCATCGCCGGGGCCGCCATGGCGGCCGGCCTGAGCGTGCGCAGTCTGCAGCGGCGGCTCGCCGGCGCGGGGGTCACCTACAGCCAGCTGCGCGAAGAGGTTCGCCGCGAGGCGGCCTTCCGCCTGATCGAGGACTGTAGCCTGAACCTGTTCGAGATCGCCGCGGCGCTCGGCTATTCCGATCCCGCCCACTTCACGCGTGCTTTCGTCCGCTGGAGCGGGACGACGCCGCGCGCCTATCGACGACAAGTTATGCGCGCAAGCCTGCCATAGGCCTTCGGCCGGGACCGCCGCCGGCGGTCATATGCACACCGTCATTGCCATCGCCGGGACGCAATCTGGATGCGGCGAAGACCGCAGCGCTTCGCGCCGCTCGCGAAGACCGAAACAGAGTAATAAGCATGCGGTTCGGGGCGGCGCAGCCGGAAAAAGTTCCGAGTGTCACTTAATGGCAAGTGATGGACCTGCTGCTTTGTCAAACTCTTGTCCTCAAGAGCACAAGTATCGCATCAAAGCTAGCAAACGGGTTTTCCATCTACCGCACACGACTCGCCGAACTGCTTGGGACAAGCGAACAGATACGAGACGTTCGACCATGAGGTGGGTCACGGATGCGGAGTGCGGCACCGGGTCGGCGGACGGGTTTTCGAGCAACGACAACTACGGAGCGTATTGATGAGAACGGCACCTGGCATGGGCAAGGCCGATTGGCTGAATGAATCGGTAGGCAAATGGAGCCTGTTGGGCTCTTGCGCCAGCATGGCCATCTTGTTCCAGGCCGGAGCAGTGTCGGCGGGTGAGCTCGAGGACACCCTAGAACAGCTCCGTTTGTTGCAGGAGCGGATCGCTGTGCTCGAGGCCCGGCAGGGCATGGACGAGGTGGACGAGCGCGAAAGCGTCGGCGTCGCCGCCCCCGCGGCGGCGGTCGAGGCCGGCGACAAGCCCAGGTCCTGGAAGCTCCCGGGCACCAACACGTCGATGCAGATCGGCGGCTATGCCAAGCTCGATCTGATCTACGACGTCGGCCCGTCCCTCGGCGACTCGGCCGCCTATACGAACATTCCGGCGGAGGATACCACGGCCGACCGCCGGCAACAGACCTTCCGGGCGCATGCGCGGCAAAGCCGGTTCTGGATCAAGACCTGGACGCCAACCGACTGGGGCGAGCTGGCCACGCATATCGAGGGCGACTTCTACGGGTCCGGCGGCAACGAGCTTACCTCGAACTCGAGCACCTTGCGGCTGCGCCGGGCGTACGGCACGCTGGGTCCGATCCTCGGCGGCCAGGACTTCACGACCTTCGAGGACCTCGCCTCCGAGCCGCAACTGGTGGACTTCGCCAACGCTCCCGGCACGGCCTTTGCCCGTCAGGCGATGCTCCGCTACACGCATGTGTTCGGCGGCGGCCAGACCAGCCTCCAGGTGGCGGTCGAGAACCCCGAGACCACGGGCCTGCCGCGGGACGTCGTGGGCAACGCGGGGCCGGGCCTGTCGTCCGACGGGATCGCCATCGACCGCGTCCCGGACGTGACGGGCAAGCTCCAGTACAAGTTCTCCCAGGGGCACGTGGCACTGCGCGGCCTGTTCCGCTACGCCGCTGTCGACAGCGGTGGCGGCGACAACGACTCGGTACCGTCGGATCTCGCGGTTGCGGACAACACGCCGGGCTGGGCCGTCGGCGTCTCGGGCAGGTACAAGATCACCTCCAAGGACGTCGTCGGCGGACAGTTCAACTACGGCGAAGGCGCCGGCCGGTACCTGGCCAATGGCGGCTCACGCAACGGCTTCGCCTGCTCGCTCGGTTGCGAAACAAACGGCTCCGGGCTCAAGGCAATGACGAACATGGGCGGCAACATTTGGTACCGCCGCGCCTGGACCGACACCATTCGCACCAACGTGTCCGGATCGGTCATCTTCAACAGCCTGCAGACGAACAATATTGGCGCCGAAGGCGTCTTCGGCGAAACGACGCGCATCTATGCGATACACGGCAACATCTTCTGGAGCCCCGTGCCGAATACGGACTTCGGCCTTGAGGTCAACTACGGCAACAGGCTCATCAAGCGGCAGGGCAACAACGACTCCCTGCGCATCCAGATCGGACTGAAGTACTCGTTCTAGGACGACCAGAACCCCGGAGGCGCGACGAGCCCAGGTCGCGCCTAACCCCGCAGCCCCTTCCGCCTAAACCCCTCCGGCGGAAGGGGCTGCTTCCTTTTTCGGGCGGCCTGAATCGCTTCGCAGCGCCGGTGATGACCGAGAGAGATCAACAGGCACAAGGCCCCGGCGGGCAGCCGGAGAGGCGGTCCGCAGCCGCCTGTTGGCAGGTGATGCCGTTCAGGGCTTGGTCAAACGCGCGCACGAACAAAAGGTCATGGGCCCCTTGGCGAAGCGGCCCACCCGGCAAATGGCGCGCAGCCTTGCCGCACCGCAGGTCTCAAAACACCGCGCCGCCCAGACCGATCGGTCAAAGAATCTCGTCCATCGAGCGACCACAAGCCACGCGCGAGCGCACCCGCGTCGGGGTGACCCACGCAACCCGCGTCCGTGACGTATCGGATAGGAGGAGCAGCGAAAATGTGCCGGTGGCTAGGATATGCGGGAGCGCCCGTGTACCTCGAAGAGCTGATCTTGAAGCCAGACCATTCCCTGATCGATCAGAGCCTTGAGGCACGATCCGGTGCGACGACCACAAATGGCGACGGGTTCGGGATCGGCTGGTATGGCGATCGAGAGATCCCCGGTGTCTACAAGGACGTCAAGCCCGCTTGGAACGACAGCAACCTTCGGGACCTGACGGCTCAAATCAAGTCGCCCCTGTTTCTGGCGCATATACGCGCGGCGACCGGCACGTCGATCCAGCAGAGCAACTGCCATCCGTTTCGCCACCACAAGTGGCTCTTCGTACACAACGGTCTGATCCGCGACTTCGAAATGACCAAGCGGGATTTGGCTCTCGCCGTGGCGCCCCCGCTCTATCCGATGATTGCGGGAACGACCGATTCGGAGCTCATGTTCTATCTGGCTCTGACCTTCGGCTTGGATGAGAATCCTCTGGCCGGACTCGAACGAATGGTCGGCTTTGTCGAAAAGATCTGCGCGGCACACGGGATTGATGATCCCGTCCAGCTCAGCGTTGGGCTGACCGACGGCGAGCGTTTGCTGGCGGTGCGCTATTCGACGGAACGGCGTTCGCGCACGTTGTTCCACAGCAACAGCATGCAGGCGCTGCGGGAAGTCTACCCGCATCTGGAACGGTTCTCGCCGGATGCCCGCGCGGTCGTGTCCGAACCGCTCTCGAATCTCAGCGATGAATGGGAGGAAATCCCGGAGTCGATGGCGGTCGTCATTCACCGTGGCGAGGTCGAGCGGCGCGCCTTCGAGCCGCAGGTTCCTTACTGAACCGAGTCCGCCGGTCGAGACGCCCTTCGCCGACCTCGAGAGACCGATCGGTCTGATCCACAAGAACATGCAGAGGAACGGACTAGCGGCCGGTGCCGCCATCGGCAGCCGCAAGTCCGTCGTGATCGCGATCGCCGCGAAGCACTCCGGAGGCCTTGCACAGCTTGTGCCGCCTCGCGCCGCCGGCGACTCACCAAAGCGACCAACGAGCGGGCGGCGGGGAAAGCGGCCCGCTGTCACTTAATGGCAAGTGATGCACGTGCCCCTTTGACACACTCTTGTCCGAACAAGCACGAGCATCACGTGCCATGCAGCAAGCTGCTTTTCCACCTACGGCACATCACTCGCCGAGCTGCTTCAGACAAGCGAACAAGTGAAGGGGAGTCCGACCATGATGTGGATCGCGAGCCAACCTATCGGCCGTTCGGCGCGGATCGTCGCGCTGGTCTTGCTGACGCTTGGTGCGTTGTGCTGGACGGCCGTCGCCCATGCGAACACCGAAAGCGCGTTCGACGGGCCGGTGCATCAAATCGCGGCGGCCGCACCCGCGGCACCGGGCGTGGCCCGGGATTCCACAGAGGCGCCCTTGCCCCTCCAGCTGGCGCAGGCCCAGGACGAAGACGAGGAGGCCGAGGAGGGCGAGGAGGCCAAGGAGGCGGCGCCGACGGGTCCGGAGCCCAGCCAGTTCTGGATCGTCAACACCCTGCGCAAGAATCCGATGCTGGTGATCTTCCTGACGCTGGCGATCGGCTATTGGGTCGGGGCCATCAAGCTCGGCAACTTCAGCCTCGGCTCCGTCACCGGCGTGCTGCTCACGGGAGTCGCCCTCGGGCAGCTCGATGTCGACATCTCACCCCATGTGAAGACGATGTTCTTCCTGTTCTTCCTGTTCGCGGTCGGATACGGGGTGGGACCACAGTTCGTCCGCGGCATCGCGAGGGACGGCGGCCCACAGGCCATCTTCGCGGTGGTCATCTGCCTACTGTGCCTCGGGACAGTCTATGTGGCCGCCCTTATCGCCGGTTACGGACCGGGATTGGCGGCGGGCCTGCTCGCGGGCGCCCAGACCATTTCCGCTTCGATCGGGCTCGCGACGGACGCCATCGGCAATCTCGGTCTCAGCGCGGAGCAGGCGCGGGCCGAGCTCAACTACATGCCGGTCGCCTATGCGGTGTGCTACATCTACGGCACCGTCGGCACCGGCTGGGTGCTGGCTTTCCTCGGCCCGAAGATGCTCGGCGTGGACCTCGAGGCCGAATGCGCGCGCTACGAGAGGGAAATGTCCGCGGGCGCGCCGGCGAGCGGCGCGGGCACCGCGTGGCACCAGCTCTCGATGCGAACCTTCAGGGTGTCGGCGAACGTCGTCGGCAAGACCGTTGCCGAGGCCGAGGCCTCGGTCGGCGAGGGCGAGAACAAGGTCTTCATCGAGGCCATCAGGCGCGGCGAAGAGCTCGTCGAGATCGAGCCCACGACCAAGCTGAAAGCGAACGACGTGGTCGCGGTATCGGGCCCGACCGAGCGGCTGATCGAGCAGATCTCGCCGATCGCGACCGAGGTCGCCGACCGCGAACTGCTCGAAGTGCCGGTCGAGAGCGTGGACATGGTCATGACCAAGAAGGACTACGACGGCAAGACCGTGATGGAGCTGGCCAAGGAGGACTTCACCCGCGGTGTCTATCTGACCAAGATCACCCGGGGTGCGGTCTCGGTGGACATTCCCGTCCTCGCCAAGTCGCAGATCTATCGTGGCGACATCCTCACCCTCTCCGGGACCAAGACCCATACCGACCAGATCATCAAGGCGATGGGCTATGCCGACCGGCCGTCGTCGATGACCGACATGGTCTGGGTCGGCATCTTCGTGGTCATCGGCGGGCTCCTCGGCGCGATCACGGTCACCATCGGGGGCGTGCCCGTCACGCTCTCGGTCTCGGGCGGCGCGCTGATCGGCGGGATCGTCCTCGGCTGGCTGCGCGCGGTGCGTCCGATCTACGGTCAGGTGCCGGCGCCCTCCCTGTGGCTCATGAACTCGGTGGGCCTCAACGTGTTCATCGCCGTTGTCGGCATATCCGCGGGTCCGACCTTCATCGAGGGCCTGAAGGAGGCGGGCGTCACCCTCTTCCTGTGGGGCATTGTCGCGACCTCGGTCCCGATGCTGTGCGCCCCGTGGATCGGCAAGTATCTCTTCCGCTTCGACCCGGCCATCAATCTGGGCTGCTGCGGGGGCGCGCGCACCAGCACCGCGTCGGTCGCCATGGTCGCGGACGTCGCCAAGAGCAACGTGCCGATGCTCGGCTACACGGTTCCCTATGCGGTCAGCAACACGCTGCTCACGCTCTGGGGCATGGTCATCGTGCTCATGATCGGAACCGGGCCGGGCGGTTAGGGGGCGGCTGGGAGGCGTGGCCACGCGGTGCTTTCGCCTCCCGCCCTTCAAGGGGGCAGGGCACCCCCTGGGATTTGGTCATCGTCCTGCTGCTCGTCCGGGCGGGTGCACAGGATCGATCGGTTGGACACACCTACCCAGAGGAGATGTTTGAGATGAACGACGTCGGCGAAATGGATCTTGAATCTTTCTCGAAGCTGATGGAGCTGAGCCCCTTCGAGGTGAAGGGCGTGCTCATCGAGCAAGCAAAGACCGATGCGGACCGGATGATGCTCGACGCCGGCCGCGGCAACCCCAACTGGGTCGCGACGGAACCGCGACATGGTTTTTGGCAGCTCGGCCTGTTCGCCACCGACGAGGCGCAGCGCTTCCTCGGTCATATTCCGGTGGGTATCGGTGCCTTCCCTCAGAAGGACGGCGTCGAAGCGCGCTTCGAGATCTTCGTGCACGAGAACCGCGACGTTCCCGGGGTCCAGTTTCTGCACGCCGCCGTCGCCTATGTGCGCGATCATCTCGGGATAAACGCGGCCGATTTCCTGTACGAGATGGTCTGCGGCATCATCGCCTGCAACTACCCCGTCCCCGACCGCATGCTCGTGGTAACGGAGAAAATCGTCGAGCAGTACCTCATTCGTGAAATGGCTGGCGGTAAGCCGGTTATCGGCAACGTCGACATCTTCGCGACCGAAGGCGGCACCGCCGCCATGACCTATATCTTCAACAGCCTGCGTCTGAACAAGCTGCTGGTTCCGGGTGACAAGATCGCCCTCGCGCGGCCCATATTCACGCCTTACCTCGAGATTCCCCATCTCAAGGAATATGATCTGGACATCGTCTTCTTGGAAGCGGACGGACGCGAGGGGTGGCAGGTCCCCGAGGCCGAGTTCGACAAGCTGTTGGATCCGGAGATCAAGGCCTTCTTCCTCGTCAACCCAAGCAATCCGCCAGCCGTGCAGGTTGGCGAGGCGGGCCGCGAGAAGCTCGAGCATATCATCAACACCAAGCGGCAAGACCTGATTGTCTTGACCGACGACGTCTACGGCACCTTCGTCGACGATTTCGTGTCCCTCTTCGCGGTGTGCCCGCACAACACGATCCTGGTCTACTCCTACTCGAAGTATTTCGGGGCGACAGGGTGGCGTATCGGCGCCATCGCTCTTCATGAGGACAACGTTCTCGATCGAAACTTCCACGAGCTTCCGGAGTCGGAGAAGGAGAAGCTCGACGAGCGCTATAGCCCGTTAACGCTCGAGCCGCGCAAGATCAAGATGATCGACCGTATGGTGGCGGACAGCCGCACCGTCGCCCTCAATCACACCGCGGGCCTGTCGACGCCTCAGCAGGTACAGATGGTGCTGTTCTCGCTGTTTGAACTGATGGACACGGCGAACAGTTACAAGGACGCGATGAAGCGACTGGTCCGCGAGCGCCACGCCACGCTGTATCGTTCCGTCGGACTGCAAGTGGAGCCGGATCCCGACAGTTCCGACTACTACACCCTGCTGTCGCTGCGGCCCATCGCCGAGCAACTCTACGGGGGGGACTTCGCCGGGTGGATCCATGATCGGATCGTTCCGGGTGAGCTGTTGCTCAAGATCGCCCAAGAGTCCGGCGTCGTGCTCATGTCGGGTGGCGGGTTCGGCGATGTCCACGAATCGGCCCGGGTCTCTCTGGCGAACCTCAACGAGTACCAGTATGCGGCCATCGGAACCGCGGTCCGCAGGCTCCTCGACAGCTACTACGAGTTGTTCCAAGAGGAAATCGGCAAGAAGAGAAAGAAATCATGACTCTGCGATCGGCAGTCATGCTGCTTGGGACGGCGATGATGTCTTCCCTCACCGGGGCGGCCGTACTCCTGGCTTCGGGGGCCGCCTCGGCCCAGGCGGGCAAGCCGACGGTCGCCATCCTGGCGACCGGGGGCACCATCGCCGGCAAGCAGCCCGACCCCAACGCGCCGGGCTACAAGGCCGGGTCGTTCTCGATCAAGGATCTCGAAACCGCGGTGCCACAGCTCAAGGACGTCGCCACCATCAGTGGCCAGCAGGTCGCGAACATCGGCAGCCAGAACATGCACGACGCGGTGTGGCTGAAGCTCCTGAAGGCGGCCACCGAGACCCTGGCGAAGCCGGAGGTTGCCGGCGCCGTCGTCACGCATGGCACGGATACCATCGAGGAAACCTCCTACTTCCTCAACTTGACGCTCAAGAGCGACAAGCCGGTCGTCCTCGTGGGCGCCATGCGTCCGGCGACGGCGCTCAGCGCCGATGGTCCGATGAACATCTACAACGGGGTCGTTGTCGCCGGCTCACCCCAGGCCAAGGGGCGCGGCGTGCTGGTGTTGATGAACGACGAGATCCACTATGCGGCCGAGATCACCAAGACCGACACGACCCATCCGAATGCGATGAAGTCGCCCAATCGCGGCCTTGCCGGCGTGTGCGATACGGGCAAGTGCCGGTTCTTCTCGCCCACCGAGAAACGTCACACCACCAAGAGCGAGTTCTCGATCTCCAACGACGTCACAGAGCTGCCGGACGTGGCCATCGTCTATGCCCACGCCAACCTGAGCAGCGACCTGATCGAAGCGGCCATCAAGGCGGGCGCCAGGGGCATCGTTATCGCCGGTGTCGGTGACGGCAACATGACGGATCCGGCCCTCGACGCCCTCGGAAAGGCAGCGAAGGACGGCATCGTCGTCGTCCGCAGCGCCCGGGTGGGCAAGGGTGTCGTCAAGCGCAATATCGAGGTCGATGACGACAAGCTGGGATTCGTCGCTGCCCAGGAACTCAATCCCCAGAAAGCCCGCATCCTGCTTCAACTCGCGCTGATGAAGACAAAGGATCCCGGCAAGATCCAGAAGATGTTCATGGAGTACTGAGAGGGTCGATCACCCTTCAGCCGTGACGTGCGGCTCGTGCCGCTGGCCGGTAGAGCGATCCGCATGGGGGGCGGAGGCAGTTCCGATGGCGGAGACGCAGGAGCCGGTCCGTGTGAACCTCAACGTGATGCGCGCGCGGCTCACGATCCTCGGCTTCAACCTCGCGATCATCACCTTTCAGATCAAAGAGCTGCAGACCCTTGGCGGCGGCATTGCGCTGCCGGGCATCGAGCAATCGCTGCACGTCTCCGCGGCCACGGCTCTGTTCATGAGCCTGGCGCTGTCGATCGTGTCGATGATCAGTTTGATCGCCTCCTGCGCCACGGACCAGGACGGCTTCTGCTCCCACTGGTCTCTGCCGGCCGGCGACTTGCTGATGTACCTGGCCCTGGCCCAGACGGTGGCCGGCTTCTTCGGCGCCTTCCACGCGGAATTCGAACTCGTGGCGCTGCCGGATCGGCAGCAGGCAGAGATGCTCGCGCTGATCAACGCCGCAATGGATACCTGCGGCGGCATCGCCTGGGGCGTGGCCGTCTATCTGGGACCGGCGGTCTCGCTGCTGCGTTCTCCCTTTCCCAGGCGCACCAATGTCACGCTGGGGCTCGCCTATCTGGGGCTGCTCCTGTTGGTCGGTCGGATCTGGACGACGGCCCTGCACTTGGAGGCACAGGACCCAACCCCGGCAAGCCTGCTCGAGTCGTGGCTCGGCGGGCTGGTGGCGCCGCTGATATGGTGAGGCGCCGGACCTTCATGCGGCCGTGCGTTGCGCGCGCTGCCGCCCTGGTGCTGCTCTGCGCCGTGAGCGCCGGCGCCGCGCCGGCGGCCGAGGCGGCCGCGGCCGAAGCCGAGCGGGTCGGTGGTGGGGCGCTCACGATCTTCGAGCCGGTGATCGAGCGCGGCCTGCACGGCTTCTTCGAGCTCCTCGACAAGCAGCAGTTCGTCTTCCTGTTGCTCGCCCTGGCCCTCGGCTATCCGCTCGGCAGGCTCAGCGTCGGAGGCATTTCCTTGGGCCCGACCGCCGGGACCCTCTTGACCGGCGTGGCGATCTCGCTCGTCGCGAAGCTGGGCTTCGACATCACCTATTCGATCCCGGGCCTGGTCTCGACGATCTTCATGCTGCTGTTCATGTACGCCCTCGGGCTCCGGGTCGGCCCGCAGTTCTTCGCCGGCCTGAAGGCCGGCGCCTTTCCGCTCGTCGTCATCGCTCTCGTGGTCTGGGCGCTCAACTGGATCCTCTCCTTCGGCGGCGCCGCGCTGGCCGGCCTCGAGCCGGGCTTTGCCGCCGGGCTCATCGCCGGCAGCCACACCGTCACCGCGGTTATCGGCGTCGCCACCTCGGCATTGCAGAGCGGCGCGTGGAACCCGCCCGAGGGGACATCGGCCGACCAGGTCGGCGCCAACATCGCCGCCGGCTACGCGATCAGCTACATCCTGTCGAGCATCGGCACCATCCTGCTCATCCGCTACCTGCCGCAGATGTTCGGCCGGGACGCGGTCGCCGACGCGAAGCAGGCCGAGGCGGAAATGAGCGGCGGGGCGACCGAACCGGTACCGGGTGCGGCCGGGTCGCTCACGCTCGGGTTCTCGCCGCTCGACATCCGGGCCTTCCGGGTCGAGCACGAGGCGTTCGCCGGCAAGACCATCGAGCAGCTCTTCGACCTGCATCCGCGCGCGCCGGTCCTGCGCGTCGTCCGCGACGGCGCGGTCATCGAGCCCGCGGACAACCCGACCATCCAGCAGGGCGACGTGATCGCGGTGCGCGCCGACGTCGACGACATGATCCTCAAGGGGCAGGCAACGGTCGGTCCCGAGGTCGACGATCCCACAGCCCGTAACATCCAGCTCGAGGCCGCCGACCTGCGCATCGGATCGCGGGAGATGAGCGGCAAGACCGTGGCCGACCTGGACCGCGAGGTCGGCTTCGGACTGCAGCTCAAGGCGCTGTTCCGTCAGGGCCAGCAGATGCCGCTCGGGCCGCAAACGGTCATCGAATTCGGCGACGTCGCGCGCATCGTCGGGCCCGCCTGGTGCATCCAGCGCGCGGCCAAGGCACTCGGCGGCCGCCCGATCCTGGACACCATGGCCACCGAGGTCACGTTCCTGGCGGTCGCCATGGCGGTCGGCTATCTCGTCGGCATCTTCACCGTGACGATCGGCGGCATTCCCTTCGCCCTCGGCTCCTCGGCCGGCTGTCTGCTCGCGGGAATCTGCGTCAGCTACTTGCGCAGCCGCAATCCGGAGTTCGGGGGCCCGGTCAGCGAGGGCGCCCGCAGCTTCCTGCAGGACATCGGGCTCAACATGTTCGTGGCCGTGCTGGCCGCCAACGTCGGCCCGAAGGTCATCCAGTCGTTCCAGGGCACGACCGTGATCTGGGTGGCGCTGATCGGCACGCTGGCGGCGTTGCTGCCGCCATTCGTGGCCTTCGTGATCGGCTTCAAGCACTTCAAGATGAACTCGGTCGTCGCCGCCGGGGCCACGACGGGCGCGCGCAACAACACGCCCGGCCTGAACGCGATCTGCGACGAATCGAAAAGTGCGGCGGCCGCGGCCCCCTATCCCGTGACCTACGCCATTGGCACGGTTACGGCCCTGGTCGGCGGCTACGTCGCCATGATCCTGTCCTGAACCTTGCGGGCGAGGGCCGCCACCGCCGCGGACTTGCCGCCATCCGACGACCAAACGTCGGCAATCGACGGCGCAGAGGCTCAGTCAGGCCCGCAATAGGTGAACGCAAGCGCGCCGTTCTTCACGTCGACCCAGACCGTGCCGCCCTTCGCCAGCCTGCCGAACAGCAGCTCCTCGGCCAGCGGTTTCTTGACGTGCTCCTGGATGACGCGCGCCAGGGGCCGCGCGCCGTAGAGCGGGTCGTAGCCGGTCTTGGCCAGCCAGCCGCGCGCGGCGGCGGTCAGCGCGATCGTCACGTTGCGATCGGCCAGCTGCGCCTCCATCTGCATCACGAACTTGTCGACCACGCAGGCGACGATCTCGGGCGTCAGCTTCCCGAACGGAATGACCGCATCCAAGCGGTTGCGGAACTCCGGCGAGAACAGGCGGTTGATCGCGTCCTCGTCCTCGCCGCGGCGTTCCTGGCGTGCGAAGCCGATCGCCGGCTTGGCCAGTTCCGCCGCCCCCGCGTTGGTGGTCATGATCAGGATGACGTTGCGGAAGTCGACCGTCTTGCCGTTGTGGTCGGTCAGCTTTCCGTAGTCCATGACCTGCAGCAGGATGTTGAACAGGTCCGGGTAGGCCTTCTCGATCTCGTCCAAGAGCAGCACACAGTAAGGATGCTGGTCGACTGCGTCGGTCAGCAGGCCGCCCTGGTCGAACCCGACATAGCCCGGCGGCGCGCCGATCAGGCGCGAGACCGAGTGCTGTTCCATGTACTCCGACATGTCGAAGCGCATGAGCTCGACCCCGAGGGAATGGGCCAATTGCCGGGCCACTTCGGTCTTGCCGACGCCGGTCGGGCCGGAGAAGAGGTAGCAGCCGATCGGCTTTTCGGGCTCGCGCAGGCCCGCGCGGGCCAGCTTGATCGCGGCCGAGAGCGCCTCGATCGCCTCGTCCTGGCCGAAGACCACGGTCTTGAGGTCGCGCTCCAGGGTCTTCAGCGAGGCCTTGTCGTTCTGGGAAACCGATTTCGGCGGGATCCGGGCGATCTTGGCGACCACCGTTTCGATATCCTTGACGCCCACGGTCTTGCGGCGCTTGTTGGGCGGCAGCAGCCTCTGCGAGGCGCCGGCCTCGTCGATCACGTCGATCGCCTTGTCGGGCAGCCTGCGGTCGCCGATGTACTTGGCCGAAAGCTCCGCCGCGCTGCGGAGTGCGCTCGGCATATAGCGGACCCCGTGATGCGCTTCGTAGTAGGGTTTCAGGCCCTGCAGGATCTTGACCGTCTCGTCCAGGCTGGGCTCGTTGACGTCGATCTTCTGGAAGCGGCGGACCAGGGCCCGGTCGTGCTCGAAATGGGTGCGGTATTCCTGGTAGGTGGTCGA
>JASJBI010000038.1 GCA_030066595.1 Alphaproteobacteria bacterium | reverse complement strand
GGCGACACGCTGGTGGAGCCGGACGAGAACTTCACGGTGACGCTCTCGAACGCCTCGGGCGGAGCCGAGATCACCACGGACACGGCCACCGGCACGATCGAGAATGACGACGACCCGAACACGCCGACCGAGAACGACGACACGCTCACCGGCACCGAGTTCGCGGACACCATCAACGGCCTGGGCGGCAACGACCTCATCAACGGCCTCGCCGGCAACGATCTGCTGACCGGCGGCCCGGGCGATGATGATGTCAATGGCGGCGCCGACAACGACCGCATGGTCTGGAATGCCGGCGACGGCGAAGACGACATCGACGGTGGCGATGGCGACGACACGGTCGAGTTCAACGGCAGCCTGGGCGACGACAGCTTTGCGCTCGGAAACGCCGACGGCTTGCTGCGCGTCATCAGCGAGGGCACGATCCAGATCTTCGTCAGCAATACCGAGGACGCCGAATTCAACCTGGGGGACGGCAACGACACGTTGACGGTCCAGAGCAGCTTGGCCGGCACGGGGCTGGATCCCAGCACGGTTACCGTCGTGGCCGGCGACGGCGACGACGAGATCGATGCCGGGCCGGCCGACGTGGCGTTCAATGTCGACGCCGGAGAAGGCAGCGACACAGTCATCGGCAGCAGCCTCGGGGACACCATTGACGGCGGTGACGACAACGACCTGCTGACCGGGGGCGCGGGCGACGATTCCGTGTTCGGCGGCGACGGCGACGACCGGATCGTCTGGTCCGACGGTGACGGCAACGACACCATCGACGGCGGCCAAGGTGTCGGAGATGTCGTCGAGATCAACGGCAACGATGGCGGCAACGACAGTTTCGGCTTGTCATCGGCCGGCGAGGGCACATCACTCATCGTCGCGCAGACGAACACCGAGACCAGCCTCGAGATCACCGCTGTCGAGGACCTGGAGGTCAATCTTGGCGGTGGCGACGATGCGCTCGAGGTGTTCGATGACCTGACCGGGACGGGCCTCGATCCCAGTACGCTCATCGTATCTGGCGGACCCGGCAACGACACGATCAACGTCGCGGCGGGCGGCATCGCGGCGGACATTTCGGGCGGCGCCGGCAACGACGTGCTGACCGGCAGCAGCCTCGCCGACACCATCGACGGCGGCGACGACAACGACCAGATCACCGGCGGCGGCGGAAGCGATATCCTGAGCGGCGGCGGCGGCCAGGACAGCTTCTTCTGGTCGGACGGCGACGGCAACGACCTGGTCGATGGCGGCCCCGAGGGCGCGAACGCCGATCTCGCCCAGTTCCAGGGCGCGGACGACACGGTGACCGGCGACACTTTCACCGTGACCACGGACGCACAGGACCGGGTTATCGTGACCCAATCAGGCACCGGCACGGACACGGTGACCCTCGACGAGATCGAGATCCTGCAGTTCGTCACCAATGGCGGCGACGATTCAATCAGCTTTGCGGAAGCCCTGACCGACACCGACCTGGGAACGGCGCAGATCGCGCTGACGATGGGCGAGGGCAACGATACCGTCGACGGCGCGGCCGCCGACAAGCGGTTCTTCGTGAACGGCAACGCCGGCGACGACGACCTTACCGGTGGGGCCCTCAACGACACCTTGCTCGGCGGCGCCGGCAGCGACACCCTCATCGGCGGCGCGGGCGACGATTTGCTGACCGGCGGTCTCAACGGCGACGACATCGAAGGCGGCGGTGGCAACGACCGGGTGGTCTGGTCCGACGGCGACGGCAACGACATCATCGACGGCGGCCTGGATGATGATGTGGTCGAGATCAACGGCAACGACGGGGGCAATGACGCGTTCCTGCTGTTCGACAACGAGGGCGGGCTCGGGGTCCAGCAGGCGCAAGGCGCCGACCTGACAATCACCGGCGTCGAGGATCTGGAAGTCAATCTCGGCGGCGGCGACGACACCCTCGAGGTCGAGGGCGATCTCACCGGGACGGGCCTCGATCCCAACACGATCACCGTCTCCGGCGGGCTGGGCGCCGACTCGATAGACCTGCAGCAAGGCGGTATCGCAGGCGTCATCTCGGGCGGCGGCGGCAACGACGTGCTCTTCGGCAGCGGCCTCGCGGACACCATCGACGGCGGCGCCAACGACGACGAGATCACCGGCGGCGGCGGGAACGATGCCCTGTTCGGCGGCGAGGGCACCGATACGGCCGTGTTCGGCGGCGCGATCGACGACTTCGCGCTGGTGGATGTGATCGACGGCACCATCGTGCTCACCGACGAACGTGACATTGCCGGCAACCTGGGCACGGACACGCTGGTCGGTATCGAGGTGGTGCAGTTCAACGACATCACCCTGCAGGTGGTGGGCGGCGCGACCGGCGCCGGCGACACCATCGGCGGCGACACGCTGAACGCGGTCAACGAATTCATTGCCGGTGAGGGCGGCGACGACTCGCTCAGCGGATTTGACGGCGACGACGTGCTGGCCGGCCTCGCAGACAACGACACGCTCGACGGTGGCGCCGGCGACGACACGCTCTTGGGCGGCGCCGGCAACGACAGCCTGATCGGCGGCGCCGGCGGCGACGAAATCGTCGGCGGCGACGGCACCGACACCGTGGTCTTCGACGGCAACCTCAGCGACTTCGAATTCGAAGAGCTGCCCGACGGCAGCATTGCCGTCACCGACAGTCTCGAGGCCGTCGACACGGTGGAGGGCGTCGAGTTCGCGCAGTTCAACGATACCCTGATCGATCTGTCCGATCTGGGGAACATCCCGACGGAAGGTCCGGACAGCCTGGTCGGCGAGGAGGACGTTGATGACACGATCGACGGCCTCGGCGGCGACGACACGATCCTGGGGCTCAGCGGCAACGACACCTTGCTCGGCAGCGGCGGGGACGACTCCCTGAACGGCGGCGCCGGCGACGACAGCCTGGACGGCGGCGATGACTTTGAGGTGGGCGACACGGCCGTGTTCTCGGACAGCCTCGAGGGCCTTTTGAACGCCGACCTCACCAACAGCATCGTGATCACGACCCAGAGCGACGGCACCGACACGCTCACGAACATCGAGCGGGTCGAGTTCGCGGACGGCGCGCTCAGGGTGCAGGAAGGGACCGCCGGCAACGACGCCCTGCTGGGGACCGGGACCGACGACCTCTTGGTCGGCGGTGGGGGCAACGATCTCATCCAGGCCGGCAATCGCAACGACGTTCTGTTCGGCAACGCGGGCAACGACACGCTGGATGGCGGCACCGGCAACGACCGGCTGGTCGGCGGGACGGGCAGCAACACCGCGAGCTTCGCCTCCGTCTCGGCCGCGGTCGCGGCGAGCTTGTTGTTGGGCACCGCCACGGGCCAGGGCAACGACACGCTCGAAGGCATTCAGAACCTGATCGGCTCGGACGACGACGACACGCTGACCGGCGACAGCCTGTCCAACGAGCTGGCGGGCGGCGAAGGCGGCGACGTGCTGGCCGGTCTGGGCGGTGCTGACTTGCTCGATGGCGGCGGCGACGAGGGGACGGACGGCGACACGGCCGATTACTCGGACTCGGCGGTCGGCGTCACCGTCAACCTGCAGGTCGCCGGCGGGCAGGATTCCGGCGGCGACGCGGCGAACGACACGCTGGTCGACATCGAGAACGTCATCGGCTCGGCAACCGGGAACAACAACCTGGTCGGCGACTTCAACGACAACCGGCTGGTCGGCGGCGCGGAAAGCGATACGCTCACCGGCGGCGGCAGCAGCAACGGCGACACGCTCGAGGGCCTCGCCGGCAACGACGTCTTCAACTGGTTCGCCGACACCGACGGCGACAACCTGATCATCGGCGGCGACGGCGTCGACCGCGTCGTCATCAACGGCGACGAGGACGGCCCGACCCAGGATCAGTTCGTCGTCAGCAAGGACGGGAACAACCGGGTCATCGTCACATTCGAGAACAACGCCACCTTGACCATCGACGAGGTCGAGGAGCTGGAGTTCAACACCGGCGGGCAGAACGATTCGGTCGTGTTCGAGGAATCGCTCAACGGCACGGATGTCACCAACAACACGATCACGGTCAACCTGGGTCCGGGCGACGACACGTTGGACGGCGCGTTGGCCGAGAGAGCCTTCGTCGTCGACGGCGGGTCGGGCAACGACAGCCTGAGGGGCAGCACCGAGGGCGACTCGATCGACGGCGGCGACGACAACGACCGGATCGCGGGCCTTGGCGGCGACGATACGATCGTGGGCGGCGCCGGGACAGACACGGCGGTCTTTGGCACCGCGCTCACGCCGCCGGGCCCTGAGTTCAATGTGACCGAGTCCTCCGACGGCACCATTGTACTGGCGGACGTCGATCCCTCCGACGGCGACTTCGGGGCGGACACGATTTCCGGCATCGAGGTCGTAGAGTTCGATGACTTCACCTTTCAGCTGCTCGTGGCGGACGCGGGACCAGGTGTGGGCGTGTCAATAGACGGCGGCGCGACCGATGACCTGATCGTCGGCGAAAACGGCGGCGACACGCTCAATGGCAATGACGGGATCGACTTGCTCTTCGGCTTTGGCGGCGCCGACGAAATCGATGGCGGCGACGGCACCGACTTCCTCTTCGGCGGCGCCGGCGACGATACGCTGCTCGGTGGCGACCAGAACGACGACCTGTTCGGCGGCGGCGGCAACGATTCGCTCGACGGCGGCGATGATTTCGATCCGGGAACGACGACTCGCGGATTTTTCGATTCGGCATTCTATACCAACGACCCCCTCGGCCGGTTCGGCGCCGGCACCGGCGTTGTGGTCAACTTTTCGGGCGACAGCGTCGAGGCCACTCTGGCGTTGGACGGCGGCGGGACCACCACGGTGCTCGTCGACGGGGAGCGGGCGCTGGACGGCAGTGGCGGCACGGATACGGTCGTGAACCTCGAGCGGGCGGTGGGCTCGGCCGGCAACGACGCGCTCATCGGCGGCAATACGGCGAATGATGGTTTCGAGGAGTTCGACGGCCGCGGCGGCAGCGACTCGATCGACGGCGGAACGGGCTTCGACCGGGCCAGCTATCAGTTCGACCCGTTGGGCCCCGGCGATGCGGGCGTGACCGCGAACCTGGTGACGGGGTTGGCGGTCGACGGCTTCGGCGGCACCGACACCCTGGTCAGCATCGAGGGGCTCGAGGGCTCGGAAGGCAGGGACTCGCTGATCGGCGGCAATCCGGCAAGCAACGGTTTCGAGCAGTTCCGGCCGCGCGGCGGCAACGACACCGTCGACGGCGGTTCGGGCTTCGATCAGATCGACTACCGGTTCAGCGGGATCGTCGACGCAGATGGCGGGACCGCGGGCGACCAAGGCGTCAGCGTCAACCTGGATTCAGGGACGGCCGTCGGAACCACGGACGGCGGCACCTTCACGGACAGCCTGACAAACATCGAGGAGGCGAGCGGCAGCCCCCTCAACGACACCTTGATCGCCGACGACCTGGGAAGCTCCCTCAGGGGCCGGCAGGGTGACGACAGCCTTGTCGGCGGCGCCGGCAGAGACATCCTTCGGGGCGCTGACGGGCAAGACACGCTCGAAGGTGGCGATGACATCGATACCCTGGTCGGCGGCGCCGACAACGACACGTTGCGCGGTGATGATCAGAACGACCGCCTGATCGGCGGTGGCGGCGACGACCTGCTCGACGGCGGCGACGACTTCGTCGATGGCGTTCGGGGGGCATTCGACTCCGCCGACTACAGCGGCGATCCGCTGGGCCGGTTTGACCAGAACCCGGGCGACAACACCGGCGTCGTGGTCAACCTTTCGGACGACACAGTAAATGCGGTTCTGGCGCTCGACGGCGGCGGGACGACGACTGTCAATGTGGCGGCGGCGACGGGCCTGGACGGCTTCGGCGGCACGGATCAGGTCATCAATATCGAGCGCATCGTCGGGTCCGCCGGCAATGATGCGCTGATCGGCGGCAACCCGGACAATGACCAGTTTGAGGAGTTCGACGGCGGCGCCGGAAACGATTTCATCGACGGCGGCTCGGGCTTCGACCAGGCGAGTTACCAGTTCGCCCAGAGCGGGGTGAGCGTGAATCTGGCAGCCGGATTGGCGAGCGACGGACTTGGGGGAACCGACACGCTCGTCGGCATCGAAGCCGTCGAAGGATCGGACGTCCAGAACAGCGACACGTTGATCGGCAGCGAGGCGGACGAGCGCTTCCGGCCGCGCGGCGGCAACGACACAATCAACGGCGACAACGACACCATCGGCGACGGCGGCTTCGACGAGATCGACTACCTGTTCAGCGGCATTGTCGACAGCGGCGGGGCCACCCCCGGGGTTGAGGTCATCCTGGATGACGGCCTCGCGACCGGCAATACGAACGCTGGCGGGTTTTCCGATGATCTGTCGAACATTGACGCTGTACGCGGCAGCGAGCTTGCGGACAGGCTGCTTGGCAACGGCGGGAACAACCGCTTCCGCGGCATGCAGGGCGACGACACCATCAACGGCCTGGGCGGAGACGACACGGTCGATTACAGCGAAGCGGAGGTGGATTTCGGCGGCACCGGCGGAGTCACGGTCAATCTCGCGACCTTCTCCCTGGACGAGATCGGCGCCGAGTCCGCGATCGATCCGTTCGGCGACACCGACGCGCTGACGAACATCGACGACGTAATCGGCACCAGCTCAAACGACTTCATGTTCGGCAACAACGATCCTAACCTCTTCGTCGGCGGCGAGGGCGACGACGAGCTTTCGGGGCAAGGGGGCGCCGACACGCTCGAAGGCGGGGCGGGCAACGACACGCTCTTCGGCGGCACCAGTGGCGACCGTATGGTCGGCGGTCAGGGCGCGGACGAGATCAACGCGGGCGGCGACGAATCCGGCGATATGCTGGCCTACCTCAACCCCAGCGACGGAACCTTTATTGGGAACGGCCTGACCCAGACGCAGGCCGGCTTGGACGTCGACGAGATCCTGAATTTCGCCTCCGGGCTTGACGATTTGGTTCTCGAAGGCAACGGCTGGGGCGAGCTCAGCGGCAATGGCAGCCCGGAGGCCAACGTCAACTTCCTGGTGATCGACGAGGAATACGATGACGACTTCGACGAAGGCGGCGTCCTGGCAGGCGTCAACAGCGTGTACGGCGACGAAGCCGTGTTGATCCTCGATAGCACCGGCTCGCTGATCTACGACGACGACGGCGCCGGCGGCGGCTACACCATTGTTGCGGACTTCGATCCGGGCACCAGCGACAACCCGAACGCCAACGATATCAACTTCGTCAGTTAGGTCTCTCCTGGCCGCCCCGCTATACTCTCCCATGGCTGCGCACCCCCCCAAAGAGCGGCGGCATGAGCGATAAACCCGCCCCCAACGCCTGGCTCAAGGAGATCGTCCGCGGTCTCAGGCCGGCCTTCCGCGAGGTCGCCGCGATCTCGCTGTTCGTCAATCTGCTCGCGCTCTCGGTGCCGGTCTTCGTGCTGCAGGTATACGACCGGGTGGTGTTCTTCCAGGGGCTGGCCACGCTCAAGGGCCTGGCCATCGGCATGGCCTTCGCCATCACCTTCGACTTTCTGTTGCGCCAGGCGCGCAGCCGCCTGCTGCAGCGGGTGGCGCTCCGCATGGACGTGCTGGTCGGGCAGATCCTGTTCGACAAGCTGGTCTCGGTGCCGCTGCGCGTGCTCGAGACCCGGCCGATGGCCTACTGGCAGGCGCTCTTCCGGGACGTGGACACGGTGCGCAACGTGTTCTCGGGCGCGACCGCGATCCTGCTCTTCGACATCCCCTTCGCGATCATCTTCGTCTCCTTCGTCTTCATCATCGCCTTGCCGATCGCCTGGGTGCTGCTGGCCCTGATCCCGGTCTTCGTGCTGGTCGCCTGGCGCTCGGCCACGGTATTGGGCAAGGCCCAGGAAAACGAACGCCAGGCGACCTTCAACCGGGACGGCTTCATCGCCGAGGTCATCGCCGGGCGCGCCACGGTCAAGGCGCTGGCGCTGGACCGCGCCCTGAGGCCAGCCTGGGAGGACCGCCACGCGGGTACGATCCAGCGGGCGATGCATCGCGGCGGCCGCGCGGACAGCTATCTCAACCTCGGCATCTCGCTGGCCGTATTCACCACGGTGATCATCACCGTCGTCGGCGCGCTGGCGATCATCGACCAGCGGCTTTCGATCGGCGCGCTGATCGCCACCAACATGCTGAGCATGCGCATCGTCCAGCCCTTCCAACAGCTGGTCGGCACCTGGCGCGCCTACGCCCAGGCGCGGCACGCGATCGGACGGCTGTCCGAGGCGTTCCGCCATCCCGAGGATCGGCGCGAGAGCGCGGTCCAGCTCGAAAAGCCCAAGGGCGAGTTGGTCCTGGACAATGTGAGCTTCCGCTACGGGCCCGATCTGGCGCCTGCGGTCGACGGCATCCGGCTCAAGCTGCCGGCCCGCGGGCTGCATGCCATCGTCGGCCGTAACGGCAGCGGCAAGACCACCATGCTGAAGCTGCTGCAGGGACTCTATGCGTCGGACCAGGGGCGCGTGCTCTTGGACGGCGCCGACATCGCCCAGTTCAGCCGCGCCGAGCTGGTCAGATGGATCGGCTATGTGCCACAGGAGACCGTGCTGTTCGCCGGCACGGTGCGCGACAACATTGCTCTGCGCCAGCCGGATGCCACGGACGAAGACGTCATCGCCGCGGCCAAGAAGGCCGGCGTGCACGGCTATATCCTGGATCTGCCGGACGGCTACGGCGCCGAAATCGGCGAGGCCGGGGCCCGGCTCTCGAGCGGCATCCGCCAGCGCATCATCATCGCCCGGGCGCTGGTCGGCGACCCGCCGGTGCTGATGCTGGACGAGCCGACCAGCCATCTCGACCGCCAGTCCGAGGAGTCGCTCGCCGAGACCCTGGCCACGCTGGCCGGGAACCACACGGTCCTGTTGGTCACGCACAGCCCCGCACTCCTGCGCGCGGCCAGCGACATCGTGGTCATGGAGGCCGGCCGGATCACCATGGGCGGGCCGACCAAGGACATCCTGCCTCGGCTGTTCCCGGGCGCGGGTCCGCGGCCCAAGGTGGTGCATCAGTCATGACCGGGCAAGCGGACACGGCCGCCGGGGAGGCCGGCGCGACCGGCGCGCACACGGACACCAAGGCGCGCTCGGCCGAGTCCAGGGCCACGCTCGAGTCCCTGCTCAAGGCCGCGCCCGGCCGGAGCTGGCTGCCCTTCGCCCGCATCATCATGGCGCTGGTCGCGGTTGGCCTGGTCTGGGCTTATATCGCCCAGCTCGACGAGGTGGCGATCGCGGTCGGCGAGGTCGTGCCCCAAGGCAACATCAAGGTGATCCAGCATCTCGAAGGCGGCATCATTCGCGAGATCCATGTGCGGGACGGGAACGTGGTCACGCCGGGCGACCCGCTGGTCTCGCTGAACCTGGGCGTGAACAGCATGAACGCAGAGGAGCTGCAGGTGCAGCTCGACGCGCTGCTGCTCAAGCGGGCGCGGCTCGAGGCGGAAGCCAAGGGGCGGGAGCCCGAGTTCCCGCCAGCGATCGCCGAGCGGCGATCCGATCTGCTTCGCGGCGAGCAGGAGTCCTACGCAGCGCGTCTCCGCGAGCATCAGAGCGCGCTCAAGGTGTTGGACGAGCAGATCCGGCAGCGCGAGGCCGCGGTCCAGGAGCTCGATGCCAGCCTGCGCACCCTCAACCGTGACCTCAAGCTGGCCCGCCAGTCGCTCGCCATGTCGCAGGACCTGTTGTCCGAGGGGCTGGTGTCCAAGCTCGAACATCTGGAACGGCGGCGCGAAGTGGCCCGCCTGGAAGGCCAGATCGAGACCATCGAGTCGGCGATCCCGCGCACCCAGGCGAGCCTGCAGGAATCCCGCGAACGCCTAACGGAGGAGACGCTCCGCTTCCGCAGCACCGCCTCGGAAGAGCTTGGCCAGGTCCAGGTCGAGATCGCGCGCATTCGCGAGAACCTCGGCATGGCCACCGAACAGGTCCGGCGCACCGAGATCCGCAGCCCGATCCAGGGGGTGGTCAAGAACCTGCGTTATCACACCATCGGCGGCGTGGTCCGCCCCGGCGAGCCGATCATGGAGATTGTCCCGTCAGAGGAGACCCTGGTCGTCGAAGCCAAGCTCAACCCGGTCGATCTTGGCTACGTCCAGCTGGGACAGCCGGCCGTGGTCAAGGTCACCAGCTACGAATTCGTCCGCTATGGCGGGCTCGACGGCCAGGTCAGCCAGATCGCCGCGGACGCCAACACGGACGAGGACGGCACACCCTATTTCCGCGTCGTGGTGACCACGGACAAGGCCTATCTCGGCGAGGCCGAGGCGCCGCTGCCGATCACCCCGGGCATGCAGGCCACCGTGGACATCCACACGGGCACCCGCTCGGTGCTGTCCTACATGATCCGCCCGGTGCTCAAGCTCAAGCACGAGGCCTTCCGAGAACGCTAGAGCACCAACCGATGGTCCCCCAGCGTCATCGGAACATCACGCAATCGTGATTGTGATATTGCAATCATAGGGGCATCCGGGCGCAAACGTCTGGCCTATCATGCAGAACGGCCGATCGGCCGAACGGCTTCGCTGCCGACCCGCGTCCGTTCGCGACGCGGCCCAGTATCAACAGGGTGGAGAACAGTCATGACAATGTCCTGGAAATCCGGCGCCTTGGGCGCGTTGATCGCGGCCGGTGCGGTCGCCACCGGCGCCGCCGCCGTGAGCGCCGCCGACGCGGCCCTGGCCCTCAAGCAGAGGCAGGCGGTCATGTCCTCGATCGGCGCCCATATGGGGGGCATCAAGGGCGGACTGGCCGCCGGCAATGGCGAGGTCGTGGAAGCGCACGCCAAGGCGATCAACGGGCTGGCCACCGTGATCCCGTCCTTCTTCCCGCCGGGTTCGGACAAGGGCAAGACCCGAGCAAAGCCGGAGATCTGGCAGAAATGGAGCGAGTTCGAAGCGGTCAACGCCAAGCTGGTGGAGGAGAGCGGCAAGCTCGCCGAAGTCGCCAAGGGCGGCGACAAGGCCGCCATGGCGGCGCAGTTCGGCAAGATGGGCAAGGAAGGCTGCGGCGCCTGCCACAAGCCCTTCCGCACGGAAAAATAGGCGGAATCGCCGTGCGCGGGCGCGCGGACCGGGCGTGGCTGGGCTTGTCGGTCGCGCTCGGCCTGCTGCTTGGCGCTCCAAAGGCACAGGCGGAGGACGACGCGGTCGCACGCGGCGCCTACGTCTTCCATGCCGCCGGATGTCTCGGCTGCCACACCGATGTAAAGAACAAGGGGCCGGCGCTGGCCGGCGGCCGGGCGCTCAAGACCCCGTTCGGCACCTTCTATGGGCCCAACATCACGCCGGACCCGGACCATGGAATCGGCTCCTGGAGCGAGGCGGAGTTCATCCGGGCGCTCCGCGAGGGCCGCGCACCCGACGGCTCGCACTACTTTCCGGCCTTTCCCTACCCGGCGTTCACCGGGATGTCCGACCAGGACATGCGCGATCTCTGGGCCTATCTCCGCGCCCAGCCGGCCGTGGCCGAGCCCAGCCGGCCGCATGATCTGCGCTTCCCCTTCGGCTGGCGCTTTGCCGTAACCTTCTGGAAATGGCTCTATTTCGAGCCCGGCCCCATGGCACCGGAGGAGGCCAAATCCGAGGCCTGGAACCGGGGCGCCTATCTGGTCCGCGCGCTCGGCCATTGCGGCGAATGCCACACGCCCCGAGATGCGCTCGGCGGCCTGAAAACCGACATGTGGCTGGCCGGGGCCCAGGAGGGACCCGAGGGCGGCAGCGTGCCGAACATCACGCCCGATTCGGAAACCGGCCTCGGCAAATGGAGCAAGGACGACTTCCTGTTCCTCTTGCAGATCGGCCTGACCCCGTCAGGCGACGTGGTCGGCGGACAGATGGGCGAGGTGGTCGACAACACCACCAGCAAGCTCACCGACCAGGACCGGGCCGCCATGGTCGACTACCTGCGGAGCCTGCCGCCGGTCCAGAACAAGATCGAGCCGAAAAAAACCAAAAAATAGGTCGCGCCTGCAGGCGCAAGACGCGCGGCGTGCCTCGCCGTTTGCACTTCATCCTGAGAAGGCCTGCGAGGCCGCCTCGAAGGATGAGGTCGCTTGGGGAGGACGGCCTCTGCTCTCTCTCACAATTTGCTGGATGGTCGGTCGCGACCCCTATTTGGCGTCTGCGGCCACCTGCATGCGGATGATCTTGTCCGGCTTTGGGGGCGGCTCGCCGCGGGTGATGGCGTCCACATGCTCCATGCCGTCCACCACTTTGCCCCAGACCGTGTACTGACCGTTCAGGAACGGGGCCGACTTGAAGCAGATGAAGAATTGGCTGTCGCCGCTGTTCGGGTTCTGGGACCGGGCCATGCCCACCGTGCCGCGCTCGAAGGGCTCGTTGGTGAACTCGGCAGGGATGTTCTGTCCCGAGCCGCCGAAGCCGGTGCCTTCCGGGTCCCCGGTCTGCGCCATGAATCCGTCGATCACCCGGTGGAAGACGATCCCGTCATAGAAGCCCTGGCGCGCGAGCTCCTTGATCCGGGCCACATGTTTGGGCGCCAGATCCGGACGCATTTCGATGGTGACGCGCCCGTCCTTGAGATCCAGGTAAAGGGTGTTCTCGGGATCCGCCGCATCAGCGTCAGTGGAAGCCATGGCCAAACCGAATAAGAGGGACAGGGTAAGCAGAGACCGCATTAAGATGACTCCTGTCGGGGAAGGGGTAAAGCGGAGAATGCTCTATGGCGCCAGCGCCAGGGGGCGGACTATAGGGGGAGAGTGAGGCGAATTCCAGGCACACGGTCAGATTGGTCAGCCATGGCGGGGGGTTGATCTTCGGCCTCCGCGATTTCATGTTCAGACATCAGCGAAACGTGAGCGGAGCAAGGCATGTTCATCCAAACCGAGGCGGCGCCGGGCGGGTCAGTCATGCGTTTCTATCCCGGACGCACGGTCCTCGAGTCCGGCTCGGCTCAGTTCGACGACCCGGAGGCCGCCAAGCGGTCCCCGCTGGCGTCCGCCCTGTTCAATGTGGAGGGCGTCGCCGGAGTCGCCTTCGACGCGGATTTCGTTGCCGTGCGCAAGGCCGACGGCGCCGACTGGCAGATTCTCAAGCCCCCGATCCTGGGCACCATCATGGAGCACTTTGTGGCCGGCCTGCCGGTCATGCCCGTGCCGGACGTGCATGAGGGCGAACAGGCCGATTACGGAGACGACAACCCGGTCGTGGCCGCGGTTCTGGACGTCATCGAATCCCGTCTTCGGCCGGCGCTGGCAAGCGAGGGCGGGGCCCTGAGCTTCCAGGGCTATGACGACGGGCTGGTCAAGCTGTCCCTCGAAGGCACGCGCTTCTCGCAGCCCCTGTTCGCGGTCGAGATCAAGATCGAGAACACGCTGAAGAACCTCGTTCCCCAGGTGACCGGTATCGAGTTCGTCCATGAGCCGGCCCGGGACGCCGCCGGCTGGGCCGTCGAGGAAGAAACGCCTGGTCTCATGTCTCCCGAGGGCGTCGCGATCCAGCAGCTTCTGGAGGAGCGCATCAATCCGGCCGTGGCCTCACATGGCGGCTTTATCTCCCTGGTCGATGTGCGCGAGAACCGCGCCTACATCCGCCTCGAAGGCGGCTGTCAGGGATGCGGCATGTCGACCGTGACCTTGCGCCAGGGAGTCGAGGTGGAGATCATGCGCGCCGTTCCGACGATCAGCGAGGTGGTGGACGTGACCGACCACGCGGCCGGCGCCAACCCCTACTATCAACCCGGTCACGTCTGAGCTACGGGGCGGGAAAGAGGGCGTCCGTCCGCCCCATGACGTAGTAGTAGAGCAACCCGATCCACTCTTTGAGCGCCTCGCCGAACGCGCCGAGACCGCCGGCGAAACTGAATCCGTACGGCCCGCCGATGGTTCCGTCGGTCACGTAGTCGACCGGGTAGGCGAGCGGCCGCCAGCCGGCCTCGCGAAAGCTGCCCATCGCCCGCGGCATATGTCGGGCGGAGGTCACCAGCAGCCAGACCTCTCCGCTGCGTGGGGCGATACTGCGGTATGTGAGCACGGCATTCTCGTGGGTATTGCGCGAGACATCCTCGAACTGGACGCGGCCCGAGGCGAGCTCGGTGGCCAGTCCCAGATCGGCCCAGACCATTCGCGCCACCTCGGCCTCCTTGAGCTCCTGCCGGAACGGGTCGCCGGAGCCACCCGTGAAGACCAAGCGCGCGGTCGGATGGGTCCGGGCGAGCCTGGCGGCCGCCAGCAAGCGCTCGGCCCCGCCGTCCAGGGCCGGCTGTCCACGCGCCTTGGAGATGAACTGATTGATCGATCCGCCGAGGACGACCACGCCATCCACCTGGGCCGGCGCCGTTCGCACGGCCGGAAAGCGGTTCTCCAGCGGCACCAGTAGCCAGCGACCGAGCGGCACCACAGACAGCATCCCTCCGGCAATGAGCAGCAGCACGAGCAGCCGCCGGCCGGCCCGGCGCCAGCGCGTCCACAGCAGCAGGACGGCGGTGGCCAGGGCCAGAAGGAACAGGTTGCCCGGCGTCAAGAGCGCCCACAGCGCTTTGGACAGGGTGAACATGATGGACTGTGTTAGCGGCAGGGCGAGCCGGACACAATCCGGATCACAGGTCCCGGAAGACGAAGGTACTCAGACTCCGGCTGCGGGGCTGGACTGGGCCGGCGGCGCGTCGAGCAGGTCCATCCGAAGCGGCTCGCCGAGATCCTCAGCAGGCATGGGGTGACAGAAGTAGTAGCCTTGTGCGGCATCACAGCCTTGCGCCGCCAGCCAGGCAAGCTGCGCGTCGGTCTCGACGCCTTCGGCGACCACCTCCATCTGCAGATTGTGGGCAAGCTCGATCACCGAAGCGGCGATGGCCGCGTCCTTGCTGCTCCGGCCCAGTTTGCGCACGAAATTCCCGTCGATCTTGAGCACATCGATAGGGCAGCCCTTGAGGTAGTTGAGCGAAGAAACCCCCATTCCGAAATCATCGATCGACAGCCGTACGCCGAATGTCTTCAACTCCTGCAACCGTTCGAAGGCGGCGTCGGGACTGCCGGTCAACAGGCCTTCAGTGACCTCCAACTCCAGGACGTCGGGCGGCAGGCCCGTGTCCGCCAGCACCCGACAGATGAGCGCGGGCAGCCCTTTGTCCCGGAACTGGCGCGCGGAGAGATTTACGGCCAGGCGGGACATGGCCCGTCCCTGGTCGATCCAGTCGCACATCTGGCGGCAGGCGGTTGTGAGCACCCAGTCGCCGATTCGAACGATCAGGCCGGTTTCCTCGGCGACCGGCATGAAGCCCTCTGGCGTCATCAGACGTCCTCTCGGGTGCTGCCAGCGTAGGAAGGCCTCGACTCCCAGGAGCCCACCGTCGGGGATGCGCATGATCGGCTGGTAGTGCAACACAAACTCGCCCCGGTCGAGCGCGTGGTGCAGCTCGCCCTCCATCGCCAGCCGTCCGAGCGCCTCGGCCGACATTTCCTCCGAATGGAAATGGAAGTTGTCACCGCCGTCCTGCTTGGCGCGATACATGGCCATGTCGGCATTCTTGATCAGCGTGTCGGCGTCGGCCTCCAGCCCGGCCGCGAAGGCGACACCGATGCTGGCGGCCACGAACACCTCCTGGCCATCCAGCCGGACCGGGCGACGAGCCACCTCGAGCAGCTTTTCGGCGACGATCGCTGCGCTGCGCTGCGCGGAAACCTGTTCTTCAGACGATTCGGCGGGGCGTTCCAGCACGACGGTGAACTCGTCACCGCCCATGCGGGCGATCACGTCGGATTCCCGCAGGCTGCCCGAGAAGCGGCGGCTGATCTCCTTGAGCAGGAGATCGCCCACATCATGTCCCAGGGAATCGTTGATCTTCTTGAACCGGTCCAGGTCGATGAACATCACGATCACCGCGCTCCCCGAGCGTTTGGCGCGGCTGATCGCACGGTTCAGCAGCTCGGTAAACATGGCGCGGTTGGCAAGACCGGTCAGGGCGTCGTGTTGGGCCATTTCCGAGAGCCGACGTTCGACCTCGAGCCGCTCGGTGATGTCCCTCAGAATGACCGTGAACAGCGGCCCGTCTTCCGTGTCGATCTTGGAGATCGACGCTTCCGCCGGGAACTCGGAGCCGTCCTTGCGGCGTCCCTCGATGGGTTGACGGGAAGAGGCCTTCTTGCTGGCCACCTTGTCGCTGCCGAAGCCCTTTACCAGGGCCTGATGCGCGCGGCGGATGCTCTCCGGCAGGAGGAGTTCCAGCGGTTGGCCCAGGGCCTCGTCCGCGCTGTAGCCGAAGACCTTCTCGGCGCCTTCGTTGAACACGACGATGCGCTGCGTGTGGTCCAGCGAGATGATGGCGTCATCCGAGATCGCCAGGATCCCGGCCAGGATCTTGTTGGCATGCGTAAAGACGTCCGAGACCTGCTGCGCCTTCGCCGCATGCACGGGGCAACCGCCCGCGTGACCATCCTGTTGATGCTGTTCTTGTGGTTTCTTTGGCACGATTTGGTGGCTTTCCGACAGGAGGCGTACCACCGGATCTGTTCCAGACCGACCGGCCGCCTTCCGCGAACACGTGGCGTGTCGTGAACCCGAGGACGCAACGCAAAGTGTGCGCAGATCGTCCTTAAGCGGCGGTAAACTTTGCTTTAACCATTCGGTCTACATCCATGGTCATACGCCCGGAAAGACGTGAGCTTGAAAACAGGACGGTCCAAGAAGAGTCCGAGGGCTCGCCGCCGGGGATGCGCCTGATCGCAAGACCGTAACCATCCGTATAGAGGTGTTGTTCAAAGTATTGAGGCGGCCTTAGCGGCTCGAATTTCGATTGCATTCCTATTGCGGCTCTTCCCATGTAAAGTGAGACGGAAGTCTTTATGAAAGAACGACTTTGACCGTGGACACACGACCAGAGGACGAGTCCAGCCAAGCCGGTCCGGTACCCAGCCGGAGCGAGCAACGGCGCGTGAGCGTCCCGGCGCCCAAGGAGCCCGGCGTCTCGTTTCCGGGGTCGGGAGGCGGGCGGTCGGGCCGACGCAACGCGCCCTCGCGCCTGATCTCCTGGCTGCGCGTCCTCGTCCCGGTCGCCATTCTGGGCGGCGCCGTCGCGGCGGCCGCCTGGCTGGTCGCGACCCGGCCGGCCGTGGAGCGAAAACCCGTCCCGGAACGCAGCTGGACGATCTCCGCCATCACCGTGGCGGTCGCCGATGTGCAGCCGGACCTGCGCCTGCTGGGCGAGATCGTGGCGGGCCGATCGGTCGAGCTTCGACCGCTGGTCAGCGGCCGGGTGATCGAGGTCGGCGATAACTACGTCGAGGGCGGCATCGTGCGGGAAGGCGAGCTGTTGGTCGCGATCGACCCCTTCGACTACGAATCCGCCCTGGCCGAGCGCTCGGCGCAGCTGATCGAGGCCAAGGCCCGGCTGGAAGAGCTGGAAGCCGAGCGCGTCGGCGAGCGCGCGCTGCTGGAACAGGATCTGGAGCAGCTGACGCTCGCCAAGCGGGAGCTGGACCGTCGGGCGAGTCTGCGTAAGAAAGGCTCGGGCTCTCAGAAGTCCCTGGACGATTCGAAAATTACCCTGGCCGAGACCGAGCAGCGGGTCATTGCCCGCAATCAGTCGATCGATCGGCTGGGCGCGCGCGTGGCCCAGCAGCAGGCGGTCATCAGCCAGCGCCAGGTGGCGGTCGACCGGGCCGTCCGGGATCTCGAGCAGACAAAGCTGGTCGCCCCGTTCGATGCCTTCCTGACCGACCGCGGTACGGCCATCGGCAAGCAGGTCAGCGTGAATGACCGGGTCGCCCGCCTGATCGACGCAAGCCGGCTCGAGGGGCGGTTTCAGATCAGCGACGCCGAGTTTGCGCGGCTGATCGAGTCGGGCGGCGTCAAGGGCCGCGAGGCGAAAGTCGTCTGGCGGACCCGGACGCGGGATTTCGAGTTCGCCGCCACCATCGAGCGGGCCGGCAGCGAGGTGGACGCGGCCAGTGGCGGCGTGGAGTTGTTCGCGCGGATTCACGACACCGGGCTGGACACGGTGCTGCGCCCCGGGGTGTTCGTGGAAGTCCTTATTCCCGACCGTCCCTACAGCCAGGTGGTGCGCCTGCCGGCCGCCGCTCTTCAGGGGGAGGACCTGGTTTACGTTGCGGTCGACGGACGCCTGCAGCCGCGCCGCGTCGACTTGGTCGCGCGCGCCGGGAATGACGTTCTGGTCCGCGGTGAACTCGAAGCCGGCGACCAGGTCGCCTCAACGACGTTTCCCGAGATCGGCCCCGGCGTGAAGGTGGACATCCGCTAGTTATGCCGCTCAACACCGGCCTGTTTGGACGCGAGCCCGGCGGCGGCAGTGGCCGCCGCGGCGGTTTGATCGATCTGTTCGCGCGCCATCCGACCGCGGCGAACCTTCTCATGATGCTGATGATCATCGGCGGGCTGTTCGCGATCAACCGCATGAACACCCAGTTCTTCCCGGACTTCGGCATCGACATCATCAGCGTCGCCGTCGAATGGCCCGGGGCCAGCGCCGAGGACGTCGACGCCAATATCGTGCAGGCGATCGAGCCGGAGGTGCGGTTTCTCGATGGCGTCAAGCGCGTCCGCTCGACCTCCGTCGAAGGCCGCGGCAGCGTCGTCGTCGAATTCGAGCCGGGATCCGACATGCAGGCGGCCCTGGCCGACGTGGAGACCGGCGTGGGCCAGGTGATGACCCTGCCAGATGACAGCGAACGCCCGGAGATCCGGCGCATCGTCCGCTATGACACGATCAGCCGCCTGGTCATCTCGGGTCCCTATCCGGAGCGATCCCTCAAGGCCATCGCCAAGCGCATTCGCGACGGGCTCTTGGACCGGGGCATCGACAAGGTCGATCTCAGCGGCGCCAGGGACGAGGAGATCTGGGTCGAGGTCCGGCCCGAGGTGCTCAGGCGGCTGAACATGACGCTGGCCGACATCGCCGGACGGATCGCCGAACAGTCCCGCGACCTGCCGTCCGGCGTGACCGGCGGCGGCTCGGAACGCCAAATCCGCAGCCTTGGGCTGGTCAAGGACGCGGCCGGCATCGGCGCCATCGAGATCAAGGCGCTCGAGACCGGGCAGCGCATCCTGCTGCGCGACGTGGCCCGGGTCAGCGAGGCCTTCGAGGAGAAACGCATCACGCTCCGGCACCGCGGCCAGCCGGCCATCGGGCTGCACATCCAGCGGGCGACCAGCGCCGACGCCCTCGATCTCGCCAACACCGTAGACGACTACCTGGCGGAAATCGGACCGACCCTGCCGGAAAACCTGGTGATCGAGCAATACGACGTCATGGCGGATCTGATCCGCTCGCGGATCCAGCTCCTGCTGAAGAACGGCCTCGGGGGACTGGTTCTGGTGCTGACCGTCCTGTTCCTGTTCCTGAACAGCCGGGTCGCGTTCTGGGTCGCCGTTGGGATTCCGGTCTCGCTGCTGGCCACCATGGTGGTCATGCTGGCAAGCGGGCAGTCGATCAACATGGTGAGCCTGTTCGCCCTGATCATGGTGCTGGGCATCATCGTCGACGACGCCATCGTCGTCGGCGAGCACGCGGAGGCGCGCTTCCGCGACGGCATGGATGCGCTGGAGGCGGCGGAGACCGGCGCCCGCCGCATGGCCGCACCGGTGTTTAGCTCGTCGCTGACGACGATCGCCGCCTTCACGCCCTTGTTGATCATCTCCGACATCATCGGCCAGATCATCCGCGGCATCCCGCTGGTCGCGATCGCGGTCATCATCGCCAGCCTGGTGGAGTGCTTTCTGGTGCTGCCGGGGCATATGCGCAGCGCGCTCACGCATGAGCCGAAACGTCCGCCTCGCCTGCGGCGCTGGTTCGATGCGGGGTTTCAGCGGTTTCGCGAAGGGTGGTTTCGCAATACCGTGGGATTCGTGGTGCGCTGGCGCTACGCCACGCTGGCGACTGCCCTGGGCGCCTTCATCCTGATCATCGGCCTGGTCGCGGGCGGCCGGCTGCCCTTCGTCTTCTTCATGCAGCCGGAAGGCGATCGGGTGTTCGCCAACATCGAGATGGCCGCCGGAACACCCCGCGAGCAGACCGTCGCCATGCTCGACGAGCTGGAGCGGGCCATGCGTTCGGCCGAGGCCGAGGTGACGGGGGCGGGTGAGGGGAGTCTCGTCAAGACTGCGGTCGGCTTCATCGGCGGTGCGGTCGGCGTGCGACCGGGCCGGACGTCATCGGCCGGCGACCATGTGGGCGGCATCTTCGTCGAGCTGGTTGCGGCGGAGGACCGCACCATCGAGGCCGACACCTTCATGTCGGCCTGGCGCGCAGCCGTGCGCCGGCAGGCAGGCCTGACCAAGGTCACCATCCTGCCGGCCGAAGCAGGCCCGCCGGGACGGGAGGTGGACGTGCGCCTGCTGGGCGACGACATCAACGCCCTCAAGACCACGGGCAACCAGGTCGCCCAATTGCTGGAGAGCTATCCCGGCGTCAGCGACATCGCCGACAACCTGCCCTATGGCCGGCGCGAGACGATCATCGAAGTCACGCCGCGCGGCCGGGCGCTCGGCTTCAATACCCAGAATGTCGGCCGCCAGGTGCGCAACGCCTTCCAGGGTGCGATCGCCAAGCGCTTCCCGCGGGACGACGAGGAGATCATCGTTCGCGTGCAATATCCGCGCGGCGCGATCGACCTCGCCGCTCTGGACGCGCTTTACCTGCGCTCGCCGACCGGGGCCGAGGTGCCGCTCGCCGAGGTCGTGCGCACCCGCGAGAAGCAAGGCTTCGCCCGCATCCTGCGGGAAGACGGGGCGCGTCAAATCGCCATCACGGCGGAGCTGGACAAGGAGATCACCAACACGGGCGAGATCGTCGCCGCCCTGGAACGAGACGGCATCTACAAGATGGCCGCGGACAAAGGCCTGTCGGTCCGGTTCGAGGGCAAGGCCCAGGAACAGGCGACGACGCTGGCCGACATGCGCGTCGGCGCCATGGTCGGATTGTCGGTCATCTACATCGTGCTGGCCTGGGTGTTCGCGAGCTATACCCGGCCGATCGTGGTGATGTCGGTGATCCCGCTCGGGCTGGTCGGCGCCGCTCTGGGCCATATGGCCCTGGGATTCGAGCTCACCATTCTGAGCTTGGTGGCGCTGATCGGGCTGTCCGGCATCGTGGTCAATGATTCCATCATCCTGGTCACTACGATCGATGAGCGAATCCGCAGTGGGCAGGAGGCTATTTCGGCCATCACCGACGGCGCCTGCGACCGGCTCCGGGCGGTGATGTTGACGTCGCTCACGACCATTGGCGGGCTGACCCCCTTGATGTTCGAACGGGACCTGCAGGCGCAGTTTCTGATCCCCATGGCGGTGACCTTGGTCTTCGGCCTGATGGTGACCACTTTCCTGGTGCTGCTGGTGGTGCCGGCGCTGCTGGCGGCGCAGGAGGATTTCGGCGCCTTGCGGCAGAAGCTGCGCATGCAGCGCCGGACGGCGGAACCGGTTCGCGGCTAACGAACCTCGATTTCCCGTGTCTCCTCGATCACCCGCTGGCCGTCCGGGCCGCGATGGACAAGCTCTATGCGCCCCTGATAGCGGCCTTTCGCCCAACCCTGCGCCGGGCGTTTGCGCCCGGTGAAGCCGGTCCAGCGCGCCCAATACTTATCGAATCGGTGGTCGCTGTCGGCGATCACGCGGCCTCTGGGGTCGCGCAGCTCCAGGCGAACTTGGTCGGCCGCCCGAACCCCGAGGATCTCCACCCATACGGTCAAAGCGGGCGCCGAGGTCGGTAGCGTCTCTTTGGGATACTTGCCGGCCCGTACCCGCTTCCAGTCGACCGGACCGGTCCCGAAGCCTGCCGCGTGCAGGAGAACCGGTTCATAGTCGATCGATTTGAGCGCCGCGTCCGTCCAAAGCGGGCGCGCCCCGAGCCCGCAGCGTGGCCCGCCGTCCACACCCCGGAACGGGTCGATCTTCCGGCCGTCGCGCAGGACCTCGAAATGGAGATGGGGCAGCTCGGCCAGCCCGGACAGTCCGACGAAGCCCAGCACCTGGCCCCGGCGGACCCGCTCGCCGACCTGCACCGACACGCTGCCCCGGCGCATGTGACAGTATTGGGCCGACCAGCCGCCACCGTGGTCGACATTCACCCCATTGCCGCAGAACTTGCCGGCGAGCGCGCGCCTGTCGCCGCCGAGCACGGCGGCATCCCGCATGCCGTCGCGGCGGCCCCGGACGACCCCGTCCGCCGCCGCCAGCACGCGCACCCCCTCGGCCATCCGCTGCCGACCGCCGATCGCGAAGTCGGTGCCGCCATGCCCCTCGTTGGTGCGCCGGCCGCAACGATAATCGCGATAGCCCTTGTCGGGGTCGTGGTCGAAGTAGCTCCAGACATAACAGTCTTTTCCAAGGGCGCAGTCGATCGGCAGGTCGAACGCCGGTGCCTCGGCCCAGGCCGGCCATGCCAGCAGACCCGCGACCGCGGCCCAGGGCGCGGGCCGCAGCCCTGCGTGCGAGATCAGCCGGCGCACAGGGGCGGATCCCCGAGCCGATCGGCGCCGATGCCGAGGACGCGTTCGGAGGCCGCCCCGATACCGACCAGCCGGGCGTCCGCACCGGGTCCGGCGATCAGCTGCAGGCCCACGGGCATGTTCTCCCGATCCAGCGCCACCGGCATGCTGAGCCCGCACAGGCCCAGCATGTTGACCACGCCCGTATTGCGCAGCGCGAGCAGGTTCTTGCTCCGGTAGGCCTCGGCAGACGAGATCTCCTCCAGCGTCGGCGGCGTCACCGCCACGGTCGGCGTGGCCAGCGCATCCACCCCGGCCAGCCCGGCGGCCGCCTTGGCGCCCAGCGCGGCCAAGTGGCGTTTGCGCTGAATATACTCGACCGCCGGCAGCGTGCCTGCGTCGGCCATCCGCTGGGCCACATTGGGATCCAGGGTCTTCAGCACCTGGGGCAGATCATTCTTCAGGAAGGCGTACACCTCGACCGCCGCGAGCCCCCCTTGACACAGGTACGCGTACGCCTGGTCCGCGCTGGGCAGATCCAGAGGGACGAGTCGGGCGCCGGCACGCTCGAGCTCCGCCAAGGCGGCGCGTACACCGTCCTCGATGCCGGGCATGCAGTCGTCCCAAAACAGTGCGTCGGGCACGCCAATGGCCAGATCGGCCGGCTCGATCTCCGCCGCCGCTTCCTGCGCGCCGCCCTCATCGTCCAGCGCGTCGAAGGCGTAGGCTGCGTCGGCGACCGTACGGGTCAGCACGCCGGGCGTGTCGAGGCTGGGGCTCAAGGGGAAAATCCCGTCGATCGACCAGCGTCCCTGCGTCGTCTTGACGCCGACCATGCCGGTGAAGCTCGCGGGCACGCGGACCGAGCCCGCGGTATCGGTGCCGAGCGCCAGCACTGCGGACCCCTCCGCCAGGCTGACCCCGGCGCCGGAGGACGAGCCGCCCGACACGCGCGGCCGCTCGGGATCCCAGGGATTGCGTGGCGCGCCCCAATGCGGGTTGGTGCCCAGCACGCCGAAGGCGATCTCCACCGTATGGGTCTTGCCCATGACCACCCCGTGCTGGGCCCGCAGACGGGAAATGGTCGGACCCTCGCGCTCCCAGTCCGGCGGCAGCCGGTTCGCGGTGCCGGCATAGGTGGGAAATCCCTCGACGCCGAAGAGATCCTTGACCGAGACCGGCAGCCCGGCCAGTGGTCCAGTGTTTTCGCCGGAGGCGAGAACGCGGTCGGCGGCCGCCGCCTGCCGCCGGGTGATTTCGGGGTCCACGGTCTTGTAGGCGCCGAGCAGATCCGCGAACCGCGCTTGCCGGGCCATGGCCTCTTCGACCAACGCCGTGCTGGTCAGGCGGCCCTCCCGCAGGGCCGCGGCATGGTCTTTGAGAGATTTGTTGAGCATGGCCATGACCCCCCGGCCTCCTTGCTCGCATTAAAACAGATCGGTGTCCCAAGAAAAGCGGCATGGGGTGCGAAGATCGGTCATGGCCGGTGCCGCCAGCATCACCGGCAATGCCGGATTTACGTCGCTTTTACTCTCGTTAACCATACTCGGGATCGGCCGGTCGCGGACCCCGGGCGGCGGACCCTTCATGTGGTCCGAGCATGGCCTCAGAACGGTGCCGGTACGCGAGCCGCCGCTCGGCCTACGACATCGGCCGGGAATTGCCGTATAACATCCCGCCAAACCACGGGAGCGGAGCGGATGTTCGAGGGTTTCAGCCAAGCGAAGATCGACGTCAGCGGCGCCACGATCAACCTGGTCAGAGGCGGCGAGGGCCCGCCCTTGCTGTTGCTGCACGGCTACCCGCAGTCCCATGTGATCTGGCACAAGATCGCCCCCCGGCTGGCCGAGGATTTCACCGTGATCGCCACCGATCTGCGGGGCTATGGCGATTCCTCAAAACCCGAAGGCGGGTCCGACCACGAGACCTATTCCAAGCGGGCCATGGCGCAGGACCAGATCGAGGTGATGGAGACCTTGGGATTCTCCAGGTTCTTCGTGGCGGGGCATGATCGGGGCGGGCGCGTCACCCACCGCATGGCGCTCGACCATCCGGAACGGGTGCTGCGCTGGGCGGTGCTCGACATCGTGCCCACACACAAGATCTTCTCGACCACCAACCAGGATGTGGCCACGGGCTACTATCACTGGTTCTTTCTGATCCAGCCGAGCCCGCTCCCGGAAAAGCTGATCGGGGCCGACCCCGAGTTCTATTTGAGGGCCAAGCTGACCGCGTGGGGCGCGGCGGCGGACGCGTTCACGCCCGAGGCCATGGCGGAGTATCTCCGCTGTTTCAGCGATCCCAAGACGGTGCACGGCTCCTGCGAGGACTATCGCGCCGCCGCCTCGATCGACCTGCGACACGACGAGGCCGATCTGAGCACCAAGGTGGCGGCGCCGCTGCTGGTGCTTTGGGGGCTGCGCGGCCTCATGGAAAAATACTATGATGTGCTGGAGACTTGGCGGGAGCGGGCGGCGATCGTGACCGGGAAAGCGCTGGACTGCGGGCACTTCCTGCCCGAGGAACAGCCGGACGAAACCTTTGCCGAGCTCCGGCGCTTCTTCAAGGAGGGCGTGGCCTGAGGCCGCGAAAGCGGTTGCCTTGGCCAGCATTCGGGCCCATCCTCTCGCCGAAATCCCTGGAATTTCAAAGTAAAGCGCATGTCGGACAGCAGTCAGGTCACCTTGAGCAACCCATCGTCCGGAGGCAATCCGGGGGACGGTCATCACCACCGGCGGCGGCTGGGCGTTTTCGGCAAGCTGCGCACCTATCTGCTGACGGGCATCCTGGTGACCGCGCCCTTCGCGCTCACCGTCTATCTCGGCTGGCTGTTCATCGAATTCGTCGACGGCAAGATCACGCCGTTGATCCCGCCCCGCTACAACCCGGAGACCTATCTGCCCTTCGGCGTGCCCGGGCTCGGTCTGGTCGTGCTCGTGCTCTGCCTGGTCATCATCGGCTGGCTCACGCCCGGCTTCCTCGGCCGGCAGGTCATCGGCCTCGGCGAGCGCATGTTGACCGGGATGCCGGTGATCCGCAGCATCTATGGAGCCACCAAGCAGATCGTCGAGACGGTGATGAGCCAGCAGAAGAACGCCTTCCGCGAAGTGGTGCTGTTCGAGTACCCGCGTCGCGGCTCCTGGGCCCTGGGCTTCATCACCGGCATCACCGAGGGCGAGGTCCAGCACATCACCACGGACGACACGGTCAACGTGTTTCTGCCGACCACGCCGAACCCCACCTCCGGCTATCTCCTGTTCATCCCGCGCAAAGAGCTGGTGGTGCTGAACATGACGGTCGAGGAGGGGATCAAGATGGTGATCTCGGGCGGTATCGTCACGCCGCCGGACCGGCGCAGCCTGGAGGAGCAGGACGAGAAAAAGGTCGGCCCGGCGCGCCGCGACAACCGGACCATCCCGAACACCGCGGCGGCCGTGGACACGACGTCCAAGAAGGCGTCCTGAGGCAGTGCGGCGAGCGCTGGCCGCAATCCTCGTTTCCACGGCGCTCATGACAGTGGCCGCCTGCGCCATGCCGGCGCGGGTCGAGAGTATGGTGGTGGACCAGGAACCCGCCGCGGGGCCCGCGTCGGGCGGCGGTCCGGCGATCGGCGTGGTTCTGGTCGAGGGCGGCCGGGAAACCATGCCGCTGTTCAATTCGGAGGTCAGCGACGACTCCTTCGCACGCGCCCTCAAGCGATCCCTCGCCGAGAACCGGCTTTGGGTCGAGGACGCCAGCCGCGCGCGCTACGCGCTGCACGCCAGGCTGGACCGCAAGGACCGCCCGCAGCGGGGCCTCAGCAAGACCGCCGAGTCCTCGATCCGTTACGCATTGCGGGATCTCAAATCCGGGCAAACCGTGTTCGAGACGCGGGTCACGACCGAGCATACGGTGACCGCGGGCGACGCCTTCGTGGCCGCGAGCCGCGAGCGCGGCGCCAACGAGGGGGCCATGCGCAAGAACTTCGCCGAGCTGATCGCGCGGCTGCGCGGCTTCCGGCCGAGGACAAGCTAGAGCGTTTTTGGTTTCGATTGCATCACCGGCCCGCTCCCCCACCCGGCCAACCATGGCAGCATCCTTGGGGTGGCCGGGTGGGGGAGTGGGCCGGCGCCGATTCCGTCAAGATAGAAACGGCGCTAACCCGAGCGCAGGAACTTCACCGCCAGATCCCGCTCGAACAGATAGAGCAGAACGCGCAGCGCTTCGCCGCGCGGGCTCTTGAGCTCGGGGTCCCGGTGCAGCGCCAGGCGGGCGTCGTCCCGGGCCGTGGCCAAGAGCTCGCCATGGACGGCGAGGTCGGCGAGCCGAAAGCGCGGCAGGCCGCTTTGCCGGGTGCCCAACAGCTCGCCGGCGCCGCGCAGGCGCAGATCCTCCTCGGCGATGCGAAAGCCGTCGTCGGTCTCCCGCATCACAGCGAGCCGGGCCTTGGCGGTCTCGCCCAAGGGGCCCGCATACAACAAGAGGCAGGTCGCCGCCGTCCCACCGCGGCCCACCCGGCCGCGCAGCTGGTGCAGCTGGGCCAAGCCGAACCGCTCGGCGTGCTCGACCACCATGACCGAGGCCTCGGGCACGTCCACGCCGACCTCGATCACCGTGGTGGCGACCAGGACGTCGATCTCGCCGGCCGCGAACTCGGCCATGACCCGGTCCTTGTCGGCGCCCTTCATGCGTCCGTGCACCAGGCCGACCCGGCGCGGCGCCAAGAGTTCCACAAGCTCGGCATGGCGCTCGCGCGCGGCGGCCAGATCGACCGCCTCGGACTCCTCGACCAGGGGGCAGACCCAGTAGGCGCGGGCGCCGCCGGCGATGGCGCGATGCACCGCCGAGACCACCTCCTCGAGGCGGGTCAGCGGCAGCACGCGGGTCTCCACCGGCAGGCGGCCGGGCGGTTTCTCGTCGAGCCGCGAGACGTCCATGTCGCCATAGGAGGCGAGCAGCAGCGTGCGCGGGATCGGGGTTGCCGTCATCACCAGGGTTTCCACCGCCTGGCCCTTGGCGGTCAGCCCCAAGCGCTGGTGCACGCCGAACCGGTGCTGTTCGTCGATCACCGCAAACACCAGGTTGCGGAAAGAGACGTCCTCCTGAAACAGGGCATGGGTGCCGACCAGGAGATCGATCTCGCCGGCCTCGAGCCGGGCCAGGAGGCCGTCGCGCGGCCGGCCCTTCTCCCGCCCGGTCAGGAGGGCGGCGCGCAGGCCGGCTTGTTCGGCAAGGGGTGCCACGGTGGCGAAGTGCTGGCGCGCCAGGATCTCGGTCGGCGCCATCAGCGCGGCCTGACCGCCGGCCTCCACCGCCGTGGCCATGGCCAGCAAGGCCACCACGGTCTTGCCGCTGCCCACATCGCCCTGCAGAAGGCGCAGCATGCGCCGCTCGGCGGCCATGTCGGCGGTGATCTCGGCGCGCGACCGCTCCTGCGCGCCCGTCAGGCGGAAGGGCAGGGCGGCCTCGATGCGTTTGCTCAGACGGCCATCCCCCATGATCGACCGGCCCGGCAGCCGCCGCTGCTGGGCCCGGACCAGCGCGATGGCGAGCTGGCTCGCCAGCAGCTCGTCATAGGCGAGCCGCGCCCGGTCCGGTCCAAGCGGGTCCAGCGCGCCCCTGCCTTCCGGCGCATGGACCGCCGTGATCGCCGCCCGCCAGGAACGCCAGCCCGAACGCCGGCCGAGCTCGGGTTCGAGCCAGTCCGGCAGGTCCGGCGCCCGCTCGACGGCCGCCCTGATCGCCTTGCCCAAGACCCGGAGGCTGAGCCCGGCGGTCAGCGGATAGACCGGCTCGATCGACTGCAGGCGGGCGATCTCGTCCGGCGTGCCGATATGGTCGGGATGGGTCATCTGCAGCCGGCCGCCGAAGAGCTGCACTTCGCCGCTGACCACCCGGATCTCGCCCTCGGGGAGCGCCGTCCGCAAGTAGTCCGGACGCGGATGGAAGAACACCAGGCTGATGGTCCCGGTCTCGTCCGAGCAATGCACGCGATAGGGCTGGCGTTTGCTGCGCGGCGGCTCGTGGCCGTCGACCTGCACGGTCAGCGTCGCGATGGCGCCGGCCGGCGCGTCCGCCAGCTTGGGCGCAAAGCGCCGATCGATCAGGCCGGTCGGCAGATGCCAGAGCAGGTCGACCACGTTCGGCCCCGCAACCCGCTCGATGAGCTTGGCGATGCGGGGCCCCACGCCCGGCAAGGCGGTCACGGGAGCGAACAGTCCGAAGAGCACTTGCGGACGCATGGCGAAAAAACCGGATCGGCAAACAGTTGGCACGCGCTGGCTGACAGCCGGGCAGCCAGCCCTTATATCCTAGCCGCTGGAAGGTATCCTAGCGTCACGCAGGAGAACGCGATGTCAGAACCAACAGGCCCGGTACCCAATCTGAGCGACCCGCGGAGAAAACGGCTGCGCTTTCGCTCGTGGCACCGGGGCATGAAGGAGATGGACCTGATACTGGGCCGGTTCGCCGATGCGACCTTGGCGCACCTCTCCGAGTTGGAGGTCGCGGCCTATGAAGCCTTGCTGCGCGAGAACGATCCGGACCTCTACGACTGGATCACAGGCCGGACGCCGGTTCCGGCCGATCGCGCAAACCCATTGATCAGCCGGATCATGGAGTTTCACGGGGTGGGAACCCACGATTGACGGGGTTTGAGGATATCGGCGCGCTGCGCGATCGCCCGGTGATCGCGGGCGCGCCCGAAGGAGCCGACGCCCTGGTCCTGGCGCGCCTCGCCGCGCAGTCTGCGCACAGGCTGCTGCATATCTGCCGGGACGATCGCCGGCTCGACCAGCTGGCCGCGGCGCTGGCGTTCTTCGCCCCGGATCTCGATGTCCAGACCCTGCCGGCCTGGGACTGCCTGCCTTACGACCGGGTGTCTCCGAACGGCGAGATCGTAAGCCGGCGGGTCGAGGCGCTGGCCGAGATGGCGGCCACGCAGGACGCCGCCGACGGCACGGCCAAAGGCCGGGTGCTGCTGACCACCGCCAGCGCCACGCTGCAGCGCGTTCCGCCGCGGGAGATGTTCCGCGACGCGGTGTTTCGCGCCGGGCTGGGCGCCCGGATCGATCTGGATGCGCTTTACGCCTTTCTCGACCGCAACGGCTATGTGCGCGCTGGCACCGTGCGCGAGCCCGGCGAATACGCGGTGCGTGGCGGCATCGTCGATCTGTTCCCGCCGGGCACGGACGAACCGTTGCGACTGGATCTGTTCGGGGACGAGCTCGAGACCGTGCGTTCCTTCGACGCCATGTCGCAGCGGACCACGGGCCAGCGGGACGGCTTCGAGATCAAGCCGGTCAGCGAGGTCTTGCTGGGCGCGGACACGGTCGCCCGCTTTCGCACCGGCTATCGGGAACTGTTCGGAGCGGCCCGGGACGACGACGCGCTCTATGAATCGATCAGCGCCGGGCGCCGCTATGCCGGCATGGAGCACTGGCTGCCCTTGTTCCACCCGCATCTCGAGACCGTGTTCGACTATCTGCCGGACAGTCCGGTCACTCTGGACCACCAGGCGGATCAGGCGGTCGAGGCCCGGCTCGACACCATCGCGGAATACTACGGCGCCCGGCTCGAGCTGATGGGCCAGGCGGGCGGCTCCGGCGCCCCGGCTTACAAGCCGGTGCCGCCCGAGACGCTGTTCCTCGACCGCGACGAGTGGGGCGGCGCGCTGGCCTCGCGGCCGGGCGGGACCTTCTCGCCGTTCGCGCCGCCAGAGGACGCGTCCGGCTTGCACGACGCCCAGGGGCGTGGCGGGCGGGACTTTGCGGACGCCCGCAACGCGCCCGACGTCAACGTCTTCGATGCCGTCGGCGAGCATGTGGGCGAGCTGATCGACAGCGGCCGGCGGGTCCTGGTTGCGGCCTACAGCCTGGGCTCGCGGGACCGGCTGGCCACCGTTTTCCACGAGCACGGCCTGGATCAGGTGCGCCCGGTCGAAGGCTGGGCTGAGGCCGAGGCCCTGCCGGGGACCGAGGCCGCCCTGGTGGTGCTGGGCCAGGAGTCGGGCTTCGTCACGCCCGCGCTCGCCGTCATCACCGAGCAGGACATCCTGGGCGATCGCCTGACCCGGCCGTCCCGCGCCCGGCGGCGGCGGGCCGACGAGGTGATCAACGAGCTGTCCGTCCTGAACGAAGGCGACTTCGTGGTGCACAGCGAGCACGGGATCGGCCGCTACGAGGCGCTGGTCACGCTGGATGTGGGCGGCGCGCCGCACGACTGTCTCAAGCTCGTCTATGCGGGCAATGACAAGCTGTTTGTCCCGGTCGAGAACATCGACGTGCTGTCGCGCTTCGGCTCGGAAGAGGCGGGGGCGCAGCTCGACCGCCTCGGCGGTGCCGCCTGGCAGATGCGCAAGTCGCGCGCCAAGGCCCGGATCAAGGAAATCGCCGACGCGCTGCTCAAGATCGCCGCCGAGCGGCAGCTCCGCCCGGGGTCGACACTGGTCCCGGCCGAGGGCCTTTATGACGAGTTCAGCGCGCGCTTTCCCTTTCCCGAGACGGACGACCAGGCGCGGGCGATCGGCGAGGTGCTGGACGATTTGGGCTCGGGCCGGCCGATGGACCGGCTGATCTGCGGAGACGTCGGCTTCGGCAAGACCGAGGTGGCGCTTCGGGCCGCCTTCACATCGGCCATGTCGGGCCTGCAGGTCGCGGTGGTGGTGCCAACGACCCTTCTGGCGCGCCAGCACTACCAGACCTTCCAGGACCGGTTCCGGGGCCTGCCCCTGAGGATCCGTCAGCTCTCCAGACTGGTGCCGACCAAGGAGCAGCAGCAGATCAGGGACGAACTGGCCGCCGGCACTGTCGACATCGTCGTCGGAACCCACGCGCTGCTCAGCAAGCGGATCAAATTTCGCAGCCTCGGCCTGCTGATCGTGGACGAGGAGCAGCATTTCGGCGTCGCCCAGAAAGAGCGTCTCAAGCAGCTCAGGGCGGACGTGCACGTTCTGACGCTCACGGCGACGCCGATCCCGCGCACCTTGCAGATGGCGCTGGCCGGGGTGCGGGAGATGAGCATCATCGCCACACCGCCGATCGACCGTCTGGCCGTGCGCACATTCGTGCTGCCCTACGATCCGGTGGTCGTGCGCGAGGCGATCCTGCGCGAGCGGTTCCGCGGCGGCCAGACCTTCTATGTCTGTCCGCGGATCCAGGATCTGGCTCGGGTGCGGGACCGGCTCGGCAAGCTGATCCCCGATCTCAAGGTGGCCACGGCGCACGGCGCGATGCCGGCCAGCGAGCTGGAGGCCGTGATGTCGGCCTTCTACGAGGGCCAGTTCGAGCTGTTGCTGTCGACCAACATCGTCGAGTCCGGGCTGGACATCCCGACCGCCAACACCTTGATCATCCACCGGGCGGAGATGTTCGGTCTGGCCCAGCTCTACCAGCTGCGCGGTCGGATCGGCCGGTCGAAGGTGCGCGCCTATGCCTATCTGACGCTGCCGCCCGATCGCAAGCTGTCGCGCACGGCCGAGAAGCGGCTGCAGGTGATGCAGACGCTCGACACCCTGGGCGCGGGTTTCTCTCTTGCGAGCCATGATCTCGACATTCGCGGAGCCGGCAATCTGCTGGGCGAGGAGCAGTCCGGGCAGATCCGCGAGGTCGGGATAGAGCTCTACCAGCAGATGCTGGAAGAAGCCGTCGCCGCCGCCAGGGGCGGCGCGGCGGGGGAGGGGCCGGCCGAGGAGCAGGACTGGACGCCCGCGATCGGGCTGGGGACCCCGGTGCTCATCCCGGAGGATTACGTGGCGGACCTGCCCGTGCGGCTGGGGCTCTATCGCCGCATCGCCAGCCTAGTGGACGCGGCCGAAATCGACGCCTTCGCCGCGGAGCTGATCGACCGGTTCGGCCCCCTGCCGGACGCGGTCGAGAATCTACTGCGCGTGGTGGCGATCAAGCGCCTGTGCCTGGAAGGCGGGGTGGAAAAGGTCGACGCCGGTCCCAAGGGCGCCATTTTATCTTTCCGAAACAACCAATTCGCAAATCCCGAAGGTCTGGTGCAGTTCATCGCCGAGCAGGCCGGCAAGGTCAAGCTACGGCCCGATCACAGCCTGGTCTACCGCCGCCACTGGGACGATCCCGCGACCCGGCTGAAAGGCGTCGAGCATCTGGTGAAAAAGATCGCCGCCGTGGCCGGCGATGGCGGCGGCGTCGACGGCGACGAACGCCAGGCCATCGCCACGTGAAATGGGGCATCTAACCAAATTCAAATAAAACTAAAGTAACAATTTGGATATAGACTTGTAATAGAGTAATCAAATGGCCTTAAACTAGAACAGGTTAGCTGCAAAGGATACAATTTGTCTCAATTTTAAAATAAAATTGACTTAAATACAGAAATAATTAAAGACAAATTGAAAACGATACTTCTTTACATCAGTAATTTCCTTGCTATCTTCTATCGTTGATGAAATGGGAGAGGTATATCTCCAACGATATCGAGGATCAGCGATGGAACTGGGCGTTACCAGTGTAATTCCCGACCCCGGCGCGCCGAGGCCGCAAAGCCCGGTGATCAACCAGCGTCCGGAGGTCACCGTCCAGCCGGCCGAGCCCGAGGCCCGGAACGAGCCGACGGGGCGGAACGGCCAGCAGTCGGTGGATCGCGGGCCAAGCCCGCCGCCGGCGGAGCTGCCGCTCGCACCACAGACGGGGGCAACCGGCCCCGGGCCGGCTCAGGCCGGGCCCGGCGGGTCCGGCGCGGCGCAGCGTCTCTCCGAGGCGACGGCGCAGGCGCTCTCCCGAGCGGCGGCCACGGGTCAGACTCCCGAGCCGGGTGCCGAAGCTCTGCGCAACCGCGCCGCCGAGGCCTACCTCGACAGCGTCCAGCGCGCCAGCACCGCCCGACCGACCTTCGACTTCGTGAGCAGCCAGCAGGCCGCAGGCGGCAGCGCACCGGCCTCCCGCGGCGATGAGGCGCCAGCGGGCAGGATCGGGGAGACCTCCGGGTAGTCCTGCGAGTCGCCGCCATGGCCATCCCAGCGCCCATCCCAGATAGCGTCCGCCCGACGCAGCCGGCCCGCGTGCAAGGCCCAACCCGCCTGCCGGCGGCCAAGGGGCCGCCCGACAGCGCGACCACGCACGATCAAGCCGCGGCGGCCAGCATGATCTCGGAGCTGATGGCCGAGGCGCGCGGGCTTGCCACGAGCTCGCCGGGACCGTCGACAGGGCCCCCGACCGACAGCGCCGCGTCCGCCATCCCGGGCGCCGAGCGCATGCCGGATCCGCCGCGTTTGGTCGAGCGGCAAGGCACGCTGGCGGAGCTGGCCACGGCCCTGATTTCCGCTCCGGACCAGAAATTCCCGGTGCGTCCCCCGGGCTTCCCGATCGAGAGCCTGATCATCGACCGGCAGCAGGGCATCGCCGCCTATCAGAAGGCGCTCGCGCTCAATACCGCAGCCAATCCGCCGCTGCTGCTCTCGGGCGACGGCGCCAACAGCACGCCGGTGAGCGCGTAGCCGGCCAGGCCTCAGGCCGGCGCTTCGGCCGCTTCTTTGGCCGCCATTTCAAAGACTTCGTGGAAGACTTCGGGTGTCTGCGCGCCCGAGACTGCATATTTGCGGTCGAAGATGAAGCAGGGCACCCCCTGGATGCCCATCTGCCGCGCCATCATGTCCTCGGCGCGCACCGTTTCCAGGTCCGCATCGCTCTCCAGATAGGCCTGGGTCTCGGCCCGATCCATGCCTGCGGCCTCGGCGATCGCGGCCAGGGAGGCCGGATCCTCGATGTCCCGCCCCTCGAGGAAATAGGCCCGGAACAGCGTCTCGACCACTGCATCCTGCAGGCCCGCCGCAGCCGCGCGCCGGATCAGCCGATGGGAGTTGAGCGTGTTCGGCGTCCGCTTGATCTGGCCGAAGGCGAAGGGGATGCCCTCGCCCTTGCCGGCATCGTGGATCGGGTCATAGACCTGGCGCGCACGATCCGGGCCGCCGAATTTGAGCTCCAGATAGGCCTGCCGGTCCATGCCGCCGAGCGGCATGTCGGGGTTGAGTTGGAACGGCCGCCAGCCGATATCGAGGTCGGCGACCGGCTTTTCGGCGAGCGCGCGCTCGAGGCGCCGCTTGCCGATGAAACACCAGGGGCAGATGGTGTCGGAAACGATTTCGAGTTTCATGTCCGAAACATAGGATCATCGCCCGCGTGCGGAAAGGCCAAAGGCCCCACGAGGCCCCGCTTGCTGGACCCGGTGGTTTCCAGTACATCAAATCCCCCAAGCTTTACATGGAGGCGCTGGTGACCCAGGGGGCGCCAGAGACGGAGGGCCGACGTCGCCGCGGGCGCGCGTCAGCGGGGCCCGCCCGGCCTATTGTCATGGTGAACGAGTTCTTTACCGCCGCCACCCTAGGTTCGCGGCCCGGGCCGGACTCGGCTCGGACCCGGAGACGGCAGAAGGGACTCCCCGGTGGCACTCTGGCGGCCACGTCCCCTGGACTTCGTTCGGACCGCGGCCGGCTGGGGCCAGCGCCGCAGTCCGGAGCCTGCCGCGGCCGTGGCCGCGGGAGCGGATCCCGACCGACCGACCGCCTTGGCGGCCGCGCCCAGCCAGGGAGGCAGAGCGGTGGACGACGGTAGGACCGAGCCGGCCCCCAGCGGCGGCGGATTCTTCGACCGCGCCCTGCGCAATCTCCGCCAAGGCTGGCGCGAGATCGCGGTCAGCGGCTTCGGCCTCGGCTGGGGCGAGCCGGATCCGAGCTTGCCCAACGCCGACGCCCGCCAGCTGCGCACGCTCATGCACCAATGCCTGGACGGCCGGGGCGGTGAGGTCTCGGCGCGCGCCCGTGCGGCTTCGCTGGGGCGGATCTATCTCGAGTTGAACCCGGAGGGCCGCGAGCGCTTCCTGCGCATCCTGGCGGTCGATTTCGCGGTCGACGAGACCAAGGTCGATGCGGCCATCGCCGAGGTCGGCAAGGCACAGGGCCGGGCCTCCCGTCGGCGCGCCGAGGCCGCCCTCAAATACGCCCTGGAGGCACCCAGGCTCAAGCTCCTGACCCAGTTCAACGGCCTGCCGGAAGGGGTCAAGTTCCTGGTCGACATGCGCGCCGAGCTGTTGCGGCTGGTCGGCGAGGATCCGGCACTGATCGGCCTGGAGGAGGATCTCAGGGGCCTGCTCACGTCCTGGTTCGACGTGGGCTTTCTGGAGCTGCGCCGGATCACCTGGGGCTCGCCGGCGGCGCTGTTGGAGAAGATCGTCGCCTACGAGGCGGTGCACGAGATCACCAACTGGGACGACCTGAAGAGCCGGCTGGACTCCGACCGGCGGCTCTATGCCTACTTCCATCCGCGTATGCCCGAGGAGCCGCTGATCTTCGTCGAGGTCGCGCTGATGGCCGGGATCGCGGACAACGTCCAGACGCTCCTGGACCCCAAGGTGGCCCGGTCCGATCCGCGCAAGGCGGACGCGGCGATTTTCTACTCCATCTCGAACGCCCAGGAGGGGCTTGCGGGGATCAGCTTCGGCGACTTCTTGATCAAGCGGGTGGTGGACTCGCTGGCCAACGAGTTCAAGGGCCTCAAGACCTTTGCGACGCTGTCGCCGATCCCGGGTTTTCGCCGCTGGCTGGACAGCCAGTTGATGCAGGCGCGCGACAGCGGCAGCCGCGACGATGCGCCCGGCCGGCTGACCGCGGCGGAGTGCCGCGAGCTGGCGGGGCTCGCGAGCGGCGGCACCGCGGGCCTAAGCAAGGTCCTGTCCACGCCCAACTGGTACGCCCAGCGCGATCTCGCCGAAGCGCTCAGGACGCCCTTGATGCGGCTCTGCGCGCGCTACCTCTTGACCGCCAAGCGGTCCGCCGGCGGCGCCCTGGACCCGGTGGCGCATTTCCACCTGTCGAACGGCGCCCGGCTCGAGCGCATCAACTGGCTCGCCGACACCTCGCCCAAGGGGCTCACGCAATCGGCTGGGCTGATGGTCAACTACCTCTACAAGCTCGACAAGATCGACGACAACCACGAGGCCTACACGGGCAAGGGCACGATCTCGGCGGCGGCGTCGGTGCGCAGCCTGGCCAAGGCGTGAGGCGGCGGGGCGCGGGCGCAACGTTCCCGGGTGCAAGGTCCGGTCGCCTATCCGCTTGGTACGCCATGCGTTGGACGCGCAGCGCGGATCGGAACGTCCGATGTATTGGAGCAAAGCGTTGGCGGCCGTTCGTCGAGCCCGGTCCGGCCGCTGGCCAGAGCCGGGCATCGGATGCAGCAGAGCAGTTCAAGGACAACGCTCTGCCAACCCAGCCCGTAACGGCTCCCCATTCGCCAAATCCGCTTGCAGTGAAGCTAGAGCGTTTTCCGACCATATGGACTCAATTCTGTAGCGGTTTGGGCGCGGCAGCCCGCCAGGCGCCGTCCGAAACGCGATGCAGCGCATCGGGTGAGGGCGGCAACGCCGCGGATGCCCGCCCAAACGCAACCCTTTTGTTCGCTGGGAAATGCGGTCGCGCCGGCCGCTTCAACGGGCCCTTAAGGGCCGGGGCCTTTTCCGCCATGACGTCGTCAAACGCCTTGCCCGTATGACGGATACGCTCTGCGGCGTCTTCCTAGTCATGACGGAAAATGCGTCCGGCAGAATGGGTCCATTTGGTTGGACAATGCTCTAGGCTGCCGCGTGGGTCGACCCCGCCGAGTGCTTCATCGCCTCCAAGACTTCGTCAAGTGATCTGCGCGCGCCTCTCTGCAGATACTCCATGGCCCGCAGCGCCGCTTCGTGCGCCTCCAGGCTGGAGCCGGCGACGCAATCTTCGATCACCCGGCAAAAATAGTCCGCCTGGTGGCCATCCACGAAGGTGTAGTGAACGCATACGTCCGTTAGAGCGCCGCACAGCAGAAGGGTGTCCACCCTCAACCCGCGCAACAGGATCTCCAGGTCGGTCCCAAAGAACGCCGAATAGCGACGCTTCTTGATGAGGTAGTCGGTCGGCAGAAGACCCATCTCCTTGGCGGCAATTTCGGTTCCGGGCTCGTTCTCCAAGCAATGAACGTCTTCGTCACCGTCAAGCTCGCGCCCGAAGTCGACAAGATCGGGGCGATGCACTTCTTGAATGAACACCACCGGAATGCCGCAATCGCGCGCCTTGTCTATGGCCACGCGGGCCTTCAGCATGCGTTCCCTCGTACCCGGCATGTTGTCGATTGCCCTAACCTCGCTGTCATCGATGAACGTGCTTGCCTGAATATCGATGACGATCAGGGCCGGTCGGCCTTCGATCAACTTTCGCTTTGGTGCGGATAAATTCGCCATCACTTGCCTTCTTTCGTGTCTTACCTTGACTGCATTCTGAACCGAGACTTGACGTAGACTGCACCCTAATCTGCGCAGAATCCAATCTCCGATTCGGGTCACCTCCGGAACTGCGTGCGGCGCTGTAGCCACAAGCAGTCTAATCTCGGACCTCCGGTCCAGCGAGATCATCCCCTGTGGAGGGATGCCGCTTTGTGGCGGACGTCGCGCCGCAAATGTGGCACCCGATCCGGTGTGGCACTGCGCAACCCCGCCGGTACCGTCACCGTTTGAAGGCCGGGTTTGGTTAACGCGCTGCGGCTGCGCCACACTTCCGCCACGCCTGCATTGTACTGGATTCAAGGGTGGCGAGTGTCTAAGGTCGGACGGAGCAGCGGCGGGAAAAGATGGTCTAATTTCAATACCTAAGGAGTCGTCATGAAGACCACGATCCGCATTTTGGGCATCTCAGCGTTGGCGGCCGCCTTCTTCAGCGCGTCCCTGAGCCCCGCGCCCCTTGCCGCGTCCGGCGGCGTCGAAGCGGGGATCCTGGCCTGCAAAAGCGTTCCGAACACCCGCGTGAACCTGATCCTCCACTCCCGTATAGACGTCACGTGCAGCTTCGAGACGACCGTCGGAAAGGTCGAATACTACAGGGGCAAGACCGGCATCGGCTTGGGGCTCGATATCAATTGGGACCGGCAAGAGGAAATCGGTTTCACCGTCATCAACGGCGGAAGCGACATTCGGGCGGGCGCCCATTCGCTCGCCGGCACCTATCTCGGTGGCAAGGCCTCGGTGACGCTTGGGGTCGGCGCCGGCGCCGCGGCCCTCATCGGCGGCAGTTCCGACAGCATCGCCCTGCATCCGCTTGCCCTGGAAAAGAGCAGCGGCTTCGGTCTGTCCGGCGGCCTCGGCTACCTGGTGTTGACGCCCGATACACGGGGCGGCGCCGCCGGAACGACACAGCCGAGATCATCGGCGCCACAAGGTGAGCCACAGTCCTTGTCGCCCTCCACCTCGCAATCCAAACCCTGAACCCGTCGTCGGTAACCCGACGCCGAACAGCGGGCAGCGGGAACAGGGGACGACATTGCGGGCGGCGCGCCGACGCGCGGCGCGCGCTCGCGCGTGCCCATGCCCAGACCTGCGTGCGGCGCTGTGGCCAGGCCCGAGACTGGCTGCGACGCTGACGCGACCGGCGCAACCACGACCGGTCGGGCCGTTTCTGACCACGACACCCCAGCCGACACAGGTCCGCACGCCCCCGCCAATTCCCCCTTGCACAGCAACGGTCTAAACTGCGGCCTTGACCATCTCCTTGGCCGACGGCATCGCTGTCCGGTCAGTCGGCGATCGGGCCGGCGCGGTGGACGACTGGCAACTTGCGGGAGGCATCCATGAGCGCCATCCGGGAACTCTTCGGACTCGCCGGTTACGTGATCGAAGCGGCGGGCGTGATCATCATCGTCATCGGCATCGTGTTGGCAACGGCCGCCTTCATCAGCCGGCTGCGCCGGTTGGGATCGCTGGACGCCTATCAGCAGTTCCGGCAGGACCTGGCGCGTTCGATCATCCTGGGTCTGGAGTTCCTGATCGCGGGGGACATCATCCGCACGGTCATTGTCGACCAGACGCTGACCGGGGCGGCAGTGCTCGCGCTGATCGTGCTGATCCGGGTGATGCTCAGCCTGACGCTGCATTTCGAGATCGAGGGCCGCTGGCCCTGGCAGCGCGGGCAGGAGAAGATCTGAGGCGGATCATCAGCCGTCGCGCCGCCAGGCGGCTCTCAGCGCAACGCGAAGGCCACCGACGCCAGCAGGGCCGCCAGGGTCACGCTCCAGAACGTCCACATGAGAAGTCGTTGGCGCATTTCGGGTCCTGCTCAATCATAGCTGAATTTCTCGGACAGGATTTGGCGCATCGGCACGCCAAGCTCCGCCAGCACGTCCTCGACGCTGTCGATCATCGGCGCCGGGCCGCAGACGATATAGAGCCGGCCGGCGTCCGCCTCGAGGTCGAGCAGCCTGCTTAGGACTGGCTTGTCGAGGAATCCGACCGGCCCATCCCATGACGGCGGCGGTTCCGACAGCACCAAGTGCAGATCGAGCCGTAGCTCTTGCGTCATTTCGCCGAGTTCGGCGCGGTACAGGATCTGCTCGGCCACACGGTTGCCGTAGATCAGCGTGACCGGCCGCGGGTCATTGTCGGCGCGAAGTTGGCGCAGGATGCCCATGATCGGTGCGATGCCGACGCCCCCGGCGATCAGGGTCAGGCCGGGTGCTCTCTCGTCGGGAAGAACGACGTTGCCGTGCGGTCCGTCGACGAAGGCGCGGCTGCCGACCGGCAGCGCGCCGATCGACTTGGTAGCATCACCCGCCTCCTTGATCGTGAAGCCGAGCCGAGGGCGGTCCGCCGGACAGGAGCTGATGGAGAACGGATGCTCGGTGATCGCAAACGGCGTCCGGCCCAGGGTGAGCCACACGAACTGACCGGCCCGAAAGTCGATCGCGGGGCCGTCGCTGGGCTCGATTACCACGGTCCAGGTCTTGAGCGCTGCCTTCTCGACGGAGATGACCCGATAGGGGTGGCGCAGCTGCCGCAGCGGCGTGACCACATAGACGACGAACAGCGTCAGCAGGGCGATGCCGCAGAGGGCGAGCCAGAACAGGGCCAACGTGGGCTGGCCGCTGTAGCGTCCGGCGTCGATCGCATGGTGCGTGCCGGCAATGGCGATGGCCGCGGCGCCAAGGCCGTGCGACACCCGCCAGGTTTCGTATCGATAGGGGAGCTTGTCGCGCGCAATTCCCGTGACGATCAGCAGGCCCAGCAAGAGCCAGCCGATCACCCCGGTCGCGATCGAGGCCGCGTCCAGACCCAGAGTGAGCTGGCCGCTCGCATCCCAGGGCAAGGCGCGGTCAAGCGGCGTGGTGTACAGAAACGGATGGATCAGGATGAAGGCCGCGAGCGAACGGGCGATCAGCTGATGAAACCGCATGGTCAGATCGATCCCGATGCGGCCCGACGCTGTCCGGAACCGGCCGGAAAGGACGAACTCCATCAGCAGCATGGCGAAGGCGACTATCGCCAGGGCCGAGGACAACTCGTCCCAAAATCCGCGCGGCGGCAGGCCTTCGGCGTAGGCCAATCCGAGAGGCGCCAGTGCGACGATGACATACGCGGCCAACAACGCCACGGGATGAACGCCGTAGGATCGCGCGCCGCGCCCGCTCTCGCCCATGAGTGAAGCTCCCGTTCCGAGCCGGTTCAACACGACGGAGCGCTCGCTGGCAAACGCGCCGGGCCGACCGACTTCTAGGATGAACAGTTCGTCCGATCAACGCCAAGCGGAATGCAAGCCTGGATTGATCGGTTTTCCTGGCTCTCGCCGTTCGCCTTGCTATCGGCCACGACCAAACGGCCGGGCAGTAGCGCGGCTGCGCCCCCAATTCCCCCTTGCGCAGCAGCGGGCTAGACTGCCGCTCCCGCCAACATCTTGCGGGACTCACCCGTGGCTCTCTTCGTCAACGCCGTGACCGGCGTGTTCGACCAGCTCAACCCTTTCAACGTCGCCAACCTGATCCTGTTCTTCGCTTGGCTGGCGCTGTTCACCTTCACCACCATCGCGGTGTGGCGCTCGGACAGCGCCTGGCTGCGCCTCTTGAGCTTTCTCGTCAACCAGATCTCTTCGGTCGGCATCGTGCTGTCCTGGACGCTCACCTCCCTCCTGGCCTACACATACTGGCAACATTCGCTGGCGGTCGTGGCCGCGACCGGGATCGTGGCGCTGTGGCTGTTCCGCCGGCGGCCGCAAGAACAAGGGGAGGGAGCCTGATGACGGATGCAGGTGCGGACTTGGCGGAGGTGTCGATACCGCGAAGGGCGTTGCCACCCAGCTAGGCGAACACGCCAATCTTTATTGTCAGGTTATTGTCGAGATCCAGAGCAAAACCGGACGCTCCGCAGAACAGCTGAACTGTCTGCGATTAACCATTTCTCGTCTTATCTGCGCTCCTATACTCCACATAGTGCGCTCAAGTATGGGCCCGCCCAAGAATTGGCATCCCAGATGTTGCGATGCAGAAGCTGAATAGACTTGGCTATTTTGTGGAAGCCCTCATCGCCTCTCTGGTGGTGGTTTTGGGGGCCTACGCAGGTGCCGAACTCCTCATACTCTTTCGGCCATGGCGATCGGTCGAGATTTATGTGGCGCTCTCTCTAACAATCGTACTCGGCATCTCGCTCTCAATACTGACTGTTGGGAGAAGGACCTACCGGGCTATTTGGCGATCGGTTCTGGCCGTCTGCGCTCTCTCGGTCGCATCAGGTCACGCGCTGCTCTACTTCGATAGTCGCAGCACCAATCTGCCATCCCTCTCCACATATTTCGATACAGAGCGGGCTGGAATCGCGGAAGAGCACAAGTCTGCGGACCTGACGCAGGCGTTGTGGGGTCGCTTCCGTGAAAGCCGCCCGGTTCCCATCAAGAAATTGGAGGCCTTGTTCGCCCAACCGTATGCGTTGTCTGGCCGATTCCTGACGCCGGAATCTCAAAAGACCATCGCAGACGCCGTTCTCAAGTCTCAATTCGAGTTCTTGGACTATCCTGCGGCGCAGCTGTCCGATGATCTGAGATGGTCGGAGAATCCTTACAAGGATCGTTCTTGGAACTGGTTCCTGCACAATATGAGCTATGTCTCTATCCTTTCCGAGGAATATCGAAAGACGGGCGAGCTAAAGTATTTGGAACGGGCGGAAGATCTAATACTGGATTGGATCGCGGACAACTCAGCCTATTCTATTCCCGTTTCGAAGTTCTCTTGGGACGATCATACGACCGCGTTTCGTCTCATGAACTGGCTTTACTTCTGGGAAATCTGGTCGAAGTCCTCCCTTTTTGATGAGGAGAAGATGGCGCTGATTCTGCGGTCGATGATGGCTCATGCAGAGCGACTGGCAAGCGCTGAATTCTACAGGAAGCATCATAACCACGGCATCGACCAAGATCGCGCCCTGATCGCATTCACCCTGACTTTTCCCGAGTTGGAACAATCGAATGGCTGGCAGTCGCTTGCCCTGAAGCGAATGGAAGCCGAAATTCTCTTCGCGGTGTCACCGGCCGGGGTGCATCTCGAGCACTCGCCCGGCTATCAGTTCTATGGTCTGCGCCAGCTTCAAGAAGTCACCTCTCTCTTGAGCAACTGGGGCGTCGAGCACGATCTGTCCGCAAGACTGCCGCAGATCATGGAATCCATGGCGCTCTACGTTAAGCACATTGTGCAGCCGAATGGTCGGATCGTGCCGATAGGCGACACGCCAATGAGACATATTTCCGGCTATGCCCAGCAACTGGCCCCGTTCGTTAAGCAGGACAGGGCACTCATGTGCCTGCTGTCCGATGGCGATCTATGCGAGGGCCTGGACGATGTTGCGGTGTTTCCCGACGAAGGCTACGTGATAATTCGTGATTTCGACCGGGGTCGTCTACCGTTCGACAAGTCTTTCTATCTTTTCTTCACCGCAGCCGCCAACGAGGGGCGAGCCCACAAGCAGGCGGATGACTTAAGTTTTGTCTTGTCTTTTGGTGGACATGAGCTGCTCACCGATCCTGGCCAATACAGCTACAAGCGTGGCGCAGGACGTGAATATGTGCTCAGCACCCGGGCGCACAATACTGTGCTCATCGATGGGACGGGTTTTAGCCGTGAGGGTCGGGACGCGCGTCTCGATGATTTCCTTTCAACGGAGGAGTTCACGGCGATCAATGCTTCCCATGGCAACTACGAACAATTCGAACATAGCCGTTGGCTTCTTCACATCAGACCAAGCCTGTTGATCTTGGTGGACACATTGAAGCGGAAAGAGGGTGTACTGGCGCCTGATTTAGAGCAGCCGCACCAGTTCACTCAGTTGTTCCACTCGTCAAATCAAATCCGGATGCGCGTTGTCGGACGGGAAGAAGAAGTCTGGTTCCTGGCCCCCGAAACCGAAGGCGGCCATCCGCTGATGCGGATCTTGCAGGCGGCTCCGGTCGCCGGGACGCCAAGAATTACGTCGGGCCAGGATAATCCCATGCTCGGTTGGACGTCACCCCGACACGGCGTCTTGGAGCCCGCGCCCGTTGTGACGTTCCAGATCGAGGGGACAGGCGCGACGTTTGTCACCATCATTGAACTCAACATGCACCAAGAAAAGCCAATAGAGGAACCGTTCAATCGATCAAGTTTCTCAGCAGATATCCGGGCGAACGAAATAGCGGTTAAATGGATGGAAGGTGGTGTTCGGCGTGGAGTCATTCTGAATCGGAAGGCCAGTTCAATACACCTGTCACCATAGTGGGCACGATCGGTCGAAATCTGAAACGAGGGGATGTGGGTTTTGGGTCAAAGGGGGACGTTTGCATGACGACGCCCAGAGGTTCACAAATGGGCAGCAAGCCGGCATGACCCGCTAGACCGGACCCACTCAAGGCCATGGCTGCAAATCACGTCCGGGCGACCCAAGACTGCAAGCCTGCGCCAATTCCCCTTTTCGAAACAACGGGCTAAACTGCCGTCCCCTCCATTTTCTCGTGGGACGGACCCGTGGCTCTCTTCGTCAGCGCCGTGACCGGCGTGTTCGATCAGCTCAACCCCTTCAACCTCGCCAACCTGATCCTGTTCTTCGCCTGGCTGGCGCTCTTTACCTTCACCACCGTGGCGGTCTGGCGCTCGAACAGCGCCTGGCTGCGCCTCTTGAGCTTTCTCGTCAACCAGGTCTTCTCGGTCGGCATCGTGCTGTCCTGGACGCTCACCTCCCTCCTGGCCTACACATACTGGCAACATTCGCTGGCGGTCGTGGCCGCGACCGGCATGGTGGCGCTGTGGCTGTTCCGCCGGCGGCCGGCAGAACAAGGGGAGGGAGCCTGATGACGGATGCAAGTGCGGACTTGGCGGGGGTGTCGCTCTCGCTCGAGGGCAGGAACGCGCTGGTCACCGGCGCCTCGAGCGGGCTCGGACGCCACTTCGCCCTGACCTTGGCGAAGGCGGGCGCACGGGTCGCGCTGGCCGCCCGGCGCGGCCACCGGCTGGCGGAAGTCGCGGCTGAGATCGCCGACTTCGACGGCCGCGGCATCCCGGTGCAGATGGACGTCACCGACACCGACAGCGTGCGCGCCGGCGTGGCTGCCGCGGCGACCGAGCTGGGGCCGATCACGATCCTGCTCAACAACTCGGGCGTTGCCGTCACCAAGTCTGTCCTGGACCAGGACGAGACCGACTGGGACGCGGTGGTCGGCACCAATCTCAAAGGCGCCTGGCTGGTCGCCCAAGAGGTCGCCCGGCACATGGTCGGGCACGGCCACGGCGGCTCGATCATCAACATCGCCTCGGTGCTGGCGCTGCGCGTCGCCAAGCATCTGGCACCCTACGCCGCGTCCAAGGCGGGGCTCCTGCATTTGACCGAAGCGCTCGCGCTCGAACTCGCGGCCCAGGACATCCGCGTCAACGCCATCGCGCCGGGCTATTTCGCGACCGAGATGAACCAGGATTTCTTCGCGACCGAAGCCGGCCAGCGCATGATCAAGCGCATCCCGCAGCGGCGCATCGGCGAGCTCGACGATCTGAACGGCGCGCTCCTGCTGTTGGCGTCGGACGCCTCGCGCTACATGACCGGCGCCCTGATCACCGTGGACGGCGGCCACGCGGTCTGCTCGATCTGACAACGCGCAAACTGGGTGACGTCGATGATCCTGGACGAACGCAGCTACACGCTGAAACCCGGCATGCTGCCGAAATACCTCACGCTCTATGAGAGCCGGGGCTGGCCGGTTCAGACCAAGCATCTGGGAGAGCCGGTGGGCTGGTTCTACACCGAGGTCGGCACGCTGAACCAGGTCGTCCATATCTGGAAGTATGCGGACATGGCCGATCGGGAAGCGCGCCGCAAGGCCATGACCGCGGACCCGGACTGGCAGGCCTTTGTGGCCGAAGCGGCGGCTATGCTCGACAAGATGGAGAATCGCATTCTGGTGCCGGCGCCGTTCTCGCCGCTCCGATAACCGACAGACACACCACGCGAGGGGCACGAGACCATGGATTTTTCGCTTCCGCCCGAGATCGAGGACTACCGGCAGCGCATCGAGGCCTTCGTGGCCGAGCGAATCCTGCCGCTCGAGGACGACCCGGCCAGCTACGACGCGCATGAGAACATCGCGCCCGAGGTCCTGGCGCCCGTGCGCGCGGCCGCCAAGGCGGAGGGCCTCTGGGCGCTGCAGATGCCGAAGGCGCGCGGCGGGCAGGGCCTGCCCATCGTCGGCATGGCGGCCTGCTACGAGGAGATGGCGCGCTCGATCTTCGGCCCGGTGTGCTTCAACTCGGCGCCGCCGGACGACGGCAACATGATGGTGCTCAACAAGGTCGCGACCGAGGCCCAGAAGGAGCGCTGGCTGCAGCCGATCGTCGACGGCGAGGTCGCCTCATCCTTCGTCATGACCGAGCCGATGCCTGGCTCGGGCTCGGACCCTTCGGCGATGCTGACCCAGGCCGAGAAGAAGGGCGACAGCTGGGTGATCAAGGGCCGCAAATGGTTCATCACCGGGGCCGGGCACGCCAAGCATTTCATTCTGATCGCGCGCACCTCGGACGACGCCCGAAGGGGTCTTTCGGCCTTCCTGTTCCACGCCGACCAGCCCGGCTGGGAGATCGTCCGTCGCATCCCGATCATGGGCCCGGAGGAACATGGCGGCCACTGCGAGCTGGTCTTCGACGGGCTCGAGATCGCCGAGGAGGACCGGCTGATGGAGGTGGGCGACGGCCTCAAGCTCACCCAGATCCGGCTGGGTCCGGCGCGGCTCACCCACTGCATGCGCTGGCTGGGCATGGCCAAGCGGGCGCTCGAGATCTGCCGGCCCTATGTGGAAGAGCGCGTCAGCTTCGGCAGCCGGCTTGCCGACCACGAAGGCGTGCAGTGGATGCTGGGCGAGGCGGCCATGGAGATCCAGATGGGCCGGCTGCTCACCATGCACGCCGCCTGGAAGCTCGACCAGGGGGACTTCGCCCGCAAGGAGATCTCCATGGCCAAGGTGGCGGTGGCCGACGTGCTGCACAAGGCGGCGGACACGGCCATCCAGCTCATGGGCGCCAAGGGTTATTCCCAGGACACCAAGCTCGATTGGATGTATCGCTATGCCCGCCAGGCACGCCTGGTGGACGGTGCCTCGGAGGTGCACAAGATGGTGCTGGCCCGCAGGCTCTTCGAGCTCAACGAGTCCCGCCAGTTCTGGCAGTGGGGGTGATCGGCATCGACCGAACACCCATGGGTTGAAAGTCGACCGGCCTGCCGGCGCGATCCTCTACTCGAATGACGGTCCCGATGGGATGCCGCGTCGCGGACATGCTTGAAATCGGCCTGCAGAAGAGCCCGCCGGTTCGGAGAGAATTCCTGATTTACGAATACTGCAAATAAATTAACTTCAAACATAAGCCAGAAGAATTATTTAATTTTCTTTTAATACCTAAATCTTATCATTGATTTTAATGGACCCGTTCGAGATATCGGCCAACAAACAGGTGGACTATGGACGCTCTTACAGGCGGTTCTGGGTCTCCGGAAGAGACCACCACTTTCCCCGGGCCGCTGTATCCGGACCGGTGTCTGGAATGCCCGGAGCTCTTGAGCGACTCCTATGGATGCGTCAGGCCGCTGCGGTGCTGCAACTGCGTCGCGGCAGATCTCGCGCGAAAGAAGTAGTCGCGAGCCATCCGACAGCTATAGAACGCCGTCGGGGCAGCGTCACCAGCCGTTGACCCGGTCCCAGACGTCGATCACCTCGTCCCCGCCGTCGACCACGTGATAGCGGTCGTATGCGGCGGCCGTGATGCAGGCGTGATTGGGCAGCACCCGGACCCGGGCGCCCACCGGCAGGGCGTCGAAGGGCAGGGGGCTCGCGCCCGCGACCATGCCGTGCTCCTGATTGACCGCGGCGACGTGCAGATCGCCGATCCGGGTGCGGCCGTCCGGCGCCATGACCCAGCCATAGCCCACGTCCGGCAGGAACTCCTCGGCGCTGCGATCCTGCGAGAGCGCCAGGGAGCCCGCGTCGATGTTGATCCGGTTGTGCGGCCGCTGGTGCCCGATCACGGAGGCGAGCACCGAGATGCCGATGTCCTCGACGGCACAGGAGCCCAGCCCCACCTGGTCCAGATCGAACAGCATGTAGACGCCCGGGCGGATCTCGGTGAGGCCCTCGAAGCTCTCGGCATGGAGCGCGGTCGGCGTCGACCCGGCGCTCACCGTGAGGCAGGGCAGGCCCGCCTCGCCGAGGCGGGCCGCCGCCCGGACCGCCGCCTGGCGTTCCTGCTCGGCCACCGCTTTGACCTCGGCCACGCCCTGGCAGTGGTAGGAGTGGCCCGCATGGGTCAACACGCCGGCGAGGTTGAGATTCTCGGCCTCGTCCAGGATGCGGGCGATGGCCAGGAGCTCGGGTGCCTCGGGGGCGACGCCGCCCCGATGGCCGCCGCTGTCGATCTCGACGAGCACGTCGAACCGCTCGCCCAGCTCGCTGGCCTTGTCCGCGAGCGCCGTGGCCGCCCCGGGGTCGTCGGTCAAGAGCGTCAGGCGGGCGCCGTCGCGCTGGATCGCCGCGGCCTCGGCGAGCTTGCCGGGCACCATGCCGACCGCATAGGTCAGGTCGCGGATACCGGCAGCCGCGAAGTAGCGGGCCTCGGCCAGGGTCGAGACGGTGATGCCGCCGAACTGCCCCGCGGTGGCGAGTTCGGCCACGCGGGCCGATTTGGCCGTCTTCATATGGGGCCGCAGGCGCACCCCGGTGCCGGCGACCCGCGCGGCCATGCGTTCGGTGTTCCGCGCCACGACCGCACGGTCGAGGATCAGGGCGGGCGTCGGCAGATCGTGAATTCTCATCGGGCCCAAGGCTCAATCCTTTGTTAGCGATATTATGCCATGGCTGGGCCATGCGCGTTGCCACAGTTTGCACCCTCGCGGCGGTCGCCCTGGCCCTCGGTTCGCTTCCGGGCGGCGGCGCCCGCGCCGCATCGGCCGTGGCGGCCTCGGTGGACAATTTCGGCTACTGCTATCAGATGCAGGACGCCCGCGCGGCCGTCGCCTGCGCGCTCAAGTCCTGCGGCCAGCGCTCCCGCCAGCGCTGTCACCTGGTGGCGTCCTGCGCCCGCGGCGGCTATGGCGCGGTCTTCCTGCGCCTGCTGCCGGGCCGGACCATCGAGTCCATCGGCGCCGCCTGCGGCGCCCGCAGCCGCCGCGACGCCTTCCGCCTGGCCGCGCAGAGGTGCAACCGGCGGGCCAACAGCAACGCCTGCCGCGGCCCGCACGGCGCCTGGTTCGACCGCGGTGTCCAGGTTAGTCCGTGACCGCAGCCCGATCCCGCTCCGCCAAGAGATCATAGGCGGCCCCCAACAGCGACAGGGCATCCCACACGGCACCCGCGCCAAGATCCACATGGGCGAGATTGTCCACGATGTAGGCCTCGGCCAAGCCCTCGGGCGCGGCCGCCGCCAGCTTGCGGGTCTCGGTCCAGGGAATGATCGCGTCGTCCCGGCCGTGGATCAGGATCAGCCGGGCGCGCAATTTGGACAGATCGCGCTGCGCCAGATCCAGAGCCCCGATGCCCTCGCGAACCGTGGCGGGCAGGGCGTCGATCAGCGCCGGTACCCGCTCCGGATCCGAATTGGCGAGCAGGGCATAGACCGCACCGCCCTCCGGACCGAGTCGCGGCACCAGATCGGAGATGTCGGCCTCGAGATCCTGGAGCTTGCGCCACGCCATCTCGCCGAGAATTCTGCGGTCATCCGCATCGGCCACCTGATCCGCGTTGTTGCGGACGAACACCCACTTGCCATAGGCGTTGGGAGTGAGCTCCAGCCAGGGGTCGGCCGGCGATTCCCGGTACTTGCCGGTGGTGAAGAAGGCGATCACTGCCGGCAGATCGTAGTATCCGCCGACCCCGAACACGAAGTCGACATGGTCGCGAACCTCCGCGTCCAGGGTGGCCAGCACCGCCGGGCCCACGGCATATGAGATCGCCGCGACCCCGATCCGGTGCGCCGGCATCTCGGCCGCCATCTCCCGATGCAGCGCCAGGACCGCGTCGCCGACCGCCTGCGGGTCCTCCGCGCCCGCGCGCACGTCCTTAAAGCTGCCGATGTCGGGCACCAGGACCAGAAAGCCGACCCGCGCCAAGGAGCGGGCCAAGGCGGCGAGGCGGGGGTCGTCCTTGCCGCGGGGCGCCAGCCCCGGCACGAGCACGATCCCTGCGCCGGAGGGCGGCCAGTCGGCGTCCGTCTCGAGCCAATAGAGATCGGCGCCATAGGCGCGGCCGCGCACCAGATAGGAATGGGCCCGGCGGACGGGGACCAGTCCCGCGTTCTTGAGCGCGCTCGGCCCGTCTCCGGCGATGATGTCCTCCAACAGCCACACCGCCTCCTGCACTCGCCCCACCGCACAGCCCGCAAGCAGGAGGCATGCGAGTGCCAAGACGGCCAGCAACGAGATCGTGCGCAAGGGATTCATGTGCTCCAGAGCGGCCTTATTCACGGCCTGTTCACCTTGACGGCCCGGTAACCCGTCCAAGCTACTATAGACGCCTTGCCAGAAACCCAGGACAGACGTCCGCCTGTGCCCCGAACCAAACCCAGCCAGACCCAGCCCTTTGCCCTCGGCACCCTGATCGCCTACGGAGCGCCCGGCCTGCCGCTGGCCTTGTTTGCCAGCGCGCTCCTGGTGTTCGTGCCGCACTTCTATGCCGAGGAGATGGGCCTGGGGCTGGTGGCCACCGGTTTCGTTCTGACCCTCGCGCGCATCTGGGATATCGCCATCGGACCCGCCCTCGGGGTGCTGATCGACCGGATCGACACCCGATTCGGCCGCCGCCGGCCCTGGCCGATGCTGGGCCTGGCGGTGATCCTGGTGGCGGGATGGCACCTGTTCCTGCCGAGGACGGGCGTGGGCGCGGGTCACCTGCTGGGCTGGTCGATCCTGTTCTACACCGGGCTGTGGCTGGTTCGGCTGCCCTATCTGGCCTGGGGAGCGGAACTGTCGCCGGACTATGCGGAACGCACCCGGATCACCGGCTGGCGGGAGATCTTTGGACTCTTAGGCACGGTCAGCGTCGCGAGCCTGCCGATCCTGCTCTGGCAACTGCCCGAACGGTCGGTCGCGCAGGCCGATGCCGCCGCCATGACGCTGCTGTTCTGGCTCGGGGCGGGGCTCTTGCCGATCGGCCTGGCCGTGCTCTACGGGGCCGTGCCGGAGCGACACCTGGTTCCGGTGCGCCACTCCGGTCCGCGGCGTGCCTTCAAGATGCTGGCGCGGAACGGCGCCTTCCGCTGGTTCCTCGGCGTCGCCCTGGCGGCGATGCTCGCGAACGCGCTGCAGGCGAGCCTGTTTCTGCTGTTCGTGGAGCATGCCCTGGAGATCCGATCGCTGGCAGGCCCTCTGCTGGTGGCCTTTTTCCTGGCTGCGGCTCTGGCGATCCCCGTCTGGGTCCAGGCCAGCGGCCGATTCGGCAAACACCGCGTCTGGGCCGTGGCCATGGCGGCGAGCGCCGTGGCGACCGTCTGCGTCCCCTTGCTGGGCGCCGGCGAGGTCTGGCCTTTCCTCGTGATCTGCCTGGTCAGCGGCGCGGCGCTGGGCGCCGATCTGGCCCTGCCGCCGGCCATGCTGGCGGATATCGTCGATCTGGATACCCTGCGCAGCGGCGACCATCGCGCCGGTCGGTATTTCGCGCTGTGGGCCGCGGCCGGCAAACTCGCCATGGCCTTGGCCCTTGGCGTCGCCTTTCCAGCCCTGGCCGCCTTCGGCTTCAGCCCGCAGACGGGGCCCACCGGTTCGCTCGGACTGCTGGGATTGGCGGTCTTGTTCGGGGTCGCCCCGGCGATGCTGAAATTGGTGGCCGCAGGGGTGATCTGGGGATTTCCCCTCACCGCCGAGGCTCATGCGGCCATCCGGCGCCGGATCGAGGCGCGCGGCCAACCGCCGCGGCCCGTCGCGCGCCGCAGACGGCGGCGCAAACTGCGGGTCAGACTGCGGCCTAACCCACGGAGCGCTTGACCGGCCGCGCCGCGCCCTTGGCGGCGGATTTCAGCACCACGCGTTTGGGCGCGCGGCCTTTGCGGGTCGTCAGCACCACCACCTTCGGTTCCTTCCGTGTCCGCGCGGCCAGGACCTCTTCCAGCGGGCGCAGCGGCAGACGGAGATACGGGCTCACCATGACCACCCTCCTGCCTAACTTTTGTTATGTGGCGAGTTTGGAGGGCGCGCAGGGAGGGCGCAGTGACGATTGTCACAAGTGTTTGAAATCGTCGACGGTTTGCGATCAGGGCTCCGCCGGCACAGGCGCCTTAGCGGCCCCATCCCCGTGGCGGGAGAGCGAGGCGCGCCGGCGGGCGGTGATCCGCCGGGCCTCGATCGCGCGGCGATGGCACTGTGGCAAAATCCCGAAACTGACGTGGCCGTTTTCGTCAATCGGCCACGTCACCTTCGCTGGGAGCGTGGGCGAGAGCATTGTCCGACCATATGGACTCAATTCTGTTGCGGTTTGGGGGCGGCAGTCCGCCAGGCGCCGTCCGCAACGCGATGCCTTGGCATCGGGTCAGGGCGGCAACGCCGCGGCTGCCCGCCCAAACGCAACCCTCTCGGGCCGGGGCAGAATGGGTCCGTATGGTCGGATAATGCTCTAGCCTCGCACCGCGCTCCTGAAGGCGGCCGAGAGCGCGGCAAGCGCATCGCGCGGCCGGCCGTCCTCGACCCTTGAGTGAAGGATAACTGGTAAGCGCGGCAAGTCGGGAAGCCCGAGCTTGGGGCCCACGTCAACGGCGCCAAATGGCAGCATGCGCCGAGCCAGTGCGGAAACGCCGAGCCCGGCCATAACGGCCGCGGAGACCGCGGCGACGCCGCCACCGACGAAGACTTCCGTCCAGGGCACGCCTGCCTCATCGAGAAGCTGTCCGGCTATGACGCGCACGCCGCAGGGCTCGGGCATCGTAGCAACAGGCAGGGGCTCGCCAACGCGATGCTGCCAGCTTGGCGCTGCGTACCAGCCGAATTTTTCTTCGGTAAGAATTTCCCCGTCGCTCCTTCCGGCATGCAGGCGCACGATCACCGCGTCGAGTTCCCGCCGGTCGAAGCTTTGCAGCAGGTCGCCCGAGGATCCGATCCGGATTTCGACCAACAGCTGCGGGTCTTGCGCGTTCATGCGCGCGATCAGCGCAGGGAGCTCCGGCCCCGCAACATGGTCGCTGATGCCAATGGTGAGGCGCTGCCGGGCTCCGGCAAAAACGGCGAATGCGCGATCGTGCACCTCCAAGAGTTCACGGGCGTGTTCGAGGAAGGCTGCGCCCCGCGCCGAAAGCTCCACGTATCGAGGCGTCCGCTCGACGAGCCGGCAGCCGAGCCTCTCTTCGAGCCGCTTCAGCTTCAAGCTGACCGCGGATTGCGTGGTCTGTGTGGCTTCAGCCGCGCGCGTGAAGCTGCCAAGCTCGGCGATGCGGATGAAAGCCTCGACGGCATTCAGGTCAAGGGGGCGTTCAGTCATTTATGATCACAATCTCTGATATCAAAATCCATTGTATACCAAAATAGTGAGGCGGCATGTAATGTAAAGACCGACCAAATGGAAAGGACCCGCGATGCCGCTCTGGCACATCTCACTGCGCGCCGGAAAGCCGGAAGCCTCCCGGCAGGCGATTTTCGACGGCCTTTCCGTGAGTATTCCGAAAAGGCACGAGCCCAATGTGGAAGTGAGAAACGGATGATCGCTGTAATCTTCGAATCTTGGCCCAGAGCGGGCCGAAAAGAAACATACCTTGATATGGCCGCCAACTTGAACCCACTCGCTGCCGAGGTTGACGGGTTTATCTCCGTCGAACGATTTGAAAGCGTGAGCGAGCCCGGCAAGATGGTGGCTCTATCGTATTGGCGCGATGAGGAGGCGGTATCGGCCTGGCGCAAAACCAACGAACACCGCCGTATTCAGGAGGCGAGCCGCAAGACCGTTTTCGATGACTATCGGCTGAGGGTGGCTCTTGTTGTCCGTGACTACGGCAAACACGACCGCGAAGAGGCGCCGGCGGACAGCGAGGTCGCGTTTTCCTGAACGGCAGGATCTCCAACCGCCAAGGGCGGAGCGAGGCCGGCGCTGGGTGTAGAAGGCCAGGACAATATTGAAAGGTTCCGCGATGCCGTACTCGCACATCTCACTGCGCGCCGGAAAGCCGGAAGCCTACCGGCAGGCGATTTTGGACAGCCTGTACCGCGCGTTGCGCGATTCGCTCGACGTGCCCGAAGACGACCAGTTCATGACCATCACGGAGCATGACGCTGCGAACTTCCGCTACGGCGCTGCCTTCGGCATCGCCCGCAGCGACGATCTCGTTTTTATCCAGATCACCGTGTTCAATACGCGCACCGTGGAACAAAGAAAGGCACTGTTCCGGCGGATCGCGGAGCTGCTCGGCGAAAGCCCCGGCATCCGGCCGGAGGACGTGTTCGTGACCCTGATCGACGCCGCGAAAGAGAATTGGTCCGTCGGCAACGGCCTCGCGCAATTTGCTTAGGGCGACGCGGCGTTCATAGCGCCGTGCACCCACCGGCTGCCGACTGACGACGACATGGGGCGCGGGGCCTGGTTTGGAAGCCGTCTGGGGGATGTCAGACAAAAGGGGGACATCGGATGCTGGTGCTCTACGAATTCGGTCTGTCGCCCTTCGCCCAGAAGGTCAAGATCGCCCTTCGCGAGAAGGGCGTTCCGTTCGACCGGCGCAACGGTTTGACCGGAGAAGGCGCCGAGGCGGTGCGGCGTCTCAGCCGGCGCGGCGAGGTCCCGCTGCTCTTGGATGGCGAGGCGGTGGTTACGGATTCGACCATCATCCTCGACTATATCGACGAGAAATGGCCTGATCCGCCGCTCCTTCCGGACGATCCGACCCGGCGCGCCGAAAGCCGCATTCTCGAGGAGCTTTGCGACACCGAGATCGAGGCCATCATCTACCATCTCGGGGAGCTCATGTTCTCCAAGGACGGCCCGGCGGATGTCAGGCAGGCGGTCGCGGAATTCGGCAAAGCCGAACTAAAGCGCCATCAGGCCGAGCTTTCGGACCGGCTCGGCGAGGACGACTATTTCGACGGCCAAGCAATCGGCCGCGCCGACATGAGCGTGATCCCGCACATGAACGCGTCGCGGGTGATGCGTATGGCGCCCGAGCAGGAGAATCTCCTGGCGTGGCTCGATCGGATGAACGCCCGTCCGAGCGTTACCGAAACGGTCGCCGAGGTGAAACAGAGCCTCGACGACTTTAAGGCGCTGATGGGCGCGGTCCGGACCGGCAGCGCCCGCCGCCAGATGCGCGATCACCGTCTCGACTGGCTGCTGAGGGCCGGCGGCGCGCCGATCCTGGAAGCGCGGATGGCTGCCGACAATGTTCGGTTCGCGGTGGCCTGAGGAGGCTCTTATTGAGTTTCGACCCTAGGGAGTGGTTGGGGCGGCCGCGCTTTGGGTCTGCTCAAGCTTTGCGCGCCAGTTACCGGCGATCTTCTGGGCCTCGATGATCTGGCGGTCGGACATCTGCAGCGCGACGGTCTCGCGCCCGGCCAGCGCCTCTTCATCGCCGACCGCCGCGGCCAGGTTGAACCACTTGTGCGCTTGCACGAAATCCCGGTCGATGCCTTTGCCGGCGGCGTAGAGATAGCCCAGGTTCACCTGCGCCTTGGTGTGGCCCTGCTCGGCCGCGCGGCGGCTCCAATGCACCGCCTTGGAGAAGTCCTGCGGCACCCCGAGCCCCCTGTAGAACAGGCTGCCCAGCTCGAACTGGGCCTCGGCCATGCCCTGCTCGGCGGCGCCGCGGAAAAGCTCCTCGGCGTGGGCGTAGCTCTGCGGTTTGCCGTCGCCGTCCTTGTACATCATGGCGAGACGGTGTTGCGAAGGCGGATAGTGCTGGGCCGCAGCCTCTTCCAGCCAGCCTGCCGCAGCGGCCACGTTCTTCTCCACCCCCAGACCTTTGTCCAGATAGAACTCGGCCATGAGGTGCTGTGCCGCCGGCACGCCGAACACGGCGGCGAAGCTGAGCCAGCGAAAGGCCGCCGCGCGATCGGGCTCAACCCCGAGACCTTCGAGCAGCATGCGGCCAACGTAGTATTGCGCGACGCCGTCGCCTTTCTCGGCCAGGGGTTCGAGGGCGGAGCGCGCCGTCCCGTAGTCGCCGGCATGAAAGGCGGCCACCCCGTGCTCGAAGTCGACGGCGGCGGCCGGGACTGCCCACAGCAGCATCGCGAGCGATGCCGAGATCAGGTCCTTGCGTCTCATGCCCAGCGGCCTCCAGGTGCGTGGCGAACGGTTCTGCTGCCGGGTCAACGCGATGGGACCCGCCGGAGACATGATCCGGCCGGGCGGGTTGCCAATTGCTTAACCACGGGGCGGGGCGATCGGCACTTGACGCCCATTCCAGATGTTCCTATTTTGTTCGTTCCTGTAATGTTCTCTGACCCGCGTCCATGAGGGGAGTGCCCATGTCGCTGCCCGGCATCATCACCGAGTTCGTCGCTTTTATTTGTTTTTTCGCAATGGGTTACGGATTTCTTCTCTTGGCGCACGGGCTCGGCTACTAGGGCGCCCAAGCCCACTGTCCAAGTTGGACACGGGGTGGCGAGGCGTCCCGAAGGTCCGTCTGGCGGCGGGCCGGGCCCGGACAGCCCGCGGAATTGTGAGTTCTCCCCCCGGCCCCGGGGTGCTAGATCTCTGGCGGCCAAGCAACCGGGGAGACACAAACATGTCCGAGCCCAAGACCCTGCTGGCGCTGTCGGGCGCTGATTTGACGCCGAGCCGTCTGGCCGACTCCGCCCTGGTGCTGATCGATTGCCAGATGGAGTATGTCGACGGCGCCTTGGCGCTGCCGGGCGTGTCTCCGGCCCTCGCCACGGCGGGCCGGCTGCTGGAGCGGGCCCGGGCGGCGGCCATGCCGGTCGTCCACATCGTCCACAAGGGGCGGCCGGGCGGCCCCTTCGATCCCGAAGGGCCGGGGGGGCAGATCGCGCCCGAAGTGGAGGCCCAGGCGGACGAGCCCGTGATCCCCAAGGGCCTGCCGAACGCCTTCGCCGGCACCCCTCTGGACGAGCGGCTTACGGAGATCGGGCGCAAGGAGCTGATCTTCGCCGGGTTCATGACCCATATGTGCGTGAGCTCGTCGGTGCGGGCGGCGCTGGATCTCGGCTATCGCTCGACCGTGGTCGCGGACGCGGTCGCAACGCGGGACCTGCCTTTGCCCGGCGGCGGCGTGGTCGACGCCAGGACCCTGCACCAGACGAGCCTGGCAGCCCTGGCCGACCGGTTTGCCATCATCGTCTCCGACCCGCGCGAACTGCCGGATTAGGCGGCTGTCCAGCGAAGTCGCATCGCCGGTTCGCCTTGACGAGGGGCACGCGCCAGCCTGCTGCCGTCCTCGGCCGGTGCCCGCCGGGCCCCTGGCCGTGGCGGTCCGCGGTCCTTTTTTCTTGTTTTTAGGTTGACTGTCCGCGCCAGTTTCGTATCTCAATCCCTCAGGGGAAATCGGTATCCGTGTTGATGAGTTCATGGGCGACCGCGCGGTCGTGGCGCAGGGTGCGCGCGAGATGCGGGGCCGATGGACCTTATCGAGGGTGCTCGTAGCGACATCGGACAGCAGGGGACACGCATGCTCGAAGCTTTGACCGGCCGCTCGGCGGAAGCGAACGACACAGCGCATGACAGCGAAGTCAAGAGCCCGTCCGCCCGGACGCGCGGCAACGGGTTCAGGAACAGGCTGTTGATCATCCAGCCGACCTACCGGGTCCGGCCGGACGGACCGCTGTACAAGACAAAGGGCCGGTCCCTGATGGGGTTGACCCTGCCGTACCTCGCGGCGCTGACGCCCCCCGAGTGGGACATCACGCTGCTGGACGAGCAAATCGAGGACCTGGATTTCAACGCCGAGGTCGATCTCGTCGCCATCACCACCTGGACGATCAATTCGCCGCGCGCCTACGAGATTTCGGCCCGCTTCCGGGACCGCGGGGTTCCCGTGATCATGGGTGGCCCGCACACCTTCTTCCATGCCGAAGAAGCCGCCGCGAATTGCGATGCGGTTGGGATCGGCGAGGCCGAATTTATCTGGGTCCGGATGCTGGAGGACGCGGCCGCCGGCCGACTGCAGAAGATCTACCGCGCCAACGAATCACACGATCTCGTCGATCTTCCGCTGCCCCGCTACGACCTGTCGAATCTTACGGGATTCAAGAAGTTCCGCACCTATTCGGTGCAGAATTCCCGTGGCTGTCCCTTCAAATGCGAGTTCTGTTCCGAGCGCTTCTATGTCGGGACGCAATATCGCTATCGCCCGGCGGAAGAGGTCGTCGAGGAGATCCGCGCGACCGGCGCCAAGAACATCTTCTTCGCCGACAGCATGTTCGCCGGCAAGAAGCAGATGGCCATGAAGCTCATGGAGCAGCTGATCCCGCTGAAGATCCGCTGGTCGACCCTCTGGACGACCTATCTGTGCGTGGACGACGAGTTCATGGACCTGGCCGCGCGCAGCGGCCTCCTGCATGTCAACATGGGCATGGAGAGCGTCGACCAGGAGACGCTCGGCAACATGAACAAGAACTTCAACAAGGTCGAGAACTACGACGACATTCTGGGCGGTCTGCGGCGCCGCGGTATCAGCTATTCCCTCAACTTCGTCTTCGGCTTCGAGGGCGAAAAGCCCACCGTGTTCGACAACACGCTGCGTTTCCTCAACGAGCACGACGTTCCGGTGGCGTATTTCTACATCCTCAATCCCGACAAGGGCACGCCGCTCTATGCCCGGATGCGGGCCGAAGGCAAGGTCATCGACGAGAAGGACATGTACCGCGGCCCCGGGATTCGCTGCAACATCACGCCGCCCTACTGCACGGCCAAGGAGATGGAGGCCAACGTGCGCGGGATGTACGAGCGATTCTACACGCTGCCGTCCATGATCCGCCGGCTGCCGCCGCCGGTGACCAAGGCCAACATCGCGTCCTGGATCCTGAACGTCTCCCAGCGGCGCATGGCCCAGGCAACCAAGGACTCGAAGAACTTCGACTGGGTCTGAGACGACAACCGGATAGACCGTATCCCGGCCGCAGGGCGGACGGCGTCCGCCCAAGTAGACACTCCGGAGCCGCGTTCTGGGGCCCAACCGGGCAATCAGGCGCGATCGAGCGCTCACCGTCCGCCCGCCGGTCGCGGTGCGGGTTCACCCTGCCTTGAGGGAGATCAAACAGCCCCCGGGCAAAGCGCATCATCATGGCGACTGGCTCCCTGGATGAGTGGCAGCGGCAAAGGCGATGCGAGAGCGGAAAACAGCGCGATTTCGGAACCGCCGGAGCTTTCTGCGCGGCTCGGTGGCCACGATCATCGCTGCGCCGGTCGTCGCCAAAGGGCTGCCAAGCCTGGCGGCACAGCCCGTCGAGTCCGGCACGGTAAGGACGCTCCGGTCCGCCGCACAGACCGAGAGGGCGGCTTATAGCCGCTATATGGCGTTCGCGCGCAGAGCGGACGCGGAGGGCTATGTTGGGATTTCTTACCTATTCATCGCCTTGGCCACGTCCGAAATCATTCATGCGCAGAACTATGAGCGGCTGCTGACCCGGCTGGGCGCGGATATCACGCCTCATGAACCGTCCGTGGCGCCCGTCGCGGACACCAAGCAGAACCTGATTGCGGCCGCCGAGGCGGAGCTCAATTCCATCAACAACTACTACCCGCAGGTCCACAAGCAGATCGAGGCGGGGGGCAACGCCGACGCGATCACGAATGTGCGCTATTCGTGGGAATCGCACCGACAGCACATCGAAATCCTCGACAAGATCAGGGAGTATACGCCCGACTATTTCGAAGAAGTCGCCCGCCGGATCGACGAGGAATCCGGCATCTTCTACGTCTGCGAGATTTGCGGCTCGACCACGAACACGGTGCCCACGGGAAAATGCGAAATCTGCAACTTCCCGGTGGACCACTATCGCAAGATCGATCCCAGCACCTTCCTGAGCCAGTCCACGCCCTGACCGTGCGGCCGTGACCGCCGCATGTCAGACGCGCGGTGTCGCTCCGGCCACACCGTGAACCGCGGCCGCGCGCCGCGGAAACCCTTGGCATGGGCGCTTCTCGACAACCCGAAAGACTATGCCAAAACAACTTCAAAGATGTCTATATATTATAATTAATATTTGAACTTTTTATCGATTACACAAATATTGTTCTATTCTTATGCTTTGAATTTGCTAACTATTAATACCATCTATTTTCCTTTTGTTTGCAATTGGCATCGTATGACTAGGGCATCGAGGGCCCGTAGGATCTGGCGGCGTCAGACCTTGGGCCGGCTGGTGGAGATGACCGATGAAGGTGCTGACCTTTACCTCGCAGAAGGGTGGATCCGGCAAGACGACCCTGGCCGGCCACATCGCGGTCGAGGCCGAACGGGCCGGGGCTGGTCCGGTCGCCATCATCGACACCGATCCGCAGGGCAACCTGACCGACTGGTGGAACGAGCGTCAGTCGGAGACGCCAGTCTTCGCGCACTCGGTCATTGCGGAGTTGGAGCGGGATCTGGAGACGCTTCGCAGTCACGGCATTCGGCTGGTGGTGATCGACACGCCGCCGGCGATCAGCGACACGATCAGCAAGGTGGTGGCGCGCTCCGATCTGGTGGTGATCCCGACCCGGCCGAGCCCGCACGATCTGCGCGCCGCGGGGCTTACCATCGACCTGGTGGAGCAGCTGGGCAAACCCATGGTCTTCGTTGTCAACGGGGCGACGCCCAAGGCGCGGATCACCGGCGAGACCGCGGTGGTCCTGTCGCAGCACGGCACGGTCGCGCCGGTCACGATTCACCAACGCACGAATTTCGCCGTCAGCATGATCGACGGGCGCACCGTGATGGAACTCGGCAAGACCCAGAGATCGCACGAGGAGATTGCCGCGCTCTGGACCTACCTGTCGCGCCGACTGTTCGGCGCGGAGGATCGCACGGTCCTACCCACACCGCTGAGCGCCCTGTCGACCGGCGCCGGCGCCGGTCTGCAGGCGCGAACCGCATCCTAGGCGCGGAGCAATGAACATGGCGATGAAAGCACGGGAGACGATCCTGGCCGCGAAAGGCAACGCCGCCCCGTCGACATCCGACAGGGCGGGCGAGAGGCCCAAGCGTCCTGAGCCGCGCCGCGTGCTCAAACTGACTCCCCTGGCCGGTGGCGCTGCCGGCGCAGGGCAGGGGACGGGTGTGGCGGCGCCCGTGCGGGTCGCCCACGACGCGCGCGGCAACGAAGCGCGCGATGTCAAGAAGTTCACCTTGCGGCTCGACAAGGACCGGCATCGCCGGCTTCACCTGGCCATGGAGATCGAAAGGGCCAGCGGTCAGACGCTGCTGATCCGGCTCTTGGATCTCTATCTGAAACAGCGGCTCGGCCCCGGACGGGTGGTTTGACCACCACGGTTCGGCATTGAAACGAAAGGAATGACCACCATGTTGTCGATCGCCGAGAAACCGGACCTTGGGAGTCCCGAGGATGCCTGCCCGCCGCCGGCGTCCTTGGTCGATGTCAAGCTGCGCCGACGCCCCGTCGAGGCGGCCCAGCCGGTGAGTGTCGTCGGCGCCTTCGACGCACCCGACGTCATATCGGAGCCGGAAATCGACGCCGGAACGCGCGATCCGTGGATGCCTGTGCCCGAGGCGGGCCCAGCCCCGGAGCAACGGTTCGAGCCGCCCGCCGACGACGACGCGCAGTCCGCACAGGATGACCAACAGGCAACGCCGGACGAGGCGGACAACGTGGCAGAAGGTCGGATTGACCCGTCTTCGGCCGAGGAGATGTCGGATCTGGCGCCGGCGCCATCGCAGGTCGAGCCGGTCGCGGTGGACCCCTGGATGCCCGCGCCTGAAGAGGACCGCGCAGCGGACACGTCCGGCGAGCCGCCCGCCGACGACCACGCACAGACGGTGCCGGACACGTCACCGGCGATCGCGCTGGCTCAGGGTGCCGAGGACTTGATCGAGTACTGGGCGACGCGCCTGTCGGCCGAGGACCGTCTGCCCCGCGAGATCGATTTCGAGACCGTCTCGCAGCAGTGGCGCAACGTGTTCCTGTTCTCGCTCATCGGATCCCGCCGCAAACCGGTGGTCGAGCTGAAGGCGAAAGGCAAGGTGGACCTGCCGCGCCTCATGTCCGGCGGCATGGGCCCCGACGAGGGCGTACTGGTCTGGACGATCGAGCTCGCCCGCAAGGCGGTCGCCACCGGCCGGCCGATCCACAAGGTTATGACCATCCAGGGCGCAGAGGATGCGCCTTTGGGGCTGGTGGTGCTACCGCTGGCGGACAACGGGACCGATGTGAGCCATGTGCTCTGCCATCTGCACGAAACAACGGGCGCGACCCAGGCACCGGTCTGACCGCGGCCCCGTTTAAGAGTCCGCCGGCACCCGGTCGGGGCCCGCCAGCCAACCTGACGGGATTCTAAAAGGTGCGGCCGGGCGTGATCCGTGTGATCCGCGTGGCCGTAGCCGGGTCGATCCCGCCAAGGGGTCCGCCAAGGCCGGTCGCGAATGCCGGACCCGGGCCGCGCAGCACCCGCGCCGCCTCGTCCGGCGTCGTCGCGAGCTCATCGCCGGTGCGAGCAGGATTGACGGCGGTCTGCTCCGATGTCGACCCGGGGTTTGCGTCCCCGGGGCCTTTGGCGTCTTGTTCCGTCGCCGCTGCGGTGGCCTGCGGAGCAAGGTTCCCGCTGGGCGCCAGCACCTTCTCAAGCGCCACTGATTCTGCCGACGGCACATTGGTCAAGTCGAGCGTGTCCTCCGCCGCCGCAGTCAGCCCAAAGCCCGCCAGTACTGCGACAACGCAACCGGCCGCAACACGGTGGTGCCTCATTGTGGTATCCCCCACGCTTTGATCCCCGGCATAGTGTAACGCCAAGTACGGAAAAAAACTATACTAAGAATGAGTCAGTTAGATACAGGTCCTTAATCCAATAACTCATCTAGATAAAGCGGAGATCGCGAAGTAGCGGCGAGGCCGGGTCACCTCTCGGCAGGCGGCGACAGATCGAAGGCGATGCTGATCCGCGGCTCGGCGCTCTCGAAGGGCAGGGTGCCGTGCCAGGCATAGGACGGGAACAGCAGCAGCAGGCCTTCGTGCACGGCAATATCGATGGTCTGGAACCCGCCGGCGGTCGAGATCTCGGGCGGCGGCGGGCCGAAGCGGATCCAGCCGGCCCGGGCTTCGTCGCGCCCGTCGATCTCGGGCGGTACCTTGGGGTAGTAGACGCCGCTGAGCCAGCCGTTGGGATGATTGTGCGACGCCTGGTAGCCGCCGCTGGTCAGCACGGTGCCCCACATGACCAGCTCGACGCCGCTCGGGCAGCCGGCGGCCATGGGATCGGCCGGATCCGGCGGCAGCGCCTCGAGATAGCGGGTCGCCTCGGCGAGAACGATCTGCTCCAGATCGGCGATCGGTCCCTTGGGTTCGGTCAAAAGGTTTCCAGCGACGCTGCCGCCCTTGGTGGCCCGGCGCGGCCGGTCACGCACCAGGGTCGGATGGGCGAGGACGTGCGCGGCAAGCGCCGCGTTGAATGCGTCCAGATCCGGATAGCCCTCGGGGGCTTCGATGGTGATCCGGCGGATGTGGCGCTGCTCGTCCAAGAGCGCATGGGCCTGCGCCAGCGCGCCCCGCTCGGTCAACACGATGCCCTTGAAGGCCAGGGCGAAGGCATTGCCCGGCCGGCAGCGCAGACTGGCCTCATAGGCCGCGAGCGCGGCCGCCGGATCGCCCGCGGCATGCAGCGCGTTGCCCAGCGCGGTGTGGTAGTCGGCGTGGCCGGGGGCGAGCGCCGTGGCCCGCTTGAGGCACGCGACCGCGCCGGCCGCATCGCCGATCTCGAGCAGCGCGCCGCCGAGATTGTTGTGCAGCACCGGGTCCTCGGGCGCGAGCGAGAGCGCCCGGCGCAGGACCGCAACGGCCGCGTCCAGCTGGCCCAGCCCGACATAGGCGTTGGCCAGGTTGGCCAGGACATCGGCGTCGTCCGGATCCTGCTGCAGGGCGCGGCGGAACCGTTCCGCCGCGGGCTTGAAGCGGCCTTCGTTCAGATAGGCGAGGCCCCTGGCGTTTTGGCGGCTGGCGGCCTGCGCAGCAGAGCTGTCTTTCGACATCGGTGCGACGCTCATCCGACGGCGGTGGGGCGCCCATGTGTCGCCAGCAACGGCGGGGAGTCAATAGTCATCGCGGAGCTCACAAACGCATGTAGAAACGCGGAATAACATCCTGATCTTCTTGGAGTCTCGTGCCTTACACCATTGCGTCCACGATGGCGGCCGATGCCATGGCGGGGACGACGGAGCGGCTAGAACCAATTGCCAATGCTGCGGCGTGCCCGTCGGCCACGGGATGGCGGATGGGGTGGGATTCGAACCCACGAGACCCTTGCGGGCCTGCCGGTTTTCAAGACCGGTGCCTTCAACCGCTCGGCCACCCATCCATCGCCGGAATTCAGTCGGCCAGTGTTCTAGCGCCGTTCCGACCGCGGCGTCCACCCTACGGGCGGATCCGTCTTGCATGCCCGGCAGAACACGGCCGGACAGGCGCGATGTCGGGTGTCAACTTGAACGACTTGGAGCCAGTCGACTTCATTCCCCGAGAAAAGGCAGCGCTCAATACAGAGGTCTCGTCTGTTGATACTTCCGCAAGCCGGGTTTTCCAGACAGGGCAACTTGGTGTACATCTTTGCGTGTCAAGCGAACAACAGCGAAGGGACGATTGCGCTGAACCGCGTTACCCGCTTAGGTACAGAACAGCGGGGGTATGACCGACCGGCGTTGCGCGTGTCCGAGTTTGGGGACATTGCCCAGACGCCGTCCGCAAAGCGGGCCGGGCCATGACAGCCGCGCGGGCGCCCGAGCCCCCGATCCAGCGACTGGCCAGCGCCATGCGGGCCTGCCGCACAGGCTTCTTGTTCGTCGTCGTGTTCAGCTTCGCGATCAACCTGCTGATGTTGACCGCGCCGCTCTACATGCTGCAGGTCTTCGACCGGGTAATCACCAGCCGCAGCACCGACACGTTGGTGTTTCTCACCATCCTGGCGGTCGCGGCCTTCCTCACGCTCGGCGCGCTGGAGGCGGTGCGCAACCACGTGATGGTGCGGATCGGGGTGTGGCTCGACCGCCGGCTGGGCGGCGCCATTCTGACCGGCAACATCGCCGCCACTTTGAAGCGGGGGGCGCCGCCCTCGGTCCAGGGGCTGCGCGATCTGTCCACCTTCCGGACCTTCCTCGCCGGTCCCGCCATGTTCCCGATCCTGGACGCGCCCTGGACGCCGATCTTCATCGCCGTGATCTTCCTGCTGCACCCCCTGGTCGGCTGGATCGCGCTGGCCGGGGCCGGTCTGCTGTTCGCCATCGCGCTGATCAACGAGATCGCCACGCGCAAGCTTTTGGCGCTCTCGAGCAATGCGTCGATCCGGGCGCTGGGACAGGCCGAGACCGCGGTGCGCAATGCCGACGTGATCGAGGCCATGGGCATGATGCCCAACCTGATCCGCCGCTGGGACCGGCTGAACGACGAGATGCTGTCCCTGCAGGCCCGGGCCAGCCTGCGCTCCGGCCGCCTGACCGCCATGGCCAAGTTCCTGCGCCTCTGTCTGCAGGTGGCGATCCTTGGCGCGGGCGCCTGGCTGGTGCTGCAGGGCGAGATGACGCCAGGCGCCATGATCGCCGGTGCGATCCTGGTGGGCCGGGCGCTGGCGCCGGTGGACCAGGCGATCAATTCCTGGAAATCCGCGATCGCCGCGCGCCAGGCCTATCGCCGCATGAAGCAGCAGATCGCCGCCACGCCGCCGCGCGGCGCCGGCATGGCGCTGCCGGTGCCGAAGGGCGCGCTGTCCGCCCGCAAACTGAGCTACATCCATCCGGGCGCGCCCGAGCCGACGCTCAGGAACCTCAACTTCGAGCTGACGGCCGGAGATACGATGGGCCTGATCGGCCCCACCGCCGCCGGCAAGACGACCTTGGCCCGGGTGCTGGTCGGCAACCTGCAGCCGCAGGCGGGCTTTGTGCGGCTCGACGGCGCCGACGTCGCCCAGTGGGACCCGGACGCGCTCGGCCAGTTCGTCGGTTATCTGCCGCAGGACGTGGAGCTGTTCGGCGGCACGGTGCAGGAAAACATCGCGCGCATGGGGGAGGGGGATCCCAACGCGGTGATCGCGGCGGCCAAGCTCGCCGGCGTACACGACATGATCCTCGGCCTGCCGAACGGCTACGACACGCCCATCGGAGAGGGCGGCGCGGCGCTGTCGGGCGGCCAGCGCCAGCGCATCGGCCTCGCCCGCGCACTTTATGGCGAGCCGAAACTCGTGGTCCTGGACGAGCCGAACGCCAGCCTGGACCAGCCAGGCGAGCAGGCACTTGTCGAGGCGATTGCGGCCCTGAAGAGGCGCGGGGTGACCATCGTGGTCATCGCGCACCGGCCCAATGTCCTGCGGTTTACCGACAAGATCCTGGTCCTGCGTAACGGCGCCGTTCAGATGTTCGGACCGCGGGACGAGATCGTCGCACAGCTCACCGGTCCCGCCGCAGACAACAGCCCGGCGCAGGAGAGTCAGGAGAAAGGAGCGGCCCGTGGCCGGCAATGAAACGGCGCCAGGCCCTGGCGCGCCCGCCCTGGCCCAGGCGCCCGCCGCCGGCGAGGCGGTGCCGCGCATGCGGATCGCCACGCCGATCGTCTTGGGGCTCCTGGTGCTGGCGCTGTTCTTCGGCGGGCTGGGCGCCTGGGCGACCCTGGCGCCGCTGGAAAGCGCCGCCATCGCCACCGGCGTGGTCAGCGTCGACACCAACCGCAAGACGGTGCAGCACCTGGAAGGCGGCATCATCGGCGAGATCCTGGTGCGCGAAGGCGACCGGGTCGCGGCGGGCCAGGTGCTGATCCGGCTGGACCAGACCCAGCCCAAGGCGCGCCTCGACCTGCTGCACGGCCAGGTCGTCGCGACCGAGACGCAGCTCGAGCTGCTCAAGGAAGAAACCGCGGCGGTCCGCACGCTGCTCAAGAAAGGCCTGGTGCAGAAACCGCGGCTGCTCGCCCTGCTGCGGCGCAAGGCCGAGCTCGAGGGCGAGCGCGGCGAGGCGCTGGCCCAGATCCTGGCCGCCGAGGACGTGCTCAAGCGGTCCGAGATCCTGGCGCCCATCGAGGGCACCGTGGTCGGCCTGCAGGTGCACACCACCGGCGGCGTGATCAAAGAGGGCGAGCCGCTGATGGACATCGTGCCCAGCCAGGAGGGGTTGGTCATCGAGGCGCGGCTCGATCCGTTGGACATCGACGTGGTCTCGGCCGGCCTCGAGGCACAGGTGCACCTGACGCCCTACAACCGTCGCAGCAGCGTGCCGGTCGCCGCCCGCGTGCTGTCGGTTTCGGCCGACAGCATGGTCGACGAGCGGACGGGACAGTCCTACTACCTGGCGCGCATCGAACTGACCCAGGATCCGGGCGAGGTGGTCGAGGGCGCGACCCTGTTTCCGGGCATGCCGGTGGAGGTGATGATCCTGACCGGCGCGCGCACCTTGGCCGACTATCTCTTGCGCCCGGTGACCCGCAGCTTCGACCGGGCCTTCCGCGAAGACTGAGCGGGCGGCGGCTCAGCCGCCGTCTTCGTCGTAAACCGCCATGGCCGCGTCGACGCCGGCGCCGGCCGGCGCCGTGAAGCCGTTCCGCCTGAGCGTCGCCTCGAGGGCGCCCAGGCAGAGCAGCACGTTCTGCTTGCGGCAGTTGTAGCCCATGGTGCCGATGCGCCAGATCTTGCCCGCGAGCGGCCCGAAGGACGTGCCGATCTCGATGCCGAAATCCTCGAGCAAGCCGCTGCGCACCGCCTCGCCCTCGACCACTTCGGGGATCACCACGCCGGTCACGTTGGCCATCTTATTGGCCTGATCGCCGAACAGCGCGAGCCCCATGGCCCGGAGCCCCGCGGTCATCGCCCGGCTAGCCACCGCGTGCCGGGCGAAGCGCGCCGGGAGACCCTCCTTGAGCGCAATGCGGGCGCACTCCCGCGCCGCGTACAGCATGCTGGTCGCCTCGGTGTGGTGGTTGAGGCGCTTCTCGCTCCAGTAGTCCATGAGCATGGGCAGGTCGAGATAGTTCGAGCGGATGATCGGGCCGTCGCCCGGCTCCGCGTCCGGCGGCGCGATGCCTTGCTCGATGTGCTTGCGGCGCAGCACCTTCGCTTCGACCCGCGCGTTGACGGTGACCGGCGCCGAGCCCGGCGGACCCGCCAGGCATTTCTGCAGCCCGGCCGAAACCGCATCGATCTGCCAGGCGTCCACCGGCAGATCCATGCCGGACAGGGTCGCGGTGGCATCGCAGTAGAGCAGCGCATCATGCGCCCTGCAGATCGCGCCGACACCGTCCAGCGGCTGGGCCATGGTCGTCGAGGTATCGCCGTGCACCATGGCAACCACCTTGGGCTGGTGCTGCTTGATCGCCGCCTCGATGCGCTCGAGCGGGAATACGGTGCCCCAGTCGGTCTCGATGCTGCGCACGTCGGCGCCGCAGCGCCGGGAGATCTCGCACATCAGATGGCCGAAGCGGCCGAAGATCGGCACCAGGACCACGTCGCCCGGTTCGATCATCGAGACGAGGCAGGCCTCGATGCCGGCACGCGCAGTGCCGTCGACCAAGAGGGTCCAGCGGTTCTCCGTCTGGAACACGCCGCGGTAGAGCGCCATGACCTCGTTCATGTATTCCGTGAAGGCCGGGTCGAACTGGCCCAAGAGGGGCATGGCCATGGCGCGCTCGACGCGCGGATCCGCATTGATCGGGCCCGGGCCCATCATCAGCCGCGGCGGCGGATTGAGGTCGTCGAAAGGATCACCCATGGGCGTGCGCTCTCAGCTGGTCTGACGGGAAAGGTCGGCCGGTGTCATGCCGCTGGGGCCGGGTGGTGCTCGATCCAGTGGCGGGCGATGTCGACCCGGCGGCAGATCCAGACCTTGTCGTGGCCCTGCACGTAGTCGAGAAAGCGCGCGAGCGCGGCCGCCCGGCCCGGGCGTCCGACCAGCCGGCAGTGCAGGCCCACGGACATCATCTTGGGCGCCACTTCGCCCTCGGCATAGAGCAGGTCGAACGAGTCCTTCAGATAGGCGAAGAACTGGTCGCCCGAATTGAACCCCTGGGGCGTGGCAAAGCGCATGTCGTTGGCGTCCAGCGTGTAGGGCACGATGAGCTGCGGCTTGCCTCCGACCTCGACCCAATAGGGCAGCTCGTCGCTGTAGGCGTCCGCGTCATAGAGGAAGCCGCCATATTCCGCGACCAGCCGGCGGGTGTTCGGGCTGACGCGGCCGGTGTACCAGCCGAGCGGCCGGCTGCCGGTGACCCGCTCGATGCTCTCGACCGCGCGGCGGATATGCTCGCGCTCCTCCGCCTCCGGCATGTATTGGTAGTCTATCCAGCGCCAGCCGTGGCTCGCGACCTCGTGCCCGGCCTCGACCATGGCCTTGGCCGCCTCCGGGTTGCGCTCCAGCGCCATGGCCACGGCGAACACGGTCAGCGGCAGGTTGCGCTCGGCAAAGAGCCGCATGAGCCGCCAGAAGCCCGCGCGGCTGCCGTATTCGTAAATCGATTCCATGTTGATATGGCGCACGCCCTCGAGCGGCACGGCGCCGACGATCTCGGACAGGAACGCCTCCGAAGCGGGATCGCCGTGCAGGATGCTGTTCTCGCCGCCTTCCTCGTAGTTGAGGACGAACTGCAGGGCGAGGCGGGCGCCGCCGGGCCACTTCGGATCGGGCGGGTGGGCGCCGTAGCCGATCATGTCGCGGGGATAGGGCTGGGCCATCGTCTCTTGCCTCATTCCATACTGGCGCCCCGATCGGTTTCGGGCCCGAAAACGTTACACACGTCCGGCGTGAAGCCGGCCTGCCTTTCCCTAGGGGCGCACGGCAGGCGGGAGTGTATACAGGAAGCGCCGCACAAGGATACATTCCATTGGACAGGCTCCTGGATTACCAGGACAATGATCGGTTGGGGCGGCGAGAGACGAACGATGGGACGGCTGACCACGCATGTGCTGGACACCGCGCGCGGCGTGCCGGGTGCGGGAATTCAGGTCGACCTGTTCCGGGTCGACGTGGACCGGCATCTGCTCAAGACCATCCGGACCAATGCCGACGGCCGGGGGGACGGGCCGCTGCTCGAGGGTGAGGCTTTCGAACGCGGCCAGTACGAGCTGGTCTTTCATGCGGGCGACTACTTCGGGGCCGCCGGCATGACCCTGCCGGAGCCGCGCTTCGTCGACCAGGTGGTGCTGCGCTTTGGCATCGCCGACCCAGAGGCGCATTACCACGTGCCGCTGCTGGTCTCGCCCTGGAGCTACACGACCTACAGGGGGAGCTGAGGCCCGGCACATGGGCTGGGCTGTCGGCACCGAAAGATACGCTAGCGCCAAGGAGGTCGTGGGTTGAGCCATTGGATCGAAAGTCTGCGCCGCTTGACGGACTCGGCCGAGCCGCATGTGCTGGTGACGGTGGTTCGCGTCGAGGGCTCGACGCCGCGGGAGCTGGGCACGCATATGATCGTCACCGAAGACGGGCTGTTCGGAACCATCGGCGGCGGAAACCTGGAATACAAGGCCATCGAGATCGCGCGCGAGATGCTGGCGGAAGAGACACAATCGGTGCGCTGTGCCGATTTCGCCCTCGGCCCGAGCCTGGCGCAATGCTGCGGCGGCCGGGCGGTGTTGCATTTCGAGGGGCTGGGCCGCTCCACGGCGCCCGCCTGGTTGCCGGCGCTGGCCGCCGCGCGGGAGCAGGGCACAGCAGGCGTTCTGGTGACAAGCACCGATGCGGAGACGGCAGGCCGGCTGTTCGTGACGGCGGCGGAGCCCGCGGGATCCTTGGCAAACGCCCGCGTCGACAAGTCGGCGGCCGCGAGAGCGCGCGCGCTGCTGAGCAAGGGCGGGGGGGCGCTCCTGGACAAGGACAGGAGCCTGTTCTTCGAGCCGCTGTGGCCGGAAACGCTCCACGTCGCGCTCTTCGGCGCGGGCCATGTAGGCCGGGCGTTGGTCAGCGTGCTGGCGCCGCTGCCGTGCCGGATCACCTGGATCGACGGCCGGGCGGAGCAGTTCCCGGAGACCGTGCCGGCAAATGTCGCGGTCCGACTGACCGACACGCCCGATGCCGAGGTCGACAGGCTGGCGCGGGACAGCTATGCCCTGGTCATGACCCACAGCCACCAGCTCGACTACGACATCTGCGAGCGGGCGCTCAAACGCGGAGACCTCCGCTATGTCGGCCTGATCGGCTCCAAGACCAAGCGCGCCCGCTTCGAGGCCCGCATGGTGGAGCAGGGCGTCGGTCCCGAGGTGCTGGCGCGGCTGACCTGTCCGATCGGTCTCGCGGGCGTCGGCGGCAAGCACCCCGGCGAGATCGCGGTGGCGGTGGCGGCCGAGATCCTGCGCCTGCACCATGCGGACCCGGCGGCGCTGCTGGAGCGATCTGCGTGAGCGAGCCGGCCGTAGCGGCGAGACGAACGCGCAAGAGATCGGCTTCCGGATGAACGGACACCTCGCCACGCCGGCAGCGGACCCCGAGGCCGCCCGTGCCGATTAGGCTCGAGCCGCGCACGCACGCCTCGCATCTGATGCGCTATGCCTCGCCGCTGATCGCGGCCGCGCTCACGGTGTTCGCGGGCGCGATCCTGTTCGCTGCTCTCGGGCGGGATCCGGTGCTCGCGCTCCACACGTTTTTCATCACTCCGATCTCGGACTTCAACGGCCTGGCTGAGCTCACCTTGAAGGCGACCCCGCTGGTGCTCTGCGGGATCGGTCTGTCCATCGGCTTTCGCGGCAATGTCTGGAATATCGGCGCCGAGGGCCAGTTCATCATGGGCGCGATCTGCAGCGGCGGCGTGGCGCTCGCCTTCTACGGCGACGAGGGTCCGTGGTTGCTGCCGCTGATGATGCTGGCCGGGATACTGGGCGGTGCGGGCTGGGGCGCGATACCGGCGCTCTGCCGGACCCGCTTCAACGCCAACGAGATCCTGGTCAGCCTGATGCTGTCCTATGTGGCGCTGCAGGTCCTCGGCTATCTGGTGCACGGGCCCTGGCGCGACCCGGACGGCTACAATTTCCCCGAAACCCGCCTGTTCAACGAGGAGGCGCTGATCCCCGTGCTGGCCGAGGGCACCCGGCTCTATGCCAGCATCTTCGCCGCGCTCGCGGCGGTCGGTCTCGGCTGGCTGGTGATGGCGTACAGCTTCTTGGGCTTCCGGATCAAGGTCGTGGGCCAGGCGCTGGCGGCGGCGCGCTATGCGGGGTTCAGCCCCAAGGGCGTGGTCTGGACGAGCTTCTTGGTGAGCGGCGGGCTCGCGGGGCTCGCGGGCTTCGCCGAGGCGGCCGGTCCGGTGGGCCAGCTCAACGCGACCTTTCCCTCCGGCTACGGCTTCGCCGCCATCATCGTCGCCTTTCTCGGCCGGCTGCATCCGATGGGCGTCCTGCTCGCCGGGCTGCTGTTGGCGTTGACCTATCTCGGCGGCGAGGCGCTGCAGGCCGATCTCAATCTGCCCAGGGCGGTGACCGGCGTGTTCCAGGGCATGCTGCTGTTCTTCGTGCTCGCCTCCGATGTCTTGATCCGCTACCGGATCCGTTTCGGCGGGCGCCTGGTCCGAGCGGAGCCCTGATGCCCGAGCTGGAGCAGGTCGTCGCCATCCTGGTCAGCACGGTGCGGGCCGGCACGCCCCTGGTGTTCGCCGCCTTGGGCGAGCTGATCACCGAGAAGTCCGGCGTCCTCAATCTCGGCATCGAAGGCATGATGCTGGTGGGCGCGGTGACCGGCTTCATCGCCATGGTCCTGACGGGCAGCCCGATCCTGGCCATCGCCGCGGCCATGGCGGCGGGCATGCTGATGGCGCTGATCTTCGGGGTGCTGACCCTCACTTTGTTTACCAACCAGGTGGCAACTGGGCTGGCGCTGACGATCTTCGGCATCGGCCTGTCCGCCTTCGTCGGCCTCGCCTATGTCGGCACGCCGATCAAGGGCCTGCAGCCGGTCGACATTCCAGCGCTGTCCGAGCTGCCGATCGTGGGACCACTGCTGTTCGGCTACGACCCGATGATCTACGGGTCCCTAGTCATGTTCGGACTGGTCGCGTGGTTCCTTTACCGGTCGCACGCCGGCCTGATCTTGCGGGCCGTGGGCGAGTCCCACGACGCCGCGCACGCGATCGGCTATTCGGTGGTCAAGATCCGCTATCTGGCGGTGCTGTTCGGCGGCGCCATGAGCGGGCTGGCCGGCGCCTATCTGTCGCTGGTGTACACGCCGCAATGGGCCGAGAACATGACGGCGGGACGGGGCTGGATCGCGCTGGCCCTGGTGGTGTTCGCGACCTGGCGTCCGGCGCGGGTCCTGGCCGGCGCCTATCTGTTCGGCGGCATCACCATCCTGGGCCTGGATCTGCAGGCGCGCGGCATCGGCTTCTCGTCCCACCTGTTGGCGACGCTGCCCTATCTGGCGACGGTGCTGGTCCTGGTGCTGATGTCCCGCGACGCCGCCAAGATCCGCCTCAACGCGCCCGCCTCCTTGGGCCGGCCCTTCGATCCGTACCGCTAGAGCGGTATTCTGGACCACCAGTCATCCGATCGGAGGGAGAGAGCATGCGACAGATCAAGAGCTGGTTGGGACTTGCGCTCGCGGCCGGGCTGGTGGCGGCGGGGCTGGCGCCGGGAGGCGCGGTGGCCGCCGATCCGCTCAAGATCGGCTTCGTCTATGTCAGCCCGGTCGGCGACGCCGGCTGGACCTATCAACACGATCAGGGCCGGCTCGAAATGGAGCGGGCGCTGGGCGCCAAAGTCGAGACCAGCTATGTCGAGAGCGTGCCGGAAGGGGCCGACGCGGAGCGCGTCATCCGCAAGTTCGCGTCCGACGGCTACCAGCTCATCTTCACCACCTCGTTCGGCTACATGAACCCGACCGTCAAGGTAGCCAGGCAGTTCCCGTCGGTGCATTTCGAGCACGCCACCGGTTACAAGCGGGCCAAGAACGTCAGCACCTATCTGGCCCGCTTCTACGAAGGCCGCTATCTCACCGGCATCGTCGCCGGCAAGATGACTAAGTCGAACAAGATCGGCTATGTCGCGGCGTTTCCGATCCCCGAAGTGGTGCGCGGCATCAACGCCTTCACCCGGGGCCTGCGCAGCGTCAACCGCAAGGCCGAGGTCCGCGTGGTCTGGACCAGCAGCTGGTACGACCCGGGCAAGGAACGCGAAGCGGCCGAAACGCTGATCTCCCAGGGCGCGGATGTGATCACCCTGCACACCGATTCCACAGCGCCGGTCCAGGCGGCCGAGGACAAGGGCGTGTGGGCGATCGGCTATCACTCCGACATGTCGAAATACGGCAAGCGGGCGCATCTGACCGCCGCGACGCATCACTGGGGCGGCTACTACACCAAGGTGGCCGAGGACGCGGTGGCCGGCAAATGGGCGTCGAACAATACCTGGGGCGGCATCAAGGACGGCTTCGTCAAGCTCGCACCCTTCGGCGACGCCGTGCCGGCGGACGTTCGGCAACTGGTCAAGGCCAGGGAGGCCGAGATCGCGGCCGGCGCGCTGCACCCCTTCGCGGGCCCGGTGCGCGACCAGGCCGGCAGGATCGTGGTCGCCGAAGGGCAGGCGATGTCCGACAAGGACATGCTGGGCATGAAGTTCTATGTCGAGGGTGTGGTCGGCAAGCTGCCCAAATAAGCGATCTACCGGTGATCAAGGATGCGCGGCTAGATCACTGGCCAAAATCGACCAACGGCCCCCATACTTCGACAAGCTCAGCATGAGGGCCTCGTCCTGAGCTTGTCGAAGGGCGAGGCGCGACGCGGTGTGTGTGCTCGTTGGTCTGAGCGGAACTCGGCCCGGAAACGAAAACCCCGTAGGACGCGCGTCCCGCGGGGTTGTCTTCGCTTGAGCGCCGCCGCGATGCGCTTGCGCCCGCCTCAGACGGCGCGGAAATTCTCCAGAAACTCCTCCACCTCGGCGCGCAGGGTGGTGGCCTGATGCGACAGGCTGCCCGCGGACTCGAGCACCTCCTTGGCCGCGGCGCCGGTCTTCTCCGAGGCGCCGCTGATGGAGGTGATGCTGCGCGATACATCCTGGGCGGCCTGGGCGACCTGGCGGACATTGCCGCTGATCTCGCCGGTCGAGGCGGACTGCTGTTCCACCGCCGAGGCGATCATGGTGGAGATCTCCTTCAGGCTCTGGATGCTGTTTCCGATTCCTCCCGTGGCCTCTGCGGTCCGCGTGCTGGCGCGCTGGATGCCTTCGATCTGCTCGGCGATGTCGTTGGTCGCGTTGGCCGTCTGCTCGGCGAGCGTCTTGACCTCGGAGGCGACCACGGTGAAGCCCCGGCCGGCGGCGCCGGCGCGGGCGGCCTCGATCGTGGCGTTGAGCGCCAGCATATGCGTCTGGTTGGCGATCCGGCGGATGAACTCGAGCACCTTCTCGATCTGCTCGGCCGCCTCGGCGAGTCCCGAAACCGCCTCGTTGACGCTGTTCATCGCCGCAACCGCGGATTCGGTGGTGGCGGTCGAGTCCGAAACCTGCCCGCTGATCTCGTTGATCGACTGGGACAGCTGTTCGGACGCCTCGGCGACCGATTCGACATTGGCGGTGGCCTCGGTCGCGGCCGCGGCAACGGTCACGGACTGCTCGTGGGTGTCGTTCGCCACGGAGGCCATGCCGTTGGCCGTGCCCTCCATCTCCATTGCGGCGGTCGAGACCGTGTCCACCACGGCCTGGACCTTCGAGCCGAAGGCCTCCGCGAGCTTGAGCCTCTGCTCGGACAGGTGGGTGTTCTTCTCCATCGATTCGCGGGCGCTGTTGATGATCGTGGCGCCGCGCTTGAAGTCGCCCAGCATGCCCCGCAACAGGAAGCGTCGGTAGAACTTACCCTCGCTGGCGCATTCCAACGACGCGCCTGCCTCGCGCACGAAGGCGTCGGCCAGGTCCAGCATCTTGTTGATCGCATTCAGCATGCTGCCGGCCTCGCCGAACTCCTCGGTGTTGATGATACGCGCCTCCAGGTTGCCCTTGGCCGCTTCGAGGCAAACCCCTTCGGCGGCCTTGAAGGCGTTCTTGTAAAGGTCGAGCTCTGAAGACATGGACGGGCTCCTGCGGTCGGTCAGATCATCCATCGTTTGGCGCTAGAGCGAGAACACGAACTCGTCGTAGCTCACGCCGTTTTCCTTGAGCAGGTCGACCATCGCCTGAAAGGCCTGCTCCATGCCCTGTTTTCTGTCCGGGTTCTTGTTCTCGATCTCCAGAAGCTGCTGGTAGATCGGCTCGATCTTGGCGATAGCCTCGGGAGTCGGACAGCGGCGGTTGGAATGATAGCCGACGATGTTGTTGTCCTGATCGAAGCTCGGCGTCACATGGGCGAGCACCCAGTAGTAGTCGCCGTTGCGGGCCATGTTCTTCACATAGGCGAAGATCTCGGAGCCGCTCTCCAGCGTGTCCCAGAGCAGCTTGAAGACCGCGCGCGGCATGTCCGGATGGCGGACCAGGCTGTGCGGCTCGCCGATCAGCTCTTTTTCGGAGAACTGGGCGACCCGGCGGAACACGTCGTTGGCGTAAGTGATTCGGCCCTTGGGGTCGGTCTTGCTGACGATGATCTCGTCGGTCCCGAACGTGGCCTCATTGTTGGTTGGCGTTGCTGCGTACTTCGCCATGCCCCGACTCTCCTTCAGCAATTCCCAGCGGCTCAGATGGGCCTGCGCTCTGAATTGACAGAACGCACGCCGCGCAAGGTCCCCGAAAGGGAAGGTATGCCCGGCATGTTTAATAAAGTTTGAAGAACAACGAATAATCACCAAATATTCAAGGCGTTGATATTGATTTTCATAATAACATTTCTATTACTAATGTGATATATATTTGGTTATTTCAAGATCAAGGACAGATCAACTGGTTGACGAGCGCATGCTCCGGGACGCAGCGCCGGGCGCCGAGACCCGGGCGCCAGCCTGCACACGGCTCGAACGTCGATCCCGTTTGCGGCTCAAACCTGGCGCCGGCGGGCCGCGACCCGGCAGGAAGAATTGCGCTCGGCGTTCGCCTGTGGCACAAGCGGGGCCGGCTAGAGCACCAACCCGGCCACTGGTCCCGAGCGCGGAGCAACTCTGCCTGTGCAGCGTCAAAGCCTGAAAATAATTACCGCGCTCGCCCTCTGGACATCGCTGGCCATGACGGCCGGCGCCCCGGCCCAAGCCCAGGCCAACCAGGATTTCGACACTTGGCTGCAGGGCGCGCGGGAGGAAGCGCTGAGCTTGGGCGTCTCCAACGGCACGGTCGATACAGCCTTTGCGGACCTGACCCCGGACCCAAGGGTGATCAAGCTCGACCGCAAGCAGCCGGAATTCACGCTGACCTTCGCCCAATATCTCGACCGGGTCGTCACGGAGAAACAGGTGGCGGTTGGCCGCGAGAAGCTGCGGCAGCATCGCGCCCTGCTCAACCAGGTGAGCGCGCGCTATGGGGTGCCGCCACAGATCATCGTGGCGCTGTGGGGGGTCGAGACGCGCTATGGCACCCGGACCGGAGATTTCGACGTCATTCGCTCGCTGGCGACGCTGGCCTATGACGGTCGGCGCAGCAAGTTCTTCCGCAAGGAGCTGATGGACGCGCTGCGGATTCTGGACGAGGGGCATATCTCGCGCGCCAGCATGCGGGGTTCCTGGGCCGGCGCCATGGGGCAGAGCCAGTTCATGCCGTCGAGCTTCCGCGCCTATGCGGTGGACCACACCGGCGACGGCCGCCGCGACATCTGGCGGACCGAAGCCGACGTGTTCGCCTCGGCGGCCAACTACCTGGCCAGCAACGGCTGGGTCCGGGGTCAGCGCTGGGGCCGCCCGGTGACCCTGCCGGCCGGGTTCGACCACTCGCTCACGGGCCGCAAGACGCGGAAGAAGATCAGCGTCTGGAAGAAGCGGGGCGTGAAGGCGCGAACGGGTGGGGGCGATCTGATGGCGTCGGTGATCGCGCCCGACGGCCGGGCCGGGCCGTCCTATTTCGCCTATCAGAACTTCAACGTCATCCGCAGGTGGAATCCATCGGACTATTTCGCCCTTGCGGTTGGCATCCTGTCCGACCAAGTCACTCGAGAATGACCGCCTCATTCTCGCCATCTGTTTGTTATTTTTAACCATTCAAAGATATAACTTCGGCCCTGACGAGCCATCGTTGGGACTATCAAATATGTTGATCGCGCCGCTTCCCCCGCTCTCTTCGACTCCCGCTCGCCCGTATCCCGCGGCGTCGACCCTGGTCGCTGTCCTGATCCTCGGACTTGCGGCCTGTGCCCCGCCGTCGGGCGAACCGCCGGAGATCGGTATCTACAAGGTGGGCAATCCCTACGAGATCGAGGGGGTCTGGTACTACCCGGCCGTGGACGAAACCTACGACGAAGTCGGCATGGCCTCCTGGTACGGAGCACAGTTTCACGGCCGCCAGACCGCCAATGGCGAGGTCTTCGACATGAACAAGGTGAGCGCGGCGCACCGGACCCTGCCGATGCCGAGCATGGTCGAGGTGACCAATTTGCAGAACGGCCGCACGATCACAGCGCGGGTCAACGACCGGGGCCCGTTCGCCCGAAACCGTGTGCTCGACCTCTCGCGTCGCGGGGCCCAGCTCCTCGGCTTCGAGCGGGCCGGGACCGCCCGCGTGCGGGTCCGCGTCCTGCCGGACGAGAGCCGGGTGGTAGCGCTCGAAGCGAAGGCAAAATCGGTCCGGGCGACGCCGGCCGAGCCCGCCAACTCGGCGCCGCGCCAAGTGGTGAAGCGCGAGGATCTGGCGCCGCCGAATGTGCCGGTTCCGGCAGAGACCGATCCGGGGACCGTGGCCGTGCCTGCGGGCACGCCGACCGAACGCTTCTACGTCCAGGCCGGTGCGTTTGCCGACCGCCGGAACGCCGATCGCCTGCGCGACCGCCTCTCCGATCTGGCGCCGGCCCATATCGTCGAGGCGCCCCGCGGCGGGCGCACGCTCTATAAAGTGCGGCTGGGTCCGGCCAAAGGCAAAGGAGAGGCCGATCGCCTGCGCCTGCGCTTGGCACAGGCCGGGGTCGCCAACGCACGCGTCGTAGCAGACTGATCCGTGCTCATGGCGACCCGTTCCGGACAGCCCGGTCTCGCGTCAGCCCCTCTCAATCCGGTGATCAGGGCGCTCGTCCCGCTCGCCGCCGCGTGCGTCGTCTGGCTGATGGCCATCTTCGTCGCCAACGCCGCCGCGGCCCTCGAGACCAGGGCGAAGCAGGCGATCCTGGTGGATATGAGCACCGGTCAGGTGTTGTTCGACAAGGCCGCGGATCAGCCCATGGCGCCATCGTCGATGGCCAAGCTGATGACCATCTATCTGCTCTTCGACGGCTTGAAGTCAGGCCGGATCAAGCTCGACGATGAGTTCGCGGTGAGCAAGAAAGCCTGGCGGATGCGCGGCTCCAAGATGTTCGTCAAGGTCAAGACCAAGGTCCGGGTCGAAGATCTGATACGCGGCATCATCGTGCATTCCGGCAACGACGCCTCCGTTGTGATCGCCGAAGGCCTGGCCGGCACCGAAGAGGAGTTCGCCGCGCGCATGAACAAGATGGCGGACGAAATCGGCCTCACGAACAGCAATTTCACGAACTCGACCGGGTGGCCCGATGCGGATCAGTACATGACCGCCGCGGACATCGCGACCCTGTCGCGGCGCCTGATCGAGGACTTCCCCGAGTACTATCATTACTTTGCCGAAACGTCCTTCCGCTACGGCAAGATGAAGCCGCAGAACAATCGCAACCCCTTGCTCTATAGGCCGCAATTGGGCGCGGACGGGCTCAAGACCGGGCAGACCCGAGCGGGTGGCTTCGGCCTGGCGGCATCGGCGGAGCGGGACGGACGGCGGCTGATCCTGGTGGTCAACGGACTGGAGAGCGTGCGGGTACGGTCGTCGGAATCGGCGCGGCTCCTGAGTTGGGGCTTTCGCGCCTTCGCAAACTATCCGCTGTTCGGCGCCGGGGACACCGTGGAAACGGCGGAGGTCTGGCTCGGCGAGCGGGCGAGCGTTCCGCTCGCGACCGTGAGCAATGTCACCGTCTCACTGCCCCGCGCGGGCCGGTCGTCGATGAAGGTGACGACCGTTTATCAGGGCCCGCTGCCGGCGCCGGTCCGGAAGGGCGACCCGGTCGCCGTCTTGCGGGTCAGCGCGCCGGGGGCGCCTGCGCGGGAGTTCCCACTGGTCGCCGCGAGCGACGTGGCGCGGGCGGGATTTCTCGGCCGGGCAACCGCCAATCTAAAACGCCTGGTCGAGGACATGTTCCAGTGACCGCTGCGGAGCCCGACGGACCGGGGCGCAGTCCGGCCCGGTTCATCAGCTTCGAAGGCGGGGAGGGGGCCGGCAAGTCGACGCAGGTCGGCCTGCTGCAAGCACGCCTGCAGGCGTCTGGCATCGCCTGCCTGGCCACCCGGGAACCTGGCGGATCGTCCGCCGCCGAAGAGATCCGACGCCTCTTGGTCGAGGGTGCCGTCGACCGATGGGACCCATTGACCGAGGCGCTGTTGCATTTCGCCGCCCGGCGCGAGCATGTCGAGACCACCGTGCGACCGGCGCTCGCCGAGGGCCGCTGGGTCATTACCGACCGGTTCGCCGACTCCACCATGGCCTATCAAGGCTATGGGCACGGCCTTGGGCGGGCGCCGATCGAGGCCCTGTGCCGCCTCGTTCTGGGCGACTTTGCGCCCGATCTGAGCCTGATCCTGGATCTCGACCCGGCGTCCGGGCTAGCCCGCGCCAGCAACAGGCAGACCGTTCAATCCGCGGCCGAGGATCGTTACGAACGCATGGATCGGGCGTTCCACCAGAGGCTCCGCGACGGGTTCTTGGACATTGCGCGCCGGGACCCGCAACGCTGCGCCGTCATTGATGCGGCCCAGCCGGAGGACGCCGTGCACCGCGCCGTGTGCGGCGCGATTGCGGACCGGTTGAAGGTGAGGCTACTCTCCGACGGTGACTGACGCCGCCGACCTGCCCGTGCTGTCGCCCTTGGAAACGCCCGACCTGTTCGGCCAGGCGGCGGCGGAGCGCGCCTTGCTGGCGGCTTACCGATCCGGCCGTATGCATCATGCCTGGCTGCTGACAGGGCCCAAGGGGGTGGGCAAGGCCACGCTCGCGGTCCGCTTCACGCGCTGGCTGCTGGCCGGCGGCGAAGGCCGGAACGGGGCAGAGCCGGACGCGCTCGCCCTCGACGCGGCGCACCCGGTGTTTCGCCGGATCGCGTCCTGCGGCCACGCCGACGTGGTGTACATCGAGCGCGGGATCAACGAAAAGACCGGCCGGCCCCGGACCGAGATCTCGGTGGACGACACGCGCAAGATGGGCGCCTTCTTTCGGCTCACGGCAGCGGAGGGCGGCTGGCGGGTGGTGATCGTCGACGACGCCGAGTTGATGAGCCGCGCGGCGGCGAATTCTCTTCTGAAACCGCTTGAAGAACCACCCCACAATTCACTGATTTTTATTATTACCTCTGCTCCCGGCCGGCTGTTGCCGACGATCCGGTCCCGATGCCGCCGATTGCATCTGCCCGCGCTTGGGCAAGATGACCTCCGCGCCGTGCTGGCGGCCCAGCGGCCGGAGCTCGCGGGCGACGACCGGGAGGCGCTGCTGCGCCTGGCCAAAGGCTCGGCCGGGCGCGCCTTGAGCTTCGCGGCGCTGGACGGCGTGGCGCTGCGCCGGGAGCTCGGCGCGATTCTCGGCCGTCTGCCCAGGATGGATGTGCCTGCGGTTCACGCGCTCTGCGACCGCCTGGCAAAGCCCGCGGCGCAGGACGCCTATCGGGTGACCTGCGGCCTGCTGCGGGACTGGGTGGCCGAGGTCACCCGCGCCGCCGCGACGGGGGCCGCCGCGCCACCGGATGCAGGGGAGGGGAGCGCCTCCCTCGCCGCGACGCGGCTTTCGCCGCGGGCCAGGGCAGGGGGCCTGTGGGAGGACATCACGACCCTCTTCGCGCAAGAGGAGCGGGCCAATCTCGACCGCAAGCAGGTCCTGCTGAGCGCCATTCTGGCCGTTGATTCCGCCCTGCGGTCAGCCAAGCCCAAGCGCTGAACCGCGCCCGTCGGGGTATCTGGAAACCGCTGGATTTCGCGGGGCCATCGCTTATGTTCCAGGGGCCGCATGCGCAGCCCGGGAGCGATGCCATGGCCGCCAAGGCCAGAGAGAGATATTACGTCACGACGCCGATCTACTACGTCAACGACGCCCCCCATATCGGCCACGCCTACACCACGCTGGCGTGTGACGTGCTGGCGCGCTTCATGCGGCTCGATGGCTATGACGTGATGTTTCTGACCGGCACCGACGAGCACGGCCAGAAGGTGGAGAAGTCGGCCCGCGCCGCCGGCATGGACCCGCAGGCCTTCACGGACCAGGTCTCGCAGAACTTCCGCGACCTGGCCCGGGCCATGAACTTCTCGAACAACGACTTCATCCGCACCACCGAGCAGCGACACAAGGACGCCTGCCAGGCGCTGTGGCGCGCGCTCAAGGCCCGGGACCAGATCTATCTGGGCTCCTATGCCGGCTGGTATGCGGTGCGCGACGAGGCCTACTACACCGAGGCCGAGTTGGTCGACGGCCCGGACGGCGGCAAGCTCGCGCCCACCGGCGCGGAGGTCGAGTGGGTCGAGGAACCGAGTTACTTCTTCCGGCTGTCCGACTGGCAGGAGCCGCTGCTGAAGTTCTATGCCGATCACCCCGCGTTCGTGGCGCCCGAAACCCGGCGTAACGAGGTGATCAGCTTCGTCAAGAGCGGCCTGCACGACCTGTCGGTCTCGCGCACCAGCTTCAAATGGGGCGTGCCGGTGCCGGACGATCCGGACCACATCATGTATGTCTGGCTGGACGCGCTCACCAACTACATGACGGCGGCGGGATACCCCGACACGGAGTGCGCCGAATACACACGCTACTGGCCGGCCGATCTGCACATGGTCGGCAAGGACATCCTGCGCTTTCACGCCATCTATTGGCCGGCCTTCCTGCTGGCCGCCGGGCTCGAGCCGCCGCGGCGGGTGTTCGCACACGGCTGGTGGACCAACGAGGGTCACAAGATCTCCAAATCCCTGGGCAACATCATCGACCCGTATCATCTGATCGAGGACTACGGCCTCGACCCGGTGCGCTATTTCCTGCTGCGGGAGGTGCCGTTCGGCAAGGACGGCGATTTCTCGCACCGCGCCATGGTCAACCGCTTGAACGGGGATCTCGCCAACGACCTGGGCAATCTGGTCCAGCGCGTGCTGTCCATGATCAACAAGAATTGCGGCGCGCAGGTCCCGGCGCCAGGCGCGCTGAGCGAGGACGACCAGGCATTGCTGACCGCGGCGCAGGAGCTGGTCGATTCGGTCCGCAGGGTGATCCGCGTGCAGGCCTTCCACGAGGCGCTCGAGGCCATCTGGACGGTCGTGCGCGCCGCCAACGCCTATGTGGACCGGCAGGCGCCCTGGGTGCTGCGCAAGGAGGATCCGGCGCGCATGCAGACCGTGCTTTATGTGTTGGCGGAAACCATCCGGCACATCGCCATCCTGACCCAGCCATTCATGCCGGATGCCTCGGCGCGCATCCTCGACCAACTCGCGGTGCCGGAGGACCGGCGCGCCTTCGCGGCGCTGGGCGGGGAGGGGGCATTGACTCAGAACACCCCGCTGCCGAAGCCCGAGGGCGTCTTTCCGCGCTATGTGGAGGCCGAGGCCACGGCCGAGAGCGCGGGCTGATGCTGGTCGACAGCCACTGCCATTTGGATTTCCCAGACTTCGCCGAGGATTTCGATGCGATGCTGGAGCGCGCGCGCGCCGCCGGCGTCGGGACCATGGTCACCATCTGCACCCATCTGTCCCGCTTCGCCGCCGTGCGCGCCATCGCCGCGGCGCGAGACAATATCTACTGCACGGTCGGCGTCCATCCCCATGAGGCAGCAGGCGAGGGGGTGCGCGTGCCCGACAAGCTCATCGCGCTGGCCGACGACGAGAAGGTGGTCGGGATCGGCGAGAGCGGGCTGGACTATTACTACGAGCACAGCCCGCGCGCGGCCCAGCAAGAAAGCTTCCGCGCGCACATAAAGGCGGCGCGGGAGACCGGACTGCCGCTGATCGTGCACACGCGGGACGCGGACGCGGACACCGCCGCGATCCTGCGCGAAGCGCACGGCGAGGGCCCCTTCACCGGCGTGATCCACTGCTTCAGCACCTCGCGCCAGATGGCGGAAGACGCGCTGGCGCTCGGCCTCTACATCTCGATCTCCGGCATCGCAACCTTCAAGCAGGCCGGGCCGCTGCGCGAGATCATCCGGGACATCCCGCTGGACCGCCTGCTGGTCGAAACCGACGCGCCCTATCTGGCGCCGGTGCCGATGCGGGGGCGGCGCAACGAGCCGGCCTTCGTCGCCCACACCGCGGCCGCGGTCGCGGACGTTCTGGGCGTCGCGCCGGCGGCGCTGGCCGAGCGCACCACCGAGAACTTCTTTCGCCTGTTCGGCAAGGCCCGGCGCCCGTCCGCCCAGCCGGCATGAAGATCACGATCCTGGGCTGCGGCAGCTCCGGGGGCGTGCCCCGGATCGGCAACGACTGGGGCGCTTGCGATCCGGCGGAGCCGCGCAACCGGCGCAGCCGCTGCTCGATCCTGGCGCAGCACGAGGGAACGACGGTCCTGGTCGACACCTCGCCGGACCTCCGGCAACAGCTCCTGGACGTGGCCGTCGATCGGATTGACGGCGTGATCTACACCCATGACCATGCCGACCAGACCCATGGCATCGACGACCTGCGGGTCCTGGCGCTACGCCGGCGGGACCGGGTCGACATCTATGGCGACGCCTACACGTTGGCGTCTCTGCGCGGCCGCTTTGGGTACATCTTCGAGACCCCGCCGGGCAGCGGCTATCCGCCGATCGCGCGCTGCCACGAGATCGGCCCGGGCACGCCGGTCACCATCGCCGGCCTGGAGATCGGCACCTTCGGCCAGCGCCACGGCGAGATCGACAGCCTGGGCCTGCGCTTCGGCGCGATAGCTTATTCCTGCGACTTGAACGGTCTGGCCGAGGACGGCTTCGCGGCCCTGGCGGGCGTGCGGGTTTGGATCGTCGATGCGCTGAGGTACCGGCCGCATCCGAGCCACGCGCACCTGGACCAGACCCTCGAATGGATCGGACGGGTCAAGCCCGAGCGCGCCATTTTGACCAATCTGCACGTGGATATGGATTACCGGACGCTCTGCGCGGAGCTGCCGCCGGGCGTCGAGCCGGCTTATGACGGCATGGTCATCGAGGTCTGAGACGCCGCCTCGCCCGACCCTCGCCGCGCTCGCACCTGCGACAGGGAAGGGTGCGCGACGCGGTCCCCGCGTCCGGCTCCGATCGATCGCAGAGGCGCGAGAGGCCAAGCCCGGCGGAGCGGGATCGGAAAGTCGACGGACGCGCCGCCGGCCCCGCCTGAGAGCCCCCCGCTCCCCCATTCGTTATTTTCCATAATATACATTATGCGTATTTGAGATTAACGAATCACAAAGTGTTCCGTCCGACGCCACCGGATTCTCAACATTCTGTGGTTTCACGGGAAACGCCCTTTCGTCGAGGCACGACGCCGCACGGCGCGTCGCCCATCCGTCAAGTATTTGCCCCCCAGGAGCCCGCTCCTGTAACATGCCCCACGGGCCGACCGCCGCGCCCGATCCGTCCATCCGGAGCCGCCCCCGAATGTCAGACCGTCCGCGTCCGATCGATCGGCTGCTCGAGATCATGACCCGGCTCAGGGACCCGGAGACGGGCTGCCCCTGGGACGTGGAGCAGAGCTTCCAGACGATCGCCCCCTACACCATCGAAGAGGCCTACGAGGTTGCCGACGCCATCGAGCGCGGCGACATGACCGCGCTGCAGGAAGAGCTGGGAGACCTGTTGCTGCAGGTGGTCTATCACGCGCAGATGGCGCGCGAGGCCGGCGCGTTCGATTTCGATGCCGTGGCCGAAGAGATCGCCGACAAGATGGTCAGCCGTCATCCCCACGTGTTCGGCGACACGGAGGTTGCCGACGCCCAGGCGCAGACCCGGGCCTGGGAAGAGCACAAGGCCGCCGAGCGGCGGGCCAAGAACGGGTCCGGGTCGGACAGCGCCTTGGATAATATTCCGCTGCCGCTGCCGGCCCTGGTTCGGGCCGAGAAGCTCGGCCGGCGCGCCGCGCGCACGGGCTTCGATTGGCCGGACCCGAAGCAGGTGGTGGCAAAGATCGAGGAAGAGCTCGCCGAGCTCGGTCAGGAGATCGACCGGGAGTCCGACCGGGAGCGCCTGGCCGAGGAACTGGGCGATCTGATGTTCGCAAGCGCCAATCTGGCGCGCCATCTGGGCGTCGACGCGGAAGCCGCGCTGCGACACGCGAACGCCAAATTCGAGCGCCGGTTCCGGGCCATGGAGTCCCGTTTGGCCGCAGAGGGAAAATCTCCCGCACAGGCCGGACTCACTGAACTGGAGCGGCATTGGAACGAGGTGAAGGCTGCGGAATAACCAGGGAGAAAGCAATGGATCCGGAGGGAATGATCGTCTTCATCACCGGTGCCACGGCCGGCTTCGGCGAAGCCATGGCGCGTCGTTTCGTGGCCGAAGGCGCCCGGGTCATCGCAACCGGGCGGCGCGGCGACCGCCTCGAGGCCCTGGCCCGGGACCTGGGCAACCGCTGCCTTCCCGTGACCGTCGACGTCACCGACCGGGCCGCGGTGCTCGCGGCCGTGGACCGCCTGCCCGAGGACTTCGCCGAGGTCAACGTGCTGATCAACAACGCGGGCCTGGCGCTCGGGCTCGACATGGCCCAATCCGCGGACCTGCAGGATTGGGACACCATGGTGGCCACCAACATCAACGGCCTGCTCTACTGCACGCGGGCGCTGCTGCCCGGCATGTGTGCCCGAGACCGGGGCCATATCATCAACCTCGGCTCCGTGGCCGGGTCCTACCCCTACCCTGGCGGCAATGTCTACGGCGCCACCAAGGCCTTCGTCCACCAGCTCTCCCTGGGATTGCGGGCCGATGTGCTGGGTCAGAATGTCCGGGTGACTTCCCTGGAACCGGGCCTGGCCGAAACGGAGTTTGCGAAGGTCCGGTTCAAGGGCGACCTGGAGAAGGCGGCCGCGCCGTACCAGGGTCTTGATCCTCTGACCGCCGATGACATCGCGGACATCGTGTATTACGTCGCCGCCCTGCCCGCCCGGGTGAACATCAACCGCATCGAGGTGATGCCGATCATGCAGGCCTTCTCCCCCTTCGCGTTCAAGAGAGAATAATTACAAATCAATATATTATGCGATTTTTCTGAGGTGGTATCTCAGGAATGATCCCGTGCAAGCAGCCTTTCGACGGGCTCCGGCGAGGTCAACAGCTCGTGCAGTCGCTCCCAGGAGCCCCGGTCGGGCGCCAGCAGGAGCGTCCCCTGGTGCACGGTCGGGCTGTAGGGCTCCCCGTCCAGGCGCGCGTTATATCCCCCCGCCTCCCGGTGCAGGAGCGCGCCGGCGGCGTGATCCCAGGGCAGCTGTCGCGTGAACAGTGCGAAATGGTGGGCGCCGCGCGCCAGGGCCAGATACTCGAAGGCGACGCAACGGCGGTAGGACCGTCCGGCCAGACGGTGGCGGATCCGCTGGATCCGTTCATAGAGGTCGGGCGCGCGCCGGCGTCCGGCGTAGAGCGCGCCGGTCATTTTGTCCAGAGACGTCGCCTCGGCGACCCGGAGGCGCCGACGGCGGCCCGCCGCGTCTTCCTGCCAAGCGCCGCCGCCAAGCTCGGCGACGGCCAGCGCGTCCTGCATTGGCGCGTAGATCCATCCGGCCGCCACCGCGCCATCCCGCACATAGGCGACGATGACCCCGAAGCCGTCGTCGCCCTGCGAGAAATTGTAGGTGCCATCGACCGGGTCGATCACCCAGGCTTCGCCGCCGTCCGCCAGGCGTTCCAACAGCGTGGGATCGTGCTCGGCGGCCTCCTCGCCGACCACCGCCGCCGAGGGCGCCAAGGGTGCGAGCCGCCGGGACAGCGCCTTCTCGGCCTCGAGATCGGCCGTCGTCACCAGGTCCTGCGGTCCCGTCTTCTCGCGGACATCGGCCTCGGCCAATTGGCGAAAGCGCGGCACGATCTCCTCGGCGGCGACCTCGCGGATGATCCGGCTCACCTCTTCGATCGACAGCGTCATGGCATCCAGTCGCCCAACGGCCTACCGCAAAGAAAGAGGGCCGCGAGAGAACCGCGGCCCCAGAGGCTTTCGGTCGAACCGAAAGCTAGAAATCGCCCATGCCGCCCATGTCGGGCATCGCCGGCGTATCCTTCTTTTCGGGCCTCTCGGCGACCATGGCCTCTGTGGTGACCAGCAGGCCGGCGACCGACGCGGCGTCCTGCAGCGCGGTACGCACCACCTTGGTGGGGTCGATGATGCCCGCCTTGATCATGTCCTCGTAGACGCCCGTCTGTGCGTTGAAGCCCTGACTGTCTGAATTGCCCTCGAGCAACTTTCCGACCACGACCGCGCCATCGTCGCCCGCGTTCTCGGCGATCTGCCGCGCCGGCCACCTGAGCGCCCGGCGGACGATATCGATGCCCACGCGCTGGTCGTCGTTCTCGGGCTTGAGCTTGTCGAGCGCCTTGCCGGCATAGAGCAGCGCCACGCCGCCGCCCGGGACCACGCCTTCCTCGACCGCGGCGCGGGTCGCGTGCATCGCGTCCTCGACCCGGTCCTTGCGCTCCTTGACCTCGATCTCGGTCGCCCCGCCGGCGCGGATCACGGCCACGCCGCCGGCCAGCTTGGCCAGCCGCTCCTGCAGCTTTTCCCGGTCGTAGTCCGAGGTGGTTTCCTCGATCTGCGCCCGGATCTGGTTGCAGCGGGCCTCGATCTCCTTCTTCTTGCCGGCGCCCTCAACGATGGTGGTCTCTTCCTTGGTGATGATCACGCGTTTGGCAGTGCCGAGCATGTCGACGGTGACGTTCTCGAGCTTGATGCCGAGGTCCTCGCTGACCAGCTGGCCGCCAGCCAGGATCGCCATGTCTTCCAGCATGGCCTTGCGGCGATCGCCGAAGCCCGGCGCCTTGACCGCAGCCACCTTGAGGCCGCCGCGCAGCTTGTTGACCACGAGCGTGGCCAGCGCCTCTCCCTCGACGTCCTCGGCGATGATCAAGAGCGCCCGACCCGACTGCGCCACGGCCTCGAGGACCGGCAACATCGCCTGTAGATTGGAGAGCTTCTTCTCATGCAGAAGAATGGCCGGGTTTTCGAGCTCGCAGGTCATCTTGTCGGCATTCGTGATGAAGTACGGCGACAGATAGCCGCGGTCGAACTGCATGCCCTCGACCACTTCGAGCTCGGTCGCGAGGCTCTTGGCCTCCTCGACCGTGATTACGCCCTCGTTGCCCACCGTCTGCATCGCTTCGGCGATCATCTCGCCAATCTCGGCATCGCCGTTGGCAGAGATGGTGCCGACCTGCGCGACCTCGGCGTTGGTGGACACCTTCCTGCTTCGCTTCTCCAGATCCGCCACGACCGCGCCGACCGCCAGGTCGATGCCGCGCTTGAGATCCATCGGGTTCAGCCCCGCCGCGACCGCCTTGGCGCCTTCCACGAAGATCGACTGGGCCAGAACCGTGGCCGTCGTGGTGCCGTCGCCGACCAGATCGCTGGTCTTGGTCGCCACCTCGCGGACCAGTTGGGCCCCCATGTTCTCGAATTTGTCGGAAAGCTCGATCTCCTTCGCCACGGTCACGCCGTCCTTGCTGATCCGTGGCGCACCAAAGGCCTTGTCGAGAAGCACGTTGCGGCCCTTTGGGCCGAGCGTCACCTTTACCGCGTTGGCCAGCACGTCGACCCCCTCCAGCATGCGGGAGCGGGCGTCCGTGGAAAACCTGACGTCTTTCGCCGCCATCCGTCCCTCCTTATTCGATAATGCCCATAATGTCGGATTCCTTCATGATCATCAGGTCCTCGCCGTCGATCTTGACTTCGGTGCCCGACCATTTGCCGAACAAGACCCGGTCGCCCTTCTTGACGTCGAGCGGCTGGATCTTGCCGCTCTCGTCGCGGGCGCCCGCGCCAACCGAGAGAACCTTGCCCTGCATGGGTTTTTCCTGCGCCGTATCCGGAATGATGACGCCCCCCGCGGTGCGCTCTTCCGCCTCGACGGGCTGGACCAACACGCGGTCATGCAACGGCCTGAATTTCATGCTCGCCTCCACACAGTCGGTTCTGAGATTCCTGTTGAAAACCGGCGCCGAGATCCCCGCCCGTCGACCGGTTAGCACTCTGCTGTCTTGAGTGCCAAATATATATGGATTGCGCTCCGGGCCGTCAACCGGGGCGCCCAAAGCCGGCATGGAAAGGCGGCGAAAACCGGTCAGATTGGCGCGTTCGGGCCTGCGGCGCGGGCCAAACGCCGGCCGAACCGTTCGGCATCCGCCGCGTCCAGGCTGACCCGCATATGCGCGACCCTCTCGTCGTCCCGACGCGACAAGACCTCGCCGCGCCGGTACAGCCAGGCGATCGCCGCACCGTCCGCCAGATCGATGTCGTAGTCGATGATCCGGCGCGCGGCCGCGAGCTGCCGGTCGATCAGCTCCAGAAAGGCGTCGCACCCCTCCCCCGTCCGCGCCGACACCAAGGCCACCGCCCGATTGCTGCGCGCCGCTTGGCGCCGCAGGCTGGCCAGGGTCTCGCCGTCCAGACGGTCGATCTTGTTGAGCGCCTCGATGAAATGGCCGTTCGGCTCCCCGTCCCCATCGGCCAGCACGCCCAACTCGGCCAGCACCTTGAGCACGTCCGCCTTCTGCGCCGCACTCGCCGGATCGGCGATGTCGCGCACATGCACGATGATGTCCGCCTGAAGCACCTCTTCCAGGGTGGCGCGAAAGGCCGCGACCAGATCGGTCGGCAGATCCGAGATGAAGCCCACCGTATCGGCCAGAATGATCTCCCGGCCCGAGGCCAGCCGGACCGCGCGCATGGTCGGATCGAGGGTCGCGAACAGCATGTCCTCGGCCCGGACCTGGGCAGTGGTGAGACGATTGAACAAGGTCGACTTTCCGGCGTTCGTATAACCGACCAGCGCCGTCACCGGATAGGGCACGCGCCGACGCGCGCGCCGCTGCAACGCCCGCCGCTTGCGGACCGTCTCCAGGTCCTTCTTGAGCCGGCCGATGCGCTCGCCGATCAGCCGCCGGTCGATCTCGAGCTGGCTTTCGCCGGGACCGCCCAGGAACCCGAAGCCACCGCGCTGCCGTTCGAGATGGGTCCAACTGCGCACCAGGCGAGACCGCTGGTAGGTCAGATGGGCCAGCTCCACCTGCAGCCGGCCCTCCTTGGTGCGGGCACGGGCGCCGAAGATCTCGAGGATCAGCGCCGTGCGGTCGATCACCTTGCAGCCAAGCGCCTGTTCGAGGTTGCGCTGTTGGACCGGGCTCAACGGAGCATCGATGACGACCAGATCGACCTCTTCCGCGGCCGCAAGTTCGGCGAATGTCTCGAGCGCGCCCTTGCCCAGCAGCGTGGCCGGCCGGGGCCGGTTGACGGCGAGCGCCTCGGCGTGCGCGATCTCCAGATCGATCGCGCCGGCCAGCCCAATCGCTTCCTGCAGGCGTTCCGACGCGCTGCGTGCTTCACCGTTGCCCGTCCGCTCGCGCAGCACAGGATGGATGATCAGCGCGCGGCCGGTTGACCGAGCGTCTGTGGCATGCGTCTCGTCAGTCATCACCGCCCATCATAGACGGCCGCCGAGAGAGCCGCTATTCGGCTTCCTTGCTGTCGCTCTCGAACAGTTGCACCGGTACGGACGGCATCACCGTCGAGATCGCGTGCTTGTAGACCAGCTGCGAGTGCTGGTCCCGGCGCAAGAGAACGCAGAAATTGTCGAACCAGGTGATGATCCCTTGGAGCTTCACACCGTTCACGAGAAAGATCGTGACCGGGGTCTTGTTCTTCCTGATGTGGTTCAGAAAGACGTCCTGTACATTCTGTGACTTTTCGTTGGACATGTTCGTGCCCCAATTTCTTTTTGATTAGCCGCAGCCGCGGTCGGCGATCTGCGACATTCCCTGTCGCCCTGTGCGACCTCGGCCCCCGGAACGGGACCGTTTTCCTTGCGTACGGGTGATATGGGGCGTCAAGTGCCACGGACAAGGGCAATCAACTCGCTATGGCTGGAAATCACGTACTCAGGGTTGTAGTGCGCGGCGCGTTCCGAGCGCAGCTCGGACGGCTCATCGAACAGGACGGCCGTGCACCCGGCGTTCCGCGCGCACTCCATGTCGACCGCGCCGTCGCCGACGAACCACACGCCGGGTCCGCGTACGATCCCGCTGCCGGCAAGGGCAAGATCAACCGGCGCGACGCCGGGCTTGTCTTCCGCGGCGTCGGTCGCGCCGATGACCTGGCGGAAGAGACCCTGCCAGCCCAGATGGGCCGCTTCGGCCCTGAGCAGATCACCGCGCTTGTTGCTGACCACGGCGAGCCACAACCCCTGCCCGCATGCCGTCCGCAGCATGTCCTCGGCGTCCGCGATCGGTGTCAGGCCCGTCAGGTGCTTTTCCGCGAACCGCTCGTAGAACAGAGCCTCCGCCTCCTGCCAGCGGGCCCCGAACAGCTTGGGAAAGCCATCCCGGGCGGACCGCGCCACGTAGCGCCGCGTCTCGGCCAGGCTCCATGTGGCCATGCCGAACGCTTCCAGGGTCGCGTTGGTCGCCTCGCGAATGACCTCCCAGTTGTCGACCAGGGTGTTGTCCCAGTCGAACAAGAGGGCCGCGGGCGGGCGGGCGCCGGCAGTCACTCCGCGGCGGCCCGCTCCGCGCGCCGTTCGTAGTCGGCGTAGAGACGCAACAGCTTGCGGGTCAGCGGCCCGGGCTTGCCGTCGCCAAGGCGCACATCGTCGATCCGCGTGACCGGCAGGATCCGCGCGCTGGTGCTGGTGAGAAAGGCCTCGGTCGCGGACTTGGCCTCGGCGACCGAGAACGCCCGCTCCACATAGGACAGCCCTTCCTGCCGCGCCAGCGCCTTGACCGCGCGCCGGGTGACGCCATCCAGGATCTCCTGGCTCGGCGGCCGGGTGATCACTTCCCGTCCCTTGGTGATGATCCAGGCGTTGCTTGCGGATCCCTCGGTGATCCGCCCGTCCGCACCCACCATCCAAGCGTCGAAGGCGCCCGCGTCCAGGGCGTCCTGCTTGGCAAGCACGTTCGGCAGCAGCGAGACCGATTTGATGTCGCAGCGCTTCCAGCGGATGTCCTCGACGGTAACCACGCCGACTCCCTGCTCGACCGCGGCACCCGCCGGCGGCTGTTTGTGCCGCGCCGTGACCACCAGCGCCGGGCGGGCCCGCGCGGGGAAACTGTGGTCCCGCGGCGCCACGCCCCGGCTGACCTGGAGGTAGATCATGCCGTCCCTGACCAGGTTCCGCCGCATCACCTCCCGCAGGATCACCTTGAGCGCGCCGCGGCCCATGGGCGGGGCGATGCGCAGCTCGGCCAGCGACCGGTCGAGGCGATCGAGATGGGGCTCCTCGTCCACGAGCCCGCCGCCGCGCACGGCGATCACCTCGTAGACGCCGTCGGCGAACTGGTAGCCGCGGTCCTCCACATGCACCGCGGCCCGGCGATGGGGCAAGTAACGGCCGTTGACATAGGCAATGCGCGACATGGCGGGGCGAGCGATTATTGCGTCCGAGGGATGTGGGCCCGGGCCTAGAAGTATTCCAGCCGGACGGCGAACATTTTTTCGACCTTTTTGACCGCGCGCGGCGTGGCGAACAGGATGACCAGATCGTGCACCTGGATCACCGTGTCGCCGCGCGGCAGGATCACCTCGTCCTTTCGGATGACCGCACCGATGATGATGCCCTTGTCCAGGTCGATCTCGCGCAGGGGCGTCCCCACGACGCTGCTGGTCTCCAGCGCCTCGGCCTCGATCACCTCGCCGACCCCCTCGCGCAGCGCGTAGACCGAGCGGATGCGCCCGCGCCGCACATGGCGCAGGATGGTCGACACCGTCATGGCGCGCGGGTTGACCACGACATCGACCCCCAGCGTGGTGACCAGCGCCTCGAAGGCCAGTTCGTTCATCAGTGCGATGGAGCGCGGACAGCCGGAGCGCTTGGACAACAACGCGGCCAGGATATTGACCTTGTCGTCATTGGTGACCGTGACCACGGTCTCCGCCGCCGAAACGTTGGCCTCGGCCAGGATCTCCGGGTCCAGGGCGCTGCCATGCACGACCACGCTGCGCGACAGGGCCGCGGCGGCAAACCTGGCCCGGTCCTCGTCGGCCTCGATCATGCGGGTCATCACTCCGGGATGATGATTTTCGATCTCCTGCGCCAGAAACAGACCGATGTTGCCCGCGCCGATCACCACCACCCGCCGCGCCTCGGTCTCGTCATGCCCAAAGGACGACATGGCGCGGGCGACATGGGCGCTTTCGGCTACGAAGTAGACCTCGTCGCCGGCCAGGATCTGGTCGTTGCCGGTGGGCACGATGGTCTCGCCATCGTGGATGATGCCGACGATGTTGATGTGCAGGTCCGGGAACAGGGTGGTCAGCTGGCGCAGCGGCGTGTCCAACAGCGGGCAGTCCGGATCGGTGCGCACGCCGATCACCCGCACCTTTCCATCGGCCAGGGGGATCATGTCGAACGCACCGGGCGCCTGCAGCCGATGGCTGATTGCCCGCGCCACCTCGATTTCCGGCGAGATGATGTGGTCGATCGGCATGTTCTCGCGCGAGAACAGGTCGGCCCAAATGGGCTGCAGGTAGTTCTGCTGCCGGATCCGCGCGATCTTGGTGGGCACGTTGAACAGCGAATGGGCGATCTGACAGGCCACCATGTTCACCTCGTCGGTGAAGGTGACAGCGATCAGCATGTCCGCATCGCCCGCGCCAGCGCCTTCGAGGATACTCGGATGCGAGGCGTGGCCGACCATGGCCTGAACGTCGAGCGTGTCGCTGATCTTGCGGATCAGGTCAGGCGACTGGTCGATCACCGTGACGTTGTTGTTCTCGGTCGCCAGATGGCGCGCGATGTTCGCGCCGACCTGGCCGGCGCCGCACACGATCACCTTCATCGGACCGCGTCCTCAGGAAGTCGAGCCACGGGCGCGTGCCGAACGTCCGCCGGCCTCAGGCGTCGAATTTCTGCGCGCGGCTCTCGTCATTGGGAACGCCCAAGGTCTTGAGCTTTCGGTGCAGGGCCGAGCGTTCCATGCCGACAAAGGTCGCGGTGCGCGAGATGTTCCCGCCGAACCGGGTAACCTGCGCGCGCAGATACTCGCGCTCGAAGATCTCCCGCGCCTCCCGCAGCGGCAGCGACATGATCTCGCTGCCCTTCTCCCAATGGGGCACCAGCGGCGTGGTGGCGCTGATCTCCGGCGGCAGTGCATCGGCCCGGACCGGCTCGCCGGCCTCGCCCGGCGCCATGATCAAGAGCCAGTCGACCACGTTGGAAAGCTGGCGCACGTTGCCCGGCCAGTCATGAGCCTGCAGGGCGGCGATCGCGTCGTCGCCGATGCTGCGGGTTGGCAGGCCGGCCATGGCCGCCGCACGGGTCATGAAAAAGCTGACCAGCAACGGAACGTCTTCCCGGCGTTCGGTCAACGACGGCACCCGGATCGGCACCACGTTGAGCCGGTAGAACAGATCCTCGCGGAACCGGCCACGGGCGATCTCCGAGGTCAGGTCCCGGTTGGTGGACGCCACCACCCGGACGTCCACGTTGACGCTGGTGTGGCCGCCGACTCGCTCGAAGGTCTGCTCCTGCAGGGCCCGGACGATCTTGCCCTGGGTCTCGAGCGGCATGTCCGCAACCTCGTCCAGCAGCAAGGTGCCGCCGTGCGCCTGCTCGAGCGTGCCGGTCTTGCCGGGGCTGCCGGCGCCGCCCGCGCCTGGCTCGACGCCGAACAGCTCGGCTTCCACGCTCTCCGGGCGCATGGTGGCGCAGTTGAGCACAACGAACGGACCGTTGGCGCGGGGCGACTGGTCATGGATCAGGCGGGCAACCACTTCCTTGCCGGCGCCGCCGGGCCCGGTGATCATCACGCGGCTCGCGGTCGGCGCGACCCGGTCGATGGCCTGGCGTACCTGACGTATGGCCGCCGAGTCGCCGATCAGTTCGGCCCGGCCGCCGGCCCGCACGCGCAACTCTTCGTTCTCGCGCTTCAGGCGCGCCGCCTCGATCGCCCGGTCGACCACGACCAACAGCCGGCCGGCCTTGAACGGCTTTTCGATGAAGTCGTAGGCCCCCTTCTTGATGGCCGCGACCGCGGTCTCGATCGTGCCGTGGCCGCTGATCATCACAACCGGCACGGAATCGTGATCCCGCATGATCTCTTCCAGCACCTGCAGGCCGTCCTTGTCGCTGCCCTGCAGCCAGATATCGAGGATCACCAGGCTCGGCCGCCGCGCCCGTACTTCGTTGAGGGCGGTCTGGGCGTCGCCTGCCAGGCGGCAGGTATAGCCTTCGTCCGTCAAGATCCCCGAGATCAGGGTCCGAATGTCGGCCTCGTCGTCGACGATCAATATGTCATGCGCCATGTGCGAACATCTTTCATTGGGCCGCGATCCCACTCCCCTCGGATCGGCCGTGTTGAGCCCCCTCTTCTTCGCTCTCTTCCTGCGCCTCTGCGCCGGCGGCACCCGATGTGAACACCAGTGACACCACCGCGCCGCCATCCTCGGCGTTGTCGATCAGCAGATCGCCGCTGTGATCCTCCATAATTTTCTTGACGATCGCCAGACCAAGCCCCGTGCCGCCTTGCCGCGTGGTCACATATGGCTCGGTCAGCTGATCGCGCAACTCCAATGGGATCCCCTTGCCGTTGTCCCGGACCTCGACAACGATGCGGTCATCGTCCTGCCCGACCGAAAGCGAAATCCTCCCCTTGAATGACTTATCATCCGATGCGGCCTGTCGGTCAAGGATCGAGTCCGCGGCGTTTTGCAACAGATTGGTCAGGCACTGCCCGATCTGCCGGCTGTCGCACCGCAGATGAATCGGCTCGTCGCCAAGCTCGCACCCGTAGCTGATGTCCTGATGCGCGCTGGACTGCAGGAAAATCGCCTCCCGGCACAAGGTGCTGAGGTTGACCTTCGCCATCTTGGGCGCGGGCATGCGGGCAAAAGCGGAGAACTCGTCGACCATCCGGCCGATGTCGTCGACATGGCGGATGATGGTGTCGGTGCAGGTCTCGAACACCTCCCGGTCGCTGTCAAGCTTGTCCGCGTATTTCCGCTTGAGCCGCTCGGCGGAGAGTTGGATCGGGGTCAGCGGGTTCTTCATTTCATGGGCGATCCGGCGCGCCACGTCCGACCAGGCGGCGTTCCGCTGGGCCGCCTGCAATTCGGTGATGTCGTCGAAGGTCACCACGTATCCGATGGTGCGGCTCTGGTCCTGCTCGGCGGTGATCCGCACAAGGAGGGTGCGCAGGCGGCCCGAGCGCTGAATCTTGATCTGCGCTTCGACCAGCCGGCCGGCGCCCGCGCGGGCAACCTCCATGAGGTCCGCCATCTCCGGTATGGCGTCGGCGAGGCGCTCGCCCCGCAGCTTGCCGACGTCGGACGACAACAGCTCGGAGGCCGAGCGGTTCGGCAGGTCGATGCGCCCGTCCGCGTCCAGGCCGATGACCCCGGCCGACACGCCGGACAGCACGGTCTCGGTGAAGCGGCGCCGGCCATCGAGCTGCCGGTTGGCCTCGATCAACTCGCGCCGCTGGGTCTCGAGCTGGTCGGTCATGCGGTTGAAGGCCCGCGACAGCGTGCCCAGCTCGTCGCCGACCGGACCTTCCGCCACCCGGACGCCGAGGTCCCCGCGGCGAACCTTTTCGGCCGCCGCCACCAGGGCCGAGATCGGCCGCGCCAGCTGTCCGGCAAACATCAGGCCGAGCCAGACGGCGGCCGCCATCAGCAAGAGCGCCACCACGGCAAAAAGCAGAAAGAAGCTGATCTGCAGGCCGGAACTCTTGCCCTCCAGGCGCTGGTACTCGTCCACCGCGTCGGTGGTTCGGGTCACGTGGTCGAGCACCTTGCCTTCGACGTAGCGGCCGACGAACAAGTAGGCGTCGTAGAAACGGTCGAGCAGAACCAGCGCCCGAACCCCGTCGTTCTCCGGGTTGGTCAGAATCGCGACGTCGCCGCCCTGGGCTTTCTCCACGGCCCAGTCCGGCGGCCGGTCGTTGCGCAGCGAGAAGCTGAGCGAGGTGCTGGCCAGGACCCGGCCGGTGCGCCCCTCGAAGATGATCGCCTCCGGCAGCGAGCGCAGCACCGATTGAGCGATCAAGGCGCGTTCCAGCAGGGCCGGATTGGCGGCGAACAAGGCGGCCTGGGTATTCAGGTCCTCGGCCACCAGCATGACATCCGATCGAATCGACTCCTGATGCTCGGTGAGATAAGCGCTGGTCACCTCCAGCGATTCCTTCAGCGCGGTACGGACGCGCTCGCTGAACCAGGCCTGGATACCCAGGTTGAAGAACATGGCCGAAAACACCGCGACGACGACCGCGGGGGTCGCGGCGACCAGGCTGAACAACACGACCAGCCGGGTCATGAGGCGCGATCCGGCCGAACCGCGGCGGCGCTCGCCCCAGGACCGGACGATGCGCCAGCAGACCAGGCCAACCAGGATCAGCAAGAGCGCCAGATCGATGTTCAGAAGGATGATGACGGTGTCGGGATCGGGATCGTCCGGCGGCTTGCGGGTCAGCACGGAATAGGTGACGAGTCCGGCGACGAAGGCCACCGCCGCCACGGCGAAGGCGAGCTTGCGGGCCACGCCGTAACGCGCCAGCCAGCGCGACAGCTGTCGCACGATCCCCCCGCCTGCCTCGCTTGAGTCGACTGCCATGACCTGGCCTCAACGGCCCCGAAGTTCTGTGCCGGACGAAATGCGTGCGCTCTCTGTCATATGCCGTCCGACCCGCCAAGCACACCAAATGATCGCGTCGCACCCTGCCTGCGCGGGCTGTCCGGCGCGCGAACCGGCCGCACGCCAAGGGGTTGGGCGCTAAACCCTTCTATTTTATGCCCCGGTTCACGGGAATGTCCAACGCACGGATCTTCTTCCTGAGCGTGTTGCGATTCAACCCCAGAAGACTGGCGGCCTTGAGTTGATTGCCCCGGGTCGCTGCCAGGCTGAGGGCGATCAGCGGACGCTCGACCTCGCGCAGCACCCGCTCGTAGAGCCCATCCGGCGGAAGCTGCCCTTTGTGCGCGCCGAAATACGCGGTCAGATGGCGCTCGACGGCCGCACCGAGACCGTCGCTGCGTCCGGCCGGCTCCGCCGGCAGCGTCTCGCTGGCTTCGGCCAGCTCCGCCTCGACCACTTCGATCCCGATGACTTCTTGCGAGTACAGGGCCGCGATGCGCTGGATCAGGTTCTCCAACTCGCGAACATTGCCGGGCCATCGGTACTCCTGGAGCCGGGCCATCGCCTGTGAGTCGATCGTCTTGCTGCCCAATCCCTGCTGGGTGACCAGGCCCAGAAAATGGCGCACCAGGTCGGGAATGTCCTCGCGGCGTTCGCGCAGGGGCGGCAGGCGCATCGGCACCACGTTGAGCCGATAGAACAGGTCCTCGCGAAACAGGCCCTGGCGGATCAGCTGGCGCAGGTCGCGATGGGTGGCGGCGACGATGCGCACATCGGCGCGGATCGGCGTGCGTCCCCCCACGGTCGTGTACTCCCCTTCCTGCAGCACGCGGAGGAGACGGGTCTGGGCTTCGATCGGCATGTCGCCGATCTCGTCCAGAAACAGGGTGCCGCCCTGGGCCTGCTCGAAGCGCCCGGCATAGCGGGCGCCGGCGCCCGTGAACGCGCCCTTTTCATGGCCGAACAACTCGCTCTCGATCAACTCGCGCGGAATCGCCGCCATATTGATGGCGACGAAGGGCCCGGCCCGGCGCTTGCCGTAGTCGTGCAAGGCGCGCGCAACCAGCTCCTTGCCGGTGCCCGACTCGCCGGCGATCATGACCGTGAGATCGGTCCCGATCAGGCGGGCCACGGCGCGATACACCTCCTGCATCGCCGGAGACCGGCCGATCAACGGCAGCTCCTCATCCGTCTCGGCGGGCCCGTGTTCTCCCGGTGCGGCGCGCGGCGCGGTCAAGGCCTTCTCGACCACCTGCACCAGCTCCTTGAGATCGAAGGGCTTGGGCATGTACTCAAAGGCGCCGCGCTCGGTCGCCTTGACGGCGGTCATCAGCGTGTTGTGGGCGCTCATCACGATGATGCGCAGCTCGGGGCGCAGCTTGCGAATACGGGGCACCAGATCGAGGCCGTTCTGGTCCGGCATGATCACGTCGGTGATGACCAGATCGCCCTGCCCGTCCTCGATCCAGCGCCAGAGGGTGGCTGCATTCCCGGTGGTGCGGACCTCATGGCCGAGCCGGCCGAGCGCCTGATTGAGGACGGTGCGGATCGCGCGATCGTCGTCGGCGATCAGGATGGTGGCGCCGGCGGTCATGGCGTTTCCGTCGCCGCCGGCAGCATGACCCGGAACACCGTGCGCCGGGGCTCGCTGTCGAACTCGATGACGCCGCCATGGTCGTTGATGATCTTGGCCACCAGGGCCAGGCCCAAACCCTTGCCCTTGGCCCGGGTGGTCACGAAGGGGTCGAACAGGTGCGGCCTGAGATCATGCGGGATGCCCTCGCCGTTGTCCTGCACGCTCACCATCAGCGGCAGGGCGACGCGCTGGTCGCTGCCCGGCACCGCCAACCGGACGCCGTGGCGATAGGCCGACTGGACCCGGATCTCCCCGCCGTCCTCCGGGGCGGCCTCGCAGGCATTCTTGATCAGGTTCAGAAACACCTGCACCAGCTGGTCCCGGTTGCCGTAGACGGGCGGCAGCGACGGATCGTAGCTCTCCTTGATCTTGAGGCCGCGGGCGAACCCCGCTTGCGCCAGGCGGCGCACGTGGTTGAGCACCTCGTGGATGTTGACGGCGGATCGGGCGATGGGTCGCTGGTCCGAGAACACCTCCATGTCGTCGACCAGCGCACAGATCCGATCGGTCTCCTCGCAGATCAGACGGGTGAGCTGCCGGTCGCCGCCGTCGACGCCCTCTTCCAGGAGCTGCGCCGCGCCCCGGATGCCGGACAGCGGGTTCTTGACCTCATGCGCCAGCATGGCCGCCATGGCCGAGACTGAGCGGGCGGCGCTGCGATGGGTGAGCTGGCCGTCGATCTTGCGGGCGATCGACTGCTCGTGGAAGGAGACCACGGCGCAGTCCGGCTCGTCCGCAATCGGCGCCACCTGAATGGTCACGAAGTGCTCGCCGATGCGGGGCGTGGTCAGCGCCACGCCATGCTCGGAGACCACGCTCGGCCCGGCGAGCGCCTGCCCAATCAGCGTGAACAGCGGGCTGTCCTCGGGCAAGAGATCCTGCAGCCGTTGTCCGTAGAGCCAGGCCCGGCCGGCCTCGAAGAACTGTTCGGCCGCGGCATTGGCATAGCGGATGCCCCCGTCGGGGCCCACCATCAGGACGCTGTCCGCCAGCGCATCCAGGACCGACCCGGTATCCACCAGATCGGCAGCGCGAGGCACCAGACGGGGCGCGGCCGGCGCCGTCATGCCGCCTGCCGCTCGATCGCCGGTTCGAAGAACCGGCGGATCATGTCCTGCACCCGGTCGGGGTCCGGCTCGCGCATGACCTCGGACCGGAATTCGGCCGATCTGGGCAGCCCCTTGCTGTACCAGCCGAGATGCTTGCGCGCGACCCGTACGCCGCTCTCGACGCCGTAATGCCCCAGCATGGCGCGGTGGTGCTCGAGCACCACCTCGAGCTGCACAGCCAGCGGCGGATCCGGCAGCCGCTCGCCGGTGGCGAGATAGTGCATGACCTGCCGGATGAACCACGGCCGCCCGTAGGCGCCGCGTCCGATCATCACGCCGTCCGCCCCGGACTCGGCCAGCGCGCGGCTGACGTCATCGAAGCTCTCGATGTCGCCGTTGACCACCACCGGCAGCGAGACGGCTTCTTTGACCTCGCGCACAAAGGCCCAGTCGGCGCGCCCCTTGTACATCTGGCAGCGGGTGCGGCCGTGCACCGCGATCATCCGGATGCCGCACGCCTCGGCGATCTTCGCGAGCCGCGGGGCATTGCGGGTCTGGTGGTCCCAGCCGGTGCGCATCTTCAGCGTCACCGGCAGATCGACCGCGTTAACCGTGGCTTCCAGGATGCTGGCGGCGTGCCGCTCGTCGCGCATCAGCGCCGAGCCCGCCTGGCCGTTCACCACCTTCTTCACCGGACAGCCGAAGTTGATGTCGATGATCGCAGCACCCCGGTCGGCGTTGAGCCGCGCGGCTTCGGCCATCACCGCGGGCTCGCAGCCCGCCAGCTGAACCGACATGGGCTGCTCTTCCGGCGTGTTGGCGGCCATCTGCATGGACTGGCGGGTCTCGCGGATCATCGCCTGGCTGGCGATCATCTCGGACACCACCAGCCCGGCGCCGAAACCTTTGACCAAGCGGCGAAACGGCAGGTCCGTGACGCCCGACATGGGCGCCAGGATCACATTGCTCTCGAGCTCGACCGGTCCGATTTGAATGCCCATTCTTTGGGCGTCTCCCCAGTTTGCCTAGTTCGTGGGCAATATAGCCAGCCCGTCCCGCTGGACAAGGGCTTTCCGAGTCAGTCCTTGGCCATGTCGGCCAGGATCTCCCCGAGGGCGAATTTCGACAGCTTGTGCTCGGCATGGCTGGTGTCGAGCACGAAGTCGAAGGCCCCGGGCCCGACCGACCGCACCCGCTCCCGGACAATGTCCACATAGGTGGTCCAGCCCAGCCCGCCGAAGCAACAGGCGTCATACTGGCTCAGCACCTGGACATGCCGGCGGCGCTGCTCCAAGGATGCCAGGACATAGAATTCCAGATAATTCACCGCCTTGATCAACGGCGGATAGGTGGCCTCGAAATCGCTCCACTCGCGGGGCTTGTCGTAGCGATCGCTGGGATAGCGCCGGAGATACATGGGATAGGTTCCCGAGACCTGGTAACTCCTGCGGATGCGCGGATCGATGGCGGCATAGACCGTCGCGGTCCACGCACCCCCTGAAAAACCGAGCATGAAGACGTCCCGATAGTCTTGCTCGGGTAGGATCGCGTTCAGCGCTTCGGCGACCGGCTGGAAGAACGTGGCCATCGGCCGCTCGAACATTGCCAGGTCGATGTGATTGGTGATGCGCCACGGCCCCAGCGTTTCGATCTGGGCCTTGGTGGTGGCGGTGTACACCGGCATCGAGACGCCAAGCACGTCGTACCCCTGCTCCAGCAGCGCGCCGATCGTCCGCCGTCCGCTCAGCCAGAAGGGGCCGTTGTGCCCTTCCAGATAGACCACCAGCCGGCCGTTCGGCCGCGGGGCGTGCATGAGGTACATCTCGGCCGGCAGATCATGCTCCAGCATCGAGGTGTAGGCGTCGACCGTGGTCAGCCCGGGAACCTCCGCGATGTAGCGGCTCGGCGTATCCCGGCCGAGCTCGATGTTCTTCTCGATCCTGGCCGGTCGGGCGGTCATGGGAAAACCCGTGCCGCCCCAGATCACGTCGATCGCGGCGGCGCGCAGACGCGCCGCATCCGCCAGCGTGTGGATGCGTATCAGCGCGGCGACGTCGGTCTCGAGATGTCCCGGGTCGAGCTCATGGAAGCGGTAGCGCACGCCGCGCCGGAGATGCTTGGCGTAAACCAGCTTCATCTGATCGTAGAGATACTCGTAGCTTTCGGGCGCCCAGGCGCGCAGGCCCCGCACGCCGCCCCAGGCGGCCCCGGCCAGAATGCAGACCACGGCGAGCGTGATGAGCACCGGGCGCCAGCCGCCCAGCGCCCGCAGCAGCGCCCGATTGAAGGCGACATAGGCGGCCCACACCTCACGCCACGAGCCCGAGCCGGCCATTATCCCACGATCACGTCGGTGACGAACTTGACGCCGGGATAGCCGAGGGTCAGCAGAAGATAAGCCAGGAGCACGTAGCGCGCGGCGCGGCGGCCGCCGACGCCCCTGCGGTGGTGCGCCCAGAGCGACAGGCAGATCACGGCGAAGGCCAGCAGGGTGAGCAGCGTCTTGTGATCGAGCTGCAGCAGCACGCCGGCGCTGATCCAGGCTGAGGCCATGCCGGTGATCAGGCCGAGGCCCAGCAGGATGGCCGAGCTCTTCAGCAGCCGAAGCTGAAGGCCCTCGCCATCCGCCACCGAGGGCAGCATGCGGGTGAGCGCCGTGGGCCGTTTCGCCTTCAGTGCACGCTCTTGCAGCACGACCCCGAGCCCGGCGATCGCCGCGATCGTGAGCAGGGCATAGGTCGCAACCGAGAGCAGAATGTGCATGACCACCCAGGTGCCCAGCGCGGCCGCGTCGCCGGCGTCGGCCGTGCTGTGCTGCCACACGGTGGCGATCAAGCCTAGGATCAAGAGATAGGGCAGCAGCAGCGGGGTCAGGCGCCACGCCTCCCGCGTCACCGCGGCAACCAGGACGAAAATGGCCAGGCTCGCGGCCACGGTGATCCAGAGCGCGGCGGAGAATCCGGCCCGCCAGCCGCCGACCGTTTGGGCCAGGGTCCAGGCGGCCGGTCCGGCCAAGGCGATCAGCAACAGCACCCAGTAGAGCCCATCACGCCGGGCGCCCGCGCCGGCCCGCATCGGCAACAAGGCGGCCGGCACCAAAGCCGAAAGCGCAAGCAGGCTGAAGACCATCTGCAAGGGCATCGCGCCCACCTTCCTGGGCTCTCGTCGAAGCGCGGGGGCCGGCGGCACGCGCGTGCCGATATCGCGGCGTGCGTCCGTTCCTTGCCCACCTCGCCAGCGATGTCAAGCGCGCGTTCCCGGCTTGGCAAGCGCTGATCCGCGGTTTAGGGTCCGCGGCGTTCGTGACGGTCGATTCCCATTCCATATGCAGGGAAGCGCGATGCCGGATTGTGTCGCCCTGATCGTTGCCGCGGGCCGCGGCCAGCGGCTCGGCGGCGAGGTCCCCAAACAGTATCGGATGCTGGCGGGCGCGCCCTTGCTGCGCTGGACCGCCCGCGCCTTTCTGGACCATCCCGAGGTCTCGGCTGTCCGGGCCGTGATCCACCAAGACGACCGGGCGCTCTACGAGACCGCCGTCGCGGGGCTCGACCTGCTGCCGCCGGTCAAGGGCGGCGCGAGCCGACAGGACTCCTGCCGCTTGGGCCTCGAGAGCCTGGCCGCGCTGGCGCCAAAGACGGTGCTGATCCATGACGGTGCGCGGCCCTTCGTGGACGCCGCGATCATCGGCCGCACGAAGGCGGCGCTGCGGACCCATGCCGGTGCGGTCGCCGCGATCCCGGTGGTCGACACCCTGAAACGGGAGTCGGATGGCCGGGCTTCGGACACGGTCGACCGGGCCGGGCTGTGGCGAGCCCAGACGCCACAGGGCTTCCGCTTCGAGGACATCCTGGCGGCCCATCGCGAGGCGGCGGGCGACAGCCTGACCGACGATGCCGCCGTGGCGGAACGGGCCGGGCTGGAGGTGGCGCTGGTGATGGGCGGCGAGGACAACTTCAAGATCACCACCGAGCAGGACCTGGCCCGGGCCGAACGCCTGCTCGGCGGCGCCATGGGCGAGACCCGCACGGGCTTCGGGTTCGACGTGCATCGTTTCGCGCCCGGCGATCACGTCATGCTGTGCGGCGTGAAGATCCCCCATGAGCAGGGCTTGGCCGGGCATTCGGACGCGGATGTGGGTTTGCATGCCCTAACCGACGCGGTTCTCGGGGCGATCGGCGCAGGCGACATCGGCAGCCACTTCCCGCCCTCGGACCCCCAGTGGAAGGGCGCGCCGTCAGACATCTTTCTGGCCCGCGCGGCCGAGCTGATCGCGGGCACGGGCGGCCGGATCGTCGCGGTCGACCTGACCGTCATCTGCGAGGCGCCCCGGATCCGACCCCATCACGCGGCGATGGTGGAGAGAGTCGCCGAGATTCTGGGCCTCGAGCGGGGCCGAGTGAGCGTCAAGGCGACCACCACGGAGGGGCTGGGCTTTACCGGCCGCGGCGAAGGCATCGCGGCCCAAGCGGTCGCCACGGTGCGCCTCGGCGGCAACGTCTGAACCCGCACCGGCGATGGCTCCTCACCGCCCGGCCTCCGGAACCGCCCCGCGCGCCGCACCGTGAGCGCGACACAGGTCCTCTTGGCGATCACCGTGCCGGTGATCTGGGGTCTCGGCTTCACCTTCGCCAAGGCCGGCCTGGACCAGTTCCCGCCCATCCTGCTGATGACCCTGCGCTTCGCACTGACCGCGCTGGTCCTGATCTGGTTCGTCAAGCCGCCCTGGCGCCATATGGGACAGCTCACGCTGATCGCGGCGATCAGCGCGACGTTGCAGTACGGGCTCACCTTCTATGGCCTCAAGGGGCTCGACGCGTCGACGGCCGTGCTGGTCATCCAGCTCGAAGTGCCGTTCCTCGCCCTGATCGCCGCCGTCCTGCTGCGCGAGCGGATCGGCGTGCGCCGCGCGCTCGGCATGGTCCTGGCCTTCGTCGGCGTTGGGCTGATCGCCGGCGAACCGCGGCTCGAGGGCCAGATGGCATATGTTCTGCTCACGGCCGGCGGCGCCTTCAGCTGGGCGCTCGGCCAGGTCATGATCAGCCGGCTCGGGGCGGTCGGCGGCTTTACCCTGATTGCCTGGGTCGCGGTGCTCGCAACGCCCCAGATGTTCGTCGCCTCCCTGCTGATCGAAGACGGCCAGCTGGAGGTCATCGCGTCGGCCGACTGGGTCGGCTGGGGCGTGATCATCTATCTCGGACTGATCATGACCGCCCTGGGCTACGGGATCTGGTACCGGCTCCTCGGCCAGCTGCAGGTCAATCAGGTCGGCCCCTTCCTGCTGTTGCTGCCGGTCGCCTCGGTCATTGGCAGCGTCATCATCCTGGGCGAGCGCCTGACAGCCCTGACCGTGGCCGGCGGCGTCGTGGTGATCGCCGGGCTGACCGTCATGACGGTGCAGCGCTCTCCGTTCGTGCGGCGGGCCCGGGTCGGCCAGCCCGGAAAGCTCTGAGCGTGCGCCGTCTGCCCCCCACCCTCGCCCCGTCCCACCCGGCCGCATGGCTCGCCACTTGGTTCTATTCCGGGCTGTTGCCGATCGCGCCGGGCAGCTGGGGCAGCCTGGCCGCCCTGCCCTTCGCCTGGGCGATCGCCGCCTGGCTGCACCCCTGGGCGCTGGTGCCGGCCGCGGCGGTCGCGCTTCTGGTGGGCCTCTGGGCTGCCGCGGTCTATATCAGGCATGACGGCAGCGCAGACCCGGGCCCCGTTGTCATCGACGAGGTTGCCGGGCAGTGGCTGACCCTGGCGTTCGTGCCGCCGCATCCGCTCGCCTATGCGCTGGGATTCGTGCTGTTCCGGGTCGCCGACATCGTCAAGCCCTGGCCGATTGGCTGGATCGACCGTAATCTGCGCGGCAGCCTCGGCGTGATGCTGGACGACGTCTTGGCCGGCGTGTATGCGGCTATCGCCTTGTGGGTCTGCCTGCTCCTGCTTCGTTCTCTCGGGCTGTTCTGAGCCATGCTGTTCGCCACCGACATCATCGATCTCGCAACGGACCTCTTGTCCGCCTGCCGGGCGGCCCGTCTGCGGCTCGCAACCGCGGAATCCTGCACCGGCGGGCTGGTCGCCGCGGCGATCACCGAGGTGCCGGGCGCCTCGGAGGTCTTTCAGCGCGGCTATGTGACCTACGCCAACGAGGCCAAAACCGACATGCTCGGCGTTCCAGAAGACCTGTTCGTGGAGGTCGGCGCGGTCAGCGAGGAGGTCGCGCGCGCCATGGCTGAAGCGGCCCTCGCCCGGGCGGACGCGGATCTGGCTGTCTCGGTGACCGGCATCGCCGGTCCGGGCGGGGCCACGGAGACCAAGCCGGTGGGGCTGGTGCATATCGCGGCGGCGCGCGCGGACCGGCCGACGCTGCACCAGCGGCACGTGTTCGAGGGCGACCGGGACGCGGTGCGCAGCCAGGCCGTGGCCGCGGTTCTGCGGCTCGCGCGGCAACAGGCGGGCTGAGCGGTGCAAACGTCAAGCGGCGCAGGCGAGCCGCGCTTTCCGGTCACCTTCGGCGATGTCGGGCGGGTGATTCTGGTCACCCTGGGCTTTGGCGTCCTGTTCATCATCGCTTTGGTGTTGATGACAACGGCCGGCATCGCGTTCCCGTTCGACGAGCACGGGCAGACCTTTGCCTTCGTCGCCGTGATCCTGCAGGCGGCCTATATCGTCGGATGCATCTATTTCGTGGTCATGCGCCGGCGGGGCCTCGACTGGCGCGGGATCGGCCTGCGGCCGGCGTCCCGGCGCTGGATGCTGGCCGCGGTCCTGATCGGGATCCTCGGGGTCCCGGTCGTCTCGGCGCTGACCTACGGGCTCTTGTCGCTTCTGGGCCAGCCGATCAAGAACCCGCAGGTCGACCTGCTGGCGCCCGAGGGCTACACCCTGTTCGGCTTCTTCAGCATGCTGCTGGCCGCCGGCATCGTGCAGCCCTTTGCGGAAGAGCTCGCCTTCCGGGGCGTCCTCTACAAGCTGTTGCGCAAGTACTGGGCGGTCTTTCCGGCCGCCCTGGTCAGCGCGCTCCTGTTCGGCGCGCTGCACTACTTCCCCCAGGTCATCGCCGGAACCACGCTCCTGGGCTTCATCATGGCGTTGGTCTACGAGCGGTCGGGCTCGCTCTGGGTCCCGGTAATCCTGCACGCCACCTACAACAGCGCCTCGCTCCTGGTCCTGTTCGCCCTGCTCGCGGCCGGGATCGACGTGGGCGCGGGCGTGGAGGCGGTCTTGTTCGGCGCGCGTCTGCTGCTAGGAAGCTGACTAGGCCGGCTTCTCAGACGCGGCACAGGGTTCCTCGGGGGCCAGTGCCGGCGCGACACCCGGCCCGTAGAGCTGTCGGGCGCGGGCCTCGAAGGCGGCCACCATGCGGCGCACCGCCTCGTTGAACAGAACGCCGATCATCTTCTGCAACACGCGCGAGTGGAACTCGAAGTCGACATAGAAGTCGATCTCGCAGCCGCGCGCATGGGGCAGAAAGATCCAGTGGTTGTTCAGATACTTGAACGGCCCGTCGAGATAGGCGACGTCGATCCGGTCCGGCTCGGTCAGCGTCACCCGGGAGGAGAACCGCTCGCGGATCATCTTGAAGCCGATCACCAGATCGGCGTGGATCACATTGCCCTGGCGTTTCGTGACGCGGGCGGCCACGGCCCAGGGCAGGAACTCCGGGTAGCGCTGCACGTCGGCGACCAGGTCAAAGAGCTGCTTGGGCGTATAGGGCAGGACGCGCTTTTCCGCGTGGGTGGGCATGGCATGTCCTACTCCGCCGCGACGATGCGGGCCTCGCGCGCGGCGCGCAGCCGGGCGAAATCGTCGCCCGCGAAATAGGAGGATCGGGTCAGGGGCGAGGCCGAGACCATCAGGAATCCCTTGCCTCGGGCCATGGCGGCGTAGTCGTTGAACTCGTCCGGGGTGACGAACCGGTCCACCGGCGCGTGCTTGACGGTCGGCTGCAGGTACTGGCCGATGGTCAGAAAATCCACGTCCGCCGAGCGCAGGTCGTCCATCACCTGGAAGACCTCGCCCTCGTCTTCGCCAAGCCCCACCATCAGCCCCGACTTGGTGAACATGGCCGGGTCCAGCTCCTTGACCCGCGCCAACAGCTTGAGCGAGTGGAAATAGCGCGCGCCGGGCCGGATCGTCGGATAGAGCCGCGGCACCGTCTCGAGATTGTGGTTGTAGACGTCCGGCCGGGCCTCGACCACCGCCTCGATGGCGCCGTCCTTGCGCAGGAAATCCGGCGTCAACACCTCGATGGTGGTGTCGGGCGCGGTCTCGCGGATGCGCTCGATACAGCGCACGAACTGCCCGGCTCCGCCGTCGTCCAGATCGTCCCGGTCCACCGAGGTGATGACGATATGCTCGAGGCCCAGCGCGCCGACCGCCTCGGCGACATGGTCGGGCTCGTGCGGATCGAGCTGGTCGGGGTTGCCGGTGGCGACGTTGCAGAAGGCGCAGGCGCGGGTGCAGACGCTGCCTAGGATCATCACGGTGGCGTGCTTGTTGGCCCAGCATTCGCCGATATTGGGACAGGCCGCCTCCTCGCAGACGGTATTGAGCGCGAGGCGCCGCATGAGCTTGCGGGTCTCGTGGTACTCGGCCGAGACCGGCGCCTTGACCCGGATCCAAGGCGGCTTGCGGCGGACCGGATTGTCCGGCCGATGGGCCTTTTCGGGATGTCTGACGGGCTCGGCCATAAAGCGTCTCAAGATACAGGTTTCGGGGCCAAACTAGAAGTGGATGGCCCGGCCATAGGCGTCAAGCACGGACTCGTGCATCATCTCCGAGAGCGTCGGGTGCGGGAAGACGCTGTGGATCAGCTCCGCCTCGGTGGTCTCCATGGTCTTGGCGATGCCGTAGCCCTGGATCAGCTCGGTCACCTCGGCGCCCACCATATGCGCGCCCAACAGCTCACCGGTCTTGGCGTCGAACACGGTCTTGACCAGGCCCTGGTCCTCGCCCAGCGCGATCGCCTTGCCGTTGCCCATGAAGGGGAAGCGGCCGACCTTGACCTCGTGCCCCGCTTCCTTGGCCGCCGCCTCGGTCAGGCCGACGCTGGCGATCTGCGGCCGGCAGTAGGTGCAGCCGGGGATGTTCGTGGTGTCGAGCGGGTGGACGTCGTTGAGGCCCGCGATCTTCTCGACGCATATGATGCCCTCGTGGCTGGCCTTGTGGGCGAGCCAGGGCGGGCCGACCAGGTCGCCGATGGCGTAAACACCCGGCTCGCCGGTCTCGAGCCATTCGTTGACCACCACATGCGCCTTGTCGACCTGGATCTTGGTGCCCTCGAGGCCGATGTCCTCCGTGTTGCCGACGATGCCGATGGCCAGGATCACCCGCTCGACGGTGACGCTTTCGGTCTTGCCGCCCACATCGATTGTCACGGTCACCGCGCCGCCGTTCTTGGCGAGCTTCTGCACCGTGGCGCCGGTGTGGATGGTCAGGCCCTGCTTCTCGAAGCTCTTGCGGGCGAAGTCCGAGATCTCCTCGTCCTCGACCGGCACGATCCGGTCCAGCATCTCGACCACGGTCACCTCGGCGCCCATGTCGTGGTAGAAGCTCGCAAACTCGATGCCGATGGCGCCGCTGCCCACCACCAGGAGCGATTTGGGCATGGCCTTGGGCACCATGGCTTCCTTGTAGGTCCAGATCAGCTCGCCGTCGGGCTCCATGCCGGGCAGCGTGCGGGCGCGCGCGCCGGTCGCCAGCACGATGTGCTTGGCCTTGAGGTCCGCCACACCGGCGCCGTCCTTGGTGACCGCCACCTTGCCGGCGCCGTCCAGCCGGCCATGGCCGTCGAACACCGAGACCTTGTTTTTCTTGAGCAGGTATTCGACGCCCTTGGACAGCCGCCCCGCCACATTGCGGGACCGCTTGACCAGCTTGCCGACGTCGAAGCTCACATCCTTGGCCGAGAGGCCGAATTCGTCCAGCCGGTGGAACAGGTGGTAGATCTCGGAGGTGCGCAACAGCGCCTTGGTCGGGATGCAGCCCCAGTTGAGGCAAATGCCGCCGAGATGCTCGCGCTCGACCACGGCGGTCTGCATGCCAAGCTGCGCTGCGCGGATCGCGGCCACATAGCCGCCCGGCCCGCCGCCCAGCACGATGAGGTCGAAGTTGGTTTCGGCCATGGCTTGTCCTTTCCTGCCGTGCGCCCCGAGGCGAAATCAGATCCGCTCGGGTTCGGCCACCGTCCGCTCGTTTTCCACATTGCCGGTGTTCACCACGCTTTGGCGCTCGAACATCAGCAGCTTGCATTCCTCTTCGGCCACCGGCAGGTGCTCCACGCCCTTGGGCACAACGAAGAACTCGCCGGGCGCGAGCGTCACGTCCCGGTCGCGCAGTTTGATGGTCAGGCTGCCGTCGATCACCATGAACAGCTCGTCTTCCTCGTCGTGCTTGTGCCAAACGAACTCGCCTTGCAGCTTGGCGATCTTCACGTGGTAGTCATCCACTTCGCCCACGATCTTGGGCGTCCACTGCTCTGAAAACTGCGCAAACTTCTCTGCCAGATTGACCTTGTCCATGAGCTTCCCGTCCTCCATGAAGCGTCATCTAAGACTTGGCCCCGCCGGGACATCCGTGGCAGGCGCCGCGCTGGCATGCAGCGGAGGCATACCTGCCCGATCCACCCGGCCGGGCCTCATGCCAGCATCGTCGCCGGCCGTTCGATCAGACCCTTGAACACTTGCAGCCACTCGGCCCCCAGCGCGCCGTCGACGACCCGGTGATCGCAGGTCAGCGTCACGGACATGATCGTTCGCACCGTGATCTCGCCGTCCCGCACGACCGGCCGCTGCTCGCCCGCGCTCACCGCCAGAATGCAGGCCTGGGGCGGGTTGATGATCGAGGTGAACTGCTTGATGCCGAACATGCCCAGATTGGAAATCGTGAAGCCGCCGCCCTGGAACTCCTCGGGCAAGAGCTTGCCCTCGCGGGCGCGCCCGGCCAGGTCCTTCATCTCGTCGGAGATCAGAGCCAGGCCCTTCTTGTCCGCGTCGAACACGATCGGCGTGATCAGGCCGCCCTCGGTGGCCACGGCGACCGAGACATCGACGGTGTTGAGCAGCTGCGTGGCCTCGTCGGTCCAGCGGGCGTTGCAGCCCGGCACTTTGCGCAACGCCAAGGCCACAGCCTTGATCACCATGTCGTTGACCGAGATCTTGTAGGCGCCGTCGGCGGCGTCGTTGATCTGCTTGCGCGCCGCCAAAAGATCGTCGATCTCGCAGTCGATGGTGAGATAGATCTGCGGGATGTCCCGGTCGGCCTCGGTCAGCCGCCGCGCGATCACCTTGCGCACGTTCGAATGCTTGACCTCCTCCCAGGCGCCGGCGCGGTCCGGCGCCGCGCCCGGTGCCGTGGGCTCGGCCGGAACCGGCGCCGGTGCCGGCGCCTCGACCGGTCCGCGGGCGATCGCCGCCTCGATGTCCAGCTTGATGATGCGCCCGCCCGGGCCGCTGCCGGCGAGCGCGGTCAGATCGATCCCCGCCTGCTTGGCCATGCTGCGCGCCAGGGGGCTCGCGAAGATTCGCTCGCCGCCCGCGGTCATGGGCGCCGGCCCCGCGGCCGGGAGCGCCGACGGCACAGGCGCGACAGCACCGCCGCCTCCGCCCAGGGCCGCCAGCACGTCGGCTTTGCCCACCTTGCCGCCGGGCCCGGAGGCCGGGAGCCCGGAGAGATCGATGCCGGCCTGCGCCGCCATGCGCCGGGCCAAGGGCGTCGCCCCAACCGATCCACCGGCTGCCGGCGCGGGGATCGGCGCCGCGGCGGGCGCGGCCGCCGGCTGCGGTTCGCCGCCGCCGTTCGCCTTCGGCGCCGGCGCGGCCGCCGGCGCGGCGCCTTCCAGGGCCGAGGCGTCCTCGCCTTCTTCCAGCAACAGGGCGATGGGCGTGTTCACGGCGACGCCCTCGGTGCCCTCCGACACCAGGAGCTTGCCGACCGTCCCTTCGTCGACGGCTTCCACCTCCATGGTCGCCTTGTCGGTCTCGATCTCGCAGATCACGTCGCCGGCGTTGACCTCGTCGCCTTCCTTGACCAGCCATTTGGCCAGGTTGCCCTCGGTCATGGTCGGCGACAGCGCCGGCATCAGCACGGATATCGGCATGTTCTTTTCCCCGGAACTGCGGTCAGCCGGCGTAGCAGACGGCCTTGGCCGCCGCGACGACCTTTTCCGGCTGCGGAATGGTCAGGCGCTCGAGATTGGCGGCGTAGGGCATGGGAATGTCCTCGCCGCTGACCCGCGCGACCGGCGCGTCGAGCCAGTCGAAGGCCTGCTCCATGCAGACCGCGGCGATCTCGGAGCCGATGCCGGCATAGGGCCAGCCTTCCTCGAGGCTGACGATCCGGTTGGTCTTCTTGACCGAGTCGACGATGGTGCCGGTATCGAGCGGCCGGAGCGTACGCAGGTTGATCACCTCGGCCTCGATCCCCTCCCCCGCCAGGGCCTCGGCCGCCTCCAGCGCCGTGCCGACCATCAGGGAATAGGCCGTGATGGTGACGTCCTTGCCCGGGCGCTCGATCCGCGCCCGGCCGATCGGCAGGACCCAGTCCGGGTCGGTGGGCACCGGGAAGCTGCGCCCGTAGAGGATCTCGTTCTCCAGGAAAACGATGGGGTTCGGATCCCGGATCGCCGCCTTGAGCAGCCCCTTGGCGTCGGCCGCAGAATAGGGCGCGATCACCTTGAGCCCCGGGCAGTGCGCGTACCAGCTGGCGTAGTCCTGGGAATGCTGCGCCGCGACCCGCGCGGCGGCGCCGTTGGGGCCGCGGAAGACGATCGGCGCGCCCATCTGGCCGCCCGACATGTAGAGCGTCTTGGCGGCCGAGTTGATGATCTGGTCGATCCCCTGCATGGCGAAGTTCCAGGTCATGAACTCGACGATCGGCCTGAGCCCGGCGAAGGCCGCGCCGACGCCCAGGCCGGTGAAGCCGTGCTCGGTGATCGGCGTGTCGATGACGCGCCTGGGGCCGAACTCGTCCAGCAACCCCTG
>JASJBI010000077.1 GCA_030066595.1 Alphaproteobacteria bacterium | reverse complement strand
TCCTCCATGATGTTGCCGACCCGCTCCTCGTCCATGACCTTGAGCAGCAGGCGCTCGGTGCTGTCGTAGTTGCCCATGAGCGAGCCGGTCGAAGAGATCTGATCGACGAAATCGACGAACAGGCGCTCGACCACCTGGGCGCTGACGTTGCCCAGGGTCGCCATGGTCTGCGAGAGCTCCTTGATCTCATCGTCCTCCATCATGTCGAACAGGCGCGTGGCGTTCTCGTCGCCGACCGACATGACCAGAAGGGCTGCCTTCTCGGGCCCCGAAAGTGAGCGATAGTCTTCGCGCATGCGCATGGTCGGTCAGCTCCCTTCCTGATACAGCCAGGTACGGAGAATGCCGACAGCCTCCTCTGGATGCCGCTCGACGATCTCACTGATCTTGCGCACGGCCGAGGCGCGCACCCGGCCCTCGACCTTGTTCATGTCCATCATCTGTTCCAGCTCATCGGCGCCGTTGTCCTCGGCTTCCGCCGGCACGCCTGACTTGCCGCCCTCGCCGCCGCCCGCGCCGCCGCTGCCCGGCAGCTCGGGGCCGGCCAGGGCCGGGCGCATGCCGGTCGGATCGGGCAGCAGGCCGGGGTCCTCGGTCCCGCCGCTTTGAGCGGCCGCAGCCTCCAGGACGCGGCTGACCAGGGGACGCACGACGAACAGCAGGACCAGGATCGCGACGATGCCGAGCACCAGCAGTTCGACGACGCGCATCACTTCAGACTTGGAGAAGCCGAGGATCCGCAAGCCGGCGGTCGCCTCGAGCTCGGTCTCCAGGTCGAAGAAGCGCATGTTGACGATCTCGACGGTATCGCCGCGCGCTTCGTCGTAGCCGACGGCGGAGCGCACCAGGGACGCGAGCTGCTCGATCTCCTCTTCGCCGCGCGGCTCGTAGACCAGCTCGCCTTCGGCGTCCTCGACGAAGGCGCCGTTGACCAGGACCGCGACCGACAGCCGCTGCACGTCGCCCGATTCGCGCACATGGGTCTTCACGGTGCGCGAGATCTCGTAGTTCACCGTCTCTTCGATTCGGTTCGAGCGGCTCTGACTGCCGGCTTCGCCGCCGAGCCCTGGCAGCTCCTGGTCGGGCAGGTTGTTGCCGACGGTCACCCCCTGCGCGCCTTCGCCGTCCTGGCTGTCGGCCGATTCTTCGACCGTCTGCGTGGAGCGCACGACCTGTCCGTCCGGGTCGTAGATCTCCGCGTTTTCGGTGACGCGGTCGAAGTCCATTTCCGCGGTCACCTCGGCGCGCACGTTGCCCGGGCCGACCGAGCGCTCGAGCAGCTCCTCGATGGTCTGCGCCAGCCTCGCCTCATAGTTGCGGCGCATCTCCTCGGCGTTGCTCGCCGCCGTCTGCGGGTCGTCGGCGTCCGTGCCGCGGGCCAAGAGCGTGCCTTGGTTGTCGACGATCGAGATCATCTTCGGCTGCAGCTCCGGCACCGCGGCGGCGACCATGTGCTGGATCGAGCGGACCTGGCCACGGTCGAGGCGGTTGTTGCCCTCCATGGCGACGACGATGGAGGCGCTCGGCTTCTGACGCTCGCGGCTGAACAGTTCGCGCTTGGGCAGGACCAGGTGGACCCGCGCCTGCTTGACCGATTCGACCGAACGGATGGTCCGGGCCAGCTCGCCCTCGAGGGCGCGCAGGTGGTTGATGTTCTGCACAAAGTTGGTCGTGCCGAGGCCCTCGGCGCGGTCGAAGATCTCGTAGCCGATCGAGCCGCCGTTGGGCAGTCCCTCTTCGGCCATGGCGATCCGCAGGCGGCCGACCTGATCGGAGGGCACGAAGATCTGCTCGCCGTTGGCGCCCATCTGATAGGGCACGTTCATCTCTTCCAGGCGCGAGACGATCTGGCCGCTGTCCTGGTTGTCGAGGTCGCCGTAGAGCAACGACATCTCCGGCGTCGCCAGGCGGCTGGTCAGATAGATGAAGAAGGCCAGGATGCCTGCCGCCACCCCGGCCATGGTCGCGAGCCTGACGGGACCCAGGCTCCGAAGAGTCTCTACGAAGGCGTTCACGCGTGACCGTCCTGGAGGGTTGCGTTCCCGAAGGAGAGATGAACGAACCGGGGGACGGTGGCCTGCTTGTCCGCACCGCCCGTCCTCAGGACACGCTACGTGGCCTGGGTAAAGGCGCGGTTAACAGCAGGCAATTATTGCCTATTCGCGATTTCGGGTCGCGCCGGGCGGGTCGGGATCGGCTCTCTCGATGGGGGCGGCGGCAGGCCTTCGGATGGGGCCGACGGCCGGGCCTCTAGGCGGGTTGCTGTATATTGGGGGGCCCGTTCCTCGCGATAGGGGTGGGCGGGTGCCGCGCCGGCTGCCGGAGCGGTCCCATGAACACTTACCTCTCGCCCTCGAGCGAGCGGCGATACTGCTGCAGGCGCGTCGTGCGCAATCCGCGCACGCCGTGCTTGTCGATCAGCCGCTGCCAGGAAAGGAACTCCTCCACCGACAGCTTGTAGCGTTCGCAGGCGTCTTCCAGGCTGATCAGGCCACTTCGAACGGCAGCCACAACCTCGGCCTTACGCCTGATCACCCAACGCTTGGTGTCGGGGGGCGGAAGGTCGTCGACGGTCAGCGGCTCTCCTGCCGGACCGATAGCGGTCGTTAGCCTACCTGGGCTTTCCAGAACCATCAACTACTCTCCAGGGGGATTTAGTTGATAGTCCATAATAAACGCGGCGCCTTTATAAAAAGCTAAACGGAGAAATTAAGACAAATTAAGAACTCGTTTGGGATTATATGACCTTTTCGTAAATGAAAGCCCGGCCCGGTCGGGTGACCGGGCCGGGCTGGCGTCAGTTCAGGACCGCTTAACGGCGGATCCGCAAGAGCTCTTCGAGCATCTCGTCGGCCGTGGTGATGACCCGGGCGCTGGCCGAATAGGCGCGCTGGGTGACGATCATCTTGGTAAACTCTTCGGCGATGTCGACCGTGGAGGCTTCCAGGGCGCCCGAGACGACCGAGCCGGCGCCCGCCGTGTTGGGCAGCAGGAGCTGGGCCTGGCCCGAGAAATCGGTCTCCTGGAAGGCGTTGCCGGAGCGCGCCTCCAGGCCGTTGACGTTCGCGAAATTGGCCAGCGCCAGCTGGTAGATGTCGGTCCGCTCTCCGTTGTCGAAGACCGCCGTGATGATGCCGTCCTCGGAGATCTCTAGCGTGGTGAAGTTGCCGAAGCGCTTGCCGTTCTGATCGGTCTGGCCGATGAAGAAGTCGCCGGCGAACTGCTTCAGGCCGTCGAGCTGGCCGAAGGTACCGAGGTTGAGCGTGACCTGGTTGCGGTCCTGGGTGATATCGGTGGCCGCGCTGTTGTCGAAGTCGATGAAGAAGTCGAGCTCGTCGTTGGCATTGACCGACATATATGGCGAGTTGAGCGCCGTGATCGACTGCAGCCGGCCGGTCGCGCTGAAGCCGATGTCGGCCATGCGGAAGCCGACCGAGCCGTTCTGCAGCACCATGCCGTTGAGCGCGGCGGTCAGGTTGGCGTCGAGCGTGGCCAGGTCGGCGTCGTCGGAGAGGTCGTAGGAGGCGCCGCCCGCCGCGAGGTCTAGCAGCAGGGTCTGGCCGCCCGAGGCGGTCAGGGTGATGGTGTTGCCGGGGATCAGGTCGGCGACGCCGTCGACGATCGCGCCGCTGGAGAACTGCGTGCCGGTGCCCGCCGTATCGAAGGCGAGGTCGAGCGCGGTCTGCAGCGGCACGACGCTGGCATCGAGGTCGACGCCGATCAAGGTGGAGCCGGCGGGGATCGTCAGCACCAGCGTGTCGGTGCCGTCGGTCAGCGTGATGTTCTGGCCGAGAGAGATATCGGCGCCGCCACCGGCGTCGGTCGGGATCGTGCCGGTGAAGGTCGCGGCACCGACCACGATGTCGACCTGGACCGGGCTGCCCGGGGTCACCGTGATATTACCGCCACCCACCGTGCCGTTCATACCGGTCGTCGAGGAGCTGTAGGCGATCTCGGTCTCGACCGGTAGGTTGTTGGTCAGCGCGAAGTTGGCGTTGAAGGTCTCGGAGCCGACGGCGATGCTGAGGGCGGTGTTGGTCGCGGTCGTCTTGGTGGCCGTGATGTCACCGGCACCGGTCAGCACGGCGCCGAAGAAGTTGCCGACCGAGCTGTTGAAGGTGAAGTTGGTCTCGTCCGCCAGCGCGGTCGCGGCCAGGTTCGCCGTGGTCGTGTCGTTGCTGGCGAAGTTGGTGTTCGGATCGGAGAAGCGGCCGGTCAGCGCCCAGGTGTCCACGGCTGTCTTGACGAAGAAGTAGTCCATGTTCTGCAGCGCGCCCTGGGAATCATAGAGCGGCAGGGTGACCTGATGCACGGTGCCGATGGCATCGTCGGCCGGCAGGTTGGCGGCGATGTCCATCGTGGTCGTCGGCTCGGCCGTGACGCTCAGGCCCTGGATGTTGACGGTCTCGAGGTTGGCGAAGGCCTGGGTCGGCAGGTTGCCCATCTGATCGAAGCGCAGGCCCTGCAGGAACAGGTTGCCGGTCGAGGTCATCAGGTTGCCGTTGTTGTCCGTGATGAAGGAGCCGTCACGGGTGAACAGGAACTCGCCGCCCGTCACGGCGGCCGGGTTCTCGCGCACCACGAACATGCCGTCGCCGGCGATGCCCAGGTCGGTTTTCGAGGGGCTCGACTGCAGTAGGCCCTGCTGGTCGATCTCCTGGAAGCGGTTCGAGCGAACGCCGCCCGGGGTATGGAAGGCGCGCGTCGGCTCGACCGTCACGAGTGTCGAGAAGCGCGCCGAGACACCCTTGTAGGCGATGGTGTTCACGTTGGCGATGTTGTCGGCAATCATACCCATGGCCTGGGCCTGGGCGCCGAGGCCGGAAACACCTGCGTTCATGGCGCCGAAGATACTCATACCTTGTTCTCCTTCAGCTCTCGATCCGTGGATCGGCGTTGTTCCTGCTTGAAACTCTTTCCTGGACTCGTCTCGCCAGCATCAAGACTCGCTGGGCTCGTCGGGTAACGAGATCGACTTCACGTCCTCCAGATCCACGCTGAGCGAACCCATGTTGAGCGTGACCCTGCCGTCGGCGGCTTCGACGCCGGTGACCTTGGCGAAGGTCGTCGTGTCGACGGCAATGAAGCTGTCCTCCGGGCCTACCGCCGAAACCAGCACCTGATACTCGCCGTCGGATACCAGGTTGCCGAGGTCGTCGCGGCCGTCCCACTGGTAGATGTGGCGGCCGGCACTGGTGAAACCCGAATCCGAGCGCACCAGGTTGCCGAACTGATCGATGATGCCGATCGTGACCTGCTCGGCATTCTGATTGAACTCGTAGCCGATCCGGCCGCTGCCGTCCTCCAGCACCATCAGGTCGCCGGGGGCCTCCGCCAGCTTGCCGATATAGGCGACGCCGGTCGTGATCTGACTGGTGTTCTGCAGGTCGATCAAGCGGTCGAGCTTGTTGTTCGTGTTGATCGACTGCTCGACCTGGGCGAACTGCGTGATCTGATTGGTAAACTCCGTGGTGTCCATCGGCGACAGCGGATCCTGGTTCTGCAGCTGCGTGGTGAGCAGTGTCAGGAAGTTGTCGAAGTTCTCCGCTATGGAGGCGGTGCTGTTGGTGTCGCCGGCCTGCTGCTCGACGATCTGGACGCCGTTGACTTCTCTGACTTCCATGAGCCTAGTCCCACTGCTTACCTGTCATCTCACACGCGGATGTCGACGAGGCCGTCCAACAAGGTCTCCCGGGGTTCATCTGTCCCCGGCAGGTCGGCAGCCTCATCGATGGCATCGATCGGCGGCCTTGCTCCGCCGCTGGAGTTCTTCCGGGCTTGCTGCCCGCCGTCCTGCTGCGCCTCGCCCTGCAGGCCAAAATCCAGGCTGAGCTTCTCCGGCTCGGCGGCGTGCGCCTTCAGGGCCCGCTCCAGTGCCTGGCTGTCCTTCTGCAGCAGGTCGAGCGTTTCGGGCCGCTCGACCAGGACCGCGGCACGAACCGTCCCGTCGCGCCGGAAATCCAGCTTCACGTCGACCCGGCCGAGCTCCGCGGGCTCGAGGCGGATGCTGAAGCGCTGTGTCTGGTTGTTGATGGCGCGCTGGATCTGGATCGCGAGCTGGGTGCCGGCATCGGGCAGCCCGGCGCGGGCCTGGGCGGCCTGTGCGGCTTCGGCGCCCTTGGCGCTCGCCGAGGCGCTCTGCAGCGAGGCGCCCGTGTCGAAGGTGAGCCCGGAGCTCAGACCATCGCTGCTGCCGCCGAGGCCGGCGGCGTTCAGCATCATCACGTCGGCCGGCAGGAAGCGGGCGGGGGCGACGCTGCGCTCGGTCGCGGCGGTGGGTTCGGGTGCGACGCTGCGGCCCGTCATGGCTTCGACCGGGTGCCCGGCGGCGCCCTGTTGGGCGGCCGCGTTCTGACCGGCGCCCGCGGCATTGCCGGCGGCGGTCTTGCTGCCCGGCGCCTGGCGGCCGTTGCCGGCCTGGGCCGTGAGCTGGCGGCCCAGCACCTGAGCCTGGGCCAGGTTCTCCTGGAAGCTCTGTCCCGATCCGGCCGTCGGCAATTGGCCTACCGCCGGCTTGACGTCGGCCAGGGTCTTCAGGGCGGCCAGCTCCTCGGTGGCGGACAGTTCGGCGAAGGGGTCGGCGGCGCCGTCGATCGGCGCGGCGGGTAGGCCTTGGGCGCTGCCCGCCTGCGGGTTGCGGCCGGGGGCCGGTAGGGTCGGCGCCGCGTTTCCGCCCTGCTGCGCGTTGGCTTGCGTCGGCAGCTGACCGAGAGCGGCCTGACCTTGGCGGCCGATCAGGATGGCGGATTCTGCGAGCGGGTCCGGCACATCGGGCAATGGCAACGGCCTGCTGGCCGGATCGGTCGCATCGGCGGCCTCGCCGAAGGCCGGCAGTTGTCTCTGGGCCAGGTCGTTCGCTGCGAGCGCGTCGGATTCGGCCGTGCCGTTTTGGCGCTGCGCCAGGGACGGCAAGCTGCCGGCCGCCGGAAGCTGCGTCTCACCGACTTTGGCGGCGTTCTGGGCGAAGAGTGCGAGCAGTCCGCCCCGGGCCTCTTCCTGCTCGGCCGTTTTGTCGGCCGCGAGCAGCGTCGGCAAAGTCACCTCTTCGTCGAGCTCGACCTGGGATAGGCCGGGCAGGGCGGTGCCCGCTTCGGCCGTCGCGGTCGGCTGACCCTGGAGCAAGGCCAACTGGAGTCCCGCCGTCCCGGACTCCGGTCCGGCCGCATCGCCGGACTGCCCGCCGAGGGCGGCGAGCAGCAGCGCGAAGCCGTTGACCGGCCCAGACTTGCCAGCCGCCGATGCGCCACCGGCGCTGTGCTGGTTCTGGGATATGGCGGAAACGTTCATGACCTTCCTGGTCGCGTCGCTGGGGTTGGAACTCGATCAGCCGGCCGGCGTCACCAGCGAGAGGTGCGGCCGCTTGCCCTGGCCTTGCACGGCCGAGCGGAGCGCGGCCTGCTGCTGCAGCTCGTCGGCGTGCTTCTCGATCACGGTGAAGGCGTCGCGCAGCGGCTTGATCAGCCGGATCGCCTCGGCCACGAAGCGGGCGTCGTTGTAGAGGTTGACCCGCGGCAGGCGCGCGATGATGAAGCTGTGGATGCGCCGGATGTTGCAGCCGATCTCGTCGTCTTCGGCCGGATCCATGCACTCCACGATCCCGCTCAGGAGCTCCATCGCCGCGGTCGTGGCGTTGCAGCGCTCCTGGATGTCGTTGCGCGCGATGGCGCTGATGGCGACGTGCAGGCACTCGATCACCTGATCGTAGAACAGGGCGACGAGCCGCTCCGGATGCGCCGTTTCGATCTGATCGCGCCGCTCGGGGTTGAGATGATGAAGCATGTCTGTCTCCGTGCTGTCTTTGGCCTGACGTGGCAGGCGGCAGCGTCCTAACGTCTCTCTGCCGGCCCTACTGGAACAGCCGCAGCAGGTTCTGCGGCAGCTGGTTGGCCTGGGCCAGCATCGAGACGCCGGCCTGCATCAGGATCTGCTTCGAGGTGAAGTTCGTGATCTCCTGGGCCACGTCGAGGTCCAGCAGCTGGCTGCGCGCGGCCTCGGTGTTCTCGAGCGAGACCGCCAGGTTGGACGAAGCGATGTCGAGCCGGTTCTGCAAGGCGCCGATGTTGGCGCGCGCCTTGTTCAAGTTCGCCACCGCGTCGGTCACGGCGAGGGAAGCGGCATCGGCCGTCTCCTTGGTGCCGAGATCCGAGCCCGTCAAACCCAAAGCCGCGATGTTCACGGCATTCAGGGTCAGCGTGATATCGTCGGACGGCTCGTTGGCGGTGCCGATCTTGAAGGTGAACTGGGTGGTGCCGGCGCTGGTGTCGACCTGGTTGTAGAACACGCCGCGGCCGAGCTGGATGTCGATGGTCTCCTGCGGGCCGATCGTGCCGCCATCGTTGCCGGTGTTGACATAGGTGCCGGTGACCGTGCCGAGCTCGACCAGGCTGCCGTCCGCCATCGTGATGGAGAGCGTGGTGGTCGAACCCGCACCCGTCAGATCGCCGGTCGGATTGCCGTCGCCGAAGCCGTAGCTGATCCCGGCCAGACCGTCCAAGGTCACGTTGCCGAGGCCGGCACCGGTGTTGTCGTCCGAAACCTGGAGGCTGAGGACGCCGGTCGTGGCGTTGTAGCCCACGCCGGTCGTGGCGTTGAAGCCAAGGTTGAGCAGCTGCTGGTAGACGTCGGCTGTAAGGAAGTTGGTGTTGGTCGCGAAACTGGCCGCGGTCACCGTGGTGCCCGCCGAGGCCGAGGCCGTGCCGATGGTATTCGGCACGCTCGTCGTCCTGTCGAAGCCCTTGTCCAGGGTCAGGGCCACGCCGAATTGCGCGATGTCGAGCTCGAGGGACTGGTCGAACTGCAGGTTGTTGCCCGCGCCGGCCACAGCGTCGAGATCGTCGGTGATATCGATCTGGACCGTCTGATCGTTCAGGGCCTGCACCGTCTGGGTGTTCGAGACGATCTGCGTGAAGTCGAGAGAGATGGTCCTGGCGCCGTCGTTGTTGGCCGCGCCGAGGTCCAGGGTGATGGTCGCGACCTGGGTCTCGAAGGTCGTGTCGCCGTCGACGTCGATGAACACGCCGACCGTGCTGATCGCGGACTGCAGGTTGTTCGGAGGCGCCGCCGCCACGGTGCCGCCGTTGACGTTGAACTGGAAGCCGGCGGTGGCGGCGAGGTTGATGTTCGGGGCGACGTCGGTGGCGTTGATCGTCGCCACGCCGGCTGTCCCGCCGATCAGTGCGTTCAGCGCCGTGATCGCGTCGTCGGAGAGGCCGGTCGGGAAGGTCGCCGAAATCGCGTTGGTGTTGACGATGTTCGTAGCCGCGGGCGTCGGCGCCGTGATGTCGGCGGCGAAATTGAAGCCCTGCTCGAATGTGACCGTCACGCCCAGCGAGCTGAACTCGACGGCGAGGCTCTGTCCGGCGGGCACCGTCGTGACGCCCGCGCCGAAGGCCTGCTGATAGGCCGAGGTGACGTCGAGCGTGGCCGTGTCGCCGGTGGTCGTGTTGGTCAGGGTGAAGGTGTCGGTGGCCTGGGCGTACTGGTAGGTGAAGACCGCATCGTCGGCCACGGTGCCGTCGAAGGCGAAGCTCAGGCTCGAGCGGTCGAACAGCTCCTGGGCTTCGTTGGTGAGCACGTTGCTCACGCCCATCTTGGTCAGCGAAAAGAGCTCGTTCGTCGCGTCGTAGGAATAGCGGAACGTGGCGTCGTCCTCGACCGAGGAGTCGAGCTTGATGGTATCGACGCCGTCGTTGTTCGGGTCGCTCGCGGTCTGCAGCTGGGATAGCGCAGCGCCGTCGAGCAGCTGGGCGCCGTTGAACTCGGTATCGGCGGCGATGCGGTCGACCTCGAGCAGCAGCTGCTGGTACTCGGTGTCGATCAGGCCGCGCTCGACGCTGCCGTACTGCGAGGAGGCCGCCTGGATCGCCAGGGTCTTCATGCGGACCAGGATGCCGTCGACCTGGCCCATCGCGCCCTCGGCCACCTGCAGCATCGAGGTGGCCTGGCCGGCGTTGACCCGGGCCGCCCTGAGCGCGGCGACCTCGGCGCGGAAGCGCGATCCGATCGCCATCGATGCGGCGTCGTCCTTGGCGCTCACCACGCGCTGGCCGCTGGAGAGCTGGGCCAGCGAGCGGGTCGCCTCCATGTCCGACTTGGTCAGATTGCGGTGCGCCACGTTCGCAGCAAAGTTGGAAATAACTGTCAGAGCCATGATCTGGTCTCCTGCGCTCTTGCGAGCCCCTTCGTTGTCTTACCTGTCAACGAGCGGTCCAAACCCTTCGGACCCCATCGCGCGGAGCGTCCCGCGACAAGCCGCGGTCCTGGTCTCACGCGCCCTCGTCAGAGCAACCGCCGTGCCAGACCGCGGACTTCTCTGTATCGAATTGATTTATCTGGGAAATGTTAGAAGGGCTGTGCGCCCCGGGCGGGCCTTCGGCAAGGCCGCGGGCAATCTTTGCTTAGCGGCGACGGCAGATTGTGCCGTCGGGGGTGGGATGGGGGAGGCGGGCTCAGGCGGAGAGATTGACGCCGCCGGCGGCCGCCGCGGTCGGGGCGGCATCGGCCTCGGCGGGCCGAGGCGCCTCGGCATCGGCCGTTACGCCGGCCGGGGCCTGGGGCGCGGCAGGGGCGTCGCTGCCGGCAGCCTGCTCGGCCAGCTTGCGCCAGGATTCGTGCAGGGGCTCGAGCAGGCCGATGACGTCGCGCGCCGGCTGCGGGTCGTTGTTGCGGTCCACCTCATAGAGCCGGGTCAGCATGAAGTCGTAGAGCTGCTGGAGGTTCTGGGAGATCTCGCCGCCGGCCTCGTGGTCGAGCGTGCCGGACAGGTGGGAGATGATCTCGGTGGCCCGCTTGTTGGCTTTCCAGCGCGCCTCGATCCGGCCGGCCTCGATGGCCTGGATCGCCTCGCGCAGCGAAACGATCGCCTTCTCGTAGAGCAGCGCGACCAGCTTGACCGGCGAGCTGGTCATGACCTGCTGGGTGCCGTAAGTCTGTAGGGCGTTCCGATCCACGCGCGCGTCTCCCGATAGCACTTGTAGTTGTATAGCGGGACTTCGTTAAGGAGGCGTGAGCCGCCTCGGAGGGCCGCTAACCGTTGTCTGCCGTGAGAGCGTCGATCTGCTGGCGGATCGTTTCCAGCGTGTTGTTCATGGTGACCAGGGCGGCCTCCATGGCCACGAAGCGCTCGAGCAGCTGTTCGCGCTGGAACTCCAGGCGCTCGAGCATCTCGTCGATCCGGGTCTCCGCCAGGTCGTTCAGCTGGTTCAGGTTGTCGACCTCGAGCTCGAGGTCGCCGGTGGTCTCGTCCAGCACCCGGTCGATCTCGAAGAACAGGCTCGAGGCGACGCCGGTCGAAAAGTCGAGGTTGATGTTCGATGCCGAAACGTTGCCGGTGTAGATGATCTTCAGGCCGGCGGCGCCGGTGGCGTCGGTCGCGGTGATGATGTTGCCGCTGACCGTTGCAGAATTGGCCACGCCATCGATCGTCGCGCCGGTGATCACGCCGTTGGACACGGTGACGTCGAGGCTATAGCCGCCGCTCGCTACCTGGGTCTGTCCGTCGAAGTCGATCAGTGAGACCCGCGGGTCGGAGGCGGAGAACTCGAAGGCGAAGAGCTCGCGGACATCGTCGGCATTGTTGAGCAGGGCCTCGTCGAGTTCGGTCTCGTCGACCTCCAGGGTGTCGGCCAACAGGGGATCGGTCAGGTTGTCGTTGTCGACGAAATTGACGCCGATCTCCTCGAGCACCCGGAAGCCGTCGTCGAGGCCCTGGGCGCCCAGACCGAGGAAGCGGCTCAGTCCCTGCTCGATGCCGGCCAGCGTCGGGTCGGCGAACAGGGCGCCGGCGCCTTCGGCGGCCTCGCCCGTGGCCGGATCGGCCAGGTTTTGCTCGTTGATGAAGCTCTTGACCGCGTTGTAGGCGTCGACGAAGTCGAGGATGCCTTCCTTGACCCCACCCAGGTTGCGCTCGACGTCGAGCTGGATGGTGGTGCCGACCTCGGCCTGGAACAGGTTGAGCGTCATGCCCGTGAAGAGATCGCTCACCGTGTTGCTGTCGCGCTCGATGATCAGCTCCGGCGTCGCGAGCCCGAGGCCCGCCGGGCCGGTCGCGGTCACGGTGGCGTCGTGCTGGATCACCAGCTTGAACTGGCTGCCGTCGGCCACGACCTGGGCCGAAACGCCGGCGGCCGTGAGGTCGACGTCGGCGTTGATGTTGTCGCGGACCTGATTCAGCGTCTGGCCGCTGGTGACGTTGATCTGGGCGATCTGTCCGTTGGTGAAATCGAAGGTCAGGGTGTTGTCGATGCCGACCGTGTCGACCGCCGGGTCGTTCGAGCGCACGTCGAGCACCTTGCCCGGATCGGTCGTGGTCAGGTCGCTCTGGCGGATCTCGAGGCGGAAGTTGCCGTCGTCGTCCTGGATCACGGTGCCGGTGATGCCCGCGGCGGCCAGGCTGGCACTGCCTGTTATGTCGGCCGCCAGCGTCGTCGGGGTGTCGGCCGCGTCCACCGTGATGTCGACGGTGGTCAGGTCCGGCAGGGTGATGGAGAGCGTACCGGTGGTGTTGTAGGCCGTGGTCGCGGTCGCCACGCCGACGCTCTGCGAGGCCGAGGTGTCGATCAGGCCGTCGGCCCGGAAGCGGGCGTTCTGGGCGGTGACCAGCTCGTTCACGAAGGTCGTACCGCCGTCGTTCGAGATGCCCAGGTCGACCAGCACGTCGTTGGTGTCGCTCAGCACGTTCGTCGGGGTCGTGCCGCCGTCGGCCGAGAGGCCGAGGTCGGCCAGCACGTCCTGGCTGACGCTGAGCTCGTTGAGGAAGGTCGTGCCGCCGTCGTTCGACAGGCCGATGCCGCTGGCGCTGGTCAACACGTTGCCGACCTCGGCAGTGACGGCGATCGCTTGCGTGGCGTCGTCGGAGGTGACCGCCAGGGTGAAGTCGCTGGCCCCGTTGGTGATGATCTTCGCCGTGACGCCGGCGCCGGCGTTGTTGATCTTGTCGCGCAGGGTCTCCAGCGTGTCGGTGCCGACGATGCTGACGGTCTGGCCGTTGACGTCGAAGGAGCCGACGACCGAGTTGGCGGCATGGCCGAAGGCGGTGCCCAGATCTGCGGTGGTGCTGGTGGCCGAGCCGCTGCCGATCCGGTGATTGAGGTCGAGCGCCACGTTTTGGGTGGCGTCGTCGGTCGTCAGGGCCAGGGTGTGCGTGCCACCGACGCTGAGGATCGAGGCCGTGGCCCCGGTGTTGGCGGCGTTGATCTTGGTGACCAGGGTGTCGAGCGTGTCGGCCCGGTCGACGTCGATCTGAACGCCGTTGATCTCGAAGGCGCCGGCGATGGCGTTGGCCCCGGCGCCGAAGGCCGTGCCCAGGTCGCTCGAGGTGTCGGTCGCCGCGCTCGAGCCGATGCGATGCGACTTGGCGATCTGGATCGACTGGCCGGTCGCGTCGGCGGTCAGCACCAGGATGTTCTCGCTCGCCGAGACCGAGACGACCGAGGCGGTGACCCCGGTGGCGCTGCTGCCGGCGTTGGCCGCGTTGATGCGGTCGCGCAGGTCGACCAAGGTGTCGCTCGGCTCGACCATGATGCGCGAGCCGTTGATCTCGAAGGCGCCCGAGATCGAGCCGCTCGATGCGCCGAAGGCGACCCCCAGGTCCTCCGTGATCGAGGTGGCGGTGTTGCTGCTGAACTTGTGGGCCGTCGCGGTCTGCAGGATCTCGATGGTGTGCGAGCCGGCGTCGGCGGCGTTGGTGACGCTGGCGCCGATCAGGTTGGCGGCGGCCGAGGGCGTCCCGCTGAGGCTCAGTGTCGAGGCGAAGACCTCCTTCGACTCGAAGACATCGCCGGCGTTTTGGAAGGTGACCCGGCCGCGCAGATCGTCGAGCGTGCCGCGCAGGGTGTTCAGCAGGCCGCGCAGGTCGTTGAAGGCGGTGATCTTTTCGCCGTTGGCCTCGACGTCGGCCTCGAGCCGGTCGACCGGGATCCGCCGCGCGGCGATGATGTTGTCGACCGCCTCGGCGAAGTCGATGCCCGAGCCGACGCCCGAGAAGCTGACCTGGCCGTTCTCGTCGACATTGATGTTGTTCAGGTTGACGCTCGAGACCATCTGCCGGTTCCCTGTATGCCCGCCAGTGAATGCCGCTTGCTAGACAGGCTTATCAAGAATCATGCCAACGGCTTCTTTGAGCATCTGGGCCTGGCGCAGCAGCTTCCGGGACGGTACCTCGTTGACCAGTTCCCCGGATTCCTTGTCGCGGACCTCGGCGACCACACGTCCCGAATCGTCGTCGATATCGAGCTTGACGCGGTACTTGCCGATCTCGGCCGGCTTGATGCCGCTGTCCTCGAGAATGCGTTGCGCCAGAGGTCCGGTGATCTCGCTCCGGATCTGGTCTGCCCTGGGCTGCGCCTGGGGCTCCGCGGGCCGGGCGCCGCGTCCTTGCGGCGACCTGGCGAGGGAGGCAACTGCAGCCGGGGCGATGCTTTTGACGTCCATCTCCCGTACTCCCGGCGACGTCTCGTGCTCGGCTCCCCTCCGAGTTCTTACGAGGCGGATAACTCGCCTAATGTGCTAAATTCCCTAACACATGCAGCGCTAATATCTTCTTAAGATGTATGAACTTTCTGCATCCAATGGCGGAAAGTTGGGCCGGGGAGGGAAACCCCTCCCCGGACCCGAGTATCGAAATTACTGCAGCAGACGCAGGAGGTTCTGCGGCAGCTGGTTGGCCTGAGACAGCATGGACACACCGGCCTGCACCAGGATCTGCTTCGAGGTGAAGGTCGTGATTTCCTCCGCCACGTTCAGGTCCAAGAGCGCGCTCCGGGCCGCCTCGGTGTTCTCCCTGGCGGTGGCCAGGTTCGAGGTGGCGATGTCCAGCCGGTTCTGGAAGGCACCAACACTGGCCCGCGCGTTGTTCAGCGTGTCAATGGCCGAGGTAATGGCCGTCGACGCGGTGTCCGCGGTACCCGAGGTGGTCACATCCGAGCCCTGAATGGCGAGGGCCTGCAGGTTCACCGAGTTCAGAGCCAGGGTGATCCGGTCCTCGGCATTGTTGCCCGTGCCGATCTTGAAGGTGAACTCCGTGCTGGAAGCGTTGGCGTTCACCTGGTTGTAGAACACGCCACGGCCGAGCTGGATGCCGATCGTGCCGGTGTTGCCGTCGGGCTGACCGTTGGCGAAGGTCGCCGAATAGTCGCCCAGGTCGGCGACGCTGCCGTCGGCCAGAGTGATGCCGATGGCAACGGTGGTCGGGGCACCGACGAGGTCGGCAGAGATCTCGCCGGCCACGCCGTTGTCGTAGCTGATGCCGGCCAGGCCGTTCAGGTTCACGACGTTGCCGGTCTCACTGGTCTGCAGCGTGAGCACACCGGTGTTGGCGTCATAGCCGACGCCGGTCGTAGCATCAGAGCCAAGGGCCAGCAGGGCGTCGTAGACGTCCGCGGTCAGGAAACCGCTGTTGGCCGTGAAGGAATCGGTATTGGCCGTGATACTGGCGGAGGCGTCGGTGGTGGTGCCCGTCGTGGTCGTGACATCCGTCGTCCGGTCGAAGCCCTTGTCCAGAGTCAGGGAGACACCGAACTGCGAGATATCGACGTCAAGGGTCTGATCGAACGACAGATTGTTGCCGGTTCCGGCGACCGCATCGAGCTGGTCAGTCAAATCGATGTTGACCGTCTGATCGGTACCAGCCGTGTTGGTCTGCACGTTCCGGACCAACGCACCGAAATCGACGGTGATCGTGGTCGCGGCGTCGGCCGTCGCGGTGAAGTCGGCGGTCACGGTACCCAGCTGGTTGCCGTTGGCATCGGAGATCGTGATCGTCTGGCCGTTACCGTCGGCGACCGTAAGGGCGTTGCCGGTACCGTTACCCAGGTTGATGCCGGCGATGCCGGTGACGACCGTGTTGTTGTTGGTGTTACTGGCCGTCGCGGCGAGCGTCAGGATGCCGGTGGCGGCATCGTAGTCGCCAGTGCCGGTCAGCGTGGTCAGGATGCTGCCGACGTTCGTCGAGGTGACGCCTGCGGCAAAGGCGAAGCTCTCGTTCGCCGTCGTCAGGTTGGCACCCGAAGTCACGGACGAAGCACCGGTCGTCAGTGCGGCCGTGCGGTCGAAGCCCGCATCCAGCGTGACCGTGACGCCCAGAGTGGAGAAGTCGACGTCGAGGGTCTGACCGGAAGCGATCACGTCCACCGAGGAACCGAACGCGGCGTTGAACGCGTCGGTGATGTCGATGGTCGCCGTCTCCTCGGTGCGCTCGTTGAGCACAGTCAACTGCTGACTGGCCTGCGCGTAGGTATAGGAGAAGACGTCCTCCGCATTCACATCGCTGTCGAAGGCGAAGGAGACGTTGTTACCCGACGACTGGTTGGTCTCGATATCAGTCGCGGTGTTGGTCGTCACGCCGTCGACTGCGGTCTTGGTGACGGTCAGCGACTCGGTCGCGGAAGCATAGCTGTACTGGAAGACCGAGGCGTTGGTCACCGTGTTGTCGAACGAGACGCTCGAGAAGCCGTCGGCGCCGGCGTCGGAGGCCTGAACCAGATTGAACAGCGTGCCACCGTTGATCAGCGTCTGACCGTTGAACTCGGTGTCGGTCGCGATACGATCGACTTCCAACAGGAGCTGCTGGAACTCGGTGTCGATCAGACCGCGCTCGACCGAGCCCAACTGGTCGGAACCGGCCTGCACGGCAAGCGACTTCATGCGGACCAGCGTGTCGTTGATCCGCGCCATGGCGCCGTCGGCGATCTGCAACATCGAGATGGCCTGACCGGCGTTGACGCCGGCCTGGGTCATGGCCGCAACTTCGGCGCGCAGACGAGAGCCGATGGCCAGGGCCGCGGCGTCGTCGCGAGCCGCCAGGACGCGGGTACCGGCCGAGATCTTGGCAACCGAGTCCGACGCACCGCGGTCCGACATGGCCAACTGACGCTGGGCCACCTGCGCGGCGAAGTTGGAGATAATGTTAAGAGGCATTTGGAACTCCTACATGGATCTGATGTTTCGACTACTTGCCGATGGGGCCTACCTGTCCCCAATGGTGGCAGCGGGCTAGACCCACTACCCCGCCGGATCGTAGCAAGACCCGGGCCAGAATTGCCAAGTGCCTGCAATTCTTGCCTTTTGCTCGGCAGATCCGGCCGCTTGCTGGGCAGATTTTGCCGCTCAACAGGTAAGAATTGCCGAGCCGGCCGATCGGGCCCGGCAACAAATATACTTTGCCGAAGGTTAAGGCCGCCGTCCCGACCGGGAGGGTTGACCTTGGCCGATCGGGTTTACTCAGGTTTGCGGCACCAGAAGTTGAACATGCTGATGAAGGTGTGTGGCGCGCTCGATTCGAACGCGTCCCAGTTTTCGAGGTCGAGCCTGTTCGGGTCGGCGGGGAATTGCTCCGCGTAGGCCTTAAGGCAGGCTGGCTTGAGCTCCGAGAAGCCGAGGAATTCCAGCCCGTGACGCGCCAGCATGTCCTTGATGCCCAGCGGCCGATAAACATGTTCCTGGACGTGAAAAACCAGGTCGCGCAGGCTGTCCAGGTCGAAGAAGTCCTTCATGATGACGAACCTCTCGATGTCGGGCGCTTGCCCGGAGAGGACCATCTGCCGGAAGCGGCGAATGCCTTCCGGGGTCGGTTCCAGTCCCGATTTCTTAACCCGCTCGCGAGCCTCGGTGATCCAAGCGCGCGCCCTTTCGCTGTAGAGGCCGAGCTTGAGGTAGCCGCCCGGCCTCAGCACGCGCAGGAGGGCGGCCAGGCCGCTTTCCGGGTCCTTCATGTGATGGATCACGCCCACCGACTCGACGACGTCGAAGGCCTCACCGATCCTGTCGACGTCCAGAAGATCGCCGTGCCGGAAATCGATCTGCGCGACCCCGAACCTCTGCGCCATTCGCTTTGCGTAGGCCAGGCTGGAGAGGCTCAGGTCGACCGCCGTGATATGAGCGCTCGGTATCCGCTGAGCGAAGGTGATGGGGTGCCAGCCGGTGCCGCTGCCCGCGATCAGGACTTTCGGTCCGCCTTGCGGGTCGCTGGGCGGATCAATCCACGGCAGCTTTTCCTTGAGGTAGCTCTTGAGATCGGAGGTCACCTGCCGCGGCACGCTGCGCCAACGCGGGTAGGGGTTTTCCTCGTACTGCGAGCGCACCGAGCGAGAGGTCTCGTCCTCGATATCGCCCAGAGCCGGAATCATCGCCTTGAGGGCCTGTTCCTCGGCCGGGTTGATGAGGCTCACCTGGAGCAGCGGCCGCAGGGACTGCGACCATTCCTCCATGGCCATGTCTGCGAGGATCTCGAAACCCGGTAGGCGAAACAGCGGGCGGTACATGGCGAAGAGCGCTAGCTCGATCTCGAAGGCCACGCTCGGCGCTTCGCGCCGTTCCAGTCGCTTGCCGATGGACGCAGCCAGGATCTCGATCGCACGTTCTTCCTGCTCGTCGACCGCGAGGATGTAGGAATTGTGGTGGCATTGCATGGACAAGGCCGCCATGAAGCGCATCTGCTCTTCGCCGAACTGCGCCTGTTGCTGCAGGGCACGGCCCAAGAGGACGCGTCGAACCTGGGCGAGGAGCGCCTCCAGGGGTAGGTAGTAGGAGACGGTTTTTTCCAGCATGACGAGGAGCAGCCGATCGCCAAGGATGCCGTCGAGATGCATCTTGACCTTCGAGCCCTCGGCATTTGCGTCCTCCACGCGGGCGCGCTCGGCGTACTTCATCACCACCTGACTGCCGGCGACGGACGAGAGCTTGGTCAGGTCCGCGACCTCCTTTTCGAAGCAAAGGAGCAGCGCCTTCTCGATTTCCTCATCGTAGTGCCCAGGCATCGCTTCGATAACGGCGTCGCCGAAGTGCGCTTGATACTCGGGTTTGACCACGCCGTGCGACAGGGCGTGGACCAGGTGCCGAACGGCGGCCTCGGCGTTGCCGGCGAGGCGCAGCACGACGCCGAGGTTGCCGTGGCTTTCGGGGTCCCCGGGCGTCAGCTCCATGACCCGCTCGAAGGCCAAGACGGCTTCGTCGAAGCGCGCCTGGGAGACGCACCAGAGGCCGTAGACCTTTACCGTGTCCGGATTGTCGGGATCGAGCGCGACCGCCTGCCGCAGGGATGACGC
>JASJBI010000078.1 GCA_030066595.1 Alphaproteobacteria bacterium | reverse complement strand
CCCCGAGATGTTGCGCGTGCCGCCCGCCCCCGCCCCCATGCGCTCGGCCGTCGCCGTCATCGCCGCAACCACGTCCGCGTGCTGGCCCATGCCCAGATAGTCGTTCGAGCACCAGATCACCACCTCCCGCGGATCCTCGCCCCCGCCATAGCTCAAGGCCTCCGGAAACCGACCGCAGCGCCGCTCCAAATCCGCAAACACACGGTACCGACCCTCACCCTTGACGCGGTTGACGGCGTCTTCGAAACATTGCTGGTAATCCATTTGTCCCCTCCCTGGACGATTGGCGCCATTAGAAGGACTTCCGGGACGGCCGTCCTTGACTGAAATCAAAGGACCGACCTCAGCCCGGTTTCCCGTCGATCCGCGGGCGGGTCAGGATCGGCAGGTAAATCAGAACGAACAGACCGAAGGCGCCGGCCCACAACACGCCCGCGCCCACCATCACTTCGGTATAGAAAGACGACAGCAGCGCCGGCCCGACCAGCCGGACCACGCTGGCGATCGAGATCAGAACATAAGCCGTGGCAACGGCCCAATGGACGCGCAGCGGCCGGCCGGTATGTCCCAGCGCAGCCCGCGACATCACGCCCATGGTGAGCGTGCCCACCGCGCCGACGGTCAATGCGTGCAGCGCCGCCGACCCGGACGGCCAGCCGAGCAGCAGCGCCGCCGCCTTTGCCGCGAACGCCAGCACGACCCAGAGATAACCGAGATGCAGGACCCAGAGAATCGGTGCGGCAAGCGACCGGTGCCCCTGCCAGCCGGCGAGACGCGCAGCGTTCAGGATCGCGGCCGCAGCCGCCGCGGTCCCGGTCGCCGCGCTGTCGGGCAGCACCAGCTCGAGCACGAGGACCAGCACCGCGGACAGGATCGCCAGCCGGTCCAGCATGGCCGAAGAGCGCACCGGCGCGTCGATCTGCTGTTGCGCGAACGCACTTCGGGTGAAGGCCGGAACGATACGCCCGCCGATGATGACCAGCAGCACGGCGACCGCGTCGGCGGCGAGGTAGAGGCCGGTGCGCGCGGTGACGCCGGTCAGCGCCAGCACCTCCAGATGGATCAATACGTCGCCCGCGATCATGGTCAGCAGAATCGGCACCAAGACCAGGTTCCGCTTGGCCCCGGCGCGCCACAGCGTCGCCCCGACAACCCCGGCGAGCGCCGGCAGGAAGGCCAGATCGACGGCCGCGGACAGCCAGCCCGGCAGGTAGGCGCCGAACCAGATCACCAGGCGACCGGCGATCCAGAGCAGCACCAGCAGCAGCAGCGGTCGATGGCGCAGCGGCGGCGCCCCGGTCCAGTTCGGCATCGCGGTCAGGAAGAAGCCCGCCATGACCGCTGCGACGAAGCCGAACAGCATCTCATGCCCATGCCAGATCAACACCGGAAAGGCGATCGTCGGGTTGAGCACAGCGCCGCCGGCGCCATGGATCACCAGCCAGGCGAGCCAGGCCAGCATGCCGAGCACGGCGTAGAGGCCGGCGAGCAGAAAGAACGGACGAAACCCGTAGGCCAGCAGCACGCTCATGCGGCGGGGCCCGGCTGCGCCGGCGCGGGCTTGCTGGCCAGCGCCTGGCGTCGTTCGCGGCGCTTGCGACGCTCGATCAGCGGCGGACAGCGTTTGTCGTCGTAATACAGGACCTGGCATTGCAGGCAGTGGATGCATTCGTTGGGATTGATGCGGCCGCTGGGATGGATCGCCTGCACCGTGCACTCGACGGCGCAAGCCTGGCACAGCGTGCCGCATTGCGGCCGCCGCTTGAGCCAGTCGAACATGCGCAGGCGGGCCGGGATGGCAAGCGCGCCGCCCAGCGGACAAAGATAGCGGCAGAAGAAACGCTCGATGAACAGCCCGGCCGCGAGCAGGGCAAGGGCGTAGAGCACGAAGGGCCAGGCGCGCGAAAATCTCAGCGAGATCACCGTCTTGAACGGCTCGATCTCGGCCCCGACCACCGCGAGCGTCATGGAGCCCAGCGAGACGGCGAAGAGCGCCAGAAAGGCGATGTACTTCAGCGGCCAGACCCGTTCGTGCAGCAGGAACGGAACCTGGAGCTGCGGCACTTTGAGCGCGCGGGCGCCGTGGTTGAGGAGCTCCTGCAGCGCGCCGAACGGACAAAGCCAGCCGCAGAACACGCCACGTCCCCAGAACAACATGGAAATCGCGACGTAGGACCAGAGGATGAAGATCAGCGGCTCGAGCAGGAACAGCTCCCAACGGAACTCGGTCAAGAGCGCCTGGGTGAAGGTCAGCACGTTCACAACGGAGAGCTGCGCCCCGGCGTACCAGCCGAGCCAGACCAAGGTGAAGGCAAGGAAGCCGTAGCGCAGGATGTGGTAGAGCCGCGGCCGCCGCGCGATCACGTCCTGCAGAAACAGGATTGCTGTCAGCACGACGAGCGTGACGGCGAGGATCGCGATGCTGCCCGTACGGCTCCGCCAGACGTCGAGCCAGAGGCTGCCCGTGGCCGCCCGGATGGCCTCATCGAGCATGCCGTCGGCGACGGCCGCGGAGACCGGTCTCGGCGGTTCCTTCATGAGGACCGCAGGCGGACGGTATGAGAGACTGAACTGGGCCCGGGCCTCTGTGCCCTCCGGGTTCGGCCGGGAAACGAACAGGTCGACGCGCCAGGGCCGCGCTGGATCGAGCGCCGGTTCGGCCGGAAGCACGAACATCGCCGTCTCGCGCAATTCCGGCGCCCCCTCGGCCCGCAGGCGGTCCAGGCGGCGATGCTGCGCCTTGCTGAGCCGAAACGTGGTCTGGCCCTGTACGATCTGGATCCGATCGAACTCGCCGCTTCGGACCCAATCGGTGCCCTTGAAGGACCAGCCGCCGTTGGCGGCGAGAAACAGCGCCTGTTCGCCTGGTTTCCGGTCCGCCATAAAACGGTTGTAGTCCAGCTCGCCCAGCAGATTGCTCCCCACCATCGCGGGCGTGAGCAGGGCCGCATAGAGCTCGAAAAACAGCGATTCCGGATCGGCACCGACGGGCAGCCCCAGCGCCGCGTTTGCCGCGCCGTTCGACAGCGTGAGCCGCCGGATCAGGTCCGCGGCGACCAGTCCGGACCAGGACAGGTCCTGGCGCCGGTCGATGTCCACCTCGGCCCCGGCGCCGGCCGGTTCAGCGATGATGCCCTTGGCGCGGGCGACGATCCGGGCCGCGCGCAGGATCGCGTCGCTGATCACCACGCTGGACACCGTGGCGCCGGAGATCGCGTCGAACCCCTCGGTCTCGCCGACCCGCACGGTTTCGCGGATATCGACGCCGCGGAACCGCCCAACGAAATCGAACAGCCGCGCCTCGGGAACGCCGATGACCAGGATCGGCTCTTGATGCGCGATCAGTTCCGCGCCCGTGATGCGACCCTCGAGATCCAGCCCGATCAGAACGTCAAGCGGCTTGCCGGAATAGCCCGTCGAGCCGACCACGGCGCTGCTGGAAAAGATGTAACCGGCGAGCGCGCCGTCGCGATGGACCGCCGCAGTCTCGGGCGTGCCTTCGAAGACGCTTGCGCGCTCGGCACCGGGAAAAATGGATTGCAGGCGATCCGACCCGACCTCTTCCGCCGCAGCAACACTGCGCGCAGAGGTGGCCAACATGATCAGTCCGATCAGAATCGCATATGAGAAACGCATCGAGAGGGCCCAACAAAAAGGTGTCGGCATTATCGATGATCGCGGGGGACGCGCCTTTGACTCTCGTCAAGGGGTTCTCGCGCGTGCCGCCCATTTGACTGAGGTCAAGGAGCGTAACCATCGCCTGTGATTGATTGCCACGATGAATTTGGGCTGGGGACACTAGTAGCTGGGGAGAGTTCGACGATGAGACGCGCCCTCACCGCGGTAGCCATGGCCGCCGCATTCGCCGTCGGCCATGCCATGGTCACGGATTCCGCCTTCGCAGAGACCAAGCCGTCCAAGGAGGCTCTCGAGAAACACAAGACCAAGCCCGGCGAGCGCTACGAGCCGAGCCTCGACGTGCTGCCCGGCGAGGGCAGTGAGCGTGTCGTCGAGGAAGGCGTGCCGGCGCTGGACGACAAGCAGTTCGCCCGCGCCAAGCAGATCTATTTCGAACGCTGCGCCGGCTGCCACGGCGTGTTGCGCAAAGGCGCCACGGGCAAGGCGCTGACCACCAAGGTCACGCGCGAGCTCGGCTTCGAATACCTGCGCGACTTCGTCACATACGGCTCGCCCGCGGGTATGCCGAACTGGGGCACGTCCGGTGATATGACCACGGACGACGTCAGCCTGATGGCGAAATACCTGCTGCACGAGCCGCCGATGCCGCCGGAGTTCGGGCTCAAGGAAGTCAAGGCAACGTGGAAGGTGCATGTGCCGGTCGACAAGCGGCCGACCAAGCCGCAGAACAAGCTCGATATCGACAACTTGTTCTCGGTGACACTGCGCGACAGCGGCGAAGTCGCGATCATCGACGGCGCCAGCAAGAAGATCGTCAAGATCCTCAAGACCGGCTACGCGGTGCACATCTCGCGCCTGTCGGCGTCGGGACGCTATCTCTTCACCATCGGCCGAGACGCGAAGATCAACCTGATCGATCTGTGGATGAAAGAGCCCACCACGGTGGCCGAGATCAAGGTCGGCATGGAGGCCCGCTCGGTCGAGACCTCCAAGATGAAGGGCTGGGAAGACAAATACGCCATCGCCGGCTCGTACTGGCCGCCGCAATACGTGATCATGGACGGCGCCACCCTCGAGCCGATCAAGGTGGTCTCGACGCGCGGCATGACCGTGGACACCCAGGAGTTCCATCCGGAGCCGCGGGTCGCCTCGATCGTCGCCTCCCACTACAACCCGGAGTTCGTCGTCAACGTCAAGGAAACCGGCAAGATCCTGATGGTCAACTACGCGGACATCAAGAACCTGAAGGTGACCTCGATCGACGCCGAGCGCTTCCTGCATGACGGCGGCTTCGATTCGACCGGCCGGTACTTCCTGGTGGCCGCCAACGCCCGCGACACCGTCGCGGTCGTGGACACCAAGGAAGACAAGCTGGTCAAGCTGATCAAGACCGGCGTCAAGCCGCATCCGGGCCGGGGCGCGAACTTCGTGCATCCCAAGCACGGGCCGGTGTGGGCGACGAGCCATCTGGGCGACGAGACCATCGCGCTGATCGGCACCGATCCGGAAAAGCATCCCAAGAAAGCCTGGACGGTGGTGCAGACGCTCGAGGGCCAGGGCGGCGGTTCGCTGTTCATCAAGACCCATCCGAAGTCCAAGAACCTGTGGGTCGACACGCCGCTCAATCCCGAAGCGGAGCTCGCCTCCTCGGTCGCCGTGTTCAACATCGACGACCTGGACAAGGGCTATGAGGTGATCCCCGTGGGCGAGATGTCCGGGATCACCGAAGGCGTCCGTCGCGTCGTTCAGGGTGAGTACAACAAGGACGGCACCGAGATCTGGTTCTCGGTGTGGAACGCCAAGGACCAAGAGTCTGCGATCGTCGTGATCGACGACAAAACCCGCAAGCTCAAGGCGGTGATCAAGGACAAGCGCCTGGTCACGCCGACCGGCAAGTTCAACGTCTACAACACCAAGAACGACGTCTACTGATGTGCCGGCGGGCGGGGCGGCAGGACGCCGCCCCGCCGCTGCCGGGGACGGGAGGCAGCGCGGTGACCGACAGGACGTGCACACTCAGGCGACCCTGCGTTCATCTCGTGGGTGCGGGCCCCGGCGATCCTGAGCTGTTGACGGTCAAGGCGGTCCGCCTGCTGGAACGGGCGGACGTCGTGGTCTACGACCGGCTGGTCTCGCCCGACGTTCTCGATCTGGTTCCGGCCGGCACGCCCCTGATCTACGCCGGCAAGGCGGCCGCCGACCACCACATGCCGCAAGAAGAGATCAACAAGCTGCTGGTCAAGCTGGCGGGCGCCGGCCGCCGCGTCGTCCGGCTCAAGGGCGGTGATCCTTATGTCTTCGGGCGCGGCAGCGAGGAAACCGAATATCTGGCCCAGCACGGCGTCGCCTTCGAGGTGGTGCCGGGCATCACCGCGGCCGGCGGCTGCGCCGCCGCCGCCGGCATTCCCCTGACCCATCGGGGACTTGCCAAGGGGGTCCGCTTCGTCACCGGCCATTGCCGCGCCGACGTGGAGCTCGATCTCAACTGGGAGAGCCTGGCGGACCCGGAGACGACGCTGGTCTTCTATATGGGCCTCGCCAACCTGCCGCAGATTCGCGACCGGCTGATCGCCGCGGGCCTGGACCCGGCAACGCCGGCCGCCGCGATCATGAGCGGCACCACGCCGCGCCAGCGCGTTGTCGTGACGACGCTGACAGAGCTGCCCGAGCGGGTGGCGGAGGCCGGCCTGCGCGCACCGGTGCTTATCGTCATCGGGGCGGTGGTTCAGATGGCGGGGCTCTTGGGCGTCGATCTGGACGAGCGGCCGGCCGCCCAGACCGAAGCGCGGGAGCGGGCCGATGCCGGCTAGGGCAACAGGCGTGCTGGCCGGCGCGTTGGCGCTCGCGGCGGCCGCCGTTTGGGCCAGCCCGGACCCGCTGCCCTGGCGCCAGGACGAGTTGATCTATCGGCTGAAACAGGACTGCGGCTCCTGTCACGGGCTGACCATGAAAGGCGGGCTGGGACCGGCGCTCTTGCCGGAAACGCTCGCGGACAAGCCGGACCACGCGCTGGTCGAGGTGATCCTGAAGGGCGTGCCGGGCACACCGATGCCGCCCTGGGACTTCGAGATCAGCGTCATGGAAGCGCACTGGCTGGTGCGGCAGATGAAGAAGGGGGCGATCGATGACCGTTAGAGCGCTGCGGGCCGGTGTCGCGGCCCTGATGTTGGCCGGCATGATGGCGCAGGCCGCACAGGCCGCCGAGATCGTGCTGCGCGGCACCGGCGATCTGGGGCTGGTGGTCGAGCGCGCCTCGGGAAAGGTGCAGATCATCGAGACCACCGACCGCACCTCGCTCAGGACCATCGACGGCCTGGGCGATCTCTCGCACGCCTCGGCGGTGTTTTCCCGCGACGGCCGCTACGCCTTCCTGTTCGGCCGCGACGGCGGCCTCAGCAAGATCGACCTGCTGACCGGTGCGGTGGTCAAGCGCATCCTTCAGGCGGGCAACAGCATCGGCGGCGCCATCTCCCAGGACGGCAGCCTAGTGGCCGTCTCGAACTACAAGCCCGGCGGCGTCAAAGTGTTCGATGCCGCGACGCTGCGCCTGGTCGCCGACATCCCGGCGATCGGCGCCGACGGCGAGCGGTCCAAGGTCGTCGGCCTTGTCGACGCCCCGGACCAGCGCTTCGTGTTCAGCCTCTACGACGCGGGCGAGATCTGGATCGCCGACCTGTCCGACCCGGCCGCTCCGGCATTGCGCAAGTTCACCGGAATCGGCGAGCAGCCCTATGACGGGTTGATCACGCCGGACGGACGCTACTACCTGGCGGGCCTGTTCGGCGAGGACGGTGTCGCCATGCTGGACCTGTGGCGGCCGGAGGCGGGCGTCAGACGCATCCTCGACGGCTATGGCCGGGGCGAGGAGAAGCTGCCGGTCTACAAGATGCCGCATCTCGAGGGCTGGGCCGAGGCCGGCGATCTCTTGTTCCTGCCGGCGGTTGGACGCCACGAGGTGCTGATGGTCGACCGGCGGAGTTGGACCGAGGTCGGCCGCATCCCCGTGCACGGCCAGCCGGTGTTCGCCGTGGCGCGGCCTGACGGGCGCCAGATCTGGGTCAACTTCGCCCATCCCCGGAATGACGTGGTCCAGGTGATCGACGTGCCCACGCGGCGGATCGTCAAGGAGCTGCGCCCCGGCAAGGCGGTGCTGCACATGGAGTTCACGCCGCGCGGCGAGCAGGTCTGGGTCTCGGTGCGCGACGCCGACCGCGTCGACGTTTACGACACGCGCAGCTTCGAGCGGCTGGGCGAGCTGCCGATGGCGAAGCCGAGCGGCATCTTCCTGGCCGCCCGCGCCCACCGGATCGGCCTCTAGCGATGGCGGAGGTCAGCCGGATCGACGCGATTTCGGGCCGAACGGTGGATCCGCTGGAGCGCGCCCTGGTGGACGGCTGGCAGCGGGACCTGCCCCTGTCCGAGCGCCCCTATGCCGAGATCGCCGGCCGGCTCGGCGTCTCGGAGGATGACGTGCTCGCCGCACTCGGCCGCCTGCACGCGCGTGGTGTGCTATCGCGGGTCGGCGCGGTGGTCGCGCCCAACCAGGCCGGCGCCAGCACCCTTGCCGCCATGGCGGTGCCGGCGGACCGTCTGGACCACGTCGCCGCGCTGGTCAGCGGCTATGACGAAGTCAACCACAACTACGAGCGGGAGCACGCGCTCAATCTGTGGTTCGTGGTTGCCGCCGCGGACGCGGCGCGGCTGCGCCAGGTGCTCGACGAGATCGAAGCCCGGACGGGGCTTCCGGTGATCGATCTGCCGCTGGTCGAGGCCTACCACATCGATCTGGGGTTCCCGGTGCAATGGCGCTGACGGCAACAGAGCGGGCGGTCATCGCGGCCCTGGATGGGGGTCTGCCGCTGGTGCCGCGGCCCTATGCCGCGATCGGCGCCAAGGCCGGCCTGTCCGAGGCAGAGGTCCGCGAGGTGCTCGGCAGACTGATCGAAACGGGGGTGATCCGCCGCCTTGGCCTGGTTGTGCGTCATCACGAGCTCGGCTACCGGGCCAACGCCATGGTCGTCTGGGACGTGCCGGACGGTGAAGTGGCAGCGGTCGGCCGGCTGCTCGCGAGCTATCCCTGCGTGACCCTGTGCTACCGCCGGCCGCGCCGGCCGCCGGTCTGGCCCTACAACCTGTTCTGCATGGTGCATGGGCAGGACCGCGCCGAGGTCACGAGCCTGGTCCGCGACATCGCGCAAGACCTGGATCTCGCCGACCTGCCGCACGAGCTCTTGTTCAGCCGCCGCCGGTTCAAGCAGACGGGCGCCCGCTACGGGCGCGCAGCGGTCAAGGGGGCGGCCTGATGGATGCGCTCGACCGCCGCATCGTCAACGGCCTGCAGGGCGGCTTTCCGATCTGCGAACGCCCCTACGCGGAGGCGGCGGCCGAGCTCGGCACCGACGAGGCGACGCTCGTCGCGCGGCTCAAGGCGCTCAAGGCGGCGGGCACGTTGTCCCGCTTCGGGCCCATGTATCACGCCGAGCGGCTGGGCGGGGCGCTCACGCTGGCCGCCATGGCGGTGCCCGAGGACGATTTCGACCGGGTGGCGGAGATCGTCAACGCCTTCCCCGAGGTGGCCCACAACTACGCCCGCGAGCATGCGCTCAACATGTGGTTCGTGCTGGCCACCGAGACGCCGGAACGGATCCCGGACGTGCTCGCCGCGATCGAGGCGGCCACCGGCCACACGGTCTACGACATGCCCAAGATCGAGGAGTTCTTCATCGGGCTGAGGGTCGAGGCATGACCGCCCAATCGCGTCACGAGGCCCTGGACGAGGTCGACCGCCGGATCGTGGTCGCGACCCAGGCCGGGCTGCCGCTGGTGCCGCGGCCCTATCATGCCGTTGCCGAAGAGTTGGGCCTGGACCCGGACACCGTAATGGGGCGCATGCGCCGCATGCTGGCGACCGGTGTGATCCGCCGCATCGGCGCGGTGCCGAACCACTATGCGCTCGGGCTGCGGGCCAACGGCATGTCGGTCTGGGACGTGGCCGACGAGGGGGTCGCCGCCCTGGGCCGCCAGGTGGGGGCCTTGGACTTCGTGAGCCACTGCTATCACCGGCCACGTCACTTGCCGATCTGGCCCTACAACCTGTTCGCCATGGTGCACGGCAAGAGCCGCGCCGAGGTGGCCGACAAAGTGGCCAGCATCGCCGACCTGCTGGGGGCCGCCTGCCGCGGCCACGACGTACTCTACAGCACTCGGATTCTCAAGAAATCCGGGCTGCGCCTGGTCGCCTGAGGAGGACACGCCCATGTTCCGCGTCAGCCAGTTCATGCGCGAGATCATCGAGCCCACGCCGGCCGGGCCGCGCCGCGACCCGCCGGGACCGGTGGTGATCTGGAACCTGATCCGGCGCTGCAATCTGAAGTGCAAGCACTGCTACTCGATCTCTTCCGACGTGGACTTCCCGGGCGAGCTCTCGACCGACGAGGTCTTCCGGGTGATGGACGACCTCAAGGCGTTCCGCGTGCCGGTGCTGATCCTGTCCGGGGGCGAGCCGTTGTTGCGGCCGGACATCTTCGAGATCTCGCGCCGGGCCAAGGCGATGGGCTTCTATGTCGGGCTCTCGACCAACGGCACCCTGATCGACGACCGCAACATCGCCGACATCGCCGGCGTCGGCTACGACTATGTGGGCATCAGCCTGGACGGCATCGGCGCGACCCACGATGCCTTCCGCCGCAAGGAGGGCGCCTTCGACGGCTCCATGCGGGGCATCCGGCTCTGCCACGCGAACGGCATCAAGGTCGGCATTCGCTTCACCCTGACCCAGGACAACGCCCACGACCTGCCCGATCTCTTGCAGCTCATGCGCCTCGAGGAGATCGACAAGTTCTATCTCTCGCATCTGAACTATGCCGGGCGCGGCAACAAGAACCGGGGCGACGACGCCTGGTTCACCACCACCCGGCGGGCCATGGACCTGGTGTTCGAGACCGCCTGGGCCCATGCCGAGGCCGGTGCGGACAAGGAGTTCGTGACCGGCAACAACGACGCCGACGGGGTCTATCTGCTCGGCTGGGTGCGCCGCCGCTTTCCGGAGCGCGTCGACCATATCCGCGCCAAACTGGTGCAGTGGGGCGGCAACGCGTCCGGCGTCAACGTCGCCAATATCGACAATCTGGGCATCGTGCACCCGGACACCTTCTGGTGGCACTACGATCTCGGCGACGTGCGCGACCGGCCGTTCTCGGAAATCTGGGGAGATCTGTCCGATCCGATCATGGCCGGGCTCAAGGCGCGGCCGCGCCGGATCAAGGGGCGCTGCGACGCCTGCGCCCATTTCGATATCTGCGGCGGCAACACCCGGGTTCGCGCGCTCCAGCTGACCGGCGACCCCTGGGAGGAAGATCCGGGCTGCTATCTGACCGACGCGGAGATCGGCGTGACCGGCGGCAGCGAGCGGGTCAAGCTCACCCCCTATGGCAAGGGCTCCTATGCGACGGTGGCGTCTTAGCCTCGCGGCCCTCGCGCTGATCGCGGGTGCGGCACCCGCCTGGGCCGAAGGCGACGCGGTCGCCCGCGGGCTCTATACCGAACACTGCGCAGCCTGCCATGGCGCCGACCGGCTCGGCGCGAGCGGCCCGGCGCTGCTGCCCGAAAGCCTGCGCCGCCTGAAAAAGCGCCGGGCGCGCAAGGTGATCGCCGCCGGGCGGGCGCAGACCCAGATGCCGGCCTTCGGGGAACAGCTCGAGCCGGCGAAGATCGAGGAGCTGGTCAACTACATCTTCAGCCCGCCCGGGGTGACGCCGGTCTGGAACCTGGCCAGCCTGCGCGCGAGCCATGTGACCAACGGCCAAGCCCATGCCGCGGCGGAGCGGCCGATCCACGACGCGGATCCCATGAACCTGTTCGTGGTGGTCGAGAGCGGCACCCATCACGTGACCATCCTGGACGGCGACAAGCTCGCGCCGATCCACCGCTTCCCCTCGCGCTTCGCGCTGCACGGCGGGCCGAAGTTCTCGCCCGACGGCCGCTTCGTCTACTTCGCCTCGCGGGACGGCTGGATCAGCAAGTTCGACCTCTACACGCTCGAGACCGTGGCCGAGGTGCGCGCCGGCATCAACACCCGCAACCTGGCCATCTCCCATGATGGGCGAGTCGTGGCGGTGGCCAACTACCTGCCGCACACGCTGGTGCTGCTGGATGCCCGGGACCTGTCTCCGCTCAAGATCATCGAGGTGCGCGGGCGCGACAACAAGACCACCTCGCGCGTGAGCGCGGTCTATCAGGCCGCCCCGCGCGAGAGCTTCGTGCTGGCGCTCAAGGACCTCCCCGAGATCTGGGAGATCTCCTACGCCGAGGAACCGCCGGCCCGCTTCCTCGCCTTCGTGCACAATTACGAGGAGGGCATGGTCGAGGCGATCCCGACCAAGCGGTTCCCCATCCTGCGCACCGAGCTGGCCGAGCCCTTGGACGACTTCTTCTTCGACCAGTCCTACAAGCTGGTGTTCGGCTCGGCCCGGAGCGCCGGCAAATCCAAGGTGGTGAATCTGAACGTCCGGCGCGAGATCGCCGAAGTGGCGCTCTCGGGCCTACCCCATCTGGGCTCGGGCATCACCTGGACCTGGCGGGGCCGGCGGGTCATGGCGACGCCGCATCTCAAGGAATCCGCGCTTTCGGTCATCGACATGGCGGACTGGACCGTGATCAAGCGCATCGAGACCGAGGGGCCGGGCTTCTTTTTGCGCAGCCACGAGAACACGCCCTATGCCTGGACCGACGTGTTCTTCGGGCCGAACCGGGACAAGGTGCACGTGATCGACAAGCGCACGCTGGAGATCGTCAGGACACTCAGGCCCGCGCCGGGCAAGACCGCAGCCCATGTGGAGTTCACCAAGGACGGCCGCTACGCGCTGCTTTCCATCTGGGACATGGACGGCGCCATCGTGGTCTACGACGCCCAGACGCTGGAAGAAGTGAAACGCATCCCCTTGAAGAAACCCTCGGGCAAGTACAACGTGCACAACAAGATCACCCGCTCCGAGGGCACGAGCCATTAACGCAGGCCAGGACTGGACGGACGCCGATCTCTTGCTGGTCGGGCACGGCACGTCGCGCGGCACGCCGGAGACGCTGGCCATCGCCGCGCACGCCCGGGCGATCGCGGGGCGCGGGCTGTTCGCAGGCGTCCAGGCCGGGAACCTGAACGGCCAACCGCGGCTGGAGGACGCCTTTGCAGCGTGCCAGGCCGAGACGGTCTTTGTGGTGCCGGTGTTCATGAGTCGCGGCTACGCGGTGCGCTCGCTGATCCCCGACCGGCTCGGCGCCGATCCGCGGCTGCGCTATACCGAGCCCGTCGGCACCCATCCGCGGATTGCTGAAATCGCAAGCGCGCAAGCCCGGGCGCTCGCCCAAGGACAGCAGGTCGAGCCAAAGCAGGCGACGCTCATGCTGGTCGGGCACGGCACGCCCAAGGACCCGGCCTCGGCCGCAGCCACGCGGGCCTGCGCTGCGGGCATCCGGGGCTTCGCCGACGTGCGCACCGCCTTCATCGACGAGCCGCCCTTCGTCGCCGACGCGGCCGCGGCCATCGAGGGCGACCTGGTGGCGGTGGGCTTCTTCGCCGACGCGGGCGGCCACGCCACCGAGGATGTGCCGAACGCCCTCGGCCTCGCTGCGGGAGTCAACGCCGGACGGCGCGCGGATGGGCGGACCGTGCTCTACACCGGCGCGGTCGGCACCGACCCCGGCCTGATCGAGGTCATCCTGGATCAGGTGGCCGCGGCGGATACTACGACCGCACCGCGTTGACGCGCCAATAGAGGAGAGCGCCATGGACGTCTTGTTGCCCGAAGGCTGGAAGGCCCCGATCGGCTACGCAAACGGCATTGCCGTGCCCGCCGGCCGGATCGTGTTCGTCGCTGGCCAGGTCGGCTGGGGTGCACAACAGATCTTCCACAGCGAGGAGATCGCGCCCCAGTTCGCCCAGGCCCTCGACAACGTGCTCGCCGTGCTGGCCGAGGCGGGCGGTCGGCCCGAGCATATCTGCCGCATCACCGCCTTCTGCATCGACAAGCCCGGCTATCTCGCCGCCCGGCCGGAGCTCGGCAAGATCTGGCGCGCGCGCATGGGCCGGCACTTCCCGGCAATGAGCATGATCTTCGTCGCCGATCTGTTGGATTCGCCCGGCAAGATCGAGCTGGAGGCGACGGCGGTCATTCCAGAGGCGTGACGCCGCGGAGCACGTCCAGGCGCGCGTGCAGGCGGCGCAGATGGGCGACCGCGCCACGCGCCAGAACCTGCGCCTCCTCGACCACGGCCGGATCGCCGGCGGCATCGGCAACTGCCACGTAGAACCGGAAGCCCGCATCCGTCAGGCGCAGCCCATCGAGCAGCGCCGCGAACGGCGCCTGTGGGACCGGCGGCGTGAGCTCGGTCGAGGGCCCGGACGCGGCACCCCGCTCCACCGCCCCAGCCGCCCGGTCGTGTGCCAGCTCGCGCAGCAAGACAGCAGACACCGCGTCCGTGTCCGCGATCGCCGCCGCCAGGGCCGCGAGTCGCTCGGCTGCGTGGCGTTCCCTGTCGCCGGCATGGCCGGCGAGGGCTTGGGCTGAGGCGGAGACCCGCCGGACCTGGTCGCTTCGGACGGGCCCGATGCCCGGACCGCGCGCGCCGAAGGCCCTGAGGCGCTCGAGCCGCAGTTCGGCCAGCCGCCCGATCGTGTCCTTGGCCAACGCCTCGGCCGCCAGACGCGCGTCCGTCTGGCGGACGGCCGCAGCGATCTCGGTCAGCACGCGCAAGAGGGTCTCCTCGCTCTCGACGGCCGCGCGCATCACCCGGTAGCGATCCAGGAGGTAGAGCCCGCCCAGCTCGCCCACGGCGGCGTCCTGCCATGGCGCCATGACGGCCGCGACGGCATCCGCATCCAGCGTCGTCTCGGCATCCGCCAGCGCCGCGGCCTCAACGCGCGCCGCGAGGTCCTCGAAAGCGGTGGCTGCGTCGGCGTTGCCGTGATCCCTTGCGGCCCTGGCCAGCGCACGCCAGCGCTCGGCACGCTGTCGCTGCAGGGCGCCGACCGCCTGTCGCAGGGCCTCGCCGGATTTCGCATGCGATCCGGGTTCCCGGCCCCGCCTCTGCCAGATGCGTGTCATCCGGCCTCGATCCGATTGTTCACAGGAGTTGCCCAACCGGGGTTGGATGTTAGCCGCCCGCGCTGGTCGGCAAATTGACTGGGATCAAGGCCTATTGGCCGCTCCGCATCTAGGTTTTCCCGCCGATCCGACGCGTTCGACAACGTCCGAAATCGGTCGCGCTACGGGGACGAAGAATGGCACTTCAGGGCAGGCACAACGGGGCGCCCCAGCGCTTCGGACACGCGGCTCCGCATTGGGGATCGGCGCTGCGGTTGGTCGCGGCCGTGCTCGTGCTGCTCGCCACGACCGCGCCGCCGGCCCAGGCGGCGAGCCGGCTGGCCTCGTTCCTCGCAAACACGTCCCTGACGGAGGTCTTCCCCGGCGCCGAGCGCGCTGGCCCCGTGGAGGGAACGCCGCCCGCCGCGCCGGTCTTCCGGGGCGGCGAATTGGCCGGCTATGTCCTGCTCAACTCCGACGTCGTCTCCTCGGTCGGCTATTCGGGCAAGCCCATCGACGTGCTGGTCGGCATCGACCTGGACGGACGCATCACCGGCGCCAAGCTGGTCAAGCATAGCGAACCCATCGTCCTGATCGGCATCCCGGAGTCCCGGGTCACCGACTTCATCGCCGCCTATGTCGGCAAGAACGTCATCGGGCTGGCCGGACGGCCGACCTCGGGCCCCCGTGAGGTCGATATCGTCAGCGGCGCCACGGTCACGGTCCTGGTCATCGAGGACAGCATGCTGCGCGCGGCGCTCAAGGTGGCGCGGGCCCGCGGCCTCGGCGGCCTGACGCCCACGGCCGAGGCCCGGCCGCGCGAACGCGTCTCGGTCGACATGACCAAGACCGCGGCCGTCGACTGGCCGACGCTGGTGGGGGACGGCTCGGTCCGCCGCCTGGCGCTCACCGTCGGCGAGGTGACCGAGGCGTTCCAGGCCGCCGGTCATGCCAAGGCGGCCGGGCGTCCCGAGAGCAAGAACCCGGCGGACGTCTTCATCGACCTCTACGCAGCGGTGGCCACGATCCCGAGCATCGGCCGCAGCCTGTTGGGGCAGGCGGAATATGACCTGCTGACGGCGCGGCTCAAGCCCGGCGAGCAGGCGATCGTCATCGCCGGCAACGGCAAATACTCGTTCAAAGGCTCGGGCTACGTCCGGGGCGGCATCTTCGACCGCATCAGCCTCGTCCAGGGGGACAACGCGATCCGCTTTCGCGACAAGCAGCACAAGCGCCTGGGCGATCTTATGGCGGCAAAAGCGCCGCGCTTTCGCGAGATCGCCCTGTTCGTGATACCGGCGGATGTTGGATTCGATCCGGCTCAGCCATGGCGGCTGGAACTGCTGGCGCAGCGCGCGGTGAGCGCGCTCAAGAAGGCCTTCGTCTCCTTCGACCTCGCCTACATGCCGCCGGAAAAGTACCTTGTCCGGGAACCGGTTCCGGCGCCGACGCAGCCTCAGGCCGCGGCACCGCCCGCCGCGCCGGCGCAGTTTGACGAAGACGGCGGCGCGCCCCTGTGGCTGCGCATCTGGCGCGAGCGCCTGGTGGATGTCGGGATTCTCGTCACCGCCATCGCCATCCTGACCGGCGTGTTCTTCTTCCAGAACCTGATCGTGGTGCGCCGCGAGCTCACCGAATGGCTCCGCCTCGGCTTTCTGCTGTTCACCCTGTTCTGGATCGGCTGGTACGCGAACGCCCAGCTCTCGGTGGTCAACGTGCTGACCTTCAGCAACGCGCTGATCACCGACTTCCGCTGGGAGTATTTCCTGATGGACCCGCTGGTGTTCATCCTTTGGGTCTCGGTGGCGGCCTCGATGCTGTATTGGGGCCGCGGCGCCTATTGCGGCTGGCTTTGCCCGTTCGGCGCGCTGCAGGAAGTGCTCAACAAAGTCGCCACGGTCCTGCGCGTCCCGCAGCTGCACGTTCCGTGGGGCCTGCACGAGCGGCTCTGGCCGATCAAGTACATGCTGTTCCTCGGCCTGTTCGGGCTGTCCTTCTACTCGCTGGCGCTGGCCGAGCAGGCGTCCGAAGTGGAGCCTTTCAAGACCAGCATCATCCTCGGATTCAGCCGGGAGTGGCCGTTCGTCGCCTATGCCGTGCTGCTGCTGGGCATCGGGCTGTTCATCGAACGGTTCTTCTGCCGCTATCTCTGCCCGCTCGGCGCGGCGCTCGCCATCCCCGGACGGCTACGCATGTTCGAGTGGCTGCGCCGGCACAAGCAGTGCGGCTCGCCCTGCCAGATCTGCGCCCATGAATGCATGGTCCAGGCGATCCATCCGGACGGCCACATCAACCCCAACGAATGCCTCTATTGCCTGCACTGTCAGCAGGTTTACTGGGACGACCATGTCTGTCCCGCGATGATCCAGCGGCGCCTGAAACGCGAACGCAGGCGCGCGCTGCAGTCGAAACCCTTGGCCGAAGTCGGCCGGTCACGCGAGAAGGTGCTGGCGGATCGCTAGCGCCGCCTGCGCGGACCGATGCTGTCGGACTTCGGACGGTGAGAGAGAGGAGGAGGAACGAGATGACTGACGCGAGAAAGCGATCCGGGCTGACCCGACGGGATCTCCTGGGCACGACTGCGAAAGTGACCACGGTGGCCGGCCTCGCCGGCGCCGGCGGGGCGGCCGGGCTGGCGACGCTGGCCGGCGGAACGGCGCGCCCGGCGCGCGCCGAGGCCGGCAGCCCGCATGTCGGTCCGGGCGATCTGGACGAATACTACGGCTTCTGGAGCAGCGGCCAGTCCGGCGAGGTTCGCATCCTGGGTGTGCCGTCCATGCGCGAGCTCATGCGCATCCCCGTGTTCAACCGCTGCAGCGCCACCGGCTGGGGCCAGACCAACGAGAGCAAGCGGATCCTCACCGAGGGCCTGACCAAGGAGACCAGGGAGTTCCTGGCGGCCCAGGGCGGGGTGTATCTGAACGGCGACGCGCACCATCCGCACATGTCGTTCACCGACGGCACCTATGACGGCCGCTATCTCTACATCAACGACAAGGCCAACACCCGGGTCGCGCGCATCCGCTGCGACATCATGAAGCCCGACAAGATCATCGAGATCCCGAACGCGTCGGACATCCACGGCCTGCGCCCCCAGAAGGTGCCGCGCACCGGCTATATCTTCGCCAACGGCGAGCACCGCATTCCCATGCCGAACGACGGCTCCGTGCTCGACGAGCCGGAAAAATACGTGGCCATCTTCAGCGCGATCGATGGCGACAGCATGAAGGTCGCCTGGCAGGTCATCGTCAACGGCAACCTGGACAATGTCGACGCCGACTATCAGGGCCGGTACGCGGTGTCGACCTGCTACAATGGCGAAGAAGGGGTGACCCTGGCCGAGATGACGGCCAACGAGCAGGACTGGTGCGTCGTGTTCGATACCAAGCGCATCGAGGAAGGCGTCAAGAAGGGCGACTTCAAGGAGATCAACGGCGTGCCGGTGCTCGACGGCCGCAAGGGCTCGCCCTATACCCGCTACATTCCGATCTCGAACAGCCCGCACGGCGTCAACACGGCGCCCGACGGGAACTACATCGTGATCAACGGCAAGCTGTCGCCGACGGTCTCGGTGCTGGACGTGCGCAAGCTGGCCGCGGTGTTCGACGACAAGGCCGAGCCGCGCTCGGCAATCGTCGCCGAACCCGAGCTGGGCCTCGGGCCGCTGCACACCGCCTTCGACAACCGCGGCAACGCCTTTACCACCCTGTTCCTCGACAGCCAGGTCTGCAAGTGGAACATCGACAAGGCGATCCGGGCGTTCAAGGGCGAGGACGTGGACCCGATCGAGGAGAAGGTCGACGTGCACTACCAGCCCGGCCACAACCACACCTCGATGGGCGAGACCAAAGAGGCCGATGGCAAATGGCTGGTGTCGCTGAACAAGTTCTCGAAGGACCGGTTCCTCAACGTCGGGCCGCTCAAGCCCGAGAACGAGCAGCTCATCGACATCTCGGGCGGCGATATGAAGGTGGTGCACGACGGTCCGACCTTCGCCGAGCCGCACGACTGCATCATCGTGCATCGCTCGAAGGTCAACCCGCGCCACATCTTCGAGCGCACGGACCCGATGTGGGAGGAG
>JASJBI010000076.1 GCA_030066595.1 Alphaproteobacteria bacterium | reverse complement strand
CGAGAAATATCAGACGGAAGGGATCGAGCGGGACGGCGCGAAAGCGATCGCGCACCCTGAGTTCATCATTCCCCTGGCCTATCCCTTTCCCCATCTCGGCAAGATCCTGACGCTTCTCTTCGTCCCGTTCGCCGCCTGGTTCTATGGCAGCCCGATGGAGCTGGGCGACTATCCCGTCTTTCTCGCCACCGGCCTGTTCCTGTCCTTCGGAAAGGTGACGGTGACGGTACCCTTCCTCCTCGACCTGCAGGAGATCCCTTCGGACATCTTCCAGCTCTTTCTCATGTCCAGCGTCGTGGCCGGCCGCTTCAACGATTTGCTCGGGGGCATGAACCTCTTGGCCTTTACCGCCGTGACGACCTGCGCCATGGCCGGCCTCGTCAAGGTCAAGCGGGGCACCCTGCTGGTGGCCCTGGGCGTCACGCTCGTTGTCGGCGGCGGCCTGATCGTCTCGACCCGGACGGCGCTCGACGCCTGGTTCAAGGACGACTTCAGCCGGGACAAGGTCGTCGCCGGCATGAACCTTCTGCAGCGGCAGGCGCCGGCCCGGATTCTCGAGGAAAGCGCGCCCAATCCCGTGCCGCTGCGCCCTGGCCAGTCCAGGCTCGAGCGCATCCGCGAGCGGGGCGTCATCCGCATCGGCTACTACCCCTACAACCTGCCGTTCACCTATTTCAACGCCCGGGAGGAACTGGTCGGCTTCGACATTGATATGATGCATCGTCTGGCCCGCGACCTGCGCGTCTCCATCGAGTTCGTGCCCTTCGCCTTCGCGACCATGCCCGAACAGCTGGCCGAGGATCATTTCGATCTTGCCGTGTCCGGCATCCTCGCGACGCCTGGCCGCGCCGAGGCCATGGTGCTCAGCGAGCCCTACATGAATGTGACCATGGCCATGGTCGTCCGCGACCACGAACGGCGCGAGTTCGCGACCATGGACTCGATTCGTGGGCGATCGGATCTGACCATCGGCGTGCAGGTCGACAATGTGCTTGCCGCCACGATCCGCGAGCACCTGCCGAACGCCCGGGTCGTCGAGCTGTGGTCCGACGGCCAGTTCTTCGAGGGGCCGCCCCAGTATCTCGATGCGCTCGTCACCAGCGCCGAGGGAGGCTCGGCCTGGACGCTGCTGTACCCGCGGTTCAGCGTCGTGAACCCGCTTCGAAACCAGATCAGCGTGCCTCTGGTCTATCCCCTGGGCGGCAAGGACGATCAGTTCGACCAGTTCATGGAACACTGGATCGAGCTCAAGCAGAACGATGGCACGATCGGCAGTCTCTACGAGTACTGGGTTTTGGGACGCGGCGCGCAGCCGCGCCAGCGCCGCTGGAGCATCATCCGGAACGTTCTGCATTGGGTGGATTGACCGGCGTGAGCTCGGGGAAGGAGGTGCCTGGCCCGTACGAAAGTGGTGGCGCGGGCGGCGCGGGACCTGCATTGTTGAGGGCGCGAACGCAGCGGCTTTTGGCGGCTGGACCGAACAGACCAGGGAGGTGCGGGATGAGCAGTGTGTGGCCTTTTGACGGGACGCGGTATCTTGCGGCCTCGGCCTTGATCGCGTCCACGCTCGTGGCGGCCTCGGGATCGGGGCAGGCGCAAGACGCTTCGCTGGAGCCCTGCGCCGTTCTGGCCGGAACCTATCTGACCACGGTCACCGACATCGAGGACGTGTTTGCCTCGCGGGGCCTGATCACCTTCACGGCGGACGGTAGCTTTCTCGTCAACGACTCGGGGCAGGGGGGCACGCCCGGCGTCTTCCAGCCCTTCAGCCTTGGCCAGGGCGCTTGGAAGTGCAACGGCAAGCAAGCCGACAAGGTGAAGGCCGAGGCGGTCTCGCTGACCTTCGTTCTGCCCAGCGCCGACCAGCCGCAGTCCTTTGGCCGCGTCGACTACCGGGCCGAGCTCGATCTCAAAACGCAGGAGATCGCGGGATCCATCAAGCTCAGCTTCACCCGCGAGGGGGATCTCGAAGGCGCCGACCCGGTCAACACCCCCGGCCCGCTCTTCGAGGAGTTTGAGTTCGTCGGCAAGCGGGTGATCGTCAAGTAGTGCGGGTTCCGTTTTGACGGGCTCTGCCCCGAGCCATCGATCCCAAGAGGACCGACCCTGACCGGAGTCTGTCAACGTGCCCCCGCCCAAATTGGTCCCCTGTGAAAAAGTCTCTCGCTTCGCTCGGCGTACTTTTTCACAATCCAGTTGGTCCCATTCATGACGTGCGTGCGAGTCATGAATGGGAAGCGAGTTCGCATTCTGTCGCGGCTATGAGCCGGATAAGCTTGCGAACTGAACAAAGTAAACATCCGACGCAGAGCCGCCTCAAGTCGGATTTTGTCCTGACCGAAACGGGAAAAAGGACACCGAGGCCGCGCACAGCGAGGCCGAAGGACTCTTTGACGAAGAACTAGAGCGGGCCGGTGCCGTCAAGAACGGAAATGATCTAGTTGAGAATCCGCTGGGCTCCCTCGCCGGGACGATAGGACGTGCCCACCTTGCGCAGCTCCCGGGCGAAGGGGATGTCGACCAGCTTGTAGAACTGAACTCTCTCGGGCTCGTACTCGGCCTCGTAGAGGCGCAGCCGGTCGTAGCTCCTGCCGTCCAGCGCTTTGCGGCCGACGAACTGGCCGTCCGTGACGTTCGTGAACACGCCGGTGCCGTCCGCCTCGTACGCCAGCGCACCGCCATACAGCCACTCGTAAAAGGCGCGGCGGCCGATCTCTGCCCGCAGCCGGTGCGGTCTCTTGTTCTTCAGCCCGTAGGCGATGAAGTAGGTCACGCCGACCACTTCAGGCTCGAAGTCGCCGTCGATGTCGAACACGTCGAACTGATGGGACTTGTTCAGGAAGGTGTCCACCTCGTACATGGCCGCCGTGTCCGCCGGCAGGATCTGGCGCAGCTCCGCGATATGGCCCGTCGTCACGTGGGTGCAGCCATGCGACATCGGCCCCCGGGACAGCAGCCAGAGATAGCGGTAGGGCTTGCCCGACCGGCTGCTTTCCGGCGCGGACCGCATCTCTTCCGGCAGGAAGGCTGTATTCCCGGGCTCCATCCGCCACCACAGGGTATGGAAGGAGTTGTGCAGCCGGCTGCCCACATGCATGTAGGGGATCCAGGGCGAATAGCTGTAGATCTGCTTGGTCGGGATGTGATCGACCGTCTTGGTGCGCTGATGGGTCTTGAGCGACCGGCGTCCCGGCGTCGGGTACATCGGAATGCGCTGACCCCGGTACTCGGTGTACTGGTTGAAGCTGCCGATCGGATAGATCGCCGTGAACTCGGTGAACGCGAGGTTGCCGTCCACCACCGGGTAGCGGCCGTGCGTGTACCGGTCCAGCAACTGCAGGAAAGCGGCGCGCATCGGCTCCAGCGTGCCCGGATCGCCGGCCGCCTCCGGCGCCGGCGCCAGCGCCACCAGCGCGGCGAGCGGCTCCGTGATGTCCGGATGCCAATCGGCAACGAACATCCGGGTCGGCAGCATGGCGTTCAGCACCTCCAGCTGCCGGCCGCGGATCATCCCTTTGCGGTCCTCGGGCGTCACCGTCATCACCCAGCGCCGCATGACCTCGTCCACCGGCATGCGGATGTGGAACACCCGGCCCGGATTGAGGCGCTCCAGAAGCGCCAGGTTGCGCGCCCGCAGCGCATCGTCCGCCAGCGCCTGTCCCTCCGACACCAGGCGGTCCAGCCCGACTTTGTTGAGCGTCTTTTCGAACTGCTCGAAGCCCGTGTTCTGCGTCAGCACCAGCTTGCCGTCCTCGATCAGCCGCCGATAGGTCTCCCGTCGGACCTGCAGGTCGCGGTCATAGGTTTGCAGGACCTTGTCCGACAGGACCACCGTCGCCCGCAGTTGGTTGCCGCGGCCGATATGCAAGTGGATCCGCTTGGGGTCCAGCGCCCGCGGCGCGAAGCCGGTGTAGAAGGTTGGCTCGTAGCGCTCGTAGTAGAGCCCCATGGGCGTCTGGTCGGCGGAGACGGCGGCCCGCTGCGCCGGGGCGGCCTCTTCGGCCGGCTTGGCCGGCTGGTCCGCCGCCCGTGCCGCGACCGGCGGCAACGCGAGGGCCAAGGCGAGAGACGCAAACAGGGCGGGCTGCCGCCCGAAGGCAAACCGGATCATGCTTTACCCTATCCTCATTCACCGCAGGCGACCCGCGGATGCGACCATCCGCGAGCCCATCTCCCTGGGCGAACGCTCGTGCGCCCAGGGGCTCGATCCCCGCCTCTCCTAATTGAGCAGCAGCTTGCTCCGGTCCAGATCGTACCCCGCGCCGACCTTGCGCAGCTCCCGGTTCAGCTCAAAGCCCTTTCGCGTCGTGAAGGGCGTCGAATTGATCTTGTAGAACTGGATCGATTCGCGCGCATAGGGCGCCTCATACATGGGTATGTCTTTGAGGACCTTTGCTTCTACTGCCTTTCTCTTGCCGACGAACCGGCAGACCGGCACCTCCTTGAGGGCCGCGCTGCCGTCTTCCTTGTAGGCGATGTTGGAGCCGTAGAGCCATTTGTAAAATGGCTTCCGCTCGTTGGGGGCGTAGGCCGCGATCGGAATATGCTTTCGCCCCCAGAATGCTAGATAATACTTGATGCCCATGACCTCAAGGGTTCCGTCGCCGTTGATATCGAACAGGTCGAAGCACTGGGCCAGATTCCGGTAAAACGGCACCGATTCAAGGCCTTTGGAGGTCGACGGCAGGGCGTCCCGCATCTCCGACATATGCCCGGACGGCAGCCGCGTGCAGCCGTGCGAGGCCGGGCCCCGGCTGCCGATCCACAGGTTCTGATAGTTCTTCTTGGGGTTGCGCTCGCCGGCCACCGTGCGCCACTCCTTCGGCAAATACCGGGCGGAATTCAGCTGCGACCGCACGCCTGCGTTGTGGATCGCGTTATAGTAGATGCCGCCCGCGGGCTCGTAGGCCAGCATGCTGATATAGCCGTAGCCCGGGTTGTTCGACAGATAGTCCACCATACCGGTGATCCCGCGGCCTTGCTTGCGGGGCACCAGATGCCAGACGCCATGGACCCCGAAATTGGGCAGCTTCGTGCCCTTGTAGTTGGTCCAGGACTTGGCGGTTCCCGCCGGGTAGATCGCCGTGAATTCATGGGCTTCCACGAACTCGCCGCGCACCGGATAGCGCCCCTCGGTGGCCTGCTCCAGGAACGCGGCGGCCGTCTCGCGGAACGCCGGCGAATCAGCCTTTTCCGTCTGCGCCGCCTTGGCCGCATCGGCCAGCGCCGCCTCCAGCGCCGGGCTCAGCGCGTAGAGATTGACGCGTCCCGGCAGGATCGCGTTGGCCGCGTCCAGCTTGCCGTCGACGGTCTCCATCGCGTCCGCCGGCATGGCGGCAAGCACCCCGTGCCAGCTCTCTGCCACGCGCGCCATCGGCATCTTGATGTGAAAGATCCGGTCCGGGTTGAGCGCGCTCATGATCTCGAGGGACTTCTTCCGGTAGCCCTCCGCGCCCAGGCTGGCTTTCTGCGCGACCGTCTCGGCGACGCTCTTGTCCTTGAGGCTCTGGACGTAGCGCTCGAACTCCTTGTTCACCGTGAGGGTGATGACCTTGCTGTCGATCATCTCCTGAACGGTGTCCCGTCGCAGCAGCAGTGTCTCCAGGTAGGACTCCTGCTCCGCGTCTCCGAGCACCATCGTGAACCGAACCACGTTGCCGCGGCTAAGCTGCAGATGGGCCCGGCTGCCGTCCTGGGTTCTGGGCGCGAAGCCCGTATAGAACGACGGTTCGTACCAATAGAAGTACACGCCTTGGGCGGGCTTGGAGCCGTCCCAGACGATGCCCTTGTCCGAGGCCGCCGGCGCCGGGCCGGCGAGCAGCAGGGGGCAGATCATCGTGGCCAGGCACAACAGGGTCTTGCGTCTACCGATCATTGCACAGCCTCCTCGAGAGAGATCACCCGTGTCTCAGGGCTCTTCGGCGGGTCAAGCGAAGCGAGCGCCGGCACGTTCTTGAGCTGGTCGTTGCCGACGAACGGCCTCACCTGGAACAGCCACAGTTTCCCCTCTGCGAATCCGAACTCGATGTCCCACGGCCGCGGCTTGCCGGACGGGTCGCGCGCCGGTTCCAGCTTGGCGTTGATCGTCTTGGCGGCGGCGATGAGCGCTTCGATTTCCGTCTCGTCCAGCACATGCTCCTTGCCCGTCGACGGCACGATCTTGCTGCCCCCCTCGGGCTGCAGCAGGCGCCGTTGCGGCGACTTGAACAACGTCAACAGCTCGACGCCGTCGGCCGACCACAGCAGGGTTTCCGCCGGCGTCCCGTCCACCGCGCCGCCCACGCCCTCGGACGTCGCCACCAGCATCTTGTCCGGATTGCCGTGATCGATGTCGGCCGTCACCAGGACGCCGGATTTCTCGGACGGGACCGATTCCAGGATCACGATCGACGGCATCACCCATTCGGGCGCGTCGATCAGCGTCTGGCGCCACGAGAACGAGCGGTAGGTGAAGGGCGAGGCCCAGACCTGCTTGATGCCCGCATAGACGTCGTCCAGCGACTTGAGGTTGAACAGGGTCAGGTTCAGACCCGCGCCGTTGAAATTGTCCAGATCCTCGACGTTGGTGTCGCTGCGCACGAACACCCCGACCGTCCGGGTCTTGTCGTCCTTCAGCAAGAGGCCCTGCCCATCCAGCTCGTCGCGGATCGCCGTCTTGAGGTCGGGCGCGATCGGGCGCTGCTGGATCGAATGGCGCATGACGGCCAGCCGCGGCTGGATCCAGGCGGCCAGCTCCTTCTCGCTGGTCCCGGCCGCGATCATCTTTCCGAAGAACGTGTCGTAGGTCGCCTTGGCGAACTCCGGCAGCGGCGTGCCTGCCTTGGCGATCCCGCTGGTCTTCAGATTGTCCGGCAGGACCACCGTGGCCTTCTGGTAGTGGTCGTTATAGGCCCCGAACGGCACCACCACGCCCCGCGCCACGTTCTCCGGGAACATGAACTTGAGCTCCCCGAGGAAGGCGGCCTTGGGGCCCGAGCGGACGCCCGAGTCCACCCGGCGGGCCTTGGTCAGCGGCACCGGCATGTTGGCCTTCAGATCCAGCCGCTCGTGCTGGATGTCCAGCTTGGCGCTTTGCCCGCCCAGGGCCCCGTCCGACGTGCGGTCCGCGTTCCGGTTGAACTCCTCGAAGATGGTCTTGTCCTGCGCGGTCATCGCCGCCGTGTCCTTGATGTAGACGCGGCCGCCGGGCGTGACGATGTAGAATACCTTTTTGCCGTCGTGCGGCTTGACCTTTTCGAAGGCCTCCGGACCCATGACGATGTTCGGGATGCCCAGCGACCGGGCCAGCAGCTGCACATGCGAGACCACGTTGCCCTCGCCCTGGGTTAGGATCCCCGATGCCGGCTGCAGATCGGCGGGCGTCTCCGGCAGGGCGATGACGTTCTCTCGCGTGTAGCCGCCTTCCTTCGGGGCGACCCGCAGCGCGCCCATCGCCAGGCCGGGGTTCAGCGCGCGCACGTCCGTGCGGAATTCGGACCCGAACACTTCGTGGCGGATCGGATTCTTGCCGGCCACGTGATTGTCCAGCTTGGTCGCGACCTGGCCGTAGATCAGCAGCGGGGACCCGCGCAGGATGTCGTCGCCGATGTGGCTCACCTTGGGAATCAGGAAGACCCAGGCCGCCCACACCTCCGAGAAGGCTAAGAGGGCGCTGTTCTGGGCCCATTCCACGGTCCGCTCCGCCTGCTTGAGCTTCCGGGCGAACTCCGCTTCGGGCAGGGACGGCGCGTCCAGCAGCTGCTTCAGCGTGCCGGTCGCCGCCGCCCGCTCTCGTTCGGACAACAGGCCCGCGCCGTAGGACGCGTTGGTCAGCGCCCAGAGCAGCCTGACATTGTCCTCGACCGTCTCTGGCCCGCCCTCGTCCAGCAGCTTGCTGCCGTGGCTTTGGATGACCGCCGCCGCGGTCACGTTGATATCGATCAGCCGCCGGGCGTCGGCCGGCGCGATCTCGCGCGCCGCCACGGTCTGGCGCGCCTCGACCATGAGCGTGGCCAGCGCCACGATGTCCTCGACCGCGTCCAAGTCCTTCGCCGGCATCAATCCGGTCATCCGCGCGCGCAGGACCTTGTCCTCGATCTGGGCGAGCTGCGGCTTCAGCGCGGATTCGTCCAGCGTGGTCAGCTTCTCGATCTCGCGGATCAGCGCGTCCACCTGCTTCTTGATCGAGGCGTTCGGCTGTTGGTTCCGATAGGCGGCCAGCCGGGGGATTAGGGAGGCCGAGATCTTGTTGTGGGTGGCGTCCCTGAGCGGCTTGAACTTGGGGTCCCGGCCCTGGATGCGCGTCGCCATGGCGCGGGCGTCATGGATCTTGCCGGTCTCGCCGCTGGTGAAATTCCGCCTCTGCAGCTCGTAGATCAGCAGGAAGTGCCGGAAATCGTTGAAGCTCGGCAGTGCCAGATAGCGCTCGTAGAACTTGGGCATCGCCGGCAATTCGTACTCCGAGCCAGACAGGCCGCCATAGGAGCGCAGTTCGGCGATCTTGTGGCTGGGGTTCGTGTCGACGAAGAAGTCCTCGAGGATGTAGCCCCGCACCATGTTGTGATGGTCGGGGATCTTGTCCCAGTCGTAGAGGTCACGGGCAAAAATGTTTCCGATATACACGCCATGGTCGCGGAGTTTCAGGCCCCAGGGCGCCATATGCGCCGCACAGTAGACCGTGTTCGGGTTGCCGCAGATATTGCGGATCTGCCCGCTCTTCGACAGGACCGGCGCCGACCGACCGTCCTTGCAGACGCAGGTGTTGGGCCCATACTGGCCCTTCTTCTTGGCCATGATGGTGGCCCAGCTCTGGCGAAGCTCTTTCTTGGCCGCTTCGCTCAGCTCTTGCGCCTGAAACGCCTCGACCGGCGCTGCGACCAGCGCCAGACCGAGGGCGCAGACCAGCGCCATGAGTCCGGCCAATCCGCGGCGTCGTGCCGCCGCGATCCGGCTCTGCGGCCCCGCCGGGGCCGGCGCGGCCCGGTCGCGGACCGTTCTATGATGCTCCATCGCGCAGCGTACTCCCTCCTCTGATGTACCGCCTGGGATTGTCGCTTCAACCGGCCGGCACGCCTTTTCGTTACGCTAGAGCACTCTGCGCTCATATGGAACTGATTCTAGCCCGATTTCTGACTTGACGAGATCTGCCCCGGCCCACTCCCCCACCCGGCCACCCATGGCAGCATCCTTGGGGTGGCCCGGTGGGGGATTGCCGTGCCGAGCGCATCGGCGAAGCCGATGCTGGCTCGGTTGTCGAGCGCCTCGCGGGCGCGACAACCACGGCAATGGCCGGTGCCGCGCCCATCGACGTGACCAGAACGCGGCGGCCCGATGCCCCGTTCACCGCGTCCCTGTCGCTTTCAAGCCGCGATATTTCTTTTTCAGCTTGTCCGCGCGGGGCAGGCTGTAGTCGAAGTCGTAGAAGGTGGCTTCCCAGTGCCCGTACATCGGATTGGGAAGCATGATCCACTGTCTGCCCCACCGGTCCGCGTGGGCCCGCGCCAGAAGCCTCCGCTGGTCCGGTGCCGCCTTTGAGCCCGCCACGAAGTCCTCGAGGCTGTCGCCCACCAGCAGGACGACGCGGTAGCGCGCGGCGACGCGGCGGCGATGCCCGCTCTTCCCGTCCTTCGCGCGCAGCAGAACCTGATCGGATCCCTGGCGCAGGGGGAGGCCGAGCCGCTTGAGGTTCCGGAGCGTGCAGCTCCGCTCGGCCTCGGCCCGGGCGGAGACATAGAACACCGCGACGCCCTGGCGATCCGCATAGCGCAGGAATTCCTGCGCGCCCGGCGTGGCGGCCGCCTTCGCTTCCTCGCACCACTTCCGAAAGCCCTCCCGGGTGAACTCGCCTTCGACCCGGATGATGCGGTCCTCATAGGGCGTGTTGTCGAGGACGGTCTCGTCCAGATCCAGGATCAGTGCCGGCGGCAGGCCCGCGAACGCGCCGGTCTGCTCCAGCGCGGCGCTCCAGCTTGGGTCGGCCATCGCGCGGTCGAGGCTCATCCGCGCCATCCGGAAGGACTGTCGGACGACCGCCTCGTACTCGGCGGACGATGTCTGCCAAAGCACCGCATTCAGCATCTCATGCGTCTCGGCCGGCGTCCCGCTGGCGGCGCCGGACTCCGGCGGGGCCGCCCCGCCCGGCGTCTCGGCGCAGGCGCCAAGCGAAAGGGCGACCAGGGCAAGACCCCCGGCGAGTGAGGACAACCGTCCACAGCCGCGGCGCGCGAGCGGGGCCCGTGAGTGCTGCCGGATGTCGCCCATGTAACAAGCCTTCGGCGGTGTTGCCCAGAGGAAGGGCGTCTGGCGGCCGTCGCAGGCCGCGCGCGAATGCTCGCCAATGAAGGCGGACCGGGTCAACAAGGAATCTGCTGGCTGGCGCGCCGGTATCGCTCTATCGCATGGTGGCCAGCAACCGGTCCGACGGCTAAGATCGCCCCAGGCCGGCAACCAAGGCTGATGGCCATGCAATCCGATCCTGCAAGCTCCGCGGCCGCGCAAGCCGGTTTGGCCAAGCGGTCGGTCATCCTGTTCCTGAACTTCTTTCTGATCATCCTGGCCTATTACCAGGTGAAGTCGGCCAGCCGGTCTCTGCTGATCGAATATTGGGGCTCGGACAATTTTCCCTATGTCTGGATTTTTTCGGCTCTGGTCCTCGGCTCCCTGATCGGCTTCTACAATCGTATGGTCGAGCGCTACAGCCGGCTGAACGTGGTCCTGGGCTGTATCCTCTTGTTCATCGGCGTGCTGATCGTCTTTCGCTTGGCGCTGCAGACCGGCAGTGCCGCGGCCGCCGTGGCCTTCTACATCTTCATCGACGTCTTCAGCGTCATCCTGGTGGAGCAATTCTGGAGCCTCGCCAACACCGTCACCGAGGCCGAGGGCGGCAAGAAATCCTATTGGTTCGTGGGCACCGGCGGACTCCTCGGCGGCGCCCTCGGCGGCGGCCTGGCAGCGCTCTTGCTCGAGGTCACGCCCATGCGCACGCCGGATCTCTTGCTGTCCTGCGCCGCGCTCTTGGGCGTCACCTTGTTGCTGAACCTGGCCATGGGCCGCACCGGTTTTTTCGAAGAGGTCAAGACCAAGGGCAAGCCGGTCGTGGAAGAGGGCGGCTGGAAGATCCTCTTTCGCAACCGCTACATCCTGCTGATCGCGGCCTCGCTGCTGTGCGCCCAACTCGCCCAGCCGGTCGTCGAGTATCAGTTCATCAAGACCATAGAGGCGACCTACGAAGGCCTCGATGAGCGGACCCAGTTCATCTCGTCCTTCTTCGGCGTCCTCGGCATCGTCTCGATCGCGGTCAACCTTGTGGTGACGCCCATCGTGCACCGCTATCTCGGGATCTTCGCGGGCCTGGCCGTGCAGCCGTTCATCCTTTCGGTCGCGGCCTTCGGCTTCATGCTGCAGCCGACCTTGATGGTCGCCTCGGTGATGAAGATCGCCGACCGGGGCCTTTCCTATTCGATCGCCCGGGCGTCCAAGGAGCAGCTCTACATCCCGGTCGACCCGGTGCAGACCTATCAGGCCAAGGCCTGGATCGACATGCTGGGCTATCGCCTCTTCAAGGTGCTGGGGGCGGCTTTGATCCTGCTCTTGGTGCAGTGGCTGCCGGTCGGCCTGACCGCGCCGCAGATGAGCTGGCTGACGCTCGCGATCTGTGCCGCCTGGTTCCTCGTCATCGCCATGCTGTCCAGGGAATACAACGCTTTCGCGCTCAAGCCGGCAATGGCCTAATCGGGCCTGAGGGCTCGAAGACCGGTTATCGGCCAAGCCTCGGCCGGCAAGACTCCGCACAGCTCTGCTGCTCAAGCCGCAGTCCGCTGCGTGGCCCTTACGGCTGCGCCGGCACGCGCATTCTCAAACAAGAGAGGATCACGTCAGAACCATGCCTCGTGCCAATCCCATGGTGCCGGCCTTCAACGCCGGTGAGTTCAGCCCGCGCATGGCCGCGCGGGTCGACTTTTCGAAATATCCCTTTGCCGGCGCCCGGGTCGAGAACCTGGTCCCGCTGCCCCAGGGCGGGCTCGCCCGCCGGCCGGGCACGCGCTTTATCTCGACCGTGAAGGATTCAAGCCTCAAGCACCGGCTGCTCTCCTTCGTGTTCTCGACCGAGCAGGCCTATGTCATCGAGGCGGGCGACCACTGCCTTCGGTTCTATCGCGACAAGGGCCGGATCTTCGTCGCCGACACCGACGCCGCGATCACGAACGGCACCTTCACCGGCAACATCACGGGCTGGACGGATCAGTCAGGGGCCGGGTCTTCGATCGGCCACGATGCGACCAACGACCGGCTGAACCTCGCCAGCAACGGCACCACGAACGCCCATGCCGAGCAGGCGGTGACGGTGGGCGCGTCTTTCCAGAGCGTCGAGCATGTGCTGCGCTTTCAGCTGTTTGGCGCGCCCGGCGATGAGTTCAAGTTAAGGATCGGCACCAGCAGCACGGGGACCGAAGTGGTCAATGATCTCGCGCTGACCGTGGGCTTCCATTCGATCGCATTCACGCCGGGCGCGACAACCGTCTATGTGCAATTCCTGCACGCGGCGGCCAAGACCCTGCAGATCGACGACGTGGCGCTGATCGACAATGCGGCGCTCGACCTGGCGACGCCCTACGCCACGGACGCACTGTTCCAGGTCAAGACGGCCCAGACGGCGGACGTCATGTACATAGCCCACCCGGACCACCAGGTGATGAAGCTGGAGCGGCGCGCGAACGCGACCTGGTCGCTCGTCGAGGTGGCCTGGGAAGACGGGCCCTGGCTCACCCAGAACGACACGGCCACGACCCTGCAGCCGGCGGCCGCAAGCGGTCTCGGCATCACCATCACCGCTTCGGCGATCACGGGCATCAACGGCGGCCAGGGGTTCCTGTCGACGGACGTGGGCCGGCTGGTGCGCATCAAGAACGGCACCGACTGGGGCTACGCCGTCGTCACCGCCGTCAACAGCACGACCCAGGTCACGGCCGACGTGCGCCGGGACTTCGCCGCCGCCACCGCAAACACGGATTGGCAGCTCGGCGCCTGGTCCGCGACCACGGGCTATCCGGCGGGCGTGACCTTCTTCGAGCAGCGTCTGGTCGCCTGGTCCACCCGCGGCGCGATCGACGGCCGGCCCCAGACTTTCTGGATGTCCCAGTCGGCGGATATCGAGAACATCCGCCCGGACACCCTCGAAGGTTCGGCCATCGAGGTGCAGGACGACGACGCGCTCGATTTCACCATGGCGGCGGATCAGGTCAACGTCATCCTCTGGATGTCGCCGGGCACCCAGCTGGTCCTCGGCACCACGGGCGGCGAGTGGACCGTGCGCTCGGACGGCCCGATTGTGAAGCCCACCGACATCGACGTGAAGCGGTCGACCACCCATGGCAGCGCCGACGTGGCGCCCGTGCGGGTCAGCAGCGTGGTCCTGTTCCTGCAGCGGGCCAAGCGCAAGATCCGCGAGTTCGCCTTCAACTTCGACGCCAACGACTTCCGCGCGCCGGACATGACCGTCTTGGCCGACCACGTGCTGGAAAGCGGCGTGGCCGAGATGGACTATCAGGAGGATCCGGACAGCCTGCTCTGGTGCGTGCGCGGGGACGGCCAGCTCGCGACGCTCACCTTCCTGCGCGAGCAGGACGTGATCGCCTGGGGCCGCCAGATCCTGGGCGGCGGCTTCGCGGGCGGGGACCCCGTGGTCGAAAGCGTCGCCACCATTCCCGGCAACGCGGCCGCCGGCACCGAGAACCAGGACGAGGTCTGGGTCGTGGTCAAGCGCACCATCGACGGCGCGACGGCGCGCTACATCGAGGTCTTCGAGCCGGTGTTCGAGGGCCCGGTGCCGGACCAGTTCGACACGGAAGCGGCCTTCGACACGGCCGTGCGCGCGGCCCAGTCGGATGCGCACTATGTGGACTCGGGTTTGATCTACGACGGCGCCGCGACCACCACGCTCTCGGGCCTCGGCCATCTCGAGGGCGAGACGGTGAAGGTGCTGGCCGACGGCGCCGTGCATCCGGACGTCACCGTCTCGGGCGGAGAGATCACGCTCGCCCGACAGGTCAGCAAGGCGCGGGTCGGCCTGGGCTATGCCCACAGGTTCAAGGGGCTCAAGCTCGACTTCGGCGCGGCCGCGGGCTCGGCCGTGGGCAAGACCAAGCGGGTGCACGGCATCACCTTCGTGCTGCTGCACTCCATGCGCCTCAAGCAGGGCCCGGCCTTCGACGACCTGATCGAGAACGACTTCCGGGTGGTCGGCGACGCCATGGACACGGCCGTGCCGCTCTTCACCGGCGAGCACTTCGTCGAGTTCGACGGCGACTGGGCCCGCGACAGCCGCATCGTCATTGCTGACGATGCGGCTGTGCCCTTCTTCCTCCTGGGGATGGCGCCGGAGCTGAAGACCAATGCCCAGATTTGAGCTGGTGCCCTTCCGGCCCGCGCATCTGGCGACCCTCGTGCCGGGGCCGTTCGACCGCCGGGCGCTTGCCCATCCGGGCTTCCGGGACATGCTCGCCCGCGCCCAGGGCCTCTCCGCAATGGCCGGCGGGCGCTGCCTTGGTTGTCTCGTCCTGGGCATCGAGGGCGGGACCGGTACCGTGATCCTGATCGGCTCCGAGGCCCTGCGCCGCACCTACGGCCTGCAGCTGGGCGTGCTGCTCGTCCGCGGTCTTGCCAACACTGCCGACCTGGGCCTCCGTCGCCTGCGTGCCCATGTGGAGCCTGACTTCGCGGTGGCCGTTCGCCTCGTCGCCCGGCTCGGCTTCCGCCGGCTCGACCGCATCACTTGGGTCAGGGACGTCTGAGATGGTCGTTGCCGCGCCGGCCGCGCTCGCCGTTCCGGCCGCCGTCGGCGCCGGCGGCGCCAAGACCGCCGGTGCCGCGCTCACCCAGTTCGCCAGCGCCGCGGCGCTCGCCAGCGCCGGTCTCGGCGCCGCCTCCGCCATCGCCCGAGGCAGGGAGGCCCAGGCCGCCGCCGATTTCAACGCCCAGCGGGCCGAGCAAGAGGCAGCCCGTGAGCGGCGGGACGCCCGGCGCGAGGCCGAGGACTTCCGCCGCCGCCAGAACCGGACGCTCGCATCCTCCCGCGCCACGCGGGCCGGCGCGGGCGTCGCCGCGGACGGCACGCCCTTGCTGGTGGATGAAGCAACCGCGGCCGAGATCGAGCTCGGCGCGCGCACCCTCCTCACGGGCGGCAACCGTCGGGCAAACCGGCGGCAAGAGGACGCCGCGCTTTCGCGCTTTCGCGGCCGCACGGCCCGCTCCGCCGGCGACGTGCGCGCCGCCCGCACGCTCCTGACCGGCGCACGGGTGATTGGATCCCGGTTTGCTTGAACGGTCGCAGGCGGCCGGCATTCGCCCGGGGGAGGGGGCCCTTGCCCGAAGTCGCAAACGCAACCCGGCGTCTTACGGCATCGCGCTTATGTCCGCTCGAATCCCATCACCGGACGGAACAGCGGGCGTGCAGTTACGTCTGATTGTAGCCATCAGTGGACCCCGCGATCAGGCTTCTGGTTGCTCGCTGCTCAGGGAAGGGCCCCACGTCTGGCGTCGCGCCGTGGATAATCCTATGATTGAGGAGTGTTAACCCACGCGACGGTTAAGTCACGAAACCGTTAACATGACTTAACAGCCGGACGGGAAATGTCGGAGCGCCAACGGGAAGAGTGCCTAGAGATCAAGCCCTAAGGCGTCCAATCAAACTGGAACACTTTTTGTTTGTTAGATACAGATCAGATTCTCCTCCATCCGGTGTAGAAGCGGCGGGTGGTGGTGGCTGCTGTTCCGGGGACCTCTTGGGCTTGGTGCCAAATACGGGAGGTAATCAATGAGAATACTGAGGACAAAGACCCTTCTGGTCTTGGCCGGGGTAGTAGCGATGGGCCTTTCGAGCACCGCCATGGCTCAGGCGTTGAGCGACGCGATGCTGGATCAGATCGCCGCTTGGTCGGGCTATGCGGTCTTGGCCGACATCAACGCTGGCGAGAACGGCAATGTCGGCATCGGCAATTCCGGGACCAACAATGTTGGCGTCGGCAACTCCGGGGATGGCAATACCGGCATCAACAACGGCAACAACAACACCGCGGATGGCACGAGCAGCACAGGAAACGACAACGTCGGCATCAACAACGGGAACGACAACAGGGCGAGAGTCCGTGGCGACGCTGGAAACGACAACGTCGGCATCAACAACGGGAACAACAACGGCGCGCAGTTCGGCAGCGCCTCAGGAAACAGCAACGTCGGCATCAACATCGGGAACGACAATTTCTCGATCGACGACAGCGCCGCCGGGAACAACAACGTCGGCATCTACTCCGGTAACCGGAACTTCGCGGAGATTTTTGGCGAATCCGGTAACGGAAATGTCGGCATAAAGAGCGGAAATCGCAATTCGGGCGGCATTAACGTGTTCGCCGGGAACGAAAACACCGGTATTGGCAATGGAAATGACAATCAAGCCGGCACGGATGCGTCCGCCGGAAACAGAAACACAGGCCTCGGCAATGGAAACAGTAATGCGGCCGTGATTGGCGCCCTTGCCGGGAACGAAAATACCGGTCTCGACAACGGAAACACCAATTTTGCCAACAGGGCAACTGCCGGAGTCGGTAACGCCGGCTTTGGCAATGGGAGCAATAATACCGCCTTTTCTTCTGGCATTGCTGGAACCGCAAACCTTGGCATCGGCAATGGCATCGGGCTAACCGCGATCGGCACCACTCTCGGCAGTTTCAACACGGGCATAAACAACAACGGCGTGGGCAGTATCGGCATCCCGCCGATCACGCTGCCGACCTTGCCCTAAACGCCTCCACTTCCCGTTGCCCGATTTCGTCGCAGGTCGCGGCCCGTTTGCTGGCTCGGGTTTGTCTCTTCTATGCTGTTAGAGTCTGCTTTGGGTCAGACCCGGACTATCTCGCAGCCCCACTCGTTGGTCCGCTCTCCGGCCCTAAGCGGTCATAGACAGCCTCGACGTCTGCTGTCAGCCAATAAGCAGAAGCAGTTCATGCCCGGATGTGACGGGGAACACTAGACATGTCCCGAAACAACCTGCTCTTGCGCTCCTCCGAAAGGCTCCATATTAGCAACGCTCACGGCATACTGGCTAATCTAGGAGGTCAGTGCCTATAAAAGAGGGGCCACTTCGCCTGTGGAGTCCTCGACCGAGGCCTGAGTTCTATCAGTCTAGGATCCTATTGCAGCCACATTTTCCTTTTCTGCCTACAGAGAATCCTACCGCGATAAGTAAAACAATGCTGTCTTTCGAAATACTCCACCAGTGAAAAGTTCCTGTCCTGACTGCCGCCCGGAAATATCACGCTCCAGAAGACCAATAGCTCGTCTTTTCCAAGACGCAATATTACCAACTCCTTGGTTTCACCATTGCTGAAGAAGCGGGCATCGACTCGCGTGTACTGAGACCCAGCGGCTGTGTCCAGAAACAAATAGTGCGGCACGGCTTGGCCCCAGTCGCAATCGTTCGGTCCGCAGGGCCCGTAGACACGGACGGTGTTCTCTTCTGGCGCACAAACCGGAAAACAGCCTTGCCCAGGTGAACAATGTACCTGATCGCAGCACGCGAAAGCCAATTCGATTCTTTTCAATTGCCCTTCGCCATCTACATTGATCCATCGTCCCTGCATATCTTGTGAAAGACATAATGCAAAGGCTGATGGCGAGGTAGTTAGCGCTAACACAGTGAGAACAGCGCGGAGCAGTCTTAGAGCGTTGTTCTGACTCATGATGTCAAGACTCCCAATCGGCGGAAGGGCGCAAGCTGCAAACGCACTAGCTAACATCTCCCAGGTAGAACTATTAGGATCCTTCAATTCGGTTGAAAGTCATTGATACATATCAACAAAAACTTCGTAGATCGCCGTTCTTGAACGCCGACAGTGCTACTAACAAACGGTTCCATCGGTGAATCAAACGTCCTTTGGTCGTCCGCAAAAGGCTTTGGAATGTCTTTGACGCCGACCGGACTGTCATCGCGGGCGATTCAGCCCCGGCCGCGCGTTCATGGCGACTTCGTTTGCTTCGAGCGAGAAGCCGGATACATCCAGAAGGCCGACAAACGTCGCGCTCATAGCAGTGCACGAGCGGTCCGAATGTGATCTTGCGCGCGGAGGATGCACCCGAACAGAGCCCTCGAGATGGCGACTTCGGCCGGTGGGAAGGCGATGTACTGAACACGGCGGACCTTCTTGGCGCCGATCTTCAGCAGCTTCTCGTGCATTGTAAGACGGGACATCACCATCAGAAGGCCCAACGTCGGCTCAGGGTCATCAACCGATCTCGAATGGGATCCTCTCGTATGACTGGTCTACACCCCTAACCGGACGTGGTTTGGTGGTCGCGCTAAGTTGCGATTTTCACAAGAAATAATTGGGATTCGCGCAAGTTGACGTCGAGCGTCCATCATACGGTTTGCCAGGGTTCGGGCCCTGGTTTCGTCGCCTAGTTCACCAAGGCCCATGGCTGCCCCGCTGACCGCGGGCAGAAAATGGCCTTGACCCTGACTCAAACTGCATTTACAGGAATCCTTTAGTCAGGGATCTTGCGTCCCGACCATGACAAAGCCGCCCGCCGCGGGG
>JASJBI010000073.1 GCA_030066595.1 Alphaproteobacteria bacterium | reverse complement strand
TGGACCTCCGGTTCCGCGGTCGGGTCAGTGCCGACGAACGGGTCCGCGCCCGATCGGTGCTGGTCCTGATCTCCCTCGAGACCGGCCGTCCGATCCCGATCGAGGGCGACCTGCGGGAGCGGCTGGAAGCGTACCAGCGCGACACGGCGGCGGGCGCGCCCTGAGACGGCCGCCGTTTCCGGTCCGCGTGCTCCGGTCCCAGATCACAATGTCCGTTTGTGGCCGCTGAGCGGACGGCGATGGTGTCCGCTCCTGACCGCCGCTGATCGCCAGGCCGGTCGTTCGGACCTCCCGGCGACGAACTCCAAGGCGCGATGGTCACTTATCGGATAGCCCGAAAGTCCTCGTGAGGGTGAGCTTTGACCGAGATCAATGTCGAATTGGCATAGCCTCGGGCATTGCCTTCACGGTATTCGGGCTCCTGCGTAGGTGTATAAAATCATGACGCAAAACATCGTCGCTCTCGTGGACCTGGATGACGAGAGCTCGTGGCACAAGGCGTTGCCCACGGCGATCGACCATGCCAGACACACAGGGGCGCGGCTTCACGTTCTGAGTATTGTGCCCGACGGCATGTTCAAGATGACCGTTGTGGCACAGCTCATACCAGAGGACTACGAACGCAGGCTCATTGACGATGCGAGGCAGCGCTTGGCATCGCTTGTTAGGCAACACGCGGCAGACGACGTGCAGCTTGAGCAGGCCGTGCGCTTTGGGAGCGTCTACAAGGAGGCCCTGAGATTCGCCCGCGATGTTGAGGCCGACTTGATCGTCGTGGGCGCGCACAAACCCGAGCTGAAGGACTTCCTGCTGGGGCCGAATGCCACTCAGATTGTCCGTCACGCAACTTGCTCGGTATGGGTTGTGCGAGATTAGTCGTACGGCTAGCTGACGGCCACAACAGCGGCCGAAATGCGCACTAGTCCCATCTTGCACCGAAATCCGCTGGATCGCCGGAACGCGAGAGAGGCCGCTCCTTTTGGCGGGATCGACGTTTCGTGATGTTAGTCCATTGATCAGAATACCCGAGATGGATGAGAGTCCGACTCGCTGAGGCCTTGCTTCGTAGCTCGGCCTTCCGCCGCTCAGTGGACCTTCAGGGTTCGAGTGTCTGCTTTGGGGGTCAAAGCGGCCGTAATCGACGCTCACTCGAAACAGCTAGTTTTAGCCAGGAACCGACATTTGGTCTTGCCCAACTCTCTCGCCATCAATTTGCTGCATGGCTCTACAGAAATACCTTCTTTGCTTCTCTTAACAACATGGACAGGTATGAAAGATAGTGTTCGCTTAGTTCTTGTATGGTCTTTTCTTTCAGACCCTCAGGTGTGTCCGGAAGGTGTACAGAAATACGCAATTGTAGCCCCGGAATATTATCCGGAACATCTACGTAAAATTTCTCGGTGACACCTGGTTCCAGTTCAACCTCCCAGCCACAACCACCAATACGGTCCACAACAAAAAAGCCCTTCGCCCCAGGTGGTGCCTCATACAGCTGCATAAGGGCCATAGGATTCCCTGAAAGGGTCGCTGACGAGCTAGTGTTAAGCGAGCCTTCTTTAAGTAATTTGGAGCGGAGCGTATAGAAATATTTGGAGACCGGATCATTACGCATTTCCTCTACCTTTGGCTGATACCATTTGTCAAAAGCATCTCCTTCGGTGCTACGCAAATTTTGAAGAACGTTAGTGACAGCACGCCCAAATACTACAAGGTTACGCAAACCAGCCATTCTCTGTTTTGGGTTCTTTCCCTTAACAAGTTTAAGCCCCAACTCTGCTGTGTAGAGGGTATCCTCAGCTTCTTTGAGAATACTTTCTGTTGTCCGTTTCTGATTCATAGCCATCACCCAGCCATGTAATAATGTTTGATATAGACTTCATAACCCCGCAGGGGCAGACTTTTCCTTCTGCCTAGAACGAGTTCAGCATCCAGACCACTCCGCACAACTTTCTCTACTTTCTGGTAGCTATCACGCGAACATGGTGCCTCGCGCAGCTCCCGACGCCGCGGGATCTCGGCCAAGATCGACCAGCCGTTCGGAGCATCACCTGCAGCATCTGTAACTTACCGAGTCTCGGCTCGAAGTATGCTACTTTCTTGAGAAGTTCAGTCAGACCCTGCCTTCCGATAAGGGTCATGAGCCGACGTTCGACGCGCCCAGCCTGAATGACGGCTCTCCGCACTGAAGCGGACCCTAGGCCGGTCCAACGGTTCGCCCGGCCTTTCTTGATCTAATTCTCACTTACGCCCTTCCGAGGTCCGTGCCACGCCGCGCCGCGTGGCCGCCACACCGTTTCCCAATCCACTTCAAGGAGACCCGCCATGCCCAAGGCGTTGCCCGGCAACCTGGACGTCGTGTTTACCGGCCGCTGGTCCAGCCGCTATGTCTACGGCACCGACCACCCGCCCGCGGCGGTCGAAGCCGAGAACTACTTTCTGCCGCTCACGAGCTTCTTCGTCGGCGCCGATGGCGCCTGGACCCCCGCCCGCATCGAGGTCGTGGTGCGGACGGCGGGCGCCGGCTATCTGGTTGCCGAGTTCGTGGTCGCCTTCGCTTCGGCCCAGACCGTGCGAGTCGACCGGGTCATCGACTGGCGTGCGGTCGGCCAAGTGGACCTCACCGCCGTGCCCGACGGCCCCGGCCGCTTCACCGTCACGGACGGCGACGGCAAGATCCTGGCCCAAGGCGTGCGCGAGAACCGCGCGCGGCGCATGGGCGCGGCCCTGCCCAAGGAGGCCCCGGCTCAGCCGGCGATCTGAGCCCGTGGGCCAAGTCCGATCTTGGCCGGCGCGCGTTGTGCCACGTCTCACGCGAACACGGATTTAGGAGACACCGCCCATGGCCACCGAAGTCGGTATCTGCAACAGCGCGCTCGCCAAGATCGGCGCCAAGCGCATCGCCTCGCTGACCGAGGGCAGCAAGAACGCGAACATCTGCAACGAGCAGTACGAGAAGCTGCGCGACGATCTGCTCCGCGCCCATGTCTGGAACTTCGCCGTCACGCGCCGGCAGCTGGCACGCCTGTCGGAGGCGCCGGCGTTCGAGTTCCAGTACAAATACCAGCTGCCATCCGACTGGCTCCGAACGATCTCCGTCCATGACAACGCCGAGGGGGCCGGAACCGTCGCCTACCGCATCGAGGGGCGCACGCTGCACACGGCCGCCGAGCAGGTCTATCTCCGTTACGTGCGGCGGGCGGAGGACCCGAACGAGATGACCGCCGACTTCCGCGAGGTGCTGGCGACCCTCATAGCCCGGGAGCTGGCGATCCCGCTCGCCAACTCGAACACCCTGTTCCAGCTCATGGATGACCGCTTTCGCGGGCGCTTCCGTCGCGCCCGCAGCGCCGACTCCGTCGAGGACTTCCCGGATCGCATGCCGGCCGGCTCCTGGGCGACGGCGCGGGGCTAGTCGCCGGACGTCGCGGCGCGTATCGCCCGCCAGACCCGCTCGGGCGTCGCCGGCATGTCGATGTGGCGGATCCCCAGCGGCTTGAGCGCGTCGACCACGGCGTTGATCACCGCCGGCAGCGCCCCGATGCAGCCCGCCTCGCCGCAGCCCTTGACGCCCAGCGCGTTGGTCTTGGTCGGCACCGCCTCGAACGCGACCTCGAGCGTCGGCATGTCGTCTGCCCGCGGCACGCAGTAGTCCATGAACGAGCCGGACAGCAATTGACCAGTCTCCCCCTCGTAGACCGTGTGCTCCATGAGCGCCTGGCCGATGCCCTGCGCCACGCCGCCATGCACCTGGCCCATCGTGATCATGGGGTTGAGCACGGTGCCGAAGTCATCGACCACGTGATAGGCGCGGAGATGCACCACGCCGGTCTCCGGCTCGATCTCGACCTCGGCGATATGCGCCCCGTTCGGAAATGTGGTCGCCTCGCGCGCATAGTCGCCGGCCGCGTCCAGGCCGGGCGCCATCCCTTCGGGCAGCCGCGACGGATCCCGGGCTATCTTGGCCAGATCCATGAGGTCGACCGCCAGGTCGGTGCCGACCACCCGGCAGGCCCCGCTCGCCAGCTCGATGTCCGCTTCCTGGGCCTCGAAATGGTGGGCGGCGATCCGTTTCGCCTTCTCCTCGATCAAATCGGCGGCCAGCAACAGCGCGTTGCCGCCGATCTGCATCGACCGCGACCCGCCATGGCCGAAGCCCGATGGGATCGCGCCCGTATCCCCCTGTACGAACCGGATCGCCTCGAACGGCAGGCCGAGGCGCTGATGCAGGATCTGCGCATAGGTGGTCTCGTGCCCCTGGCCGTTGGACATGGTGCCCACCAGGATGGTCACCGTGCCGTCCTCCTCGAAGCGCACCGCACTGCGCTCGTTCGGCGGTCCCAGGGTGGCCTCGAAATAACTGGCCACGCCCAGGCCGCGCAGGCGTCCCCGCCGCTCGGACTCCGCCCGGCGCGCGGCGAAGCCCGCCGCGTCCGCCTGGCCGAGCGCCCGATCGAGAACACGCGCGAATTCGCCGCAGTCCAGCACGCTGCCCATCGCCGTCTTATACGGCATGGCCTTCGGCCGGATGAAATTGCGCCGTCTGAGCGCGACCGGGTCCAGGCCCAGCTCGGCCGCGGCCAGATCGACCAGCCGCTCGATCGCATAGGCCGCCTCCGGCCGGCCGGCGCCGCGGTAGGCGTCGACCGGCACCGTGTTGGTCAGCACCTCGCGCACATGGTAATGCACCGCCGGGATGTCGTAGGTCCCGCCCAGCACCACGGCGACCGGATTGGTCGGGATCATGGCGCCGAAGGTCGAGACATAGGCGCCGATATTGGCGGTGGTGACGATGCGCAGGGCCAGGAACCGCCCGTCGCCGTCCAGCGCCAGCTCCGCGCGCATGACATGGTCGCGCCCCTGGGTGTCGCTCAGGAAGCCCTCGGTACGCTGGGCGGTCCAGCGGACCGGCCGGCCCAGCCGCCGCGCCGCCCACAGCACCAGGACCTGCTCGGGATAGATGAAGTTCTTGGTGCCGAACCCGCCGCCCACGTCCGGCGAGATCACCCGCAGCCGCTCCATCGGCAGCTGGAACACGGCGGTGGCCAGGGTGCGGGCGACGTTGTGCGCCGCCTGGCCGGAATTGTACAGGGTGAAGGACCCGCCGTCCGCGTCCCACAGGCCGATGCAGGCGCGCGGCTCAACGGGATTGACCACCACCCGGCTGTTGACCAGCTCGAGCGAGCTGACATGCGCCGCCGCCGCGAAGGCGGCCTCCGTTGCCGCCCGGTCGCCTTTCTCCCAGTCCAGGCACTGGTTCCTCGGCGCGCCTTCGTAGAGCTGCGGCGCGCCCGGGTCCATGGCCGAGCCGGTGTCCGTCACCGCCGGCAGGGTCTCGTAGTCCACCTCGATCAGCTCGGTCGCGTCCCGGGCGATCTCGATGCTCTCGGCGACGACCACCGCCACCGGCTCGCCCACGTGGCGGACCCGGCCCTGTGCCAGCGCCGGCCGCGGCGGCACGAACATGTCGCTGCCGTCCCGGTTCTGGGCCGTGGCCCCCGGCGGGATCACGGCGATGCCGTCCGCCGCCAGTTCGTCGCCGGTCAGCACCGCGACCACCCCGGACAGCTCGGTCGCGGCGGTCACGTCGATGCCCCGGATCTCGGCATGGGCGTGGGGCGAGCGCAGCACCTGCGCATGGACCTGTCCGGCGAACTGGAAGTCGTCGACGAAGCGCCCGTGGCCGGTGAGGAAGCGCTGGTCCTCGACGCGCCGGACGGACTGGCCGAGCCCGAACCGGCTCGGCGGGACTGGCTCGGATCGCATGGACTACAGCCTTTTCTGTTTTGATTGCATCGCCGGCCCGCTCCCCCACCAGGCCACCCATGCCAGCATCCTTGGGGTGGCCGGGTGGGGATTGCCGTGCCGAGCGCATCGGCACAGCCGATGCTGGCTCGGTTGTCCAGCGCCCTTCGGGCGCGACAACCACGGCAATGGGCCGGGGCCGATTTCGTCAAGATAGCGAAGGTTCTCGTTGGGCATCCTGTCTCCTGTTCGTCTGGGGACGCGTCCGCTTTCCCGCGTGTCTGGGATCGCCGCTAGAGGCCGGAAGAAAGGGAACGTCGGGAGGGATCGGTTTAAGTCTAGGTTCGATACCATAGGAGGCAAGCCCCTGGGCGCCGGACGAAGACCTGGAGCCTGTCTCGCCAGGGGAGCTTGCCCCGCATCGGTGTCGTCATGCCATTGGTCGGTTTCCAACCTGTTCCGCTCCCAACTGTCTCAAAGAGAGCTGACCCCGTCGTTGATCGCCGACCGGAAGCGGACGTATGAGCCTGCGTGTGCGCGGGGCGAAAACACGTGCGCTTGCGCGAACGCGCGCTTCCTCCGAGACGACATGGTGTCGCTGGTCATGGTGTCGGCCGCCCGAGCGGACCCTAAGAGGTGAAGCCCAGGGCAAACATCAGGCAGGCGATCGCCCCGATCCAGGACCCAACCACGCGCAGGCCGACATGGGCCCACGGCCGATCGAACCGCGCGCGCAGCCAGCCCACGCCTCCGGCCGCGTAGAACAGGATAAGGTTTGCGCCGACCCAGGAGCCGGCGACCGTGATGATCGTGGCCCGCAGCGGTCCGGGTTCGGGCGTCGAAGCGATCCCGATCAGCAGACCCGCCCCGACCGAGAACATGACAGTCACGATACCCGGCAGCTTCGCTGCGGCCACTGCGAGGATGGCGGCGGCAAGCGCCAGCGCAAGCAGCGGCCACCCGGGCGATGCGTCCCCCGCCAGAGCAAATCCCGCTGCCAGGCCCACGACGATGGCCACTGCGAACACCAACCACGCGGTCCGGAACGCGTTGGGCCAGGAGGGGCCCAGGATCAAGCCGAGCGCCAGCAGGGCCAGAACCTGCTCGGGCTCCATGATCGGGTGTAGCACCCCGCTATAGAAGCCCTCGAAGCCGGGGGATGCGCTATGGGCGCAAGCGGTCTCCGGTAGGAGAACGCCGGTCAGAAAAAGAGCGGAGACTCCAGGGCGCTTAGACAACGCTGAACAGGAAAGCCAGCCCCACCATCGATATCGCGCCGCCGCCGGCCCGCACCGCCCATTCGCCCGCCGGCCATCGGACCGTCAGGCCGAAGCCGATGCCGATGAGGTGCAGCAGCCCGGTCGCCGTCACGAACCCGATGGCGTAGGCGAAGGCATTTGCCGCCTGTGGCATTTCGGTCCCATGCGCGTGGCCGTGAAAGATCGCAAAGGCGCCGACGATGACACCCGCGACCCACAGCGGAGGGCGCGAGGCAAACGCAACCAGAAGACCGAGCACGACCGCGGAGGCGGCGATACCCGCTTCGACCGCGGGAACCGGCACGCCCAGCACGCCCAGGGCGCCGCCGAACGCCATCACCAAGGGAAAGATCACCGGAAGCAGCCAGATCGCCGGCGAGCCCAGAAACGCGCCCCACAAACCGACCGCGACCATCGCCAGGACATGGTCCCATCCGAAGATCGGATGCGTGAGACCGCTCAAGAACCCGCCCGCAACGCCATCGCCCGTATGGGCGAGAGCGGGAGCGGCGAGCAGGAACAACCCCGCACCGAACAAGGGCCTGGCCAAGATCTCCCATCTGGCGCGCATCTGTCCCCTCCGCTTAAGAAGCCTTGCGAATCATGCGGCACGTCTAGCGCGAATCGCGGCCACCCTCAAATCGTTTCGCGCCGGGGCGGAGCCTGCCGCCAATGCCCTTGCGCCTCGGCCGAGCGGCGGGCTCGGCGGCTGCGTCCGCCGATGCCTGCGGGATTGCGCCGGACCTCGACAACGACCGGCTTCGCTTCGGGGGACGAGAGGGGTCCGGCGATTTGTCTGCGGGCGCCCTCGGTCAAACCAGGTCGTCCCAGTGGATGCCCGTTAGCGCGCGTAGGCGGGCGTTCGGCTCCGAGAAACGGGCGGCGAGCCTGCTTTGGAGACCCGGCGGGCTTATCGAACGCACATCTCCGACGCGGCTCTGGTTCATTCTGGTCCACCGTTGTGGCGTGAACCGGCGGATCGCCGCGAAATCGCAGATCGCGTCCAGCGTCGCCTGTGGCGCCCGGCTGAAGTCCTCGGCCCGGATCACCAGAAGGCGCGTCCGATCGTGATGCGCGAAGAAACGTTCCAGCTGTTCCGCGTACAAGCCACGACGGACGTAGTCGTAGCGCTTCTTCGCCTTGGCCCGAAACCGCGGATTTTCCAGTCGGTGATCGGGCTCTTGCGCCAGTCGCCGTTCCTCGGCTTCGAACGCCGCCTCGATCTCCAAAGGCTCGGTCCCCGCCATCCATGCCATCCAGTAGTGCGACAGGGCGCGCGAAACCGGTTCCCTGAGCAGCGCCACGATCCGCGCTTCCGGCAGCGTCTCGGCAATGCGTGCGGCCGCATAGGGGTGCGGCAGGTAGTCCGGGGTGGCTTCGAAGAACAGGCGCCCATCGGAGGGCGGAAAGAACGTCCGATACCACCTCGGACCGCGGTGGTAGTTGTCGTCGAAGAAATGCACCTCTTTCTGCCTGACGCCTCTCATCTCGGGATGCTGCGACAGCAGGAAGTGCAGCGACGAGGTCCCGGACTTTTGCGCGCCCGCCACGATCAGCCCCGGCAGACCGCCTGGTTTCTTGATGAACACGCGAAGACGGTCTTGGATGTATATCCTGCGCAGGACCCGGCGTCGCTCCCGCCGATAGCGTCTGCGCTCCGCCTCCTCCACTATGGCGTTCATCGCAACCTGCCGTCTGCCGCGCGGACCGCGGTCCGTCCCCGATCTGGATCGCGATCGCGCAGGAACGCTCCCTCCGGTCGAGACCCAATCAAATGCTTCCGCGTGCTGATCATGGGAAGGGGGCTCGGAAAGGCAACCTTTGCTCGACGGACTCGAGGCTGCCATGTCAAGCGGGGGGTATCAAGATCGCGCGGATAAGGCTCTCGAACGGCTACGCTCTAGCCGCAATCCGCAAGACACCGATCCAACGCCCGGCATGGCTCTCGGGCCATGAGCGATGCGGTAACAATGGAACGGTCGCAGGACAGGCAGGGGACTTCCCATGCGGGCGGGCGCGCACAGTCCGACCCCGTCCGCCAAGCGGCGGACCTGCCGTGACAGGAGGCCATATTCTGGACAATCTCTGCACCTACAAGCGATTCGCGCTGCCACGGCGAAAAAAATGCGCGTTTCTTGATGTGGCCTGCAATCTTTTGCTGTCTGATTGCGTTTTCTTGTCAGGCGGGAGTCGAAATCTGAACTATTCCGGCCATCGCGCGAGCGCACAATCTTGCGAGAAACTTACGCTATTCAGGCGCCGGCGCTCGACATGCTTGAGGAGCACGCTAAATCAATGTCAGGGGACTAGAAGATGGCAGGGATTCGGACGTGGATGTTGGCGTTCTGCTTGACATTGGCCGTGTGGCCCGCCTCGGCGCACAGGCTCGGCGAAAGCTACCTTTACATCGACGTGACCGAAAACGGGATCTCCGGTGAGCTGCATATCCGGCTCGCTGATTTCGCCAAGGCGGTCCCGATGGACGCGGATCGCGATGGCACCGTTGACGACGCGGAGTTCCGACGCGTGCGTGCGCAGGCCTATGCCTATCTCGAGGGGCGTGTCAGGTTCTTCGCCGATGGACGGGAGCACGAGGTCCGTTTTGGGGACTTTCGCTTCTTCGGGGATGCGAGCGGGCGGCAAGTGGCCATCGCCGTCTCGCTGCCCACGCTTGGTCCGCCTCCGGACGTGATCGAAGCGGAGTACCGTTTCCTCTTCGATGGTCCGGATCCGGCGCATCGCACGATGCTGATCCAGTCCAGCAGCACCCGGCTCCGGATCGAACAGAACGAAACCGCGGAATCGCTCGTCTTCGGGCCCGGCGCCGAGCGCCAGTCCCTCGACCTCAGGCCGCGTCCAAAGACTCAGATCCTCGGCGACTTCTTTCTGCACGGCATGCGCCAGATGATGCGCAGCGTTCCCCACCTGTGCGTCGTGGTGGCCTTGATCATGCCCTGGTTCCTGCGTCGCGACGACGGGCGCAGGGCCCCGACCGGCGCCTTCCGGGGTGGACTGACCCTGCTGCTCTTCGCGGCCGTGTTCGTCGCCGCGCTGGCGGCGGGCGCGGCGCTCTCCGCGTTCGACGTGGTCGAGGTTGGTCGTCGCGAGGTGTTCGCCGCCTGCGCGCTGAGTTTGGGCCTGCTGGCGCTGGACACCTGGCGTCCGGTACCGGGCGCTGGACGCGCGCTGGTGGTGCTTGCCGCCGGTCTGCTGCTGGGATTGGCGAGCCCGGTGTTCGGCAATCAGCTTGGCCTTGACCGCGGGTTTCCGGAAGTTGCGCTGATCGCATTCGCGGGCGGCACGATGGCGTCGGTCGCGGTAATCACGGCATTTGTCTTGCCGTTGTTTTGGCTGACGAGGACCTTTCCCGCTTACGAATTCGCCGTGCTTCGGGGCGGCTCCGTCGCCATCGCCGGCCTTGGCGTGCTCTGGTTCGCCGCCCGGCTCTGGCTGTGATGAGGACGCGCGCCATGGGGATCCAGAAACCGGACCTTCTGCACCGCCCCGTTTCCAAGGCGGCCGAGCGCCATCCCGACAAGGTCGCCTTCCGGTGCATCGAGGCGGAACTGACCTATGCGGACCTTCATGCGCGCGCGTCCAGCCTTGCGCGCGCCCTTCAGGAAAGCGGCGTGCGTCGGGGCGATCGCGTCGGCCTCTACCTCAACAAGTCCCTCGAGAGCGCGATTGCGCTCTTCGCGACCATGCAGGCGGGCGCCGCTTACGTCCCCCTTGACCCGGGCGCGCCAACGGATCGCGTGTGCGCCATACTGCGACATTGCGAGGCGCGGGCAGCGATCACGCACGAAGCCCGCCGCCGCGACGCGGAGGCCGCCATTCAGGGTTCCGGCGTCGCCGCCGTCATTGGCCTGGACGAACCGCTGAAGGGGATCGCACAGAGCCTGACCTGGGACCAGGCGTTGTCGGCTCCGCCGGCGCCCGCGGTGGCCCCCGGTGCGTCGGAGCTGGATCTCGCCTACATCATCTTTACCTCGGGCTCCACTGGCGTGCCCAAGGGAATCATGCACACCCATGCAAGCGGCATGAGTTATGCCCGAATGGCCGCAGGCCTCTACGGGCTGCGCCCGGAGGACCGCCTCAGCAACGCGTCGCCGCTGCATTTCGACATGTCGACCTTCGACTATTTCTGCGCGCCGCTCGTGGGCGCGACGACGACGATCATCCCGGAGCCTTATCTCAAGCTGCCCGCAAGTCTTGCCGAGTTGATTGAGGCGGAGCGGCTGACGATCTGGTATTCGGTTCCTTTTGCGCTGACGCAGATGCTGCACTTCGGCGACCTTGCAGCGCGGGATCTCTCCTCGCTGCGCTGGGTTCTTTACGGCGGGGAGCCGTTCGTTCCCAAGCATCTCGAGACGCTGACGCGGCTGCTGCCCAACGCGCGGTTCAGCAATGTCTACGGGCCGGCCGAGGTCAACCAGTGCACCTGGTTTAATCTGCCCGGCGTGTGGCGCGAGGAAGACAGTCAGCCGCCGATCGGCTGGATGTGCCCCAACGCTGACGGCCTGATCGTTGACGAGGAGAGGCGCGAGGTGGCGGCGGGGGAGATGGGAGAGCTTGCGGTGCGTACGCCGACGATGATGCGCGGCTACTGGCGCCGGCCTGAGCTCAATGCGCGGGCCTTCTTGCGCCGTCCGAACAGCGGCCAAGTGGACGACGTCTACTACCTGACGGGCGATCTTGCCTGGCGGCGCCCGGACGGGGCGTTGATGTTTGCCGGCCGAAGGGATCGGCAAATCAAGACTCGCGGCTACCGGGTCGAGCTCGACGAAGTGGAGGAGGCGCTGGCCGCCCATGATGCCGTCGCCGAAGCAGCCGCATTCGCGACCGGGAATGACGATGGGCTGGTGCTCATAGAGGCTGCGGTGGTCCTGCGCACGGGGGCCGTGGCGTGCGACAGGGACCTCGCTGCTTTCGCCGCCAAGCTCCTCCCCAGCTATGCGACTCCGGCGCGCCTTCGCGTCGTCGACGCCTTTCCCCGCACGACCACGGGCAAGATCGATCGAAATCGGCTCGCGGACGAAGCAGCCGAGAGACACCTTGGTGGAGCGTGACGACGCGCGCGGGGGACAAGAGTGCTCGATACCATCAAAAGCTTCATTGAAACCGAACTGCTGTCCGGTCGGGAGATCGACTCCGGGGAGAACCTTCTCCTCAGCGGTCTGGTCGACTCGCTCGGGGTGATGCGCCTTGTCGCCTTTATCGAAGTCAAGTTCGGCCTGAAGGTTCCGGCGGCCGACATAAAGCTCGTCAATTTCGCGACTCTCGACGCGATCGTTGCCTATGTCGGGGCGAGGGCGGAGCAATGAGGCGCGGCACACCGGCAGACCCGGTTCCGGTGGCGGTCGCTGCCTCCGATGCCGCCATCCCGCTCACCCGCGCCCAGCACCTCATTTGGACGGGTCACGCGCTTGCGCCCGACGCACCCGTCTACAATATGGCGTGGCGCTTTGATTTCCGAACATCCTTGGATCCCGCTTCGTTCGGGCAAGCGTTCCGGAGCGTCGTCCAACGCTGCGATACCCTGCGCACGATCTTCGAGGAGACCGACGGCGTGCCGCGCCAGCGTATCCTCGACGGTCCGTCTGGCGCCTTCCAAGTGCTGAATTTCGGCGATGAAGACGCCGTGGTCAGGTGGATTGCAGAGCAGGTACGCCGCCCGTTCGACGTCTCCCGCGAGACCTTCCGGTCGGCTTTGCTCCAGCGGCCCGACGGCCCTTCGACCTGGTTTCTGAACCTCCACCACCTTGTGACCGACGCGAGTTCCAGCGAGATCATTTTCCGAGAGGTGGCGCGCGCCTACGAGGCCGTGCGGTCGGGCCAGGATCCGCCGTGCGCGCCGATGCCCTCGGTCGCGGAACAGGCAAAGCGGGAACCGGGGGAGCCCGACCCGGACGCACAGGCATACTGGGAGCGGCGCTTGGCCCAACCGATAGCGCTCCCTCGGCTGTACCAGCGGCCCGCAGGAGGGAGCGCGACCAACGCCCATAGGGTCGTGATACCGCTTGGCCCGGAACGGTGCGCGAAGCTGCGCGGATACGCCGGCAGCGACGATTTCGCGGCGCTCAGCGCCACGCAGTCGCTGTTCAACCTGCTGGCCACGGTGCTCGTTGCCTGGATTTCACGGGTGTCAGGGCAGTCGGCGCCGTCCATCGGCGTCGTGACCCACGGTCGCCGATCGCTGGAGGCGCGCCGCGCCGTCGGATGTTTCGTGGAGATCTTTCCGCTGCAGGCCGAGATCGGGGACGGGGAAACCTTTCGCTCGCTCCACGCGAAGGTCGCGCGGGAAGGGCTTGATCTCCTGCGCCACGCAGGGCCGGGCGCGAGCAGCGCCAAAGCGCAGGGCCGCTTCAACGTCGTGCTGAACTACATCCCGACGGCGTTCGGCGGGTTCGGGGGCGCGCCGCCTGATGTCGCGTGGCTCGACACCGGGCACACCGACCCGGGCCATGCGCTGCGGCTGAACGTGACGGACTTCGGCGGCCGGGGCGCCATCGAGTTGGCCTTCCTGTTCAACGACTCGGTCTTCGATGCGGATTTGCGCGCGCGGGCGCCAAGGCACTTCCTGCGCGCTCTCGACGGGTTGCTTGCGGATCCCGACGTGCCGATTCGGACGCTGGCGCTCGCCGATCCAGACGAAGCCTCGACACGGCTCGCGAGACGCGCGGAATTGGTGACGCACGAGGCGACGCCGGTCGACGACGTCGTCGCCTCCTTCCGGCGCCTCGTCGGCGAAGCGCCCGATGCGGTCGTGGTGCAGGATTGCGCCGGGGACACAAGCCGCGCGGCGCTCGACGCACGCTCGGACGCGTTTGCGCAGGCCTTGGCCGAGGCGGGTGCCGGGCCCGGGTGCCTGGTTGGCATCCATCTCACACGCGTCTCCGACCTGCCGGCTGCGATGCTGGGCGTCCTAAAACTGGGTGCATCCGTCGTCCCGCTCGATCCGACGCAACCGCCGGGCAGGCTTGACGCCATCCTGCGGGAAGCGGGACTGCGCGTCGTCATATCGGAGCGGCAGCTCGCCGGGCGTTGGGCGGGCGGCGAAACGCGTCTCTTGGTCGATGACGTTCCCGCCGCGCCGCACGAGCCTTTCACGCCTGTGCACGGCGATGCGCCGGCCTATGTGATGTTCACCTCCGGATCGACCGGGACGCCCAAAGGCGTCCAGGTGGGCCGGCCGGCGCTTGCGCGATACGCGCGCTGGGCGCACACGGAATTCGCCGGCGGCGGCGCGGCGGCCTGGGCGCTGCATTCGGCGATTGGCTTCGACCTCACGATCACGTCCCTCTTTGCGCCCTTGGCGAATGGCGGGTCGATCGTCGCGTATCGTGAGACGCTCGAAGGGCCCGACCTTTCTGTCCTGCGCGTCTTCGAAGACGACGCGGTCGATGTCGTCAAGCTCACGCCCGCGCATTTGTCGCTCGCCGTCGAAGCGGGGCGGCCGGTTCGCCGCATCCGCGCGCTGGTGCTCGGTGGCGAGGATCTTCCGACGCAGCTGGCCCGGCGCGCATGCGAGACCCTTGGCGAGCATGTGGCGATCTTCAACGAATATGGCCCGACTGAGGCCACGGTCGGCTGTATGATCCACCGGTTCGACCCCGGAGCGGACGTGGCGCCGTCCGTCCCGATTGGCGTCGCGGCGGCGGCGACGTGCATCTACGTGCTCGACGCCGGATTGCACCCGGTTCCGGACGACGTGGTCGGGGATCTCTATGTCGCCGGTCCGGACCGCCTGGCAGCCGGATACCTGAATCGCGCGGCCGAGACGTCCGAGCGGTTCGTTCCGGACCCGTTTCGGCCGGGTTCGAAGATGTACCGGACGGGTGATTTCGCCTCGGTCCGCCCCGACGGGGTTCTGCGCTTCCACGGGCGCGCGGACGACCAGGTCAAGATCGGCGGCGTACGGATCGAGCTTGGCGAGATCCGCCAGGCCGTGCTTGCCCATCCGGACGTCACCGACTGTACGCTCGGATTGTGGCAGCGGGCGCCGAGCGAGACGGTGCAGTGCGCGCGCTGCGGCATAGGATCGGACTATCCGGATGCAAGAATCGACCATACCGGAGTCTGCGGTCTGTGCCGCGACTATGATGAATACCGCTCGCGTGCCGCGACGTACTTTCGCGATATGGACGGTCTGCGGCGCATCGTCGCCCGGGCCGCGGATCGCAAGACCGGCGCCTATGACTGCGTGATGTTGTTGTCCGGCGGCAAGGACAGTACCTACGCGCTGTGCCAGCTCGCCGAGATCACGCCGTCCGTTCTCGCGGCAACCCTGGACAACGGTTTTCTGTCGGCGCAGGCCAAGGAGAACATCCGCCGCGTGACGGAGTCGCTCGGCATCGAGCATCGCTTCCTGACCACGCCGGCAATGAACGAGATCTTTGTCGACAGCCTCAATCGCCATGCCAATGTGTGCAACGGCTGCTTCAAGACGATCTACACGCTGGGCTTGAAACTGGCCCGGGACGAAGGGGCGCCGCTGATCGTCACCGGCCTCTCGCGCGGCCAGATGTTCGAAACCCGACTTGCGCCGGAACTGTTCGATAGCGGCAAGGGGGATGTTGCGGACATCGACGCCATGGTGCTGGAGGCGCGCAAGACCTACCACCGTTTCCAAGACGTGGCGGCCCGGCGCCTCAACGGCACGCTGTTCGACGACGACAGCATTTTCGATCAGGTCGAATTCGTCGATTTCTACCGCTATTGCGACGTGCCGGTAACGGAGGTCTATGCCTATCTACGCCGACACGTCCCCTGGGTCCGGCCTGCGGACACGGGGCGCTCTACGAACTGTCTCATCAATGATGCGGGCATCCACGTCCACAAGACGCTTCGCGGCTACCACAACTACGCGCTGCCCTACAGTTGGGACGTGCGGATGGGGCACAAGACGCGCGACGAGGCGCGGGCGGAGTTGGAAGACGAGATCGACGAGACGCGCGTGACCGCGATCCTCCGCGAGATCGGATTTGACCGGTCTTTGGATGCGCCGTCCCACGGGCCGCGGATCGTCTGTCATTACGTTGCCAAGGGCGATCTTGCGCCGGACGTTTTGCGGCGCTTCCTTGGCCGCCGCCTGCCGCGCGAGATGACGCCCGCGCATTTCGTACCGGTGGCATCGATCCCGCTGACGGCGAACGGCAAAGTGGATCGCGCGCAGCTTCCTGAACCGGGCGAAGACGTCTCGCAGGCGATCCGTTCAGTGACGACCGCGCCGAGGACGTCGCTTGAAAAGACCCTTTGGGATATTTGGCGGGCGGTTCTGCGCCGAAGCGAGCTGGGCGTCGAGGACAACTTCTACGAGGTTGGCGGAGATTCGATCGCGGCCATCCAGATCGCGTCGCGGGCCGCCGGCGCGGGCCTTAACGTCAGCGCTGTGGACGTGTTCCGGCATCAGACGATTGCCGAGCTGGCCGCGCTGGCGGGGCAGGCCCCGGACGTGCCCGAGCGACCCCGCGCCCGCGCCACGCTCGACGCCCGGAGCAAACAGCGCCTCGAGGAATTGTTCGGAAGGCGGGCGCATGACTGAGGCCGGCCTCGACCTTCAAGGCGTCGAAGACGCGCTGCCGCTGTCGCCCGCGCAGCAGGGCATGCTGTTCCATAGCCTGTCCGAGCCGGAAACCGGCGTCTATCTGGGCCTGTTCTCGGCGCTCTTGCCCGCAGACCTGGACGTCGACGCCTTCAAGGCGTCCTGGCGGGACGCGATCGCGCGCCACCAGGCGCTCAGGGGCCTGTTCGTCTGGGCGGGCGTCGACGAGCCGCTTCTCGTGGTGCGCGACGAGGCGGACCCCGTGTGGGAAGAGTTGGATTGGCGGGGCCTGGGCGCAAGCGATACCCAGTCGGCGCAGCGCGAGCAACTGGACGCGGCCCGCCGCGCGGGCCTTGACCTCTCGCAAGCCCCCGCCATGCGGCTGATCTTGACTTTGCTGAGAGATGGCCGCCGCCGTTTCCTCTGGGTATGCCACCACGCGCTGGTCGACGATTGGTCGGCGGCGAACGTCCTGCGCGAAGTCCAGCAGCACTATGCGCAGCGGGTCCGCGGCGTCGCCACGGCGCTGCCGCCCGCCATGCCCTATCGCGATTTTGCCGACTGGCTGGCGGGGCAGTCCCGGGAGGCCTGCGACGCCTATTGGGGCGAGGCATTTGCGGGTGTCGAGGAGCCGACCCGTCTGCAAACACCGCCGGCCGAGGGGACCGCGCGTCACGACGACCCGTACGGCGTCGTGGAGGTCGTTCTCTCCGCCGACGCCACGGAGAGCCTGGTGCGGACCGCCGCGTCTCTTCGGACCACACTTGGCAACATGACGACGGCGGTCTGGGGCGTCGTCTTGCATCGATTGAGTGGGCTGGACGACGTCATGTTCGGCGTTGCCGCCACGATGCGCCCGTCCGAGCTTCCCGGCGTTGACGACGCAGTGGGAAATTTCGTTACGACCCTGCCGGCTCGGCTGCGGATCGATCAGAGCGCGACCATGCGCGATCTCATCCGTGTCCGACACGAGGATGCGCTCGCCGCCCGCGCCCACAAGGGGATCTCTTTGACCCGGTTGCATGAGCTGACTGGGCTGCCGCAGGGCGAGCCGTTGTTCGACACGATCATTTCGATCAAACAGGATGCGATGGCCCAAATCGCCTCGGAAGGCGAGACGGCGCTGTTCTCCGAAATCACCGGCAGGGTGCGCAGCAATTTCCCCTTGGCCTTGATCGTCATGCCCGGGGAACGGCTCAAGCTCGAGCTGCTGTTCGACGAATCGATCATTGGCGAGGAGAGCGCGCGCATGATCCTGATGATGGCGGAAAGGGCGATGATCGCGTTGCCCGGCCATCTTGATCGTTTGCCGTTCGACCTGCCGGTGATGACCGACGCGGAGCGCGCCGAAGCGGAAGCCGGCGATGCGTCCG
>JASJBI010000021.1 GCA_030066595.1 Alphaproteobacteria bacterium | reverse complement strand
CATCACCGAGCCGACGATCTCGCCGTCCCGCTCGGCGATCCAGCATTGCTCGCGCGCGGGCTTGAAGCGGTCGATGAAGTCCGCCGCGACCCGCGCGACGAGCGCCTCGAACTCCCCGCTCCAACCGTATTCCTCGGCATAGAGCACCGCATGGCGATGCACGATCCAGCCCAGATCGCCGGGCCGGTGGGGCCGCAGGACAAAAGGCGCGGCCGAGTCCAAACGCGGCCCCAGCAGGGCCTCGATGGTATCCATCGCCGCGGCCAGACGGGCGCGGTCCTCGCCGCCGAGCCGTTCGATCATGGCCCCGACGTCGGCGCGGGAACGGGCTTCCAAGGTCGAAAACGCCTGCCGCCCGGCTTTGGTCAGGTGCAGAAGGGAACGGCGGCCGTCGGTCTCGGCCCGCTCCTTGGCGATCAGGCCGTCCCGTACGAGCCGGCGCAGTAGGCGGCTGAGATAGCCGGCGTCCATGTCGAGATCCCGCGCCAGCGCGCCGGCCGTGGGCGCCTGCCGGTGCGCAAGCTCGTACAGCACCCGCGCCTCGGCGAGCGAGAACGGGCTGTCGAGCAGGCCTTCCCGCAGCACGCCGATCTGGCGGGTATAGAACCGGTTGAAGCGGCGGATCGCGTCCACTTGCGGCAATGGCATCACGGTCATGGCACGGCATGGTCGGCCAATTAGTTGACAAAGTCAATCAATTGATTGATTACGTCAACGGATTACCTGGCAGGTTGCCGGACTGGCCGGGCTCGGTCAGCGGAAGAGCGGCAGGTCGTCCGCGGTCGGCCGGTAGATCAGGCTGCCGTCCGGCTGGCGCTCGGCGGCGGGATTGAGCCCAGCGGCCTCGCTCTGCCCGGGCTCGATCAGATGACGGACCTCGCGGTCCTGTGCGACCAGATAATCGGCGATGATCTGGCGATGGCAGCGGCGCCAGTCCTTCTCGGCGCACATGACGGCCGGGTTGTGGTTGCGAGCAAGGTCATCTAGCGCGGCGAGCCCCACCCGGAAGGGCGCCGTCATCGCGTAGTCGGCGTAGTTGCGGAAGGCGCCATCGGTCCAGAATGTGTTGGGCGACTGACCGTCCGTTGCGCCCCGCCGCCCGCCCAGGGCATCGAGATGGCGGTAGTCGATGCCATGGGCCGCGAGGCTCTCGCGCAAGGCACCCGCGTTGAACTGCGGGTTGTAGCGCGAGCCCGGCGCGGCGCGCACGTCCACGACCAGATCCGCCCCCGCCTCGCGCAACAGCGCGATGAAGGTTTCGGCCGAGCGGTTCGAATGACCGATGGTGAAGATCGTCATGGCGTCCGTGCAAGCTCACGCCCCGGGGAACGGTCGCTTGCGCAGCTCGGCCTTCATGAGCTTGCCGTTCGCGTTGCGCGGCAGCGGCTCGGCCACGAAGGTGACGAAGTCGGGCACCTTGTAGTCCGAAAGGCGCGCGGCGCAGAAGGCCTTCACATCGTCCGGCGAAACGCCTTCCTCCCGGGCGCGTATGAAGGCGTGCACCTTCTCGCCGAGCACCGGATCGGGACGGGCGATCACGGCGCACTCGATGACGTCCGGGTGATGGCAGAGCGTGTTCTCCACCTCGGCGCTGAACACCTTGTAGCCACCGCGGTTGATCATGTCCTTCTTGCGGTCGAACACGCGGACGAAGCCCTCGGCGTCGATCGAGCCGATATCGCCCGAGCGCCAAAAACCGTCTGTGAACGAGGCGGCCGTGGCCTCTGCATTGTCCCAGTAGCCCGGGACGACCATCGGCCCCCGGATCCAGATCTCGCCGCTGTCGCCGGCCGGTACCGGGCGGCCGTCCTCGTCCATGATGGCGACCTCGCCGCAGGGCACCACCCAGCCGACGCTGTCCGCGCGCTCGGCCGCGTATCGGCCCGGCATGATCGTGGTCGGCGACGTGGTCTCCGTCGCGCCATAGGCATTCATCAGCTCGAGCCGCGGGAGTTTTTCCGCTAGCGCCGCGATGGTTGCCTCGGGCATGGGCGCGCCGCCGTAGCCACCAATGCGCCAGCGCGACAGATCGAAATCGTCGAAGTCCGCCCTGAGCAGACAAAGGTTGTACATCGCCGGGACGATGAGGGTGTGGGTCATCCGTTCGCGCGCGGCCAGTTCGAGGAAATGCCGCGCCTCGAAGGCGGGCAGCATCACCGTGCAGGCCGCGGCCCGGATCATGGTGAGGACGTTGGCGACCAAGCCGGTCACGTGCGAGGCCGGCACCGCGAGCATCGACCGGTCGTAGGGGCCGAGCGCCATGCAGGCCTCGAAGTGCATCACCGAATGGACGATGTTGAGATGGGTCAGCATGGCACCCTTCGGCCGCCCCGTGGTGCCCGAGGTGTAGAGGATCACGGCGACGTCCTCTTCGGCCGCGGCGACCGGCGGGGGTGCGGCCGCGACCGGCCGCAGCAGTTCGTCCAAAGGGCGCGCGCCGTCGGCCGATCCGCCGACCCCAAAGCGGTGCGCCAGACGGGGCAGTGCGGCGGGCGCCGGCAGCCGGTCGGCCACGGACGCATCATGGACGAGCACCCGCGCCCCGCACTGGTTGAGCACGTATTCCAGCCCGGGGGTCTGTTCGCGGACGTTGAGCGGCACGGCGATGGCGCCCAGGCGGGCCGCAGCCATCAGCCCATAGACGAACTCGGGCCGGTTGCCCAGGAGCAGCGCGATGCGGTCGCCTTTCTCGATGCCCAGCGCCGCAAGGTTGGCCGCGACCCGTGTGACCAAATCGTCCAGCGCGGCGTAGCTGATGCGCGCATCCTCATGGATTAGGGCGTCGCCGTCGGGGCGGCGGGCGACGGCCTCGCGCAGCAACTGGTCCACGTTGGCCGGGCGTTCGGCGAAACAGCGCAGGGCGCGATCCCCGAAATGCACCTCCTCGTGGGTGTGTAGCTCCAGGTCCTCGCGCCAGGGCATCGGCCTGTGCCCTCGCTGCCGCCCCGGACTACTCCGCGGCCTCCAGCCGCTCGGGCGGCGTCAGGAAGACGGCGCTGCGCCCCAGGGTCTCGCGCGCCTGTCGGATCTCGTGGCGCGCGATGGTGCGCAGATGCACCTCGTCCGGTCCGTCGACGATCTGCAGCGCCCGACCCCAGGTCCAGAGGAAAGCGAGCGGCGTGTCGGGCGTGAGCCCCATGGCGCCGAAGGTCTGGATGGCGCGGTTGAGGATCCGGGTCTGCAGTCGCGGCACCACCACCTTGATCAACCCGACCTCTGTGCGCGCCGCCTTGTTGCCGAATTCGTCGATCTTCCAGGCGGCCTTGAGCACCAGGAGGCGCGCCTGCTCGATCTCCATGCGCGAGAGCGCGATCCACTCGGCCACGACGCCGTGCTCGTGCAGATGCTTGCCGAAGGTCTTGCGCTCCAGCGCCCGCTCGCACATGAGCTCGAGCGCCAGCTCGCACTGCCCGATCGAGCGCATGCAGTGGTGGATGCGGCCGGGGCCGAGCCGCGCCTGCGCCATGGCAAAGCCTTTGCCCTCCTCGCCGAGCAGGTTCTCGACCGGCACGCGCACGTCCCGGTACAGCACCTCGGCGTGCCCCTCGGGCGCGTGGTGGTGCATGATCGGGATGTTGCGCACCACCTCGAGCCCGGGCGTGTCGGTGGGGATTAGCACCATGCTGTGCCGTGCATGGGGCTCGGCCTCGGGGTCGGTCATGCCCAACAGGATGTGCACCTTGGCGCGCGGGTCGCAGGCGCCGGTGATGAACCATTTGCGGCCGTTGATGACGTATTCGTCACCCTCACGCCGGATCGAGGTCCGGATGTTGGTGGCGTCGGACGACGCCACATCCGGCTCGGTCATGGAAAAGCAGGAGCGGATCTCGCCCTCGAGCAGCGGGTCGAGCCACTGCGCGCGCTGGTCCGGGCTCGCAAACATGTGCAGGAGTTCCATGTTCCCGGTGTCCGGGGCGCTGCAGTTGAAGACCTCCGAGGCCCAGAACACCCGCCCCATGATCTCGGCCAGCGGCGCGTATTCGAGGTTGCTCAGCCGCGTGCCCGGCTCGTCGGCATCGAGGCCCGGGAGAAACAGGTTCCAAAGCCCCTCCGACTTGGCCAGCGCCTTGAGATCCTCGACAAGCTGCGGGGGATAGACGCCCGTCTCGACCTCGCGCTGCCATTCGGGAACCCGAGGGATCACATGCTGGTCCATGAAGTCGCCGATGCGGCGCTGCAGCTCCTGCACCTTGTCGGAATACTGGAAGTCCATCTTTCTTGTCCTTCTCCCTGGCCCGGTGCGGCGCAGGCCGGCCGCACGCCGATCCTAGTCGTCGATCATCTCGCAGGCGCGCCGGGCGAAAACGACGCTCAACTTGCCGACGTCTTCGGCGTTGCTGCCGGCGGCGGTGCCGATCTTGGCCCGCGCCGCAATGCCTTCGAAAATAACGGCAAAGCGGAACAAGGCGAAGGCCAAATGAAACCCGGTGATGCTGTCGGCGCGCCCGGTCCGGTCGCAATAGCGGGCGAGATAGTCCTCTTCGGACGGAATCCCGAGCGCCGCCAGATCCAGCCCGCGGATGCCGCCATATTCCTCGGGGGTGGAATGGTAGACGATGCAGTTGAAGGCCACGTCCGCCAGGGGATGGCCCAGGGTCGAGAGCTCCCAGTCGAGCACCCCGACGACGCGCGGCTCTGTGGGGTGGAACATCAAGTTGCCGATACGGTAATCGCCGTGGCAGATCGTCGTCTCGTCGCCGGGCGGAATGTGCGCCGGCAGCCACTCGATCAGGCGGTCGATCTCGGGAATGTCGCGCGTACGGGACGACTGCCACTGCCGGGTCCAGCGGTTGATCTGGCGCGCGAAGTAGTTGCCGGGCTTTCCGTAGTCGCCCAGCCCGACCGCCTGCCAGTTGACCATGTGCAGGCGCGCCATGACGTCGTTCATGGAATCGTACATGGCCGACCGCTCCTTGGCGGTAACGCCGGGCAGGGTCGAGTCGTGGAAGACCCGGCCGGGCAGGCGCTCCATGACGTAGAAGGGCGTCCCCGTCACAGTCCTGTCCGCGCAGAACAACAGGGTGCGTGGCACCGGCACGTCAGTCTCGGCCAGCGCGGTCATGACGCGGTATTCGCGGTCGACGGCGTGCGCCGAGGGCAGGAGCTCCCCCGGCGGCTGCTTGCGCAGCACCAGCTCCCGGTTGTCGAATGTAAGGAAAAACGTGGGATTGGACTGACCGCCGCTGATGAGTTCGACCCGCATGGTGCCGCGCAGCGCCGGCAGCGCGACCCGAAGATAGGCTTCGAGTGGGGCCGGGTCGAAGTGGAGCGGCGCGTCGACCGCTGTGCTGGTCCCGGGATCGCCCATCGCTAGCCCGCCGCCGCGACGTCGGCGCCCGTCTCTTCGCGTATGATCGCGCCGCGCTCGATGACATATTGCCGGTCGAGGAAGGCCGTCGAATGGGTAAGCTCGGACTGGGCGATCAGGACGGATCGCCGCTCCTGGCGCAACGCCGCGATCACTTCCGACAGTCGCAGCGCGAGCGCCGGCGCCACCCCTTCGAAGGGCTCGTCGAGCAGCAGCAGCTTGGTGCCCGCCATCAACGCCCGTCCCAGCGCCACCATCTTTTGCTGGCCGCCCGAAAGCAGCATGGCCTTGCGATCGCGCATCGCCGCGAGTTCGGGCATCAACTCGTGAATGAAGGCGAGCGTCGCGGTGCGGTCGATTCCGGGATTGACCCAGGCGGGCAGCTCCATGTTTTCGTCGACCGTGAGCTGGGGCACCAAGCGGCGGTCTTCGGGCATGTAGCCAAGACCGAGCGTATTGCGGCGGTGGGCGGAGAGGCCGGTGACATCCTCGCCCTCAATCAGCACCCGTCCCGCCCTGAGCTTAGCCAAGCCCATGATCGTGCGCATGGTGGTCGTCTTGCCGGCCCCGTTGCGGCCGACCAGGCCGACCAGTTCGCCCTCCGCGGCGGACAAGGACAGGCCGCGCAGGATGGGCGCCGACTGGATCGTGACCTCGACCTGCTCGAGCGCCAGCACGGTCAGAGCTCTCCGGTCACGTAGCGCTGCACGTCCGGGTCGGCGAGCACCTCGTCCGGGGCGTCGTCAGCGATGATACGGCCGTCATAAAAGGCGAGCACGCGCTGCGAATAGCGCGTCACGATGTCCATGTCGTGCTCGACGAACAGGATGGTCACCTCCTCCGCCGAAAGCGCCTCCATTACCAGATCCATGATCGGGTATTTCTCTTCTGCTGCAACGCCGCTGGTCGGTTCGTCCAGCAGCATAACGCGCGGATGCCCGGACATCGCCATGGCGATGTCGAGCAACTTGCGCACGCCTGCCGGCAGCTCGCCCATCAGCCGGTCACGGTAGTCGGCGATGCGGAACCGCTCGAGAATGTCTATCGCCCGGTCGACCTCGGTGGCGTGCGAGGCCGGCCGCCAAAAGGACGGCGGGTGTTCCCCGTTGATCGTCAACGAGATCAGCATGTTCTCGAGCACGCTGAGCCCGGCACAAAGCTGCGGTATTTGAAACGAGCGGCGAATTCCGAGACGGGTGATCTGGCGCGGCGACAACCGGGTGATGTCGCGCCCCTCGAAGGCGATGCGGCCGTGATCGGGCTTCACATAGCCGGTGACCATATTGACGAAGGTGGTCTTGCCGGCGCCGTTCGATCCGATGAGGCTCCAGATCGCACCCTTGGGGACGCCCATGGTGATGCCCTCCGCCGCCGAAATCGCGCCGAACCGCTTGTGCAAGGCCTCCGCCTCGAGCGCCAGTTCGCTCATGCCTGCTCCTTTGCCTTGCGCCGGCGCAACGTCAGGGACCCGAGACCCCGCGGCAACAGCACGATGACCAGCAGCAAGAAGATGCCGAGCGCAAGTTGCCAGGTATTCGGAAAGTACAGGTTGGAGAACGAGCGCACGACCTCGAGCAGGATCGAACCGACGAACACGGCGGGAATCGAGAGATAGCCGCTCAGGATGGCGACGAACACGAACTCGCCCGACGTCGTCCAGAACGAGAACTCCGGATCGACATGGCCGATGGCCAGGCCCGAGATGACGCCGCCGAGCCCGCCCAGGACGGCCGCTATGACATAGTTGATGGCCATCGCCGTGCGCACCGAGGCGCCCAAGTATTCGATGCGCAGCTCGTTGTCTCGGATGGCGAGCGCGATCAGCCCCCGCTGCGAATTGAACAGGCCGCGCATGAGACCGCCAACCAGGACAACGATGGCGCTGGTGTAGAGATAGAGCGCGAGTCCCAGCGGACGCCCTTCGGGGGCGTAGCCCAGGAAGGTCGGCGCCGCGACGTTGAGCCCGTCGGTGCCGCCCAGCGTGGTCATCTTCGAGAGCGCGCCATAGAGGATCATGGAGAGCGAGAGCGACAGCATGGCGAAGAAGATACCGCGGTAGTTCGCCAACAGCGGCCCAAAGATCGTGCCGATCGCGCCGGCCGCCAACACGCCCAGCAGGCTGAGCAGAAAGATGTCGGTGATGCCCGTCCAGTTGGCCATGAGACCCGAGACGTAGGCGCCGATGCAGAAATACAGCCCCTGCCCGAAGGACACCAACCCGCCCCGCATCAGGCCGACGATGCCGAGCGCCACGAGCCCCTTGGCGAAGGCCATGGTGACCAGGAACATCGCCCAATCGGGCAGCACGAACCCGGCCAAGACGAGCGCCGCGAAGGCGAGGGCGCTGGCCGCCGGCACCGAGCGAAGCAGGGTCATATCTTCCTCGCCTGGGTCTTCTGGAACAATCCCTCGGGCCGGAACACCAGCACGGCGGCCATCACGAGATAGATGATGAACAGCTCCGCCTCCGGCAGCAGGTGGACCGAGGCCGCGCGCGCGACGCCGACGACGACCGCGCCGATCGCCGCGCCCTCGATGCTGCCGAGGCCGCCGATGATGACCACGGCGAAGGCGAGTATGATGACGTTGACGCTGATGCCCGGCGAGACCGAGATCATCGGCGCCGTCAGGGCGCCGCCCAGGGCAGCGAGAAAGACGCCCGCGGCGAAGGCGGCCATGAAAACGCGGTCGACGTTCACGCCCATCGCCTGGCTCATCTCGCGATCGTGGATGACCGCCAGAACCACCTTGCCCTGGCGCGTGCGATTGATCACGAACCACACCAGAAGGCCGACGATGATCGCGACGGCGATGACGAGAAAATCGTAGGAGACATAGTACAAGGGCCCGACCTCGACGCTCCCCAACAGGTCATAGGGCTGGTAGACGAAATAAGGGTCGACGCCCCAGATGAGCTTCATGACGTCTTCCAGAATCAGAAAGACGCCATAGGTCACCAGCACCGCCAGGACCTCGTCTCGGCCATAGAAGTGCCGCAGCAGGCCGCGCTCGAGCAGCGGGCCGATGACGATTGCCACCAGAACCGCGGCGATGATCATGACCGCGTAACTGCCGATCGGAAACCCGTCGCCGCCGAAAGCGAAGTAAGCGCCCACTGCGCTCGCGGTCGTATAGGCGCCGACGGCATAAAGGCTGCCGTGGGCCAAGTTCAGGATATTGAGAACGCCGAAGACCAGCGTCAGCCCCACCGACACGATGAAGAGCCATGCGCCGTAGATGAGGCCGTCGACCAGGATGACTGCGAATAGCTCCATCGCGGTCTCGTCAGCTCGCGACCAGGGAATGGGCAGGCCACCCCCGCCGGCCTGTGGCGGAGGTGGTCACCCCTGAATGACGATCAAGCCGATGTGCGCGTCACTTGCACTTGGCGCCCGGGAAGCCTGCCTTGATCCAGTCGACCGCCTTGGTGCCGTCCGGCGGGTTCACGCATTCGGCCGCATAGTACTCGACGTCGATCAGGGTCATCTCGCCCTTGGCCGTATCCCATTTGGTCCGGCCGATCGCATTGGGCTGGATCGCCTGATGGCCGCCGCCCAGCGTCATCTGGATACGGCCGGAGGGCGCGTCCCATTCGAGGCCCTTCATCGCCGCGGCGAGTTCCTCGGCGTTGGGCTTCTTGCCGCCATTCGCGACCATGGCCTTCTCGACCGCGGTCTTGAGGCCCAGGAGCCCCTGTACCATGCGGAACGGGGCCTGGACCGGGAAGACCTTGTATTCCTTGGTATAGGCATCCCAGAACCACGTGGTCAGGGCATTGGGCCTGGCTTTGGCGGCAAGGCCGTTCACGCCCCGGGCGCCGAGAATGATGCCGTCCGGCATTTTGTTGCCGAGCTGCGGAATCACATGGTCGCCGGCCGAAAACGCCACCTGAGCGCGCTTGAACAAGCCGCGCGCGCCAGCCTGCAAGACGAAGGCCTGCAGATCGCCGCCCCACAGGCTGGAATGCACCAGGTCGGGCTTCTCGCGCATGAGCGCGGAAATCTCGGTTCCGTACTGCCCGGCGAAGATCTTCGGGAACAAGGCCGTCTTGACCTTGGCGCCCGGCTGGATGACGCTCATCGACGCCACGAAGTCGGCCCAGGAATCCTGGCCCCAGGCGTAGTCCTGATTGATGCCGGCGAAGTATTTGGCCTCGATGCCCTTGGATTTCATGTAGCGGGCCAGCGAGATGTTATCCATTGCCGCATGGGCCGCCGTCCGGAAGACATAGGTGTAGGAGGCTTCCTCGAAGACGCGTGGCGTGCCACAGTCGTACAAGATCAAGAACGCCTTGAGCTCGTCCGCCACCGGCGGAACGGCCAGGCAGTCGCCCGAGCTGACATATCCCAGCACCGCGTCCACCTTCTCGCGCTGGACCAGATTGCGGAACTCCTGGACCTGCTTGGTGGCGCCGCCGGCTTCGTCGACCAGCACATACTCGATGGTCATGCCGCCGAAGCCCTTCTTGTCGTAGGGCGCCGGCACCTCACCGCCCCGGTTGAGCGCCTCGATCAACAGTTTGCCGCCGTTCCAGGCCGGCACGCCGAAGCTCTCGGCCGCACCGCCCGACAGGAACGTGACGACGCCGATCTTGAAGCTCTCGGCCGCCTTGGCGGGGCCTGTGCCCAGCATGCCCGCGGTCATCGCGAGGGCCGCAACCGTCCCCAGAACGGGCCGTCCAAGCCTCCGGGTCAACGACTTCTTGTCCATTGCCTTTCCTCCTTCACTCGCTTTGGCGATCGTCGCGGGGAAACCCCGGCCACGGCGCTCACTGCTTCTCCGCGCCGGCCCGCATTTGATATGCGGTTCGCGACGATGAGACGCTGCATGACTTCGTCTTCGACCGTGGGGAAGTCCTCCCCCCTCGCAGTACCTTACTGTACGCAGTCAGGTTTCTCGCCTGAAATTGTTGAGATATCTGCTTTGCCGATTCGGCATAGTCGGACGCCCTGCGGCGTTAGTGGACGCGGCCGCAAGGGCTCCCGCACGTTGCCGCGCGACGTAGGGCTTCTATACTCAGCTTCAACATCGCGGGGAGGAAATGATGGCGCTGGACGCAGACGTTTTCGGGCAGCTTTTGGACACGGTCGGCCGTTTCGTGGACGAGCGGCTGAAGCCTGCCGAAGCCCAGGTCGACGCGGACGACGCCGTGCCCGAGGACATCGTCAAGGACATGAAGGAGCTGGGCCTGTTCGGCCTGACCATCCCGGAGGACTATGGCGGGCTCGGCTTGACCGTCAGCGAAGAAGCAGACGTCGCCATTGTGCTGGGCCGCACATCGCCCGCCTTCCGCTCCGTGTTCGGCACCAATGTGGGGATCGGCAGCCAGGGCATCGTCATCGACGGCACCGAAGAGCAGAAACGGCGCTATCTGCCCGGCATGGCGTCGGGCGACATCATCGGCTGCTTCTGCCTGACCGAGCCGGATTCGGGCTCGGACGCGGCGGCGCTCAGGACCACCGCGCTGCCCAGCGGCAACGGCTATGTGCTGAACGGCACCAAGCGCTACATCACCAACGCGCCGCGCGCCAACCTGTTCACGGTGATGGCGCGGACCGACCCGGACACGCCCGGCGCGGGCGGCATCTCGGCCTTCGTCGTCGACGCGGACTCGCCAGGCATCCGGCTGGGCAAGGCGGAGAAGAAGATGGGCCAGAAGGGCGCCCATGTCTGCGACGTGATCTTCGAGGACTGTCCGGTGCCGGGCGACGCGCTGATCGGCGGCGTCGAAGGCCAGGGCTTCAAGACCGCGATGAAGGTCTTGGACCGGGGCCGGCTGCACATCGCCGCGGTCTGCGTCGGCGTGGCCCGCCGGCTGATCGACGACGCGCTCGCCTACGCCATGGAGCGCAAGCAGTTCGGCCGCCCCATCGCGGACTTCCAGCTGATCCAGGCGATGCTGGCCGACAGCGAGACCGAGTGCGCCGCGGCCGAAGCGCTGGTCCGCGACGCCGCCCGGCGCAAGGACGCGGGCGAGCCGGTGGTCAAGCGCGCCGCCATGAGCAAGTACTTCGCCTCCGAGATGGTCGGCCGGGTGGCCGACCGGGCGGTGCAAATCCACGGCGGCGCGGGCTACATCGCAGAGTACAGCGTGGAACGGTTTTATCGCGACGTGCGTCTGTTCCGGATCTATGAGGGCACCTCGCAGATCCAGCAGCTGATCATCGCGCGGGAGATGCTCAAGGAGGCGCAAGCGTGACACCCGGCCGGGAGCCGACTCCCGCAGCGACGTGCGATCCGGCGGAACCGCTGCCCCGCGACCGCTTCCGCTGGATCACCGAGCCCCTGGATCATTGGGCCGCGGAAACGCCGGACGGGATCGCGGCCGCGGATCCGCTGGGCACGCGCAGCTTTGCCCAGCTCAGGGCGGAGGTGGATCGGGTCGCGGATTTGCTGGCGCGCCACGGGGTGCGGCCCGGCGACCGGGTGATGATCCTGTTGGAGAACAGCCTGGCCGCCGCAATCAGCCTGTTCGCCACCGTTCGGCTCAAGGCCTGGGCGGTGCCCCTGAACGCCCGCCTCTCGGCCCGGGAGGTGGACACCATCCGCGACCACTGCAAGCCCGGGGCGCTGGTCTACTGCGCGGGCGTCTCGCCGGATGCCGAGGCCCATGCGGCACGGCACGGTGCAACGCCGGAGCCGGCGCTTGAGCCGCTGGGCGCACTCATGGCCTCGGGCGGCGGCGGCGACCCGGAGCCGGTCTCGGACGATCCCGCCGACCAGGTGGGGGCGCTGATCTATACCTCGGGTACGACCGGCGCGCCCAAGGGCGTGATGCTGACCCACGACAACCTGATGTTCCTCGCGAGCCGCAGCTCCGAGACCCGCGGCATCACCCGGGCGGACCGGGTCTATGCGGTGCTGCCCATGAGCCATGTGTTCGGTTTGAGCTCGGTGATGCTCGGCAGCCTCTATCAGGGCGCCCGCCTCGACCTGGTGCCCCGCTTCGTGCCCGAGGAGGTCGCCCGGGCGCTGGCCGAGGACGGGATCACCATCTTCCAGGGCGTGCCGCAGATCTACGCCCGGCTGATGGCCTTCGTGGACGCCACGGGCGCGACGCTGCCGGCGCCGGCGCTGCGCTACATCTCCGCCGGCGGCGCGCCTCTGGACGTGGATCTCAAGCGGCGGGTCGAGGCCATGTGGCACCGGCCGCTGCACAACGGCTACGGCCAGACCGAGACCTCGCCGACCATCTCCACCACCGAAATCGACCGGCCCTCCGGCGACGACAGCTGCGGCCCACCGCTCCCGGACGTCGAGGTGCGCATCGCCGGGCCGAAGGGCGCGGCCCTGCCGCAGGGCGAGGTCGGCGAGATCTGGGCTCGCGGCCGGCTGGTGATGAGAGGCTACTACCGCGACCCCAAGCAGACCGCCGAGGTGCTCACGCCGGAGGGCTGGCTCAAGACCGGCGATCTGGGCCGGCTCTCGCCCGAGGGCGAGCTCTACGTCGTCGGGCGCTTGAAAGAGCTGATCATCCGCTCGGGCTTCAACGTCTATCCGCCCGAGGTGGAAGCGGTCCTGGCGAGCCACCCGGACGTGGCGCTCGCCGCGGTCGTGGGACGTCCAGTCGAGGGCAACGAGGAGGTCGTCGCCTTCGTCCAGCCCGTGCCCGGCCGCGAGATCGACGGGGACGCGCTGCGCGCCTATGTCGAGGCCGAACTCGCGCCCTACAAGCGCCCGTCCGAGTACATCGTGAAGGCCGAGCTGCCCGCGACCTCGACCGGCAAGCTGCTCAAGGCCAAGCTCAAGGAGATGGTTTAGGCGGCCTCGGCTGCCTGCCGCCGGGACCGGGCGAACAGCAGAACCGGCGCGGCGAACACGAGCCCTAAGCCCGCCATGGCAAAATGGCCGAGCCCGGCGACGACCCCGCCGGGCACCGCGAAGCAGAGCCCGGCCAACACGATGACCGCGCGCAGGACGATCCCGACCGCCCCGGCGCCGAGCGGGCCGAAGCCCGCCACATGGCCCTGGAAGCCGCTGCCGATGAGCCAGACGCCGATGATCGCCGTGCCGAAGGTCAGCACCACGTCGAGGGTCGCGCCCTCACCGATCAGCGCCGGGTTCAGGACGAAAAAGAAGGGCACCAGATAGATGATACTGCCCAGCCGCATGGCCTCGAGGCCCACCGGGATCGCCCGGGCGCCCGCGAGCGTGGCGGCGGCGAAGGCGCCCAGCGCCACCGGCGGCGTGATGTAGGAGACCATGCCCCAATAGAGGATGAACAGGTGCACGGCGAGCTCGTTGAGCCCGGCTTGGGTCAGTGCCGGCGCCAGCACCACCGCCAGGAAGATGTAGCAGGCGGTCACGGTCATGCCCATGCCGAAGATGAAGGCGGTGAGCGCGCCCATGAGCAGCAGCATGAACACCGAGCCGCCGGCCAGGAAGATGAGGTCGTTGACCAGCGTGCCGGCGAGCCCCGTGGCCGAGAACGCACCGACGATCAGGCCTATGCCGAGCAGCACGGCCACCAGCTCGGCGAGCGACCGGCCGATCGCGAAGATCAGGCCGGCAAAGCCCGCCAGCGTGAGCCGGTGCCGGGGCGAAAGCTGGTTGATCAGCAGCAACAGCCCGGTGGCGTAGAAGGGCGCCCAGGTCTCGCGCCGCAGCACCAGCATCAAGACGATCAAGAGGCCGAAGACGAAGAGATAGAACCAGCCGTCCTTGAGCGTCTCGCGGATCGAGGGGAGCTGCTGGCGCGTCATGCCTTTCAGGCCGTTCCGCGCGGCGTAGGCGTCGATCTGCACGAACAGGCCGAAATAGTAGAGGATCGAGGGCACCGCCGCGGCGATCGCGATCTCCACATAGGGGCGGCCCAGAAAGGACGCCATGACGAAGGCGGTGGTGCCCATGATCGGCGGCATCAGGACGCCGCCGGTCGACGCGCAGGCCTCGGTCCCGGCGGCGTAGCGGCCCGGGAAGCCGGTGCGCTTCATGGCCGGAATCGAGACGGCCCCGGTGGTCAGCACATTCGAGATCACGCTGCCGGACATGGAGCCCATGAAACCGCTGGCGAAGATCGCGACCTTGGCCGCACCGCCGCGGAAGCGGCCGACCAGCGCCAACGCCAGATCGTTGAAGAAGGCGCCGCCGCCGGTGTGCTGCAAGGCCGCGCCGAAGAGGATGAACCCGATCACCAGATTGCCGAAGGCGCGCATCGGGATGCCGAACGAGCTCTCGGAGGAGATGATGTGGTAGGGGATGGTGTCCCAGAAGGGCTGCGCGAAGCCCGAAATCGGCCCCGGCATCTGGTCGGCGAAGGTCGGATAGAGCGAGAAGAACACCACCACCAGGAAGATCAGCAGCCCTCCCGCCCGCCGGGTTCCTTCCAGGATCAAGAGCCAGAAGATCAGCGAGAGCCAGCGGGCGTCCTCGGGCGGGGCGTATTCCCAGCCCTCTTCCAGGCTGACATCCGCGGTCCAGGCGAAGTACAGGCTGACGGCCATGGAGGCGACCGCCAGCACCAGGTCGTACCAGGGTGTCCGACCCGCGTCGCGAGCCCGCGCCGGGAACACAAGGTAGGTCAGGCAAAGGAATATGCCGGCGAGCAGGAACAGATAGCGGGCCTCGATCACGACGAGACCGAAGAGCTGTAGATTGAAGAGCTGGTTGATCGACAGGACGGTGGCGGCGAGGGTCAGCACGATGAATACCGTGCGCAACGGGCCCGGCAACAGGCGTGTGCGCGCAGTCTCGGCCACGGTCTGCGTGTCTTGCGGCACCTGACCCTCAATCGCCGGGACGAAAGACTGCGGCGGCCGAAGCCGCCGCATGAGTGTACGATCAGAATACCGGGGTGAAGCCCGCGGCGATGAGCGCCGCCCGGCGCGCCTCGCCCCATTTGTCGAGCCAGCGGTCGTCTGATTCCCCCCTGGGCACGAACACCTTCCAGGCCTCGCTCAGCACGTCCTGGCGGCGCAACAGTTCGTCATTGTGGGTCTGCATCTCCCCGGTCCAGACGCCGATCTCCTTGTAGTAGCGGATCGCGCCTGGGTGGAACGGCACCACCCATTTGAAGTTCTGCCGCTTCAACGACCAGCCGCCGATGCCTGGCGCCTTGCCGTCGTAGTGGGGGAACAGCTCGTACATCGCCTTGGTCATGTTGTAGACCAGATCCTCCTTCTGATCCTCGTACGCGATCAGGATGGGATAGGGGTAGGCGCCGCCCGACGACGGCTTGTCCTTGGAGATCCCAGCGCCCACGGTGGCGTCGTTGGGCTGGAAGAACGGAGCGACTTTCTTGAGCCGGTCCCAGCCCGCGGTGTCGGAGACCGGCAGCGGCGGCCAGACGATGCCGCGGGGCGAAGCCTGGAGTTCATAGGCCTTGCCCGAATTGGTCGACGCGAAGGCCGCATCCACCTGGCCGTTGACCATGCCCTTCCAGGACGCGCTGAAGCCGCCGAACTCGACCTTCTCGACGTCGTCCCAAGTGAGGCCGCCGAAGGCGAGATAGGCGGTGGTGTTGACGTTGAGCGCCGGGGCACCCTTGACCCAGGCGACGCGCTTGCCCTTGAGATCCTTGTACTCCTTGACGCCGATGTCGCCGGCCACGGCGACGGCGAGATTGATGCTGCCGTTGTTCGCCATCAGCATGCGCACCCGCTGCGGGCCCCATTTCTTCTTGCCGAACTCGAAGGCGCCCTCCTGGGCCATGAAGCTCGCGCCGACGCCGGTGGCCGAGAACTGCACCTTGCGCTGGCGCAGCGGCTCGGTCCGGGAGACGTCGTTCTTGCCCGGCAGCACGCGCAGATCGACGCCGAGCTTGTTCTTCAAGGCGCTGCCGATGGCGACCGACTGGTTGTAGCCGGCCGAGCCGGTGCCGTAGGCGGTCCAGGCGAGCTGGCGCGGCAGCTTGATGTCGGCGGCAAGCGCCGTCGATGCCGCCAGCGCGGCCGCAAGCGCGACGGCAGACGCAAGCATGGTCGTGCGTGTCCCCATGACAACTCCTCCCATTTGGATGTTCTTGTCTGGTCGACGCGATCTTGGTCCGTGCGTCGATTACACGCGAGGCTAGTGGGTTCTCGTGCGGCCAGCAAGAGCGGCGTGCGACCGGCCCGCTCGGCCGGCGCTGTCGGGCGGCGGAGCGTCGGCCTGCGACAGCAGCCAGCGCATCAGCAGATCGGCCTCAGGGTGTAGGACTTTGGCAACGTCGCGCGTCAGGTAATAGGCGAAGTGCGGCGTAACCTTGATGTCGAACAGCCGCACGAGCGCGCCCGAGTCGAGCTCCCGGTCGAGCAGCGGGTCGCGCGCGAGCACCACGCCGTAGCCGTCGAGCGCGAACTGGATCGCCAGACCGTACTCGTCGACGACGATGCCGCCTGTGAGGGCTGTCAGTTCGAGCCCCGCCGCAACAAACCAGTCGATCCACCACTGTCGCGTGACGTTGTGGATGAGAGGGCAGTCGAGCAGGTCCCCCGGGCGCTCGATCGGGCCGTGGGTCTCCAGGAACGCGGGACTGCACACCGGGTAGGCGTTCGCCGACAGCAGCAGGTCGGCCGTTGTGTTGGGCCAGGCGCCCGTGCCATAGCGAATCGCGAAGTCGACCCCGGGATCGGCCAGATCGTCGAGATCGGTCCCGGTGCGCAGGTTGACCACGATGTCCGGGCGTTGGCCGTGGAACGCGGCGAGCTTCGGCAACAGCCAGCGGCTCGCAAAGGTCGGCAGGGTCGTCACCGTCACAGGGCGCTGGCGGCGATCGTTGCGCAGATCCGCGAGCGTGATGCGAATGCGATCGAAGCCGGCGGAAACGCCGTGGAAGAGCCGCACTCCTTGCTCGGTCAACTCAACGCCCCGCGACCGGCGCCGGAACAGCTGCACCTCGAGAAACCGCTCCAATGCCACGACCTGGCGACTGACCGCGCCATGGGTGACGTTCAGCTCGATGGCGGCCCGGGACATGCTGCCGTGGCGCGCCGTGGCTTCGAACGCGCGCAGCATGGTCAGAGGCGGGAGCCGAAGATCCTTTTGGCCGGCTGACTTGCCGTTGTGAATTTTACTCACATTATATGCACAAGATTCTTCAGATGAGAGATTTAATCACACATGCTATAGATTCTCTGCAAGATATCAAGCATTCGCGAGGCACCTCATGGCCGAGCGTTACCATCCCGAGACCGCCGCCGTTCACGCCGGTCGGGTGATCGACCCCGGCACCGGCGCGGTCGCGCCCCCGATTCACCTGAGCACGACCTTCGAGCGCGATCCGGACGGGAGCTATCCCCGCGGCTACAGCTACTCGACCTTCGACAATCCGAACCGGGCCTGGCTCGAGGACGCGATCACCCAGCTCGAAGGCGGTGCGGCCGCGATTGCCACCTCGTCCGGCATGGCGGCAATCGCCGCCGTCCTCAGCGCGCTCAAGCCCGGGGAGCGGGTGATCGTCTCCTACGACCTGTTTCAGGGGACGGCGCGGCTGCTCAACGACCAGCTTCGGCAATGGGGCATCGCCGTCGATGTGGTCGACGTCACCAGGCTGGACGAGGTCGCGGCCGCGATCAGCCCGCAAACCCGTATGATCTGGATCGACACCCCCTCGAACCCGCTGATACGCGTGACCGATATCGCCGGGGTGGTCGCGCTCGCGCGGCCCAAGGGCGTCCGCGTTGCGGTCGATTCGACCTTTGCGACCTTCGTGCTACAGCGCCCGCTCGACCACGGCGCCGACGTGGCCGTCTACGCCGCGACCAAATACATCGCCGGGCACTCCGACGTGGTGAACGGTCTGGCGGTGTTCCGCGAAAAGGGCGCGCTTTATGAGCGCGCCCGCGCCTTCCAGATCAACGTCGGGCTCACGCCGTCGCCCTTCGACTGCTGGATGGTGCACCGCGGCCTGCGCACGCTGCCCCACCGCATGCGGGTGCATTCGCGCAACGCCCAGGCCGTATCGGAATTCCTGGAAGGCCACCCCCGGGTGGCGCGGGTCTACTATCCCGGCCTCGGCTCCAACGAAGGATGGCAGATCGCCCGGCGCCAGATGCCCGCGGGATGCGGCGGCATGCTGTCGGCCTCGGTCAAGGGCGGACGGGCGGCGGCCATAGGCACGGTCGCGCGCGTCAAGCTGTTTACGCGGGCGGCCTCGCTCGGCGGCGTGGAGAGCCTGATCGAGCACCGGGCGTCTTCGCCGATCCAGACGCGCGGGCAGGGAACCGGCTTCACGTTGCCCGACGATCTCTTGCGGCTTTCGGTCGGCATCGAACACGCCGACGACCTGATCGCCGACCTCGACCAAGCGCTCGACGGCAATTGGGCGCCGTAGCGCTGTAGCGCGCGTTCACGCGCCAGCTTGGGGAGTCCGTGGTTCGAGTCAACGGCACCCCCCTCGGTTATCCCGATCGAGGTCGCGCTGTCACCCGGCGTCCGCTGCACGAGGTGAGTGATCTGGCCTGCGGAGCCAACCGTAGATTCTGCTGTAAAGATTGTGCGGAGGAGCGATCATGATCAACCCTTTCTACGGCCTCGTCATGGATCCCGAGCGGAACCCGCTTCGCGCCCTCCCGAAGGAAGTGCGTTTTCAGTACATGCTCATCCTCTCCTATCTTTGGTCGACCGCATTCACCCTCTGGATTGGCTCCTTCGCCGTCTTTGGCCCAACAGTGGCTGGCCACGCGGTCATCCTGATCGCGATTTTCTTCACGGGCGATATCTTCCGACGCGCCAGGATTCGCGCCCTCAGCCACCGCGACCAAATGCGAGACCCGCGCGACGGAACCGTGCTCTACGACGACCTGTGGGGTGCGCCGTAGGGCGGCCCGGCACGCGACGCCATCAAGCGAACTCGGGGACGGATGGGAACCTGGCCTCCAACCCGCCAGGAAGCGCTCCGCCGGCTGGACAGATTTCTGCCACGCGCCGGCAGAGCCTATGCCAAGCTCCGCAACTATGATCTTGGTCCGAGACAACATGAGCACGTCTCAAACCTGTCCCCTTGGATCAGGCACCGCTTGATCCTGGAGGAAGAGGTCGTTTCGGCCGTCCTTCGCCGGCACAGCTTGTCTTCGGCGGACAAGTTCATCCAAGAGGTCTTTTGGCGAACCTATTGGAAGGGCTGGTTGGAGCTTCGTCCCACTGTGTGGCGGGACTACCGAGAACGCGTCGGGCAGCTCATCGACGAGTTGGATCGCGATGCCGGCCTGCGCGACCATTGGCAGGCGGCCACAGCCGGCGAGACCGGGATTGAGTGCTTCGATGCCTGGGCGCATGAGCTCATCGAAACCGGCTATCTCCACAATCACGCGCGGATGTGGTTCGCCAGCATCTGGATCTTCACCCTAAAGCTTCCTTGGGAGCTCGGCGCCGACTACTTCCTGCGCCATCTTCTCGACGGCGACCCGGCCTCGAACACCTTGTCCTGGCGCTGGGTGGCCGGCCTGCAGACCAGGGGCAAGACCTATCTCGCCGGGCCCGGAAACATCGCCAAGTACACCGAGGGGCGGTTCGCGCCAAGTGGTCGCCTCTCGGCCGCCGCCCGGCCCGTCGATGGACCTCCCCCACCCAAAGCGATCGCGCCACCGGAGCCAACCTCCTGGAACCCGGAGCTCCCGACCGGCCTGCTGCTCACCGAAGAGGACCTCCATCCGGATTTCCTGCTCGCGTCAGGCGGTCGAATTCGATCCGTCACCGTATTCAGGGCGACGGAGCGGCGTTCGCCTTTGCGCGTCTCCCCGCCGGTGCGGGCCTTCGTGGACGGAGCGTTCAGCGATGCGCACGCGCGGGTTCAAGACCGCTTCCAACGCCCAATAGCGCCCGCTGACGGCGCCGACCCGATCGAATCGGTCGTCGACTGGGCGAGAGCGGCAGGCGTTCGCCAGGTCGTCACCGCCTATGTCCCCGTCGGACCGACGGCCGACGCCATGCAGGCTCTCACACAGGAATTGGCCGTGCATGAGATCGCGCTGGTTCCCGCTCTTCGCAGCTGGGACCAGCTCTCCTGGCCGCATGCGACCCGCGGGTTCTTTCAGTTCCGACAGAAGATCCCGGCGATCCTAAGCGCAATGGCAGGCGCTGCCGCATCAGCCGCGTAACGCGTCTCGCGGTGCTGCCGACAGTCCGGCGGACTAGGCGTGCCCCGCCTGCGGGACCGTTCGCGTCGCGTCGGCCACCGCCTCCAGCGCCGATCTCAAGAGGTCGATCGAGAGCGTCTCCGTGAGCGAGCCCGCGCCGTGTATCATCCCGGCGCGAATGGCCAGGGTCATGGCGACCGCCTGGAGCACATCGCCGTTGCTCGTCTCCCCGGCAAGCCCGATGTCCTTGTCGATCGCATCCAGGAGAAGGGTCACGAGCTGACCGACCCGGACGGCATCACCGGTCTCCGGATGCAGCGGAAATTCGACGTCCAGAATGTCGCCGGTCGCCGTCTTTGCGCGGAATGGGAGCTTCGTCACGTCCGGCTCCTGTTCAGCTCTATGTCATGCCTATCAGCACCAGCACCACCAGGGCGCCGAGCAACTGGGCTCCGTTGATCCAGACCGACGCCCGGTGCAGGCGCGTGAAGGCCCTCTCGGCCGAAGCATCACCATCCAACACCCGGTCCCGGTGCCGGTTGATCCGCGGCATCAGGATCTGGCGGGACACAAAGGCGCCGAGCGCGATGAGGCCCATGATCGCCGCCTCGAGCGGCCGGCCCAGCGCTAGGAAGGCCGCGGCGGCTAAGGAGAGTCCGGCGATGACCAGGTAGTACCAGGGGAAGATGCTGCGCACGAAGCGGCCGGCCGTCGCCGCCTCCAACTTGATGAAGATGAGCGGCGCCATGACAGCCGAGAAGAACGCCATCGACCCAAACAGGGTCGAGACGGCAACCAGCCCCAGGACGTCAAGTATCGTCGACATTGCGTTCAATGTACGATGACCACTGGGCACCAGATCTCCGTCTCGCGGGGCGTGCCCTCTCGGGAGCGGAAACGGAGAGAGCGGAGTGAGGCCGGTATGAGGCACGAACCGACCCCTCGTTTGGTGCCGCCCGATCTCTTGAGGCGAGCGGTCGCCAAGTCCTGCCTGAGCCTGTTCCTGCTCAGCCCGATCGGCTTGCGCGCCAGCCGGGTCCTGGCCCAAGCTGGCGGCATGTTGATCGACGATTTCGCCGGTGCGGATCTGTTGTCGAGGCTGGGAACGCGGTGGCGTGGGGTCAGCGACCGCGTCATGGGGGGCATCTCTGAAGGCGCCCTCGGGCGTGATGTCATCGATGGCCGTCCCTGCCTGCGCCTGACCGGCGATGTCCGCCTCGAGAACAATGGCGGGTTCATCCAAGCAGCCCTCGATCTGGCGCCGTCAGGGACGACCCTGGACGCCTCCGACTACAGCGGGTTGCGCCTCGTCGTGCGCGGAAACGGCGAGCGATACTCGGTCCACCTCCGCACGCCGGATGCGATCCGCCCCTGGCAGTCCTACCGGGCTCACTTCGTCGCCGGCGCAAACTGGCAGACCATCGAACTTCCCTTCGAGACCTTCGAGCCCTACCGGCTTGAGGCGCAACTGGATGTCACGCGGCTTCGGCGGATTGGTCTGGTCGCCATCGGACGCGCCTTTCGCGCCGATCTCGCAGTTGCCGAGCTTCGCTTCTATCGCTCACGCTAGGTCAATCTTGCGGTTGGCGCGAGGCGCGAACGTGCACGCTCCCAGAGCCGCGGCCTAGTCCGTCTCGATCGAGCCCTTGACCGAGAGCTCGCCGATCTCGGAGCGGTGGACGATGACGATCTCGCCGGAGTCCGGGAAGACGCCGGTCAAGGCGGTGATGTTGACCTGATGGGTGACCAGCACGACGGGTCCGCCGAGGTCCTGCTCGGCCAGCCACTGCTTGAGCGCCCGCGTCTGGGGATCCCGGCGCTCGGGGCTCTGGAAGAAGGAGTTGATGGTCGGCAGGTCCTCGACCGGGCCGAGGTCCAGGAGTGTCGCGGTCTCGCGGCACCGGCACCATTGGCTCGACAGCACGCGCGCCGCGGCAATGCCGTTTGCGCGAAAGCGCGCGCCGATGCGCGCGGCCTGCGCCCGTCCCGTATCGGAGAGGTTCCTTTGCGTGCCGCAGTCGGCGAGATCGAACCCCGACGGGTCGCCGGTACCCGGCGCAAGTGCATGTCGCATCAGCGCCACGTGCCCCCCGGAGCGGAGCGCGGTCCAAAGCGCCGTGTCGTCCGCGATCGCAGGGACCGGCGCGCCGCATACCAGAAGTGCAACCGCCAACCAGGCGTGCCTGGCCAGGTGCAGGTAGCGACGGCTCAGCATCACTGCGCGCTCCTTGGCTGCAGCCACTACCAACCCCGCGTCCCCGCGGCACCCTTGAAGGGTCCCACGATGCGCGATGTGATCCACCCGCCATAGAAGTCGCCGGCCTGCGCCTCGACCCGCTCGTCCCCGACCCAGCAGTCGTCGACGCGGGAGGCATAGAAGGCCAGGAAATCCTTGATCGGGCGAAATCCGTCGGTGGGATCCGGGTAGCTCCAGGCAGCGTTCTCGGACCGCCGGCCACCGACATCGATGGTCCAGTACCGGGCCACGCCCTTGAACTCGCAGAAGCTGCGCCCCGGCGCCGCAACCAAGAGATCAAGGCGGACGTCGGCCCGGGGAAGGTAGTAGACGGGAGGGTGGCTGGTCTCCAGCACCCGGTAGCCACCGCCGGTCTCGGCGATGGTTTCGCCGGCGAACACCACCTTGAGCCTCTCGCTCACCTGTTCCAGGCGCGGCGGCCGTGGATAGTCCCAGACCGATTCCTGGCCGGGTCCGGGCTCGATACGCTTCGGTCTAAAGAACACGGTCATCGCCCTTTCTCCTGTGCGCCCGCCGGCAGCGGTCCGAGCAGTGTTTCACTTCTTGCCAGCAATCCGCCCATCTACGGCGCCAGGCAAAGGGCCGACCGCAGGTCTTGCAGATTTTCGTCGGAAGGTGCCCTTTTCGTCTCATGGCGGCGGATCACAGATCGAGGGACGGCTGAACGCCGTCGCCAACGCGCTTGCGGGCCCGGGAACGTCCGCCGCGCTGTGGCAGTCCACTCTTGCGGCTACCGTGACGGGACTGGATCGCCGCGGCCTCCTGGCGGAATGCCGCCGTGCGCCGGATCGCGTAGATCCGTTCGCGGGCGCTCCGGGACGCCGACATGTGGTCGACGATCCTTTCCGGGTAGTCGACGCCGAGCCGGCAGCGCGCGGCATCCTGCTCCATGGGCCCCAGGCGCCAGGGCTCGTGGATCAAGACTTGCGGCACGCCGCGAAGCTCAGGCACCCAGCGTTTGATGAAGCTGCCCTCCGGATCCTGGTCGTAGGATTGCTTGACGGGGTTGTAGATTCGAACGGTGTTGATGCCGGTCGTCCCGCTTTGCATCTGGACCTGGTTCCAGTGAATGCCGGGCTCGTAGTCGGTAAACAGCCGCGCCAGCTGCAAGCCGGTCTCCCGCCAGTGGAGCCAGAGATGGTAAGCGGCGAAGGCTGTGAGCATGGCCCGCATGCGGAAGTTGATCCAGCCCGTGGCCTGCAGTGACCGCATGCAGGCGTCGACAAAGGGAAAGCCCGTTCCACCCGTCGCCCAGGCCGCAAAGCGAGCCTCATCGAAGGTGCCTTCGCGCAGCCCGTTATAGCCGCTGTGGACGTTGCGGAATTCGTGCCCTGGCGCGTCCTCGAGCTTTTGGATGAAATGACAATGCCAGTGCAGCCGACCGATATAGGCATTGAGCGCCGCACCCCAGCCGCCCCTTTCCGCCCTGGGTAGCGCTCTGACCTCGTCCAGCCGACGCCAAGCCGCTTGCGCCGCTTCGCGCATCGAGAGCGAGCCGGCCGCCAGATGGACCGAGAGGCGCGAGCAGCTTTCGGCGGCGGTCAGGGGGCTGGACATCTCCTTGTGATAGGCCGCCCCGCGCTGCTCCAGGAAACTTGCCAACAGGGCGCGCGCCTGGGATCGCCCTCCGGGCTGCCGGCCGGGACACGGATCATCGGGAAGACGAAGCGCATCGGCATCGGGAATGGTACCGGGATCAACGCCGGCCACGCCTCGGATTTGGGCCGGCGCGGGCGTGATCGGACGCCGCATGAAGGCGTCCCATTTGCGCGCCCAGCCGTCGCGCGTCTTCAGGCCGCGAATGACCCCGTGCTGCGGCACCTCCGTCCATGGCACGCCACGCGCGCGGACCCAGCCCGCAACCGCCTTGTCTCTCTCGTAGGTCCAGGCGCTGCCGGTCTCCTGATGCGACCAGATCCCATCAATCCCGATCCTGTGATGGAGCTCTGCAAGAACATCGAGGACCGAGCCCGTGCGGACCACCAGCGGCATGCCGAGCGCGGCAAGCTCTTCGCGAAGTTCTTGCAGGCAGTCGTACAGGAAGGCCCATTGCCGCCCGGACCTGTCCGGCTGACGCCAGAGCTGCGGCTCGACGACATAGAGCGGTATGACCGAGCCGGCCGCGGCCGCCCGTGTCAGCGGCAGGTGATCGGCAATGCGCAGATCCCGCTTGAACCAGACAATTTGCGTCACGATCGGGACCTTTGCGACGCGGCGCTGATATGCTGCGGAGCGCCCGAGAGGGCGATGCGGATCGGTCCCCGAACGCGCGTGCGCTCCACCGGTCGGCCCCGCTGCAGAACCCGGACCTGGCCCGCGGCCTCCAGCCGCCACGCCGCCTCGCGCACCGCGTCCATGCGTCCGCGCCACTGACGCCCACCGAGCATCCGCGCGACCTCGGAGGGACAGATGGATTTGCCGACAGACCGTCGCCGCAGCAGATCCAGAATGCCGTGTTCGATAGCCCTGATATCCTGGCGCCGCCCGCGGGGAGCCATCACGCTCCCTTCGCGGCCAACAGCATGTAGTTGACGCCGGTGTCGCCGGACAGGCGCCAGCGGTCGGCGATCGGGTTGAACGACACGCCGGTCACGTCCTTCGTCTCGAGGCCGTGCCGCCCGACCATGGCGCTGATCTCGTCTGGCCGCAGGAAACGACGCCAGTCGTGCGTACCCTTGGGCAGCCACCTGAGAACGTATTCCGCACCGACGATGGCCAGCAGGAACGCACGCAACGTTCGGCTGAGCGTGGCCACGATCATGATCCCGCCCGGCTTGACCAGCGCGCTGCACTCCTTCATCAGCTGCTCCGGATCGCTGACATGCTCGACCACCTCCGTGTTGAGCACGACATCGAACCGCTCGCCCTGCTCCAACACGTGCGCCGCGAGACAGTGGCGGTAGTCGACGGTCAGCCCACTTTCGGCGGCGTGCCAGCGGGCGATCTCGACGTTGCGGGCGGTGGCATCGATCCCAATGACATGTGCGTCATGCGCGGCCAAAGGTTCACACAGCAGCCCCGCCCCACAGCCCACGTCCAGGATCGCGAGGCCCGCGAACGGGGCATCGGCTGAGACGTCTCGACCGAAATGATCGGCGATCCGGTCGACGATGTAGTCACGGCGGACCGGGTTGAACTTGTGCATGGCCCGGAACTTGCCGTCCGGTTTCCACCACTCTTCGGCCAGCGCAGTAAAGCGTTCGACCTCGGCGGGATCGACGGTCGCGGCGTCGGGCCATGGTTGGTCCAAATGATCCTTCACAAGCATGGGCGTCTTTCCCCCGTGCGCGGCTTCCGCGTGCCCGCGCTGAGCCGTTCCAGCCTAGCCGCCGGAAACCGACGCCTTGGCGAGCTGCGCTTCGATGGCGCGGGTCACCTTGGCCGATGTGGGCGCGGTCGGGGTGGAGAACCAGTCGACCAGCCGGCCGTCGGGGCCGATGAGATATTTGTGAAAGTTCCAGCGCGGCTTGGCGACGGGGCCGAGTTCGACAGCCGCCCAGTGATAGAACGGGTGGGCTTCCTTGCCCTTGACGTGCACCTTCGCGGTCATGGGGAAATCGACGTCGAAGTTGACCTCGCAGAACTGCTTGATCTCCGCTTCCGACCCCGGCTCCTGGCCGCCGAAATCGTTCGACGGCACGCCGAGCACGACCAGCCCGCGGTCCCGGTACCGCTCCCATACCGCCTGGAGATCGCTGTATTGCGGCGTGAAGCCGCAGCGCGAGGCGGTATTGACGACCAAGACCACCTTGCCTTCGAAGCTCGACAGGGGCAGCGATCCGCCCTCGATCGAGGTGAAGGCGAAGTCATGGGCGGATTTTGCGCTTTCGGCCGAGAGTGCTGGCGTTCCGACCAACAAAGCGAGGAGTGTCATGGCGAGTCTTGAAAACATGGCTAAGGGATCCTCGGCACATCCGGGAATATCGTTTGTACGTAGCCTGGCCAATTTTCGATCAGCCGGCCAGTGTGATTCATCAAACGGCAGGTGATCGAGAAAGATGCCATTGGTCGCACGAAGCGTTTCTCCGGCCAACCCCTCGGTTCCAGCCACCAAGGCGCGGACATGTTTCCGAACTCGTGACTTGCGGGCCGCGGCCATCGAGCCGGGCAGGAGCGTTCCCCGAAACGGTCAGCGAACTCGCCAGCGATGCCATGGAGCAAGACGGATGAGACGGTGCCGTCCTTAATCCTCTATCGCCAGCCGATAGCGGCTCCGCGAGAACGACCCGGCCACTGTGACGCCAGTCTCATCGTTTCAGCTTGTGCCAACGGATTGTCCAACATGCGGTGCCCGATCAGAGATCGTTGGGAGATTCCGAGGCACCGCCGTGTGCCGCCGACCAATCGACCGGATTGTTCAAGAAGCGCTCCACTTCCGCCAACGTGTCGGGGTCGAAGTGTTCGAGCTCGCGACAGGCTGCCAGGACATCCCACCAGGTGGCGAGGGAATGCAGCTCGATCCTGGCGGCGGCGAGGTTCTCTTGCGTCTTGGGATAGATCGCATAGTCGAAGAGCGCGAAGGCATGATCGACGACCGCGCCGGCGCCCCGCAACGCCTCGCAGAATATGACTTTGCTGCGACCGTCCGTCGAAAGGTCCTCGACCAGAAGGATTCGTGACCCTTCCAACAAGTCGCCTTCGATCTGCGCGTCGCGACCGAAGCCCTTGGGCTTCTTCCGCACATACTGCATCGGCAACATGAGACGGTCAGCGATCCAGGCCGCAAAGGGGATGCCGGCGGTTTCGCCCCCCGCGACGGCATCGAACTTCTCGAAGCCTATGTCGCGCAGGATCACCGAGGCGGCAAAGTCCATCAACGTGCTGCGAATTCGCGGAAACGAGATGAGCTTTCGACAGTCGATATAGACCGGACTCGCCCAGCCGGAGGTGAACTTGAACGGCTCGGTGGCCCGGAAATTGACCGCATTGACCTCGAGGAGCATCCTCGCGGTGAGTTCGGCGATGAGCTTCTTGTCTAGAAAGCTGGTTGGAAACATCTGCCTGCCCGACCCCTATGCTGCGGGTTCTCAATTCGGCTCAGCCCTGTGCACGGACCGCGTGACAGTCTCGCCCGCTATAGGCCAGTCCATAACATCGAACGCGCGAAATATGCGAATGGAATCGCCCTCGACCACGGTGACGTGGAGACTCGTGGCCGGCGCGGCGGTCTTGCGCCGCTGAACCCGCGCGTCGTTCGGCGGCACGTCATAGAAGGCGGGGCCATTGAGCAAGGCAAACGCCTCCAGCCGGTCCAGCGCCGCTCCATTCTCGATCCTTCTCCATTGAGGCACACGCGGCGTTGTGACTTTTGGGCCGGTCGCATTTTCGCCATAATAATAAAATTACGCAACATCCTCAGATTTATGAAATTTATTGACTTTTTCGATATTCAAACTATCGTATCGTTTGAAAAAAAATCCCGCATCTCAAGGGATTCAGGTCCTTCGGGGGACCGTTCCGAACAAAAGGGAGGGGGAGTCATGAACACCAGTTTGAAGTGGTGGCGGGCACTCTGGGTCGTCGCCCTTGCCTTCGTTTTCCAAGGACTCGCTGTCGATCCTGCGGCCGCGGAGTCAAAACCGAGGGCAGTACTGCTGGTCGGTCAGACCGTCAACGACGCAGGCTTCGGGCAGGCCGGCTATCTCGGCATCGAGGGCATGAAGAAGGGCGGGTTCGAGACCACGATGGTCGAGAACATAAAGGCGCCCGACCAAGAGGCGACGGCTCGGGATTTCGCGAGCAAGGGATACGACATCGTGTTCGGCCACGGCTTCGAGTTTCAGGCCCATTTCTTCAAGGTCGCGCCCGACTTTCCGAACACCAAGTTCATCGTCAACAAAGGCGCGCCCAAGCCCGAGACGCCGGACAATCTTCTGATCATCGACATCAAGGAGCATCAGCCCGCGTACCTCTTGGGCGTGCTCGCGGCGCACCTGACCAAGACCAAGAAGGTCAGCGGCATCGCCGGCTTCCATTACGGCACGATCATCCGCATCATGGAGGCTTTCAGGGACGGCGTTGCCTCCGTCGATCCCAGCATCAAGGTCAACGTGGCCTATGCCGGAACCTGGATGGATCCCGTCAAGGGCAAGGAGATCGCATTGGCGCATATCGGCGAAGGGGCCGATGTGGTTTATGCCCACGCTTCCGTGACCAGCCTCGGCATCATCGAGGCGGCGAAGGAAAAGGGCGTGCTGGCGTACGGTTCGGTCCTCGACCAGAACAGCGTCGCGCCCGAGACCGTGGTCGCGGGATCGCTCTACGACTTCCCGGTCATGTTTCTGGACGTCGGCAAATCGGTGAAGGACGGGACCTTCAAGGGCGGCGCGGTGAGCTACGGAATGGCGGAAGGTGTGGTCGACATCACGCCATTCTATGGGGCGGCGGCCAAGCTGCCGGCCGACGTCAAGGCCAAGCTCGAAGCGCTTCGCAAGGACATCAAATCCGGAAAGTTCGTCGTCAAGGAAATCCGCAAGAAGCGTAGTTAGCGTGCGACCCTCGTGTCTCGCGTGAGGCGGCGGCGGAAGAGCGCCGAAGGCACCATGGGCTAGTCCGGCCCAAGGCTAGGAGCACGTTCCGTATGGCCGGAGCTAGAGCATTTTCCGACCATATGGACCCATTCTGCCGGAGGCATTTTTCGCCATGACTAGGAAGACGCCGCAGAGCGTATCCGTCATACGGGCAAGGCGTTTGACGACGTCATGGCGAAAAAGGCCCCGGCCCGACAGGGTTGCGTTTGGGCGGGCATCCGCGGCGTTGCCGCCCTCACCCGATGCGCTGCATCGCGTTTCGGACGGCGCCTGGCGGGCTGCCGCGCCCAAACCGCAACAGAACTGAGTCCATATGGTCGGAAAGTGCTCTAGCGCCCCGCCGCGCGTTACGCTTGAGGACATCACGAAGCATTTCGGTCCCGTCGTGGCCAACGACGGCGTCGACTTCACGCTCGCCGATGCGGAGATCCACGCCCTCCTCGGCGAAAACGGCGCCGGCAAGACGACCCTGATGAACATCCTCTACGGCCTCTATCGGCCGGATTCGGGGGCCATCAGGGTCGAAGGCGAGATCGTCCAGTTCGACTCACCCCGGGAGGCCATCGCCCACGGTATCGGCATGGTCCACCAACACTTCATGTTGGTGCCGGCCTTGACCGTGCTCGAAAACGTCATCCTGGGGATGCGTTCGAAGCACGAGCCGCTGCTCGACTTCGGCGACTTCCGGCGGCGGGTCATGGACACCGCCCGCTCCTACAATCTTGCCGTGGACGTCGATGCGCGGGTGTCGCAGCTGCCGGTCGGCGTCCAGCAGCGGGTGGAGATCCTGAAGGCGCTGTTTCGCGGGGCGCGCACCCTCATCCTCGACGAGCCGACCGCGGTTCTGACCCCGCAGGAAGTCGATCAGTTCTTCGATGTCCTCAAGGGATTGCGGGAGGCCGGCTACAGCATCGTCCTGATCACCCACAAGCTGCACGAGGTGACGGCGCTGTGCGACCGGGTGACCGTCCTGCGCGGCGGCCGGGTGGTCGGGGTCGAGCGGGCGGACAACGTGACCCGGGAACAATTGGCCCGGATGATGGTGGGGCGAGACCTTCCCCGGAGCGGCGAACGACAGGAGATCACACCTGGAGCCCCGGTCCTCGAGATCGAGGGCATCGAATGCCTGAACGCGCGGCGCCTCGCGGCGCTGCGCGGCATCTCGCTTGCCGTCAGGCGCGGCGAGATCGTCGGCATTGCCGGCGTCGACGGCAACGGCCAATCCGAGCTCGCCGAAGTGATCGCCGGTCTGCGTGCTCCGACTGCGGGTCAAGTGCGCATCAATGGCCGCGACTGTACCGGCGCCACCCCACGGCGGTGCTTTGACGCGGGTCTGGGGCACATACCCCAGGACCGGCTGGGCACCGGACTGGTTCCGGAGCTCTCAGTCGCCGACAACCTGGTGCTACAGACCCACGCCGATTCACCGTTCGCACAATGGGGAACGCTCGACCGCGATGCCATCGCCGAAAACGCCGAACGCCAGCTTGAAGCGTTCTCCATTCGAGCCGGGTCACGGGACACCGCGACCAACACGCTGTCGGGCGGCAACCAACAGAAGGTAATCCTGGCCCGCGAGTTTTCCCGGCACCCGGACATCATGCTCGCCGTGCAACCCACGCGCGGGCTCGATATTGCCGCCGCGCAGTTCGTGCACGAGCGGCTTCTCGCCGCGCGGGCGGGGAACACGGGCGTCCTCCTGATATCGACCGAGCTCGACGAGATCATGGCGTTGTCCGATCGCATCGCCGTGATCTTTGAGGGGCGCATCGTCGGCGTTCTCGATTCGGCGACGGCGAGCCGGGAACGCGTCGGTCTCATGATGGCCGGGCAAGACGACGACGCCACAGCGCGGGCCGCAATATGACGGACGTGCCGGCAACCATGGTGACGCCGTCCCGTGTGTCGCAGATCTCGCGCGTCGTCGGCCAGTTGGCCGTCGCCGTGGTCGCCGCGCTGGCGTGCGGGGCCGTTCTCATTCTCGTCGCCGGTGCCAATCCGGTGGTCGGCTACGTGGCGCTCTTCAATGGCGCCTTCGGGTCGCTCAACAGCATCGTCGAAGTCCTGGTCAAGGCGACGCCCCTGTTGCTCGCCGGCCTCGGCATCGCGATCGCGTTCAAGTCGGGATACTGGAACATCGGCGCCGAGGGGCAGATCTTCATGGGCGCGTTGGCGGCGGTATGGGTCGGTCTTAACGCGCACGGATGGCCGGCTTACGTCGCCATGCCGGCGATTATCGGCGCCGGTTTTTTGGGGGGCGCGGTATGGGGTCTCATCCCGGGCATTCTCCGGGCGCGAATTGGCGCTTCGGAGATCATCACCACGATCATGTTCAACTACATCGCCTTCTTCGTGGTGAACTACTTTGTCACCGGACCGCTCGTCGAGGCGGATCAGTTCCTTCCCCAGACCGACCCTATCGCCAAGTCCGCCGAGCTGCCCCGGATCCTGAGGCCGACCCGCCTGCACGCCGGCATCTTCATCGCGATGGCCGCAACCGTCGCCCTCTATTGGGTCATGATCCGCTCCACCTTCGGCTTCCGCGCCCGGGTCGTCGGCGCCAACGAGGCCGCCGCCCGCTATGCAGGAATCTCGGTCGGCTGGACGTGGCTGGTCGTTTCGGGCGTTGCCGGCGGGCTGGCCGGGCTCGCTGGCATGGTCGAGGTCGCCGGCGTCCATCAGCTCTTGCTCGAAGACATCTCGGGTGGAATGGGCTTCACCGCCATCGTGGTGGCGCTGCTCGGCTGGCTGCACCCCGTCGGCGTGGTGATCGCCGCGATCCTGTTCGCCGCCCTCGATGTGGGCGCCGATTCCATGCAGCGGGTCATCGGCGTACCGGTGACGCTCGTCTACATCATCCAGGCGCTGGTGGTCCTGTTCGTGCTCGCTCGGAGCGCGCTCGAGCACGACATGTTCAGGCGCATCTGGCGGCGTTTCAGACCCGAATAGAGGGGCGCCATGGATGTCATGTTGAGCGAGGTGTTCTGGATCGGCCTGATCGCAGCCGCCATCAGGCTCGCGACGCCCATTCTGCTGGCCTCCCTGGGCGAGATCCTGGCCGAGCGCGCAGGCATCCTCAACATTGGCATCGAAGGCATGCTGCTGATCGGAGCATTCGGGGGTTTTCTAGCCTCGCACGGCACCGGGAGTCCTTGGATCGGCGTGCTGGGCGGCATGATCGCCGGCATGGCGCTCGCGCTACTCTTCGCCTACCTGACGATCACGTTGGCTGCGGATCAGATCGTCTGCGGCATCATGGCCAACCTGCTCGCCTTCGGCGTCACGGGCTTCGGTCACCGGGTGATTTTCGGCATGACGACCGTCATTCCGAGCGCGCCGCCGCTCGCCGACTGGCACATCCCGGGGCTGGCCGCCATACCGGTGCTCGGCCCCATCCTCTTCCAGCAAAACCCACTCGTGTACCTCGGTCTCGTGCTCGTGGTCGCGTGCTGGTTCATGCTCTTCCGCACAAGTTGGGGCCTCAAGCTCCGTGCCGTCGGCGAGCATCCCCTCGCGGCCGATTCGGTCGGCGTGTCCGTCCGGCAGGTCCGCTACGCTGCGGTCTTGGCGTGCGGTGGGCTCGCCGGCATCGGCGGGGCGTTCCTGTCCCTCAGTCAGCTCAGCATGTTCGTCGAGGAGATGTCGGCGGGCCGCGGCTTCATCGCGCTCGCCGTCGTCATCTTCGCGCGATGGCACCCGGTCGGCGCGCTCGGCGCCTCGATCCTATTCGGCGCCGCCGAGGCGTTGCAGTTCCGCCTGCAGGCGCAGGCCGCCGACATTCCGTTCCAATTCCTGGCGATACTTCCCTATGTGCTGACCGTGATCGCGCTGGTCAGCATCGTCGGCCGCTCGGTGCAGCCGGCGGCGCTGACGCGGCCCTACCATAAAGAGGGCCACTGACCCATTCAGCGGCAGACAGCGGCCGATAGAACAAGGCCCTCCCCCAATTTCGGGACCCTTCCGCCTGGCCCTTCTTCACTCGCTTAAGGGGTGTCCGGTCCGCAAGGAGCTTATCGATCCCCAGCTTCATCCCGCCCTCGACCTCTGGGGGCCGGGGCCGATGCCGTCAAGACAGAAATGGCTCTGGTCTTCAGAGGCCGCGCGGCGCGACATCGGGGCGGCCGCGCACGACCAGAATCAGGCCCAGGAAAATCATGGCGAACGCGATGACATGAAAGGCTTCGACGGATTCGCCGAGAAAGGTCGTTCCGAGCAGCGTCGTGAACACCGGATGGAGGGCCAAAAACATGGCGGTCATGCCCGCCCCGATCACAACGATCCCGCGATTCCAGAACAGCACCGCGAAAACGGATACGAACAAAGCGAGATAGCCGACCGCCGCCAAAACGGCCCAATCGGGCTCTACGATTCTGCCCACTGCGACCTCGTACAGGTGAAAGGGCAAGAGCTCCAGCGCGCCAATGGCAAGCAAGAGCTGCAGCGACAGGAGCGGCGGCAGGCGCAAGGACCAGTATTTGAACAACACCGCGTAGAGCGCCAGGCTGCACATTGCGGCGAACATCCAGAGATCGCCGTGATTGAAGCTGAGCGTGGCGAGCATCTGCGGCTCGCCTCTGGTCGCGACGCAGATAACTCCGAGAACGGACAGCAGGAGACCGGCGATCTGGGATCGGGAAAGGGTCTCGCCCAAGATCAGCCAGGCCGCGCCCACCGCGAGGATCGGCTGCGTGACGTTGACGATGCCCGCGTTGACGGACGTCGTCTGCTGCACCGCCTGATAGATGAACGCGTGACCTCCGACGACGAGCAGAAAGGCCAGCACGACGAGCGTTCGCCAACTCCGCCTGATGTCCGCAACATGGTCGCGCATGTATGGCAGGGTCACGGGAAGGAGCAGGAGCGCAGCCACAAGGGTCCGCCAGAAGGCGAGCCCGAAGGGCGGGAGCTCGACCCGCAAGCCCCGGCTCACGACAACATTGCTGGCGTAGAGCGCGACCGCCAATACGACCAGGAGATAGGCGGCGAGACGGGGCGGCACGGAGAGGCCGCGCCCGGAGGCCGGCTCCGTCGGCTCGCTAGAGCATTTTCCGACCATATGGACCCATTCTGCCGGAGGCGTTTTTCGCCATGACCAGGAAAGCGCTGCAGTGCGTATCCGTCATACAGGCAAGGCGGTTGACGACATCATGGCGAAAAAGGCCCCGGCCCTTTAGGGGTCCGTTGAAGCGGCGGCACCGGCCGCATGTCCCGGCGGACAGGAGGGTTGCGTTTGGGCGGACAGCCGCGGCGTTGCCGCCCTTGCCCGATGCTCCGGCATCGCGTTTCGGACGGCGCCTGGCGGACTGCCGCGCCCAAACCGCAACAGAATTGTGTCCATATGGTCGGAAAGTGCTCTAGAGGTCATGGCGGTGCCTTCTCCGCGGGGCCCGACGATCGGCTCCGGGCCCGCGCTGCGAACGTCACTGTCGCCGTGCCGCGGCGAGCCGGCTTAGCCCATCTCGTCCGGCCGGGTCTGCGCCCAGAAGGTCATGCGCTGCTCGAGCACGGCGAAGACGGCGTACAGCGCTACGCCCATGACGGCCAGAATCACCAGGCCGGCGAACACCAGCGGGACGTCGAAGTTGGAGCTGGCCACGATCATCATCGAGCCGATGCCGGTGTTGGCGGCGATGGTCTCGGAAACCACGGTTCCGACGAACGCGAGGGAGATCGAAATCTTGAGCGACGCGAAAAAGTAGGGCAGCGAGCTGGGCAGGCCGACATGCACCAGGGTGTCCCACTTGCTCGCCCCGAGCGCCCGCAGGATGTCCTCGAGCTCGGCCTGGGTGGTGGCGAGGCCCGTCGCGACGTTGGCGACCACGGGAAACAGGCTGATGACCAGCGACGTGATGACGGCCGGGACCGTCCCGATGCCGAACCAGATCACCAGAATCGGCACGATCGCCACCTTGGGTATGCTGTTGAACCCGACGAGCAGCGGGTAAGCGGCGGCATAGACGAGCTTCGAGGAGCCCACCGCAATCCCGATGATGACGCCGGTAACGACGCCGAGAGCGAAGCCGAGAACGGTGGTGTAGAGCGTCTGCACCGAATGCCCCCACAGGTCCGGCGCACGGGTCAAGAGGATCTCGAAGAATTGGGTCGGGCGGGGCAGGACATACTCCGCGACGTCAAAGGCCAGACAGCCCAACTCCCAAACGACGAACAAGAACAGCGTGAAGAGATAGGGCGAGGCACGGCGCAGGTTGCGTTCGGAGAACAGCCCCTCCTGGGGCGCGAACTCGTCCGCCTTTTCGGCCGGCTTCGTCTTGACCAGGGGTCCGGTGCTCATGGGCCCGCCTCGGCCGACGTTTCGTTGCGGCCCAGCTGGATGTACTGGCGCAGGTCTTGCGCCACCTCGACGAAGGCGTCGTCGAAGGTGATCTCGAGCGGGCGCGGCCGGTCGAACCTGACGTCGCGCTCATACAGGATGCGACCGGGACGGGCGCTCATCACGTAGACCTTGTCGGACAGATAGACCGCTTCGCGCAGTTCGTGGGTGATCATGATGATGGTCGGTTTCTTTTCCAGCCACAGATCCTGCAGCACGCCCCACAGCTCCTCCCGGGTGAAGGCGTCGAGGGAGGCGAAGGGCTCGTCCAGGAGAAGCAGCCGCGGCTCATGGATCAGTGCGCGGCACAGGGACGCCCGCTGGCGCATGCCGCCCGAGAGCTGCCACGGAAACTTTTGCTCGAACCCGTCGAGGCCGACGACCTTCAGGAGCGCCCGGGCCCGGTCCCGGAATTCCTCCTTGCGCTGGCGGAAATGGTCGCGATGCGGGCGCACGATCTTCAAGGGCAGCAACACGTTGTCGAGGGTGCTGAGCCACGGCAGCATGACCGGGTTCTGGAAGGCGATGCCGACGATGCTGAGAGGTCCGGTGACGGGCTGTCCGTCGACGGTCAGGCGCCCGCCCGTCACCGGCATCAGGCCCGAGACCAGCTTGACGATCGTCGACTTGCCGCAGCCGCTGGGACCGACGAGGGAAATGAACTCCCCTTCGCTCACCTGAAAGCTGGTCCCGGCAAGGGCGAGGGTGCTTCCCTCGCCCACGCCGTACCTCAGGCTGACATCGTCGATGTCGATCAGATGACTGTTCGACTGTGCCTCCGCGTCCATGTCGGCGTGTCGTACCCGGCTACTTCGCCATGCGATCGGCCTTGGCCGGCAGGAACGAGCGATCGAAGATCTCGTTCGCGTCCGGCGTACGCTTCAGGCCGAAGGTGTCGGACACGATCTTGATGGAGCGCGATAGTCGCTCGTCCTTCACGTCGCCCATGCCGATCTCCTTCATCTCGGGAGACACAATCAGCCAGTCTATGGTCTCGACCAAGCGCCCCATTTCGACATCGCGCTTCAGCAGCCGCTCGCGCTTCATGGCCGCGTCGATGCCTTCGTCCCGATTGTCGAGGACGTAGAAAAACGCCTTGTTGACCGCGCGCAGGAAGCCTTTCACAGCATCGGGGTGCTTTTCGATCATGTCGCCGGAAAAGATAATGGCGTTGGAGTAAAGGTCCATGCCGTGGTCGCTGTAGAACATGAAGTTCGCTTTCTCGGGATCGAAGTTCATGTTCTTGAGACCGAATTTTACGGTGATGTAATAGCCGGCCACCGCGTCCACGTCGCCGCGCACCAACATCTGCTGACGCAGGCTCGGCTTCATGTGCTGCCACTCGATCTTGGAATCGTCGATGCCCGTGGCCCCGACAAAACCGGGGAACAGCTTGAACGCCGCGTCGTTGGCCGACGCGCCAAGCACCTTTCCTTCCAGATCCTTCGGCGACTTGATGCCCTTTTCCTTCAGCGACACGATCACGAAGGGCGGCACGTTGTAGATCATGTAGACCGCCTTCATCTTGTGATCGGGGTGCTCGGACTTGAAGCGGGTAATGGCATTGATGTCGCCGAAGCCCGCGTCATAGGCGCCGCTGGCGACGCGGGTCACGGCCGCAGCCGAGCCCGAGCCCTGATCGAGCTGGACGTCGAGCCCTTCCTCCTTGAACCAGCCCTTGTCCTGGGCGATGAAGAACCAGGCCTGCGGCCCTTGCCATTTCCAATTGAGAATGAACTTGATCTTGACCGGATCGGCCGCCTGGACCGTTCCGGCGTAGCCCGCTGCGAGGGCCAAGATCACAGTCGCAAAACACAGCAGTCGAACAGCGGTCTTACGAAACATCGCGATACCTCCCTTGTCGATTCAGTGCCCGGCCCGTACTTCTTCGCGAGCCCGATGTGCTGGACATGAGCAGGTGCTAATTCACATCTCGACCACGTTAGTGTTTCCGAACGGCGTCACAGGGCCGCCAGAGCACCTTTGATCCCCTCTGTCGTCGTCGTGAAACCGTAAAGCTTCCGCACCAGATATAGCACCGCCTCGGTGCAGAACTCCGGTGAAACCGTCGCGCAGGCGTCCTCGACCAGAAGGCAGTCATAGCCGAGAAAGCTGGCATCGGTGAGCGTCGCGAACACGCAGCGGTCCAGATTGATCCCGGTGAACAAGAGCGTGGTTGTTCCCCGATTGCGGAGGACGCTGTCCAGCTCGCTGTCGGTGAACCCGCTGAACCGGGTCTTGTGGACCATGAGATCCTCGGGCTCGACGTCGAGCCCGTCTACCACCTTCGCGCCGGGGCTGCCTCTGACCAAGACCGGTCCCTGGCCGTCCGGCAGCGTGTCGCCATAGCCCACTCCCTGGCCCGTCGGGTTGCCGGCGTGCAAGACGGACGGCGGCAGGCTGGCGAGGTCGGCGCGAACGCCCCAGTTGAGCCAGAGCACGGTCACGCCTGCCGCCCGCAGCGCACTCAGGAACGTGTTCAGCTGGGGGATCAACGTCCGAACGCCCGATACATCGTTCCCGCGCGACTCGAACCAGCCACCGCTGTCGCAGAAGTCCTTCTGCATATCGACGACCACGACGATGGATCTGTTCAGGTCGATGATCACGTCCTTAGGTGCCGCGGCCAAATGGACAGCCCGGGCCGGCGCCGCCGGACGCACGAGATCGACCGTCTCCTCGCTGATGGTCCAGGAATTCTGGGCCGCGGGTCCGAGTCGGACGGCCTTTTGCATGTCCTGCGCTCTCAATCAGACGCCGAAACCGCAGCCAGCTTGAATGAGAACCCCGATTGCGGGTCCCGGCGATGTAGTCCGCGCTCTTCCAACGATTTTTCTTAAATCATACAAAGCTTAAACCTGTCAACGAAATTTCAAGTACATTGGGAAATTCTACATATCTTGGCCATATTGATTTTTTTTCGAAAATTCTTTACCGTCCCGCACCGTGTGATGCGGCGTCTTGCCGCCAATGACCCGGACCAAATGGCGATGAACACCCTGGCTCTGCAATCCGGTGAGGACGGAGGCGCCCGAACAGCCGCGGCGGAAGTGTATGGGCGCCTGCGCGTCGACATTCTCAGCTGCAAGCTCACGCCGGGATCGAGACTGCGCTTCGAAGATCTCAAGGAAGCCTATGGTGTCGGCATCAGCCCCCTGCGTGAGGCGCTCTCCCGGCTGGTTGCGAGCGGGCTGGTGACGACCGAAGGGCAGCGCGGCTTTCGGGTCGCGCCTGCCTCGGAAGCGGACATCACCGACATCGCGATGGTCCGCAAGGAGATCGAAGGCCTCGCCCTGAGGATGGCTGTCGGTAAGGGCGATGACGCCTGGGAGGCCAATCTGGTCGCCGCCCGCCACAAGCTCGCCCTGCTCGAGAGGCGAAATGCAAAGGAAGAGGTAAACGAAGAGGAGTGGGAGGCGCGCCACAGGAACTTTCATCTCGCCCTGATACAGGGGTGCGGATCGCCGTGGCTCGTTCACCTCGCGGAACTGCTCTTCGACCAATTTGACCGCTACCGGCGGATGTCGGTGAAGCACAGCCTGTCGGGCGAACCGACCTCGCTCGAGCATCAGCGCATCATGCAGGCCGCCCTCGACCGGAATGCAGACGGCGCCGTCGGGATGCTGCACGATCACATAGACCAGGCGCTCAGTTTGATTCTCAGCACCGGGATCAGCACGCCGGCTTAGTGCGTCCCTTCGCGCTAGAGTGAGGCGTGACGGGCGATCTCGACCGCAAGCTCCGCAGCCTGCGCATTGGACGGCGCAACATGAATGCCGGCAGCCCGGAGCTTCGCCACCTGGGACTCGTACCCTTGGGGATCGCCCCTCGTGCCGCACACGGAGGCCACGATTGGCGGGAGCGGAAGCTCCAGGCCGTCCAGCGTGGATGCCAGCTCACCCGCTGGATCTTCATGGGCACCGTAGCCAATGACCAGATCGAGCAGGATGACGGCAGTTCCGGGGTGGCCGGCCGCCGCCATGAGCTCATCGTGGCGGACCGACGGGTCGATCATCGGATGGGGTCGCGCCACGGTGTATTCGTCGGCGCCGAGATCGATCGCGGTGTGCATGTCTGCATGCGAGCCGGCGAGCGTCCGCGCTCCCGGCACCGGCGCGTTGGATGCGACGTCCAGGCCGGCGGAGCGCATGACAATCTGCGCCTCAGCACACAGCGTGCCGCCGGAATAGAGCCCTCGGATCCATGGTCCTGCGGCGCTTCTGCGTTCCATGCAAATCTTCTGCGCCAGCGAAGCCGCGTCGAAGTCGGTCCCGATCGCGTGCCCGCCCAGCGCAGCGTCGGCCGCGGCCTTCAATGTGGGAACGGCCTTTGCGTTTTTTGGTACGTCGATTCGATCGAGCCCGACCAAACAGACCGTGAACTCCTTCGTGCTCGCGCCGATCCGATCGAGAACCATTGCTGCGACCGCCGACCCAGGCGGCTTTGAGATCACGATGATGTGCTCGGTCGCGGGATCCTCTTCCAGTGCCTGTAACGCCATCAGGGTCGTGATGCCGCCGACCTCTTCATTCAGATCACGTCCGCCGACGCCGATACCGTGCGAAATGCCCCCGCCGTGTCGTGCAATAAGGCTGGACACCTCTTGCAGGCCCGTGCCGGACGCGGAAATGATGCCTATGTTTCCTCCGGGGACCACGTTCGAAAAGGCAAGCGGAACGCCGCCGATGAGGGCCGTGCCGCAGTCGGGCCCCATGAGAAGCAAACCGCGAGTCCGCGCGTCCTCCTTGAGCGCTCGCTCCTGTGCCACGGAGACGTTGTCGCTGAACAGCATGACGTGCAGACCGCGGCGCAGCGCCTTGCGGGCCTCGGCCGCCGCAAACTCGCCCGGCACGGAAATCAACGCGATATTGGCGTCCTCCAGTCGCGCCAGAGCCGAACCGAGGGAGCCTGCGTGCGGTGTGGCGCCATTGTCGTTCGAAACCGGGCGCTCAAGCAGACTCTCCGCCCGGGACAGGGCGTCTTTGCCCAACACTTCGTCCGTGCTCGTCACGGCGATGATGAGGTCGTTCGCGGTTGCCGCCGCGCCCTCCTCCGCCAACAAGCCCGCATCGCCGAGCAGGGCCTTGTTGTTGTCTGAGCCGATCATCAACGCTGCGGAGGTGACGCCGGGAAGGCGCCCGATGGCCTGCGAGAGCTGCATTAACGCAACGGAGTCCATGTAGAAGGCTCGCCGCACCCTGTTGAGGGTGACCGACATGCTCAGATCGCTCCCACCGATTCGGCAAACCTCGCCAAGGCTTGCTCAAAGCAGGAGAACGGTGCCCGGACGACGCCGGCACCGACCTGGCCTCTACCTGGTTCTCGGTGCGCGATAGCCGTGTTGATGACGGGCTCGATCCCCATCTCCAGGACCTTCAGAACATCGATCGCCGTCGGCACACCGGTGTAGTCCAGGCTCGGCAGCGTCCATTCCGGATTCTGGCCCACGGTGATCTCGGCCATGCTGCGCGTGTAGCCGATGGCGTCGGCAGCCGAGCCGGCACCGACGAAGCCGACGACGGCCGGCGATGCCGCCATCGCAAACCCACCCAGACCGACGGTTTCCACGATGCACGAGTCGCCGATGTCCGGATTGCCGTCGTCTTCCGAGAAACCCGCGAAATAGAGCCCCTGTGCCATCGCTGCCGGCGCGGTAAACCACTGATCGCCGGTTCCGCTGACACGAATGCCAAAGTCAGTGCCGTTGCGCGCCATCGTGGTGACGATCGTGCAGTTTTCGATGCCGTGCGCCGGCATGATCGTGGCCTTGGCCATGGCCATGGCGATGTTCAGGAAGAACATGTCGTTCCCGCCCATGAACTCGAGCAACGAAGCAAGCAGTTCGCCGCTGCCCGCGGTCTCGGCGAGGGCGGGCGCGAGCTCCCGGATGAACAGAGAGGTGCAAGCCGCGTTTCGCATATGCATCTCATCGCCCATGCTGAGCCCGCGGGCGATGAGACCTTTGAGCGGAATGCCGCCCCGGTGCCTGATCGCCGCGCCAAGGGCGGGCCCGACCTCGGCGGCGATCCACTCGAGGCGGGCAACGACCTCCGCGTCGTTGCCTCCGAAGCGCATGACATTGCCCAATCCTTCGTTGACGGTGCAGTAGGCCCGGTTTCCGAATTCCCGGTTCTCGACGACCAGTACTTGCATTTGGGGCGTGGTCATCCCCGTCATGGGTCCGACCGCATCGAAGTGGTGGTTCGGCTGAAACTCGATCTTCCCGGACTCCGCGAGCCCTTCTGCGTCCCGCAACGTGTTGGCCCAACCTTCGAAGACGATCGCGCCGGCCACGGCGCTCCGCATCGGACCGCACATGCGGTCCCAAGTGATCGGCGGCCCGGCATGGAGCACGGTCCGATCTGGAAAGCCGGCCAGCACTGCCGCAGCAGGCTGTACGTCTACAAGGACGGGGTCTCCAGCGCAGATCCGGTCGAGAGCCTCCGCGTTGGCCGCTTCGATGGAGCGCACCATCGCCCCCTTCTCGGTCTCTTGGTTCGGTGAAAGCGTCTCGAGGATCTCTGCCGTCCGGGAATCCGTGATCAGCGGCGGCTTCCAGTCCACTTGGACGACGGGCACGCGCTGCCGTCTGAGGTCGCGCGCGAAGCCTGACAGGCCTATGTTGACGACCTTTGGCCCATCTCTAAGCAGTTGCCCCGACAACGTGGGTGGCATCTTACGCTTGGCCGTTTGCAAAGGGTCAAGGAGATCGACGGACGCTCAAGCAAGCCACACAACCCGTTCGCTCGGACAAACGGGGTTACGAAAATCAATATAATTTGATCTGTGATAAAATATCCATGTTTTTCGAAATTTTCTTGACAACGACCATAACCTCGCATTTTTTCAAATGTTGGCAATAGCGGTTGTGTGCGTGCGCAGCGGCGCTGCAATTGTGAGCGCAGGCTCTTGATGTCGAGGGCTGACCGTATACGGGAGTTCCGACCACCCACACCGGTCTAGCACATGCTCGCCATCAGTTTGGGGAGGTGGAGGTAGATGCTCGAATCCGAAGTTTACTGCGTGAGCATGGATTCGCCCGCCGATGTGTCGAGCGTAGAGGCTTTGTTCGACGACGGCTCGGTTGATCCGAACCATCTGGTCGCGGTGATGGCGCAAACGGAAGGCGATCCTTACTGCCGGGGATACACCACGCTTGCGCTGCAAGTCCTGTTGTCGGAGAGGCTCGACTGCTCGCGCAGCGACGTATTTGAGAGGATCCCGATGCTGATGATTGGGGGCGTCGGAGGCGTCATGTGCCCCCATCTCAACCTGTTCGTAAAGAAGCCAGCCTCGACCGCGCAATCACCCGGCAAGAGACTGAGCATCGGCGTCGCGAGTTCGCGGAGGCTCCAACCGGAGGAATACGGCACCATGGTGCAAGTCGAGCTGGTCGCGGACACCGTGCACCAGGCGATGCAGGATGCCGGGATCACGGACGGATCTCAGCTCGAATGCGTGGAGGTCAAATGCCCGGCCATGACACCCGCCCGCGTCGCAGATGCACAGTCGCGCGGGCAGAGCGTGGTCAGCACCAATCCCGTTGCGGCTTCGTCCATGGCAAAGGGCGCGTGCGCGCTGGGCGTCGCTCTTGCTACGGGCGAGGTTCGAATGGATCAGCTCAGCGATGGCGTCATCAACGTGGATAAGTCCCTGTATTCCTCGGTCGCGTCGACATCGGCCGGCGGAGAGCAGTCGGCCTGTCGGGTCGTGACGATCGGCAACGTCGAGGGCGCGCCAGGCCGGTTTGTGGCTGCGCACAGCGTCATGCAGGATCAACTCGACGTGGCCGGCGCTCGCACGGCGTTCAACGACGCCGGCCTGCGCCTCGAGGACGGGGTGCTCGCAGAGGATGAGCGCGCGCGCGTGGCCGCGGTCTTCGTCAATGCCGGCGCGGACTTCAGTCCGTCGGTCCGTGGCCGGAGGCACGTGCTGCACTCGGATTTCTTGGCGCCGTTCTCGGGAATTCAGGCCAAGGGCGTCGCGCACGCCGTCGTCGCATCGATCTACGGGGACACCCGGTTTCTCGCCTCGGCCGGCGCCGAGCACCAGGGACCGCCGGGCGCAAACCTGGTTTGCGTGATCGCAGAGGCCGCCTAGCCGTGACAAGGCGGAGCAGGGGGACATCCAAATGAGCGATACGGCCAAGCACTTGCGGCTCACCTATGACGGAGCCATGAAGATGATGCACGCGGCGGTCGAGAAGGCGCAAGAGATGGGCAAACCGCAATGCATTGCCATCGTCGACGATGGCGGCAACCTGCTCGCCTTCGTGCGCATGGATGGCGCCAAGATCCTGAGCATCGACTCGTCGATCCGAAAGGCGTTGACGGCCGCCTCGAACAGGGTTCCAACCGGTGGCGTTCCAACCGAGATCGAATATCGGCTGGCCCATGTCACGTCCGGTCGTCTCGTCAACCTCAAGGCGGGACTGCCCATAATCGTGGACGGCATCACCATCGGGGGCATCGGCGTTGGCTCGCAGACGGGCGAGGAAGACCTTGAGGTCGCGAAAGCGGGGCTTGCGGTTCTGTCAGCCGCCGAACAATTCTAGAGCGGTCTCGCTCTGTTTGGACGCATAGCCGGGGTTGCGAAAGTCGCTTCGGCATGCTCTTCGCTGCCGCTCGCTTGGGCCGAGCAACGGAGGCTCTTCGGCTTTCCTCAAAGCTGAAAAGGTGGCTCCCGGCGGAGCGTTGGACCGCTCCCGACGGCGAACGTCACTCCCAAAATAGCCATGAGAGAAAACTTCGGTGAACTCGGCGATATGCCGATCGGGGGCGCCTCTCCGGGTACCGCCCACGACGCGGGGCGCGGCGCAAAGCCCCGCGGATTCCCGAGTAAACGTGGCGGCAGAGCGGATCCCGGCCGGTGCGCGCGCAGAGAACGGACTTGCTGGCGGAGGGGGCGGGATTCGAACCCGCGACACCTTTCGGTGAACACGATTTCCAGTCGTGCGCCTTAAGCCGCTCGGCCACCCCTCCCCGGGCGCGAAAGCGCGCGAGTATATAGCAGCCCCGCGCGCGACCGCAAAGCGAGCCCGTATTGCGGGGTTTCCCAATATGGTGCCATTGTCCGGACGCGCCGGAGCCGCCACCGATTCCCCTCCGGCGCAAAACGCTCTAGAGTGCGGCGATTCGGATTGGCCATCTTTGCGCCGTTTCATGGGTCTCGGACGGTTTGTCGGCTGGCTCTTTATCCTGGTCGCTCTGGCGACCGCCGGTTGGGAGATCTACGTCTTCTTCGCCGGCGGCAAGTACGCCACTCTCTCGCTGGGCCAGCTCTGGTACATGCTCGATCGCACCAGCCTGAACGGGATCCAGGTTGGGCTCGAGCGTTATGTCTGGCCGCCGCTCTGGGACCCCGCCATGGTCTCGCTGTTGAAGGCGCCGGCCTGGCCAGCCTTCGCCGTGATCGGGCTGTTGACCGCCTGGGCCTGCCGCGACCGGCGCAAGCGCAGCTTCCGGCGCTAGCCGCCTCGAAAAGCGGCGGCCCAATGCCTTGAGTCACTCATGCTCCGACAGGCCCATGCTTCGACAGGCTCATGCTTCGACAGGCTCAGCATGAGGGCGTGATTTGTTTCCCTCGTCCTGAGCTCTTCATCCTGAGCGCCGCACTTCACCCTTCGAGACGCGCCGCAGGGCGCTCCTCACGATGACGCACGGCAGTCGAAGGACGAAGGGCTAGGGCAGGCCGGTTTGCCCATCCACGGCGCCACGCAGGCGCTCAATCCTCTCCCATGCGGAGCGCTTCCAGGAAGGCGGACTGGGGAATTTCCACCTTGCCGAACTGGCGCATGCGCTTCTTGCCGGCCTTCTGCTTCTCCAGAAGCTTGCGCTTGCGGGTCACGTCGCCACCATAACATTTCGCGGTGACGTCCTTGCGCATCGCCGAGACCGTCTCGCGGGCGATGACCTTGCCGCCGATCGCCGCCTGGATCGCGATCTTGAAGAGCTGGCGCGGGATCAGGTCCTTCAAGCGCTGGCACAGCGCCCGGCCGCGTATCTCGGCCCGGTCGCGGGGCACGATCATGGCCAGCGCGTCCACCGGCTCACCGTTGATCAGGATCGTGAGCTTGACCAGATCGCCCTCGATGTAGTCGTCCATCTGGTAGTCGAAACTGGCATAGCCGCGCGAGATCGACTTGAGCCGGTCGTAGAAATCGTAGACCACTTCGTTGAGCGGCAGCCGGTAGACCACCATGGCCCGGCTGCCGGCGTAAGTGAGCTCGACCTGCTCGCCGCGCCGTTCCGTGCAGAGCTGCAGCACCGGCCCGAGATAGTCGTCCGGCACCAGGATCGTCGCCTTGATCCAGGGCTCCTCGATGTGGTCGATCTGGACCGGGTCGGGCAGGTCGGCCGGGTTGTGCAGCTCGATCAGCTCGCCATTGGTCAGGTGCACCTTGTAGACAACCGACGGCGCTGTGGTGATCAGCTCGAGGTCGAACTCGCGGGCCAGACGCTCCTGGACGATCTCCATGTGTAGGAGCCCGAGAAAGCCGCAACGGAAGCCGAAGCCGAGCGCGGCCGAGGTTTCCGGCTCGTAGGCAAAGCTCGCGTCGTTGAGGCGCAGCTTGGCGAGGCTTTCGCGCAGGTCCTCGAAGTCGTTGGTGTCGACCGGGAACAGGCCGCAGAACACCACCGGCACGCTGGGCTGGAAGCCCGGCAGCGGTTCGACCGTTTGGCGCTTCTCCTCGGTGATGGTGTCGCCCACCTGGGTGTCGGCCACATGCTTGATGCCGGCGGTGATGAAGCCCATCTCGCCGGGGCCCAAGGCGTCGACCGTGGTCTGCTTGGGCAGGAACACGCCGACCCGTTCCACGTCGTGCACGGCGGCGGCGCCCATCATGCGCATCTTCATGCCCTTCTTGAGCAAGCCGTCCTGCACGCGCACCAGGATCACCACGCCGAGATAGGGGTCGTACCAGCTGTCGACCAGGAGCGCCTTCAGTGGGGCGTCGCGATCGCCGGTCGGTGCCGGCAGGCGATGGACCAGCGCCTCGAGCACGTCCTGAATGCCCGCGCCGGTCTTGGCCGAGATCGGGATCGCGTCCGAGGCGTCGAGGCCGATCACGTCCTCGATCTGCTGCCGGATCCGCTCGGGCTCGGCCGCCGGCAGGTCGATCTTGTTGAGCACCGGGACGATCTCGTGGTCGTTGTCGATGGCGAGATAGACGTTGGCGAGCGTCTGCGCCTCGACCCCTTGGGAGGCGTCGACGACCAAGAGCGAGCCTTCGCAGGCGGCCAAGGACCGGCTCACCTCATACGAGAAATCCACATGGCCGGGCGTGTCCATCAGATTGAGCTGATAGGTCTCGCCGTCCTTGGCCTGGTAGATGAGGCGAACAGTCTGGGCCTTGATGGTGATGCCCCGCTCGCGCTCGAGCTCCATGGAATCGAGCACCTGTTCCTTCATCTCCCGGTCGGACAGGCCGCCGCAATGCTGAATCAGCCGGTCGGCCAGCGTCGACTTGCCGTGGTCGATATGGGCGATGATCGCGAAATTGCGGATATGGGCGAGGTCGGTCATGGGGGAATCGGTCCAGGCGGCCGGCGGGGCCCGCGGATGGCCAGGAACATAGGGTCCCGGGCCCGCCTGCGCAACGGCGAGCGTCGGCCCCCGTCGATCATTCCGCGATTGCGTCGACGTCGCCAGCAAGCTTTATTCGTGCCAATGCCGGGCAGACTTCTGGGTCCGGCAGGCAGATTTGGTACTGAGATGGGAGAGATGCGGCCATGCCCGGTCCGCTCGACGGCGTCAGGGTGATCGATCTGACCTCCATGGTGTCCGGCCCGTTGGCCACCATGATCCTGGCCGACCAGGGCGCGGATGTGATCAAGGTCGAGAACCCCCGCGGCGGGGACTACACCCGCGCGGTCTCGACCCGGCACGGCGGGTTCTCCGCCTCGTTCCTGAACAACAACCGCAACAAGCGCTCGATCGCTCTGAACCTCAAGGATCCGCGCGGGCTCGACCTCCTGCACCGGCTCGCGGCGGATGCGGACGTGCTGGTCCAGAATTTCCGCCCGGGCGTGGCCGACCGCATGGGGGTCGGCGAAGATGCGATCCGCGCGGTCGCCCCGGGCATCATCTATGTCTCGATCAGCGGCTTCGGCGAGCGCGGACCGTATGCCGCCAAGCCGGTCTACGACCCGCTGGTGCAGGCGCTCTCGGGGCTGACCACGGTCCAGGCCGGCTCGGACGAGCTCCGTCCCCGGCTGGTTCGCACCATCCTGCCGGACAAGCTCACGGGCTTCACCGCGGCGCAGGCGATCACCGCGGCGCTGCTGGCGCGGGAGCGCTCCGGGCAGGGCCAGCACATCCGCGTGTCCATGCTCGATTCGGTGGTCTCGTTCCTATGGAGTTCGGACATGGGCAGCCAGACCTTCGTCGGCAAAGAGCACCCCCAGCAGAAGGCGCAGAGCTTCATCGATCTGATTTACGAGACGGCCGACGGCTACATCAGCGTCGCGGTGCAGTCCGACAAGGAATGGGCGGGCCTGATTGCCGCCTTGGACCGCCCCGAATGGCTCGAGGACCCGCGCTTCGCAACCGCGGCGCTCAGGCACGAGAACATCGACGACCGGCTGAACCTGACGCAGGACGTGCTGCGGACCCGCAGCTCGGCCGAATGGCTGGCGCGGCTGGAGGCGGAAGACGTGCCCTGCGCCCCGGTGCTCCGCCGGCGGGACATGATCGAACACCCCCAGATCGTCGCGAACGAGATCGTCGTCGAGACCGAGCATCCCCAGGCCGGGCCCATCCGCCAGGCCCGGCCCGCGCCGCGCTTCTCGGAGACGCCCGCGACGCATCGCCACGGCGCACCGCTCTTGGGGGAGCACAGCCGCGATGTGCTCGCGGAGCTCGGCTTGAGCGACGACGAGATCGACGCGCTCTTGTCCGATGAGATCATCCATGTGGCCGAGCGGGGAGGCGTCTCGTGATCGATCTTTATTACTGGCCCACGCCGAACGGCTGGAAAGTCTCCATCATGCTGGAGGAGTGCGCACTGCCCTATACCCTGAAACCGGTCAACATCGGCAAGGGCGACCAGTTCAAGCCGGAGTTCCTGGCGATCAGCCCGAACAACCGCATGCCGGCGATCGTCGACCACGATGTGCAGGGAGAGCCCGTCTCCGTGTTCGAGTCCGGGGCAATCCTGATCTATCTGGCGGAAAAGACAGGCCAGTTCATGCCGCAGGATCCGCTGGGACGAAAGGAGACGCTGGAATGGCTGTTCTGGCAGGTCGGCAACCTGGGGCCGGCCGCCGGCCAGCTTAGCCATTTCGTCAACTATGGGCCGGAAGGACAGGACTACGCGAAGTCCCGCTACGCGAACGAGTACAATCGCTGCCTCGGCGTGCTGGAACGCCGGCTGGCGGATCGCGAGTTCATCCTCGGCGACTATTCCATCGCCGACATGATCTGCTGGCCCTGGGCCTTCATCGCCAAGCCGTTGGGCCAGCCGCTCGACGAGTTCCCCCATGTGGCACGCTGGCGCAACGCGATCAAAGTGCGGCCGGCGGTGCAGCGGGGCGTCGATCTGGGCAAGGAGTTCCGCCGCTCCGCGCCACCCTCGGACGAAGAGCGCAAGATCCTGTTCGGCCAGACCGCCGAGACGGTGGGCGACCGCACGGGATAGTCCTGATCCCTTTGGATTGAGGCGGCCGGTTCTCTGAACCTGCGCTACGGATCAGAGGCAGGTCCCGCTGACCCGAGGCCGGGGCCCGCGGATGTGGCGTCGAGATCCTGGCCGAAGGCGATCAAATGGCCATCCGGGTCGCGGATGTCGAAGTCGCGGCAGCCATACTCCATGTCCTCGGGCCCGCGCACGATCTCCAAGCCTTTGGCGCGATACTCGGCGGCCAGCGCGTCGGCATCGTCCACATAGACATAGGCCGCCCAGTACTGGTTCAGGGGAATCTCGCGATCACGTCCGGATTTGTCGAGCATGACCGTGACCGTGCCGCGCTGGACGATGCAGAATCCCGGCGGATCGCCCCAGGTGCCGTGCGAGATGAAGCCGAGCTTTTCCGTGTAGAACGCCTCGCTGCGCTTGACGTCCTTCACTTCCAGGACGGGCGCGGACCGCAGGCAGGTGGGTTGGGTGGGCATGGCCAGCTCTATCGTTTCCGCAGATAAACGAACCAGTAGACGATCCCAACGAAGACGCCGCCGCCGATCACATTGCCGACGGTGACGGGGATCAGGTTCATGATCGCGTCCACGGAATTCACATAAAGGTAACAGGACTGGTCACAGGCGATCATCTCCCAGAACTCCAAGCCCGCAAAGTTCTGGATCAGGATCCCATAGGGCAGGAAGAACATGTTGGCGATCGAGTGCTCGAAGCCCGCGGCCACGAAGGCGGCGATCGGCGGCACGATCACCAGAACCTTGCCCGTCACCGTGCGGCAGCTATAGGTCAGCCAGACCGCCAGACAGACCAGCACGTTGCACAGGATGCCGAGGAACAGGGCTTCCACGAATGGCAGGCTCCCCTTGGCCTCGGCGATCTCGAGCGCGGTCCGCCCGACCACGCCGCCGGCCATCTTGTAGTGACCCGACAGAAAGAGCATGACCGCCGTGCCCACCGCGCCGACGAAGTTGCCGATGTAGACCCACACCCAGGCTCGCAGCAGCGCGCCCACGGAGATCATCCGACCGGCCCAGGCCATGACCATCAGGTTGTTGCCGGTGAAGAGCTCGGCCCCGCCGACCACGACAAGGATCAGGCCGAGTGAGAACACCAGCCCGCCGAGCATGCGGGTGACGCCGAAAGGCAGCTCGCCCGCCGCGCCGGCAATGGTGGTGGTCATGAAGATCGCGCCGAAGGCGATGTCGGCGCCGGCAAGCAGCGCCAGGGCCAGCAGGGACAGGGTGTCGAGCCTGGCCTTGGCGGCGCCGATCTGTTCCGCCTTGACCGCCATCTCGGCGGGCAACAGCGGGTCGATGCTGCGCGCGTTCGACTTCGGCTCGGCTTCGTCGCGGGGGTTCATGCTCACCGTTCCAGATCGTTCTCGGGGCGGTCACTCTGGGGACGACAGCATGACCCGGTGATGACAGGGATCAAGGCAAAATCGTTGCTGATGCTATCCGGTGCTCACCCACAGAATCACCGCGTCGGTCTCGCTGTTGGATACGCAGGCATGTCCCATGCGGCAATCCATATAGACGCTGTCCCCCGGATTGAGGACGACCGGCTCGTAGAACTCGGTGTAGAGCGTAAGCGAGCCTTCGAGCACGTAAAGCAGGTCTTCACTATCGTGCCGGTCCCAGTCCGGGTAGTCGTCCAGCGTGCGGGCTCGGATCACGGTGCGAAAGGGCAGCATCGCCTTGCGGGCCAGCTCCGCGGCCAACAGTTCGTGCCGGTAGGTCTCGGTCTCGTGCACTTGGCCCTGGCCGGCGCGGGTGATGCTGCGGCGCCCGGCGGCCGCGGGATTGCGGCGGTTGGCCACCAGCTCCGTCAGGTCGATGCCGAACCCAGAGGCAAGCTTTTGCAAGGCGTCGAAGGTCGGCGACATCTGATCGTGCTCGATCTTGGAGAGCGACGCGCGCGAGACACCCGTCTTCTGGGCCGCCGCTTCGAGTGTCCAGCCGCGCGCCTGCCTGAGCTCCCGTACCCGGGCGCCAAGACTCCTTGCCCCGCTCGAGACCGTCGGAGAACTCGGCTCTGTCTGCCGGAGACGAATCGGATTCATGGCGCCTGATTTCCCGGGGGCGGAAGACCCGCCAACATTGCTATTTCATAAATAAGAATATTCTATTATAGTAGAATTATGACTGGATGGTCAACAACGTGACAGGCCCGCTGGAAGGAAGAACCCGATGCTCTTTATAGCGCTCTTCGAGGACGATCCGGAACGGTTGAGCGTCCGGCAAGAACAGATGGACGCCCATCTGGCTTATCTGGATCGGGAGAAAGACCGCATCCTTGCCGCGGGTTCGCTGCGGGCAGAGCCTGCACAGAATGCGCGGGGCGGCCTGTGGATCATCGAGGCGGCCGACAAACGAGAAGCCGAGGGGCTCTGCCACGCAGACCCCTTCTGGACGCACGGTCTGAGAAACTCAGTGTCAGTTCTCCATTGGTCCAAAGCCTTTCCGGACCGTGTGGCGCCGGTCTGATCGCCTGGGACTCATCTGCCAATGACGCCAGTCGCCAGCGCTGCCGATCACCGATACCGATGGGGTGTTGCGGGCGTCGTCTTGGGCGCTTTCGCGGCGAGCACGGCAGGGATCATCCTGCGCCACATCGAGACCGACGACGGCTGGCAGGTGTTGTTGTTTCGGTCGCTGGCCTTCGCCGTCACGATCTTTCTTCTCGTCGTGGCGCGGCATCGTGGCGGGACGGCGGCGGCCTTCCGCGCGATCGGGCTCAAGGGACTGGCGGTCGCGGCGGGTCTCGGCGGCGCTTTCATCGCCTTCATCTTCGCCCTTCTGTGGACCACGGTGGCCGAAACGGTGTTCATCCTGAGCGCCTCGCCGATGTTCGTCGCCGCGATCGCCTGGCTGGTACTGCGCGAGCGGATCTCGTGGACCATGTGCCTGAGCATGGCGGCGGTCATCGTTGGCATTGGCATCATGGTGGCGGATGGGCTCGTCGGTGGTGCGCTCAGGGGCGCGCTCGCGGCGCTGGGCGCGTGCCTGGGCTACGCCGTCGCGGTCGTGGCCCTGCGCGCCGGGCGCGACGTGGATATGATGCCGGCGACCTGTTTGTCCGGGGTGTTCGCCTTTCTCGTCTGTGTCCTATTGGTCGACGACATCGCCATCGGCGCGCGCGACCTGGCGCTCTCGCTGCTGCTGGGGACGGGTCAGATTGGCCTGCAATACATCATGATCACACTCTCGACCCGGGTCGTGCCGGCGGCCGAGATCACGCTCATCATGATGTTGGAGGTGGTGCTGGCGCCGATCTGGGTCTGGGTCGGCGTCGGCGAAACGCCAAGCGCGACGATACTGCTCGGCGGCGCCATCGTGGTGGCGGCGGTGTTCGGTCAGGCGATCCACAACCTGCGCCAGGCGCGACTGAGCTAGAGCATGTTCGGTAGCCCTCACATGGGCGGGAGGTTCTCGGGCGGCGCATAAACGGGCGGCACGTCGTAGGGCGGCCCGTCGATCGGCGGCTCGATCGGTTCCGGTGGCTGAAAGGTGGGTGGCTTGGTCGCGGGTTCGGGTTCGGGCTCGGACGCTTCGACCGGCGCGGTTTTCGTGATCGAGACCTCCTGCTCGAGGCTTGCCAGCAGCGTCCAGTCGATCCTGCCATGATGCATGGGCGTCATGATCGTCGTCTCGAAATCGACACATCCGTCGGTGAGCGAGACCACCAGGAGTCCGACCTGTCCCGCGTCGTCGATACCCGCAAACGCCCAGTACTCCTCGAGCAGGAACTCATTCAACCGATAGAGAACCGCATAGCCGGCGAGCGGGCCGATCTGGGCATCGTCCCGTGTCGCATGCACTTCGATCTCGGCGCCGTCGAACACCGTCATGGGATAGCCGAATATCTCTTTGCGACGCGCCACGCGTTCCCAGGCGGTTGCCGGACGCTTGATCTCCGAGTCGGCCGCCAACTCTTCCGTGGCGCCCAGGTGGAACAATCCGCCTGGTTGGAACCGCTCGCGACAGCCCACGCAAAACAGAACCCCTGAAGAGTGGTAATCATAAGGTGCCGATGTCCACAGCGGACCCGCGACCTGGAGCGCGTATGTCCAGACACTGCCTTCCTGATCGACCGTGACGTAACCGTGTCCCGCTTCGACGAACCGGCACAGGCCGCCCTCGGCCCGTACCGGCAGGGCGGCGACACCTGCGGCGGCGAGGAGAATCAGGACCTGCAAGCATCTCTTGACCACGCGTTCCCCGGATCGACCCTGTCTTGCTGCGATCGGAGCACGAAGATAGCGCAAGACGGGGTCTAACGGTGATGACGGAATGGGTCGCGTTCGAGCGCGTCCGCAGGCCGGTCTCGGTCACAAATTCGATATTGAGCGCAAGAAACGGATCGCTCGGGCCGAACCTCCTCATGTAGCCTGAACCAGGACTTGCATAAGGCAGGCGAATGAACGGACCCATCAATGTTTCGATGACGCCTCTGGAATGGGGCATGCTGATCACCCTTTCCATTCTCTGGGGCGGATCGTTCTTCTTCGTCGGTGTTGCCGTCGCCGAGCTGCCACCGCTCAGCATCGTGACGCTGCGGGTCGGACTGGCGGCCATGACGCTTTGGGTCGTCGTCCTGGCGATGGGCTTCAAGGTGCCGTTCACGGGGCGCGTCTGGGCCGCCTTCATCGGCATGGGTTTACTGAACAATCTGGTGCCATTCACGCTGATCGTCTGGGGGCAGACGCATATCGCCAGCGGCTTGGCCTCGATCCTGAACGCGACGACGCCGCTGTTCACCGTCGTCGTCGCCCATTTCCTGACGACGGACGAGCGCATGACCCCCGCACGGCTGGGAGGTGTCCTGAGCGGCCTTGTGGGCGTCGCCGTGCTGTTCGGCCCGGACGTGCTCGGCGGGATCGGGGAGAACGCGCTGGCGCAAGTCGCCATCCTGGGCGCGGCCCTGTCCTACGCCTTCGCAGGCATCTTCGGGCGCCGCTTTCGGCGCATGGGGGTGCCGCCCATGGCGACCGCGACCGGACAGGTCACGGCCTCCGCTGTCATGCTCTTCCCGGTCGCCCTGGTCGTCGACCAGCCCTGGCGCCTGCCCATCCCGAGTATCGAGACCTGGAGCGCGCTTATCGCGCTCGCCATTTTCTCCACGGCCGTGGCCTACATCCTCTATTTCCGCATCCTGGCGACGGCGGGGGCCACGAACATTCTGCTCGTGACCTTCCTCGTCCCGGTCAGCGCGATCCTCTTGGGCGTGATGTTCCTGAACGAGATCCTGGCGCCCACGCATCTCGCCGGGATGGCGCTGATCGGCCTCGGCCTGGCCGCGATCGACGGCCGGCTGTTCAAGAGCTTTGCGCGCAGCAGGCCCTGACGCCTGGCCGAACCGCGAGTCTATGACGGCTGGGACTAGCCCCTCAGAACCCCGCCGGTTTGCTTGCTGACGTTGGCGATGATCTTCTGCGCCACGGCGTCGATCTCTGCGTCGGTGAGCGTTTTGTCCGTCGGCTGCAGGGTCACCGAGATGGCCAGCGAGGTCTTGCCCTCGCCGACGCCCGCGCCGGTATAGACGTCGAACACGGAGACCTCGGCGATCAGGGTCTTGTCCGCGCCCTTGGCGGCCCGCACCACCTTGTCCGCCGGGACGTCGGCGTCGACGACGAAGGCGAAATCGCGCTCGACCCGCTGGAACGGCGACGGCCTGAGGAGCGCGCGGGTCTTGCTGTCCTTGCGCTTGGGCTCCGGCAGATTGTCGAGAAACAGCTCGAACGCAACCATCGGCCCCTTCACATCGAGCGTCCTGAGGATCCGCGGATGCACCTCGCCGAACCAGGCCAAGAGGTTCGGGCCGAGCCGCAGGCCGCCGGACCGGCCCGGATGGTACCAGCGGGGCGCGTCCTGGGAGACCTGGAGCTTGTCCACCGGCGCGCCTGCCGCGCCCAGCGCCGCAAGGGCGTCCGCCTTGACGTCGAACGCATCCACCGGCCGGGGCGCCTGCTGCCAGTGCCGCGGCCCGCTGTTGCCCGCGCGCACGCCAGCCGCGACCATGGCCTGGCCGGAGGGCGTGTCGTCGGCATACTGCGGGCCGACCTCGAACAGTGCGATGTCCGGATAACCGCGGTCGGTGTTGCGCCCGGCCGCCTCGATCAGGTTGGGCAGGATACCCGGCCGCATGAAGTCGAGCTCGCTGGAGATCGGATTGGCCACGCGCAGATCCGGGTTGAGCCCGTTGTCGCCGGCGAACAGGTCCGCCCAGTCCGCGCGCATGAAAGACCAGGTCACCGCTTCCAGCATGCCGCGGGCCGCCAGCTCGCGCCGGAGATGGGACCGGCGGCGCTGCGCGGGGGTCAGCACCGTCTCCGGCAGCGCCGTCTCCAGGGACATGGGCACGGCCGGGATGTTGTCATAGCCGTAGATGCGCAGGACGTCCTCGATCAGGTCGGCTTCGAGGGTCACGTCACGGCGCCAGGACGGCACGTCGGCGGAGAGCGTCCCGGCTCCGTCCGAAACCCCATAGCCGAGCCGCTCGAGAATGCCTTGGATCTCGCGATCCGCGATCTCGACGCCGCCAAGCTTGCGCACCCGGTCGGGGCTGAGCGGCACGCTATGCTGCCAGTCCGGCATCTTGCCGGCGATGGTCAGCGCGCTTGCCTGGCCACCGCAGAGCTCCATGATCAGCCGGGCCGCGACCTCCGCGCCCCAGAGCGCCGACTCCGGATCGACGCCCCGCTCGAACCGGTAGCGGGCGTCGGACTCGATGCCGAGCCGGCGGCCGCTGGCGGCCGTGCGGATCTCGTCGAACAGCGCCACCTCGAGAAAGACCGTCTGGGTCTCCTCGGTACAACCCGACAACTCACCGCCCATGATGCCGCCGATGCCCTGGACGCGTTGGTCGTCGGCGATCACGGTCATCTCGGCATCGAGCGTGTAGCTCTTGCCGTCGAGCGCCGGGATTTCCTCGCCGTCCCGCGCCATGCGCATGACCAGCGCGCCGTCCGCGCAGGCGAGCTTGTCCGCGTCGAACACGTGCAGCGGCCGGCCCAGGTCGTAGGTGACGAAATTGGTGATGTCGACCAGCGCCGAGATCGGCCGGAGCCCGATGGCGCGGAGCCGGCGCTGCAGCCAGTCCGGGCTGGGCCCGTTCTTGAGCCCTCGGAAGGTCCGCCCCACCACCATCGGACAGGCGCCGGCCTTGTCCGATGGCAGATCGATGACCCAGCGGATCGGGCTTTCGAACGCGCCCTCGATCGTGCTCGCATCGAAGGGCTTGAGCGTGCCGAGCCCGGCGGCCGCCAGATCCCGGGCGATGCCGTGCACGCCCAGACAGTCCTGCCGGTTGGGGGTGATGGCGATCTCGATCACCGGGTCGTCGAGGCCCATGATCTGGGCGAAGGGCGCGCCCACCGGCGCGTCCTCGGGGAGCTCGATGATGCCTTCGTGCTCGTCCGAGATCCCCATCTCCCGCTCGGAACAGAGCATGCCGTTCGATTCCTCGCCGCGGATCATGCCCTTCTTGAGGTCGAGCCCGGTGCCGGGAATGCGTACGCCCGCGGGCGCGAACACGCCTTTCATGCCGGTCCGCGCGTTGGGCGCGCCGCAGATCACCTGGACCTTGTCCGTGCCCGTGTCGACGAGGCAGACCGACAGCCGGTCGGCGTTGGGATGCTTCTTCGCTTCGACCACATAGCCCACGGTGAACGGCGCGAAATCCTTGGCCGGATCCGAGATCTCCTCGACCTCGAGGCCGATCATGGTCAGCGTCTCGGCGATCTCGTCCAGCGAGGCCTCGGTCTCGAGATGCTGCTTGAGCCAGTCGAGGGTGAATTTCATCGGCTCAGCCCGCTGACCAGCGCCGGCAGGTCCAGGGGCACGAAGCCGTAATGATGCAGCCAGCGGATGTCGGCGTCGAAGAAGGTGCGCAGGTCGGGGATGCCGTATTTCAGCATCGCCACACGCTCGACTCCCATGCCGAAAGCGAAGCCCTGATACTTGTTGGAATCGACCCCGCAGGCCTCGAGCACGTTGGGGTGGACCATGCCGCAGCCCAGGATCTCGAGCCAGTCGTCGCCGGCCCCGATGCGCAGCTCGCCGCCTTCGCGCGAGCAGCCGATGTCCATCTCCGCCGAGGGCTCGGTGAACGGGAAATGGCTCGGCCGGAAGCGGGCCGGCACGTCGTCCACCTCGAAATAGGCGCGGCAGAACTCGATCAGACACCCCTTCAGGTGGCCCATATGGGTGGTCTCGTCGATCACCAGGCCCTCGAACTGGTGGAACATGGGCGTGTGGGTCATGTCCGAGTCGCAGCGATAGGTGCGCCCCGGCACCAGGATCCGGATCGGCGGTTCCTGGACCTGCATGGCGCGGATCTGCACCGGCGAGGTGTGTGTGCGCAAGAGCATACGCTCGCCGTCCGCCTTCTCGGGCAGATAGAAGGTGTCGTGCATCTGCCGCGCCGGATGCTCGGGCGGCATGTTGAGCGCCGTGAAGTTGTGGAAATCGTCCTCTATGTCCGGCCCTTCGGCCACCGCGAAGCCCATCTCGCCGAAGATCTGCACCACCTCGTCGATGGTCTGGCTGATCGGATGGATGCGGCCCTCGGCCTCGGGGCGCGGCGGCAGGGTGACGTCGACCCGTTCGTGCAGCAGCCGGGCATCGATTTCGGCATCCGCCAGCTCGGCCTTGCGCGCCTCGATAGCGCCGGCGATCTCGTCCTTGAGCGCGTTGAGCCGCTGGCCGGCGGTCTTGCGCTCCTCGGCGTCAAGCTGACCTAGCCCCTTCATCAGGCTGGTCACCTTGCCCTTCTTGCCGAGCGCGTCCACGCGCACGCTCTCGAGCGCTTCCACCGAGGCGGCCGCAGCGGCCGCGTCGAGGATCTCGGCTTTGAGCTGGTTCAGGTCCTGCATCGTCCGGCTTCCAGATGGACTCCAAGGGCCGCGGTCAGTGTCGCCGCGCCGTCCCTGGCCCCGAATTCGTGGAGAGCGGCCTCAGGCCGCCTGGCCAAGCGCGGCGCGCGCCTCTTTGACCACGGCGGCAAAGGCTTCGGGCTCGCGCACCGCCATGTCGGCCAGGACCTTGCGGTCGAGCTCGATGCCCGCCTTGCTGATCCCGTTCATGAATTGCGAATATGTCAATCCGTGCTGACGGGCGGCGGCATTTATCCGCTGAATCCAAAGAGACCGGAAGTTCCGCTTGCGATTTCGGCGATCCCGATAGGCGTATTGCAGCCCCTTCTCGACCCGCTCGATGGCGGCGCGGAAGGTGTTCTTCGACCGGCCGCGATAGCCCTTGGCCGCCTGCATGACCTTCTTGTGACGGGCGTGGCGGGTGACGCCACGGCTGACTCGTGCCATCTCGACCCTCCGTTAGCGCCCGTAGGGCATGTAGGATTTGACGATCTTCGAGTCCGCGGCCGACATGATCTCGGTGCCGCGGGTCTGCCGCTTCATCTTCTTGGGCCGCCGACGCAGGAAGTGCCGCTTGCCGGCGGGGTTCATGCGCACCTTGCCCTTGGCGGTGAGCCGGAAGCGGCGCTTGGTGCTGCTCTTGGTCTTGAGTTTGGGCATTTCGCTGTCCTTCTGTCTTGGAAGTCAGGGATTGTGAGCGGCTGGGCATGCCCAGGGGCGTGCGCCCCATCGCCGGACCGCTCGATGCGCGCGCTATATAGCGACGGCGGGGCGGAAAAGCAACCGCGGCGGCCGCGCCGGGCCCGCTCAGCCGAACCGACGGGCCAGTTCCAGGATCAGGGGAATCGCGCCCATGATCACCGCCAAGAGACCAAAGCCCACATCCTTGCGCAACAGGCAGACCAGTCCCAGGGCAATGCCCGCGGGCGCCAGGATCAGGGGATAGAAGAAGATCGCGAACAGGCCGCAGAACACCGCCGCCTTGCCCAGGATGTTCTGGTGAACGCTGGGATCGTCGGTCTTGAGCGGATCTCTGTGATCGAATTCGTAGATCGCCACCGGTCCCTGGCGGCGCACCCTATCTGGGCGCCACCACCATGGTCATCTGTCGGCCCTCGAGCTTGGCCATCTGCTCAACCTTGGCCAGCTCGCCAAGATCGTCAAGGACGCGCTCCAGCACCTTCATGCCGAGATCCTGGTGCATCATTTCCCGGCCGCGGAACCGCATGGTGACCTTGACCTTGTCCCCTTCCTCGAGGAAGCGGCGCATGTTGCGCATCTTGACGTCGTAGTCGTGAACGTCGATGCCGGGACGCATCTTCACCTCCTTGACGTCGATGGTCTTCTGTTTCTTGCGCGCCTCGGCCTTCTTTTTCTGCTGTTCGTATTTGAGCTTGCCGTAGTCCAGGATCTTGCAGACCGGCGGCTCGGTATTGGGCGAGATTTCCACGAGATCCAGGCCGACTTCCTCGGCGCGGGACAGTGCCTCGTCCCGGGAGACGACTCCGCGATTGGACCCATCGGCTTCGATCAGCCGGATTTCAGGCGAGAGAATATCGGCATTCACGCGCGGCCCGGACTTGGTTGGCCGGGCGGTTATCGGTGGTCTGGCGATGAAACGATCCTCCTGTTCAGTTGATTCGCATCCGAATCAAGCCACAAAACGCGGCCTGCGCGCAAGGGCCGTCATGCGGGAATCCGACAAACCGGAACGTCAATCGGGGAAAAGCTCACGAGGGCGTATCCGCCTCGTACGGCGGATAGGGAGGCCGGGCATCCCGGGCGAGCGAGGCGATCGCGTCGGCCAGCGGCTGGATCTCCTGCTTGTCGCTGCCGAGCCTGCGGACTGAGATGGTCCGGTCCTCGGCCTCCCGCCGTCCGGCCACGAACATCACCGGGACCTTGGCGTGGCTGTGCTCGCGGACCTTGTAGTTGATCTTTTCGTTGCGCAGGTCGATCTCGGCCCGGAGCCCGGCGGCCTCGAGGGCGGCCAGGACTTCCTTGGCGTAGTCGTCGGCGTCGGAGACGATGGTCGCCACGACCGCCTGCACCGGCGCGAGCCAGAGGGGAAAGCGCCCGGCGTAGTGTTCGATCATGACGCCGATGAAACGCTCCAACGAGCCGAGGATGGCCCGGTGCAGCATGACCGGCCGGTGCTTGGCGCCGTCCTCGCCGATGTAGTTGGCGTCGAGCCGCTCGGGCAGGACGAAATCCGCCTGGAAGGTGCCGCACTGCCAGTCTCGGCCGATCGCGTCGCGCAGCACGAAGTCCAGCTTGGGTCCGTAGAAGGCGCCGTCGCCCGGGTTGTACTCGTAGGACAGGCCGACCTCCTCGACCGCGGACTTGAGGGCCGTTTCCGCCTTGTCCCAGACCGCGTCGCTGCCGGCTCGCACCTCGGGCCGATCGGCAAACTTGATGATCACGTCCTCGAAGCCGAAGTCGCGGTAGACGCTCAACAGCAGGTCGCAGAAGCGTTTGGCCTCGGCGTTGATCTGGTCCTCGGTACAGAAGATATGCGCGTCGTCCTGGGTGAAGGCGCGCACCCGCATCAGCCCGTGCAGGGCGCCCGAGGGCTCGTTCCGGTGGCAGGCACCGAACTCGGCCATGCGGAGCGGAAGATCGCGGTAGCTCTTGAGCCCCTGGCGGAAGATCTGCACATGGCAGGGGCAGTTCATGGGCTTGAGCGCGAGCGTCTCCTCGGCGTCGGTCACCGTGGTGAACATGTTCTCGCGGAACTTCTCCCAATGCCCGGACGCTTCCCAGAGCGCCCGGTCGGCGAGCTGCGGCGTCTTGACCTCGGTATAGCCGCCGTCCCGAAGCCGCCGGCGCATGTAAGATTCGCACAGCCGGTAGAGCGTCCAGCCCTTATCGTGCCAGAACACGCTGCCGGCCGCCTCCTCCTGGAGATGGAACAGGTCCATCTCGCGGCCGATGCGACGATGGTCGCGCTTCTCCGCCTCCTCGAGCATCTCGAGATGGGCCGCGAGCTGCTTCTTGTCCGCCCAGGCTGTGCCATAGATCCGCTGCAGCATCTCGTTGCGGGAGTCGCCGCGCCAATAGGCGCCCGCCAACTTCAAGAGCTTGAAGGCCTTGGGCAGCTTGCCGGTGGACGGCAGATGCGGCCCGACGCACAGGTCGAGCCAGTCGCCCTGGCGGTAGATCGAGATGACCTCGTCCTCGGGCAGCTCTTCGATGATCTGCGCCTTGTAGTGCTCGCCCTGATCCTTGAAGAAGTTGATCGCCTCTTGCCGGTCCCAGACCTCGCGCTGGATCGGCAGATCCCGGTCGACGATCTCGGCCATGCGCGCCTCGATCTTCTCGAGATCCTCGGGCGTGAATGGCTCGGCCCGCGCGAAATCGTAGTAGAACCCGTTCTCAATAGCGGGACCGATGGTCACCTGCGTGCCGGGATAGAGCTCCTGGACCGCCTGGGCCATGACGTGGGCGGCGTCGTGCCGGATCAGCTCGAGCGCGTCGTCGTCCTTGGCGGTGACGATGGCGAGCCGTGCGTCCCGGTCCAGGACTGTCGCCAGATCCTTCATCGCGCCGTCGATGCGCACCGCGAGCGCGGCCTTGGCCAGCCCGGGGCCGATATCGGCCGCCACCTGGGCGCCGGACACCGGGCGTCCATATTCCCGCACGCTGCCGTCGGGTAGCGTGATGCGGATTGCCTGAACCGCCTGCGCTTCTGCCAAATCTGTTCCCTACGCTTTTCCGAGCGCAAGACCTTAGTCGGACATGCGGATGATGCAACGATTATTCAAGCGCAGCCTAATGCCCGCCTGTTAAGGCCGCGTTAACCACGTGCGCGGGCACAGAGCAAGACAGAACGGAGCGCTTGCCCGGACAACCGGCCGGGCCGCATCGCTTCGCCTCAGCGGCCCGGTCCCGGCATGTAGTCGTGCGCCGGATACCAGTCGCCGCGGCCCGCCGGCAGGAGATCGAGGAAGTTCCAAACGGGGCTCAGCAAATCGATGCCGCGGGAGCGCCGGAGGATCGCCTCCGAGGTGTAGAAATGCTGGATCGCCCCGTCGCCACCACGCCGGAACACGGAGACGCCGGGCCGCTGGGTGCCATCCTCGCCCTCAACCCGGAAATCCCGGTTGAAGCTGTTGTCATGGCTGGACAGGAGGCGCAGCCGCGACCAGCCACGCCCGCGCGCGAACTCGCGCAGCTTGCCGATCTCCGCCTTGGCCACGACCGCGAAACCAGCGTGTTGTTCGAGATGCGGCACGACCGCGTTGTAGCCGTCCAGCCACATGCTGCACATGGGGCAGGGTAGGGCGTTTCCTGGCCCGAACATCAGGTGCGCGACGATTAGCGAGTCCGCGCCATCCGCGAACAGCGCGGACAGCCGGGTGTCGAAGAAATCGGCCGGTTGGTTGCGGCCCAGATCGGCGGGACCTTCGCGGAAGACGTAGTCGGTTTCGACCGGACGCGCCATGGGCAGCCGGCGCCGCAATTCGGCGACCCGTTCGCACTGCTCGATCAGCGCGAATTCTGCTTCCAGCAGTTCGTCCCGCGACTTGCGGTATTCTGGGCTCTCGCCGCCGAAACTTACTTCTGACAGAAACATGCTTTCCTCCTCCCGCGTTCAGGCGGACAATCGTTCGGTCAAAGCGGCCAGAATGCGGCCCCAGCCGCCTTCGTAGCTCTTGGCCTGCGCCGCGTCGGGCAGCTTCTCGTGGACGAGCGTCAGCTCGGTGCCGCCCTCCACCGCCTTGAGATCGACCGTAACCACGGTCGCTTCGCCATGGGTCGAGGGCCCGATCCAGGTGAACTTGAGCCGCCGCCCCGGGTCGATCTCCAGATACTCGCCGCCATATTCGTGCCTTCCGTCTTCGTCCCGCATGATAATGCGATACTGCCCGCCAACCCGGACATCGAGCTCAACCTCGGGCTCCGCCATGGACTTGCCGGGCAGAAACCAGATCTTCAGATCCTCGGCGTCCGTCCAGGCGGCAAAGACGTCTTCGGGCGGAGCCGGCAGGACGCGCTGCAGCCGCGCGACGAATGATTGGCTCATGGCCGCTTCTCCTTTTTGCGTCTGTTCTTCTTGTCGAGCAGATGTTGCTCGAGCGCATCCAACCGGCGGTGCCAGAAGGCAAGCTTGTCTTCGATCCAGTCGGCTGCCTGGTCCAGTGGTGCTGCGACCAGCGCCAGCCTGTGCTCGCGGCCCTGGACCCTACGGTCGACCAACCCCGCACGCTCCAGCACCTTGAGATGCTTGGACACCGCGTTGAGCGACATGTCGAAGGGGGCCGCAACCTCCGTGACCCGCGCTTCGCCCTCCATCAGCCGGGCGACGATGGCCCGGCGGGTCGGATCGGCGAGCGCCGCGAAGGTCTGATCGAGCGCACTTTGACTATATTCAACCATATGGTTGAATATAAATGGGCGAGGGCAGATCTGTCAAGGCTGCGGCAGGCGCGCCACCACCGCCGGGGTCTCGAGCTGCGCCAGGTCGTCCTGCCGCAGCACGGTCACGGCAGGCCCCCTGGGCGCGCAGAGCGCAGGGTCGGACTCCGCCGAGAACAGCACGATTGCGGGGCAGCCCGACGCGGCGATCAGGTGCATCGGCCCGGTGTCGTTGCCCACCGCGACGACCGCGCTTCTGGCGAGCACTGCGATATCGGCGAGCGACGTCTGCCCCGTGAGATCGGCGGCGACCGGCGCCGCTGCCACGATCTCCGTTGCGAGACCGGATTCCGCCGCGGTCCCGAGCAGTGCGGGCTGGATATCGCGCTCGCCGAGGCTGCGCGCCAGCGCCGCGTAACGCTCGGTCGGCCAGCGCTTGGCGGGCCGGTGCGCCGCGCCGCCGGGAACCAGGAGCGCATAGCGTTGCGGCAGTCCGAACCGCTCCACGTCCGCCTGCAGGAACGACAGGTCCGGCAGGGGCACCTGATCGATGCCGGCGGCGTGCAGCTGCTCGGCCTGGCGGTCGATGGTGTGCATGAAGTCCCGCCGCGGGTTGGCGTGGGGATGGGAACAGCCGCGCGCGATGCCCGACCATTCGGGCTTGGGCGCGAGCAGGCGGAAATACCAGCCGCTGCGATCCGAGGTCTGCAGGTCGTAGACCCGCCGGAATCGCGCCATGTTGAGCCGGTGGCGCAGCGCGAGCCAGCGGCCGGGCTGCGTGAGCTTGGGCCGGTCGTCGAGCCAGACCCGGTCGAACAGGCCGCTGGCCGAGGCCAGCGCGGCGAAGGGCGCCGTGGTCAGTAGCGTGATCTCGCTGTCCGGATGGTGGCGGCGGATCGCGGCCGCCGGGCCCAGAGCCTGAATGAAATCGCCGAGGGCGCCCAGCTTGATGACCAGGATGCGCTCAGGCGGCATGTTCGGCGACCGCCGTCTCCCCGATCAGCTCGCGATAGACCGCGAGCGTCTTTCGACACATGTCTTCGAGGGAGAAATTTTCGCGGACATAGGCCATTGCCCGGCCGGCCATGCGCTCGCGCGCATCCGGCGACAGGGCGATGGCAGTCCGGATGGCGTCGGCCAAGGCTGCGGCGTCGCCGGGCGGCGTGAGCCAGCCCGTCGCGTCCGGGATCACGGTGTTCTGCGCGCCGCCATGGTCGCTGGCGATCACCGGACGCCCCATGGCGCCGGCCTCGACCAGGACGCGCCCGAAGGCCTCGGGATCGGTCGATGCGGAGACCACGACATCCGCGCACATCATCGCCGCCGGCATGTCGTCGACATGGTCCGCAAACCACACGACGTCCTCAAGATCGCGCGCGCGCACCAGCTGCTCGAGTTCGGACCGATAGCCCTTGCGTCCCTGGTCCGATCCCAGGATCACGGCACAGACCTCCGGGCGCTGGCCCCGGGGCCCCAGTTGAGCCAGCGCCTCGATCAGCACAGCCTGGCCCTTCCATCGGGTCAGGCGCCCGGGCATCAGGACGACCGGAACCCCATCCGGTAGCTTCAGACGCTCGGCCATCTGGATGAGACGCGCCGCCGTCACCCGCGCCGGATCGAAAATGCGCAGATCGACACCCCGGTTGATGATGCGCAGGCGGGCGGGATCGATCTCGTAGTTGGTCTCGATATGCTCGGCGATGAACTCGGAAATGGCGATGACGCGATCGCCGCGCAGCATCACCGAGTTGTAGCGGCGCTTGAGAGCGTTGCCGGCGTTGTAGGTGCCGTGAAAGGTGGTCACGAACGGAACACCGGTCCGCCGGGCGGCTGCATGGGCACTCCAAGCGGGCGCGCGCGAACGGGCGTGCACGATCTCGACGCCGTGTGCCCGGATGATGTCCACCAGCCGGTCCGTGTTGCGCCGCATGGTCACGGGGTTCTTGGAGGCGAGCGGCAGATCGAGATGGGTCGCCCCGGCCCGGCGGAGCTCGTGTGCCAGCGGCCCGCCCGACGAGGCGACGAGCGCGGTCCCGCCGGCCGCCGTGATGGCGGCCGCAATCTGCACCGTGCCCCGTTCCACCCCGCCGGTGGTCAGCGCGGGCAACACCTGCAGCACGACCGGGCGCCCCGCGGGCGTCGCTTGGTTGTCACTGTCTTGCGCCTGTGCTTTGCTCATGGCCATCTCGACGCTGGGCAACGAAGGGGGACCGCGCAAGGCTTATGACCGGGAATCCCGCCGGACGCAAGGAGACCGGAGTGCTGGACCGCGCCGACGGCGCCCGCATCGCCTACAACCGCACAGCGGGCAAGGCTCCGGGCGTCTTGTTCCTGCCGGGCTTTCGCTCGGACATGACCGGCGACAAGGCGCTTGCCCTCGAATCGTCTTGCAGCACGACGGGGCACGCCTATCTCCGATTCGACTATACCGGCCACGGCGAGTCCTCGGGCGAGTTCGCCGACGGGACCATCGGCGACTGGGCAGAGGATGCGATCTTCGTGCTCGACGAACTGACCGAGGGGCCGCAAGTCCTGGTCGGGTCCAGCATGGGCGGCTGGGTCATGTTGCTGGTGGCCCTGGCCAGGCCCGAGCGGATCGCGGGTCTGGTCGGCATCGCCGCCGCGCCCGACTTCACCGAGGACCTGATGTGGGAGACCGGGGGCGCGGCCTTTCGCCACGCGTTGGAAACCGAGGGCGTGTTCCACGAGCCTTCCGAATACAGCGAAGAGCCGACCCCGATCACCATGAAGCTGATCGAGGACGGGCGCCGGCATCTTCTGCTGCGCAAACCCATCCCGCTCACCTGTCCGGTCCGGCTGATCCACGGCATGGCCGATCCGGACGTCCCCTGGGCCACCTCGCAGCGCCTGGCGGCGGCGCTCGCCTCTACCGACGTGGAGATTACCTTCGTCAAGTCCGGGGACCATCGGCTGTCCGGCGCGCGCGATCTTGCCCGCCTGACGCGTGCGGTCGGCGCCCTGCTGGCGGAACTCGAGCCTCATCCGTCCTGAGCGTAGAGCGCGTCGAGCCCGGCTTTGTAGCTCGGGAAGCGCAATGTCACGCCAAGCTCGTCCTTGATGCGCGCGTTTCGGACCCGCTTGTTGTCGCGGTAGAAGCTCTGGGCCATCGGCGAGAGCTCCGCCTGCTCGAACGGCACCAGCGGAGGCGGCGGCACGTTCAGCAGGTCGGCGGCATAGGCGATCACATCCGCCGGCGGCGCCGGGTCATCGTCGCAGACGTTGTAGGCGGCCCCGGGACGGGGATGCGCCATGGAGGCCCGCAGGACCTGAACGATGTCCTCGACGTGAATGCGAGAAAACACCTGCCCGGGCTTGTCGATGCGCTTGGCCGCGCCGGATCGCACGGTTTCCAGCGCGTTCCGGCCCGGTCCGTAGATCCCGGCCAGCCGAAAGATATGCACGGGCACGCCGTGCTCGCGCCAGAGCCGGAGCCAGCCTTGCTCGGCGGCGACCCGGCGCTCCCCTCGCGGTCCCGTCGGCGCGAACTCCGTGTCCTCGTCTACCCAGCCGCCGTCCCGATCGCCATAGACACCCGTCGTCGACAGATAGCCGAGCCAGCGTAGCCCGCCGACCGCAGCGATGTCGGTCGCGTGGTGTGCGAGTACCGGATCGCCCTCTGGCCCGGGAGGAATGGATATCAGAATATGGCTGCAGCCGGCGAGCAGCCGCTCCGTCGCCGGCAGCGGCCCGGTACCGTCGAACGAATGTGACTCGATGCCAATGGCCGCGAGGCTGTCCCTTTTCCCCGGCTCGCGAAATGTGCCGGCCACCTGCCATCCGGCCGCCATAAGCGCGCGCGCCAGCGCGGTTGCGGTGTATCCGAGCCCGAAACAGAAGAGATGATCCATCGTCAACACCCTTCCGAAGAAACGGGCGTGAATTTCAACCAGAGGATGCAGTACACTGCGTCAGTGCCTAGACCTGAGCCTGCGCAGGTCGCTGGCCGCGGCCTTGTGTCCCGAGCCGCGGACATGGCCCGATGAGATCGAATCCCTGTGTCCAATCGTTTGCAGGACCATGCTCTCATCATCTCGAACCGGGATGCCCAACGCAAGGGAACAAGGCGCCTCCGGAATCGTCCGGAACCGAGGGGTTGCCCCACTGTCTTGCTATAGAATCTGGCGAAGTTTGAACTAACACATTGAACGGCTGAAAAATCCACTTGCGGGGTGTTCATGATGCAACAATGGTAAATTTTTTTCCCGCCCGGTTATCGAGTCTTGCTTGCATGCGGTTTAAGCTGGGTCTAGAGTGTTTGTCTGGCATGGGGCAGAGGAAACGGCGCAATTCAAATCCTTGCCAAAAGGATTTGTGGTTTTTTTCCGCACCAACATCGAAAACCTGTAAATTTTGCGGGGGCTTCTATGTAAGCTTTCTCAAACAGGAGGGGTGTACTTAGATTTTGACACCTAGTACTTGGGGAAGACTATTGATATTGCCACGCAGGATGCGGTTTGACTCCGTTGATACTATGGGAAGCTGCATTTAGTTTGTGGCGAGATGGGGCGCAATCAGCGATCTCGTCATGCCGCCGAAACGGCAGACGGGTGACAGGCGGGACCGGCTCGTGGGTGATAAGGACAGCAGACAGCGTGGGAGAGAGCAGGGTCTCGCGTGTTCGGCTGAGCGATCACCAATCTGACTCGGGAGCGAAGCCGGTAATCCCGCGCACGGGTGACACCGGCCCGAGTTGACTCCTAAGGCTGGCGCCACTCGGCATCGTGCGGTCGCGGCAGGCGCATGTCGCAGGCAAGCGCTTCACGGGAGACCCAGGTAGAGGCATCCGAATTCGGTATACCCTTCGTATCGGTCGTTGAAGCAAGGAGCGTCGGTTGCGGCCCTGAGGCCAGATGGAAAATCGCGGGATGGTTGACATGCGGCGAAACGCCGGAGGGAGGGTTTCATCGTGATTCAGACGGAAGGCTCCAATTCAGACGTGCATTGGGCCCGCGTTCGCGGAGTGCTTCGGAGCGAGTTCGGAGACGCGGCGTTTCGCAGTTGGCTGAAGCCGATCGCTTTAAAGGATGTCGCCAACGGCAAGGTCGTGTTATCGGTCGGCACGAACTTCATGCGCGACTGGATCCGCAGCCACTATCTGGATCGTATCCAGGATATCTGGACGCACGAGGATCCTTCCGTCAGAAGCGTTGACGTCATCGTCCTGCAGAACCCGCCCTCCATCCCGGCGGAGAGTCCGGCGCGTCCCAGCACGAACAGTAGGGGCGGCACGATGCCGGCAGAGGGTCCGACCACTGCCGAACAGCCCGTCCACGACGGCCACCCGACGCCTTTGGACCCGCGGCTGACCTTCGAGAACTTCATTACCGGCAAGCCCAACGAATTCGCCTATGCGGCCGCGCGGCGCGTGGCCGAGTCGCCGACCGTGCCTTTCAACCCGTTGTTCCTGCACGGGGGCGTAGGGCTGGGCAAGACCCATCTGATGCACGCCATTGCCTGGCACATCCGCAAACGCCAGCCCGAGCGGCGGGTCCTTTACCTGTCCGCCGAGAAGTTCATGTACGAACTGATCCGCGCGATCCGCTTCAAGGACATGATGCACTTCAAGGATCGCTTTCGCTCGGTCGACGTCCTGATGATCGATGACGTGCAGTTCTTCGCCGGCAAGGACACCACCCAGGAGGAGTTCTTCCACACCTTCAATGCGCTGGTGGACCAGAACCATCAGGTGGTGGTCTCGGCGGACAAGTCCCCCTCCGACATCGAGGGATTGGAGGAGCGGCTGCGCTCGCGCATGGGCTGGGGCTTGGTGGCGGACATTCATCCGACCACGTACGAGCTCCGGGTCAGCATTCTGCAAGCCAAGGCGGAGTCCATCGGCACCAAGATCGAGCGCGGCGTTCTCGAGTTCCTGGCCCGGCGGATCACGTCCAACGTGCGCGAGCTCGAGGGTGCGTTGAACCGGGTCGTATACCATGCCGCCCTGGTCGGACGGGACATCTCGATCGAGACCGTGAAAGAAGTGCTCTCGGACGTGCTCAGGGCGAACGATCGCAAGGTCACGATCGAGGACATCCAAAAGGCGGTCGCGCGGCACTTCAACGTGCGCATTTCGGATATGCATTCGGCGCGACGCGCCCGCGCCGTCGCGCGCCCGCGCCAGGTGGCCATGTTTCTCTCCAAACAGCTGACCACCCGGTCCCTGCCCGAAATCGGGCGGCGGTTTGGTGGCCGCGACCACACCACCGTCATGCATGCGGTCAAGACCGTGGAGCGGCTGTGCGCCGAGGATGTAGGCTTTGCGGAGGACGTAGAAGTCATCAAGCGCTCGCTCGAAGGATGATCCCGGCAGCTTGATTCGCGGCCGCACAGGACGCCTGGACGGTGGCGCGCGGAAGGCGCACGCGCGCACCGCCTGAGGCGGATTTCGTGAGCCACGGCGGTTTCTGTAACGCTTTCAAACAAAACAATTTTTCGGAACCGCGAAGACGCGTGTCCAGGGTCTGCCCGGGCGGATAAAGCTTGGGAGTTCTAGGCCCTGTGCTATAATACTCAGCTGGTTACCGAACCATCACACATGGCGGCGGTTGGCCGCTTTGGCGGGGCGGAATCGAAGTATATCGTCGGTTCGTAGCGTCGCGCACGGAAGCGCCTTCGAGGTTCCGCCGCCGGAGTCTTATGTGCTCCCCGAAATCGAAAGCCGTTGCTGACGTCATGGCAAACGGAACGGTTATCGAACCAAAAAAGACCCAATGGGAGGGGCGAACATCCATCGAGTCATGAAGCTGATCATCGAACGAGCAAACCTACTCAAGTCCTTGGCCCATGTTCAGGGTGTGGTTGAAAGACGCAACGCCATCGCAATCCTGTCGAATGTCCTGTTGGATGCCAAGGACGCCAGGCTGAGCTTGACGACCACCGACATGGACATCGCCATGGTCGAAGAGGTGGATGCGGAGATCGTGCAGCCGGGCGCGGTGACCGCGCCGGCGCTCACCTTGTATGACATCGTGCGCAAACTGCCCGAAGGCGCACAAATCGAGTTTGATGCCACCGAAGACGGCCGGATGGTGCTGCGCGCGGGGCGGTCCCAGTTTCACCTGTCGACGCTGCCGGTCGAGGACTTCCCGGTCATGTCCGAGGGGGATCTGCCCTACCGGTTCCGCATCGCGGCGGACGACCTGCGCAGTTTGATCGATCGCAGCCGTTTCGCCATGTCGACGGAAGAGACACGCTATTACCTGAACGGCATCTACCTGCACGCGGCGGAGGGGGAGGGCCAGCATACCCTCAGGGCCGTGGCCACGGACGGCCATCGCCTGGCGCGGATCGAGATGCCTCTGCCGCAGGGCGCCGAAGGCATGCCTGGCGTCATCGTGCCACGCAAGACGGTGGCGGAGCTGGCCAAACTGATCGATGAGGTCACGGAGGAGATCGAAATCGCGCTCTCAGACTCCAAGATCCGCTTTACCTTCGACGGCGGCGTGTTGACCTCCAAGCTGATCGACGGGACCTTCCCGGACTATACGCGCGTCATTCCGGACGCCAACGACAAGGTCCTCGAGGTCGATTGCCGCGACTTCTCGCAGGCGGTGGACCGGGTGTCGACAATCTCGACGGAGAAGTCCCGGGCGGTAAAACTGGCGCTCGATGACGGAAGCCTGGTGCTCTCCGCAACCAGCCCCGACAACGGCAGCGCCAGCGAAGAAATCGGTGTCAGCTACGGCGCCGAGGCGCTGGAGATCGGCTTCAACTCCCGCTATCTGCTGGACATCACGCAGCAAATCGAGGGCGAGACCGCACAGTTCAGCCTGGCAGACGCCGCATCGCCCACGGTTGTGCGCGATTCTCGCGACGCCAGCGCGCTCTACGTCCTCATGCCGATGCGGGTGTGAGCGAGATCACGGCAGACCGCACGCAGGACCCGGCAGTGGAGCACGGTTTGGCGCCCCCGGGCGCGGCGAGCGACCGTCTTGCGGTTCGGCGCCTGACGCTGACCAACTTCCGCAGCTATCCAACCCTGCGTCTGGGGCTCGACCGGCGGCCGCTGGTTCTGGTCGGCGCCAACGGCGCCGGCAAGACCAATTTGCTGGAAGCGGTCTCCCTGTTGGCGCCGGGCCGCGGACTGCGGCGCGCGCGGCTCTCGGAACTGGTGCACCACGACAGACCGGACGATGGCTGGGCGGTCGCCGCCACTGTGGATTTGCCCGGCGGCCGAACCGACATCGGTACGGGGATGGTCAAACCGGAGCCGGGTGCGGATCGGGCCGAGCGGCGTGCCGTCCGCATCGATGGTGCCACGGTCCGCGGCCCGTCCGCGTTGGCCGAGATCGTGGCCATGACCTGGCTGACGCCGGAGATGGACCGCTTGCTGGTCGATGCGGCCTCCGCCCGCCGGCGGTTTCTCGACCGGATCGTTTACGGCTTCGATCCGGCACACGCCGGGCGGGTTGCCGCCTACGAAACGGCGATGCGACAACGCCTCAGGCTCCTGCGCGGCGGCGGCGGGGACCCTGCCTGGCTGGCCGCACTGGAGACCACCATGGCCGAAAAGGGGGTTGCCATTTCGGTCGCCCGGCGACAGGTGGTCGACCGTCTGGACCGCGCCTGCGCCGCGGCGGAGACGCCATTCCCGCAGGCGGGGTTGCGGCTGCTTGGTGCGGTGGAAGAGTGGCTTGCCGAGACCCCCGCGCTCGCGGCCGAGGACCGTCTGCGGACCGCGCTGGCAGCCAACCGCGCGGCCGATGGCGAGGCCGGTCGGACGTCGACGGGGCCGCACCGCAGCGATCTGGGCGTTCGCTATCTGGCAAAAGACCGGCCGGCCGAGACCGTATCGACCGGCGAGCAGAAGGCCCTCCTGATCGCAATCGTCCTGGCCACCGCCCGGCTGCAGGCGGCAGAACGGGGTGCCGCGCCGCTGCTGCTCATGGACGAGGTCGTGGCGCATTTGGACAAGTCCCGCCGCAACGCCCTGTTCGCCGAGCTGCAGGCGCTTGGCGCGCAAGCCTGGCTGACCGGCACGGATGCGTCGCTGTTTGCGGGCCTGGGCGACGCGGCCCAGTTTCTTCGCGTCGACGACGGCACCGTCATTGGCGGCGAGAAGTAGAGAGGACGCCATGGCACAAAAAGCAGCCGAAGAGAATCCCGACTCCAAGGGCAACGGCGCGGACGAGTATGGCGCCGAAGCCATCAAGGTCCTGCGCGGGCTCGACGCCGTGCGCAAGCGGCCTGGCATGTATATCGGCGACACCGACGACGGCTCCGGTCTGCACCACATGGTCTACGAGGTCGTCGACAACGCCATCGACGAATCGCTGGCGGGCTTCTGCGACCGCATCGAGGTGACGCTGAACGGCGACGGCTCTGTCACGGTGAGCGACAATGGCCGCGGCATCCCGGTGGACATCCATGAGGAGGAAGGCGTCTCTGCCGCCGAGGTCATCATGACCCAGCTGCACGCCGGCGGAAAGTTCGACCAGAACTCCTACAAGGTCTCGGGCGGCCTGCACGGCGTCGGCGTGTCCGTGGTCAACGCGCTCTCGGAATGGCTCGAGCTGCGCATCTGGCGTGACGGCCAGGAACATCAGATGCGCTATCACGACGGCGATCCTGACGCGCCCCTCAAGGTGGTCGGCAAGGCCGGCGACCGCAGCGGCACCGAGATCATCTTCCTGCCCGCGACAACGACGTTTTCCAGGACCGAATTCGACTTTCACACCCTTGAGCATCGCCTGCGCGAGCTCGCCTTCCTGAACTCAGGCGTGACGCTGGTGCTGACCGACGCGCGCGGTGTCGAACCCAAGGAAGTCACGATGCATTACGAAGGCGGGATCGCCGCCTTCGTGAAGTATCTCGACCGGTCCAAGACCGCGCTGTTCGACGAGCCGATCTCGGTTACCGGCGAGCGCGAGGGCGTGGTGGTCGAGTTGGCTATGCAGTGGAACGACAGCTACCACGAGACCATGCTGTGTTTCACGAACAACATCCCGCAGGGTGACGGCGGCACCCATCTGGCCGGTTTCCGCGGCGCTCTGACGCGCACCATCAACGCCTATGCCGGCCAGTCCGGCACCGCGCGCAAGGCCAAGGTCGCAATCACCGGCGACGACGCCCGCGAGGGCCTGACCTGCGTGCTGTCGGTCAAGGCGCCGGACCCCAAGTTTTCTTCCCAGACCAAGGACAAGCTGGTCTCGTCGGAGGTCCGCCCGATCGTCGAGGGCATCGTCGGCGACCGCCTGGCGCAATGGTTCGAGGAACACCCGGCGGATGCCAGGAAAATCGTATCAAAGATCGTCGAAGCGGCCACGGCGCGCGAGGCCGCACGCAAGGCGCGGGAGCTGACCCGCCGGAAGGGGGCGCTGGATGTCTCCTCTCTGCCCGGCAAGCTTGCCGACTGCGAGGAACGCGACCCCGCGCTCTCGGAGCTGTTCATCGTCGAGGGCGATTCCGCCGGCGGCTCGGCCAAGCAAGGGCGGCATCGGAAATTCCAAGCGATCCTGCCGCTCAGGGGCAAGATCCTGAACGTGGAGCGGGCGCGGATCGACAAAATGCTGAGCTCGGCCGAGATCGGCACCCTGGTGACCGCGCTGGGGACCGGCATCCGGGACGAATTCGATCTCGGCAAGCTGCGCTATCACAAGATCATCATCATGACCGACGCGGATGTCGACGGCAGCCACATCCGGACGCTGCTGTTGACCTTCTTCTATCGGCAGATGCCGGCGCTGTTCGACAATCCCGACTATCCCGGCCGCAGCCACGTGTTCATCGCGCAGCCGCCGCTCTACAAGGTCAAGCGGGGCAAGTCCGAGGTCTATCTCAAGGACGACCGCAAGCTCGAGAGCTATCTCATCAACGCGGCCGTCGAGGAGGCGGTGTTCACGCCGGGCGAGGGGGATCAGCGCGCCAGCGAGGACCTGCGCCGGACGGTGGAGCAGGCGCGCGACATCAAGGCCCTGCTGGATCCCCTGATCCGCCATGTCGGCAAGGCCGAAGTGGTCGAGCAGGCGGCGATCCTGGGCGCGCTCAATGCCAGCATTCTGGATGACCAGAAAAAGGCCGAGGATGTCGCGCAGTATATCGCCAAGCGGCTCGACGCGCTCGAGCCCGAGCATGCGCGCGGCTGGTCCGGCGCGACCTTGGCGGATGGCGGCCTCGAGTTCACCCGGACGCTGCGCGGCGTGGCCGAGCGCCGGCGCATCGACGGGCGGGTGATCCGGAGCTCGGAGGCGCGCCGCATCGACGAGGCCGCCGGCATCCTTCAGGCGACCTACGCCAAGCACGGCCAGCTTTCCTGGAAGGACGGCGAGACGCGCATCACCGGGCCCATCGACCTGGTCGACGCGATCATGGCGCTGGGCCGCAAGGGGCTCACGATCCAGCGCTACAAGGGGCTGGGCGAAATGAATCCGGATCAGCTCTGGGAAACCACGCTGGACCCGGATGCGCGCTCGCTGCTGCAGGTCAAGGTCGCCATGGCGGACGACGCGGACGACATCTTCGCCAAGCTGATGGGCGACGTGGTCGAGGAGCGGCGCGAGTTCATCCAGGAGAACGCGCTCAAGGTCGTCAATCTGGATATCTAGGCGGCGACGTCAGTTTGGTGCGAGCTCACAAGTCGCGCTTGGCGATCTCCGCGACCGCTGTCTGCAGGATCTCCACATCGGCCGGACCCGTGGCCCAGTTGTCGAAGGCGGCGCGGATCGCGGCGCGGCCGCGCCAGACGGTGCCGGTGACGAAGGCGCGGCCGTCCTGCTGCAGCGCCGTCACCGCGCGGCGGTTGATGTCGTCCCGCCGGTCCGCCGGCACGCCCGGGGGCGCAAGCCGGAAGCAGACGATGTTGAGCGGAACCGGCGCCATCAATTCCAAGTCCGGCTGGGCGTCGACCCACGTGCCGAAGGCCGCGGCATTGGCGCAGCAGCGCTCCACGATCGCGCGATAGCCCTGCCGGCCGAGGGACTTGAGCGTGCACCAGACCGCGAGCGCGCGGAACCGGCGCGACATCTCGGGTACGTGGGTCAAGGGATCCCAGGAGTCGGTGTGCGCCGGCGCGATATAGGCGCCGCTTGCGGCAAAAGCGCCGCGCAGCGCCTCCCCGTCGCGCACCAGGGCAAAACCGCAGTCATAGGGCACGTTGAGCCATTTGTGCCCGTCGACCGCGACGGAATCGGCCCTGTCGACACCCGCGACGAGATGGGCGTGCGCGGGCGAGAGCGCCGCGAACAGGCCAAAGGCTCCGTCCACATGCAGCCACGCGCCCGGTTCGTGGGCCGTGCAGAGATCCGCCATCGCCGCCAGGTCGTCGAAGGCGCCGGTGTTCACCTCGCCGGCGCTGGCGACGACGATCGCTGGGCCGTCCAGGCGCGCCAAGGCCTCGCGTAGGCCGTCCAAATCGATCACGCCGCCGGGCGCCGGGATCTCCTCGACCGTCGCGCGCCCGAGTCCGAGGACGCCCAGGGCCTTGCGCGCGCTGGAATGGATCTCGGTGCTGGACAGCACCCTGATCGGCGTTGCGCCCGCAAGCCCGTCGCGGCCGGCGTCGAAGCCCAGGCGCACGGATGCCCACTGGCGCGCTGCCCCGAGCCCCACCAGATTGGCCATCGAGGCCCCCGTCGTGAGCCCGCCGACCCAGTCCGCCGGCAGGCCGAACAGCTCTTTCAGCCAGCGCAGGGCGACCAGTTCCGTATGCACGGCGGCCGGGCTGCCGAGCCACATGCCGGCGTTCTGATCGAGTGCGGCGGCAATCCAGTCGCCGGCCAGTCCGGCCGGCGTAGACCCGCCGTTGACGAAGCCGAAGAAGCGCGGTCCCGGCGAGGCGACGATGCCCTTGCCGGCGCGCCCGAGCCAGCCCTCAAGGACGGCGGCGATCGGCATCCCATCCTCTGGCAGGGGCTCGTCCAGGGCGGCGGTCATCTCTTCGGGCGTCACCGATTGCCCGACCGGGCGGTCGCGCAGACCGGACAGATAGTCGGCGGCCAGACGATGCGCCTGGTCGATCGCCGCAAGAACGTCGGTAAAGGGGTCGTCAGCGGCGGACCCGGATCCATGTTCCGGAGCTGTCATCCCGTCTCTCCAAGCGTTGGGGTGGGAGGCGTCCGCGGTCTTAGCATTGCGCCCGCCGTGACACCATAGAGGCCGAATCCGGCCCGGGCACGATGTGAGGGCACGAGACATTCGGCGGGCTGGCGTCTATACCAGACGCGGGCTGTCTAGAGCCCGGCGAGGAAAGGCTGACCTTCATGGCAGCAACAGACGATAGCGGCGCGGACGCCCTGGCCGCGTCCGACGGTCAGACGCGCGCCAAGCTAACTGAAGGCTCGATGCGCGGCCATCTCGTCTCCCTGACGGTGCCGATGATCTGGGGCATCCTCTCCATCTTCGCGTTTCAGATCGCCGATACCTGGTTCGTCGCCCAGCTTGGCACGGACCCGCTTGCCGCCATCAGTTTCACCTTCCCGGTCGTCACCGTGTTCGCCTTCCTGGCCCTCGGGCTCGGGATCGGCACCTCGTCCGTGGTGGCGCGGGCCATCGGTGAAGGGAATGAGGACCGGGTCCGCCGGCTCACCACGGACGCGCTGCTGCTCTCGCTGCTGATCGTTGCCGCCTTCATCGCATTGGGACTCGCCACGGTGGAGCCGCTGTTCACGCTGATGGGCGCGCCGCCGCGCCTCCTGCCGCTGATCTCGGACTACATGGTGATCTGGTATCTCGGCATGATCTTCCTCGTCGTGCCCATGGTCGGGAATTCCGCGATCCGCGCCACCGGCGACGCCAAGTTCCCGAGCTACGTGATGATGATTGCGTCCGGGCTCAACGTGATCCTCGACCCGATCCTGATCTTCGGCTGGTTCGGTGTGCCGCGCCTGGAGATGGAGGGCGCAGCACTGGCCACGGTGATCAGCCGCGCCGGAACCTTGATCGCGGCGCTGGCGGTGCTGCATTTCCGCGAGCACCTGATCGTCTACACGTGGCCTTCGCTCGCTCGGCTGCGCCGGTCCTGGCGCCAGATCCTCCATGTCGGCCTGCCGGCCGCCGCGACCAACACGATCAACCCGATCGCGATCGGCGTGATCACCAAGCTGATGGCAGGCTTCGGCACCGAGGCGGTCGCCGCCTTCGGCATCGCGACCCGGGTCGAGACCGTTGGACTGGTCGTGCTGCTCGCCCTCTCGGGCAGCATCAATCCCCTGGTCGGCCAGAACTGGGGGGCCGGACGCTTCGGCCGCGTGCGCAAGGCGCTCTCGCTGAGCTACCGCTTCTGCCTGCTGTACGGTTTGGCGGTCGCCGCCCTCTTGGCACTGGGCGCCGATGCGATCCCCAGGCTTTTTGACGACAATCAAGACGTGGTGGCGATCGCCAGCGTCTATCTGTGGCTGGTGCCCGTCTCCTACGGCGCCTATGGCGTCCTGATCGTCGCCAGCGCCGGCTTCAACGGGATCGGACGGCCGCTGCCGCCCACGCTGCTGGCGCTGCTCCGCATGGCGGCGATCTATATCCCGCTCGCCTGGCTGCTGAGCCCGGGCTTCGGTCCCACCGGCATCATCATCGCCGCGAGCCTGAGCAACCTGGCCGCGGGCGTCGCCGCCTGGCTCTGGTGCCGCGCCGGCACCCGCCGCATCGACGCCGCCGCCTGAGGCAGTCGCCGCACCAATGCCGACATTGGGGTTGCCTGCGGACGCCTGGTTCGCGGAAAATGGCGGCCATGCGCCTCACCTTCCTTGGCTGTGGCGACGCCTTCGGCTCGGGCGGGCGCTTCAACACCTGCTTCTTCGTCGAGGCCGCCGAGACCCGCTTTCTGATCGATTGCGGCGCCTCGTCGCTCATCGCCATGAAACAGCACGGCGTCGACCCGAACGCGGTCGACACCATGCTGATCACCCATCTCTACGCCGACCACTTCGGCGGTCTGCCGTTCTTCATGCTGGACGCGCAGTTCAACGCCAAACGCACCCGCCCTCTGACCGTCGCGGGGCCGCCGGGGCTCGCCGCGCGCTTGCCCGAGGCCATGGAGGTCATGTTCCCGGGTTCGTCCAAAACGACGCCCAAGTTCGACCTGTCCCTGGTCGAGCTCGAGGCCGAAACGCGGACGCCGCTGAACCGCCTGCACATCACGCCCTACGAGGTCAACCATGACGGCCTGGCCCCATTTTATGCCTACCGTATCGAGGCGGACGGCAAAGTGCTGGCCTATTCGGGCGATGCGGAATGGCGGGAGTCGCTGATCCAGGCGGGGCGCGAGGCCGATCTGTTCGTGTGTGAGGCGTATTTCCGGGAAAAGCGGGTGCCCATGCACCTGGATCTCAAGACATTGGAGTCCCGGCTGCTGGAGATCCGGCCCAAGCGCCTGGTGCTCACGCACATGACCGACGACATGCTGGCGGTCGCGGACGGACTGCCGCACGAGACCGCCGCGGACGGCAAGGTCATCGAGTTTTAGGGTCGGTTCTCAGTCGTCCGCGAACTGCCGCCAGATTTCGTCGAAGCGGTCGTGGCAGCGGGCGAAGACCTCCAAAATGTGGGGGTCGAAATGGCCCTGCGGATCGATCCGCTTGTCGCCCTTGAGCATGACGCCCACCGCCTCGGCGTGGCTCATCGGCCCCTTGTAATGGCGCGGCGAGCGCAGCGCATCATAAACGTCGGCGATCTGCACGATCCGCGCCGAGATCGGCACCTGCTCGCCCTTGAGGCCCCGGGGATAGCCTGTGCCGTCCCACTTCTCGTGGTGATGTAGCGCGATTTCGGCCGCCATCTGAAGCCGCCCCGAGGGGTGCAGGATCTCGTAGCCATAGATCGGATGACGGTTCATCTCCTCCCGATCGGCGTGTGTCAGCGTTCCGGTCTTCTTGAGGACGGCGGTGTCCACCGCGATCTTGCCGACGTCGTGCAATTGCGCGCTGTAGCGGATTTCATCGCAAAAGCTCGCCGGCATGCCCAGCTCCTTGGCCAGGCAGTAGCTGTATTCGTTGACCCGCACGATGTGGTCGCCGGTGCCTTCGTCGTAGATCTCGGCGGCGCGCGCCAAGAGGCTGATGGACAGGAGGAAGGCCTCTTCCGTCTGATCGCGCAACTCCTCTATGCGGGCCCGCTGTTCGGCAAGCTTCTGGGAGCGGTCGCGCAAGCGCGTGTTCTGGGCCCGGATGCGATCGACCATGGTCATGCGCTCGACCGCGCCGCGCACCAGGCGGTCGAAGAGACGCGCCATCTCGGTCATTTCCGGCGGAAACGGCGCGATCTCACCGGTGGTCGGATCCCGCCGGTTGGCGAGCTGCACCACAGCGATCGCAGATCCCTCATAGTCCGTCAGGCAGAAGCACAGCATGCAGCGCGAGCGGATGCCGAGCAGCCGGTCGAACTCGGGATTGAACCGGTACGGCCGGTCCGGGGGAATGCCGTAGACGTTGTCTTCCCGCACGGTCTCACCGGAGAGCGCCACATAACCAGAGATCGAGCTGGCATCAACGGCCATACGCAAATCCGGCCGCCGGTCGCGCAGGGCCGTGGACCGGACCTGCACCGCCTCGAGCCGGCGCCGGCCGCCGGTCCGGGAAAAAGTGTAAAGAGCCCCGTCCTCCGCACCCGTGAGCGCACAGGCGCGGCTCAGCAATCGCTTGTAGAGTTCGGTGAGGGAACGTGGACGCGGCCGCTCCACGTATTCCAGGACGCCGAGCAAGAGATCGACGTCCGTATGCGAGCTGGCGGGCGAAATGCGAATGTTCATCATGCGCCCATTTGGGCGTACGCACCGGCCGCGGTAAGGCCGGCCACGCGACGGGATGGCTGCATCGGGTCATCCTGATCCGGGCAATATTGAGAAGACGTTAATCGCATGTCGCGATCCCTGGATTTGCGCCCTTCGCCGATATTTGAAACAATGACTGGACGCCGGTTCGACTCCGCACAGCATCCAGCCCCGCTCGAGCGAAATCAACTGCCATCATGTGTCGCCTTCTGGCCTATCTGGGTCCGCCGCTCGCGCTTGGGCGGTTGGTCGACGAACCCGAGCATTCGCTGGTCGTACAGAGCTACGCGCCCGCGCACATGACCTCGGGCGTCGTCAACGCGGACGGTTTCGGCTTCGCCTGGTACGATCAGGCGCGGCAGGCGGAACCCTTTGTCTACCGCAATATTCTGCCGATCTGGAGCGACACCAATCTGCCGTCGCTCTATGGCTATGTCCGGTCCGGCTGCGTGCTGGCCAACGTCCGCAGCGCCACCCCCGGTCAATCCCTGGACATCAGCAATACCCAGCCCTTCTTCGCCGAGGGGATCACCCTGCTGCACAACGGCTTTGTCGAAGATTTCCGCACCACCCTGGCCCGGGTCCTGCGAGACGCGCTCGACGACGAAGCGCATCAGTTGATTCGCGGAACCACCGACACCGAGCACCTGTTCGGGTGGCTGGTCCATCATGTGCGCGGCGCACCGACCCTGGCCGAGGGGCTGGCCGCAGGGCTTCGGGCGCTGGTGGCGCTCGCGCCCGAAGTCAAGATGACGCTCAACTTCATTCTGAGCGACGGCCGCGAGATCGTCGCCTCCCGCTTTGCCCATGGCGGGGCCGCCCCCTCGCTCTTTCACCTGTCCGAGCACGAGCGCTATCCGGGCGCGGCCCTGATCGCCTCGGAGCCGCTGTTCGAGGACGACGCGTGGCATGTCTGCCCCGAGGGGAGCATTGTCAGCATCGACCCGGACCATACCGTGCGAGTCGCACATGACCTCGCTTGATCCGGTGCGCGCAAACATGCGGGACACATTTGTCGCGTGCCGCGCGGGCACCCTGGATCTGTTCGCGCAGATCGACGACAGCGAGTTCCGGGAACAGCCGCACCCCTGGTTCAGCCCGGTCGGCTGGCATCTTGGCCACATCGCCTACACAGAGGGTCTCTGGCTGCTCAAGACACTCGGCGGGGTCTCGCTTCCGCGGCCGGACCTCGAGCCGGTGTTCGACGTCAAGTGCCGTCGCAACAAGGCCGAGCGGTGCAATCTGCCGCCGGTAGCCGAAGTCCTCGGTTATCTGGGGCAAGTCCGCGACCGGGTCTTCGCTAGGCTCGCGGCTGCCGATCTGGATCAGGAACTGCGCCTCTGGCACTTCATTCTGCAGCACGAATCGCAGCACAGCGAAACGGTCGCCTTCCTGCACCAATTGCAGAACGGCCCAAACGGGATCGAACACCGAAGCGATGGTTCGGGGCTCGACGGGGAAGACCTGATCGCCATTCCCAAGGGATCGGTCACCATCGGCAGCGATCGCATCGATGCGCTGGACAACGAACGCCCAAGCCACCGGCGCGAGATCGACGGCTTCCGCATCAGCCGGTTTCCGGTCACGCAGAGCGCGTTTCAGGCCTTCATGGACGCCGGCGGCTACGAGACCGAGCGCTGGTGGACCGCGGAGGGCTGGACCTGGCGCACGACCAATGGCATCGACCGTCCGCTCTATTGGCGCGACGGGGCCAGCGACCATCCGGTGTCCGGCGTCAGTGCCCATGAGGCCGAGGCCTGGTGCCGGTTTCGTGGCGTACGGCTGCCGACCGAGTTCGAATGGGAGAAGGCCGCCGGCTGGGATCCGGCCACCGATACCCGGCACCCCTATCCATGGGGGGAGACCCCGCCGGACGGCCGACGCTGCAACCACGACCGGCTCGCCGCCGGCACCAGCCCGGTGACCGCACATCGCGCGGGGCGCAGCCCAACCGGCGTGATGGACATGCTGGGAAACGTTTGGGAGTGGACGTCCTCAAATTTCTCCCCATATGAGGGTTTCCAGAGCTTTCCGTATGAGGGATATTCGGCGGCCTATTTCGACGGCAACCACCGGGTTCTCCGGGGCGGCAGCTGGGCGACGCGGCCCTGGATGATGCGGACCACGGTCCGCAACTGGTATACGCCCGATGTACGCCAGATCCTCGCCGGTTTCCGGTACGCCAAGGACGGCCTCGAGGGCTGAATCTGAAAGAGCAACGGCCGACCCGCAAGTCGGCGACGTCACCGAATCGAGGCAGTTCCATGGACAAGCTGGCAGGAACCTTCCGGGACCCCGATGTCCCGCGTTTTCGCTGGACCCAGTTTGAGGCGCAGGCCCAGGAGGATGACGGCGGGGAGGACGTGATCGCCGGCCTGTCGGCGACACCCAAAACCCTGCCGGCCCGGTACTTCTACGACGACCGGGGCTCGATCCTGTTCGAGCGCATCACCCGGCTGCCGGAATACTATCTGACGCGCACGGAACTCAGCCTGCTCGAGAACCGCGCCCGCGAGGTCGCCGCGGTCACCGGCCCCTGCGAGCTCCTCGAGCTTGGCAGCGGCAGCGCCCGCAAGACCCGCGCGCTGATCGACGCTTACGACAACAAGGACTTGCCGCTGCGCTATCTCCCGGTCGACGTGAGCGCCGGGATTCTCAAGGACAGCTCCCGCGGGCTGATCGACGCCTATCCAGCCCTGGACGTCTGGGCATTGGTCGGCACCTATGAGCAGGCGTTGGCGGAGCTACCGCCCCGCGAGCTGGACAACCGCATGGCTGTATTCTTGGGCAGCACGTTGGGCAATCTCAATTCGTCGGAGATCGCCGGGTTCCTGGAGAACGTCCACCAAGCGCTGCCCGGCGGTTCCTATTTCCTGGTCGGTCTCGACCTGCAAAAGCCGGTCGACATCCTGGAAGCCGCCTATAACGACAGCGAAGGCGTCACCGCCGCCTTCAATCTCAACATGCTGGCCCATCTGAACGAGCGTTTCGAGGGCGACTTCGACCTGACCAAGTTCGAGCATCTCGCCTTCTACAATCCGGAAGAGCAGCAAATCGAGATGCATCTCCGTAGCCGAGCGGACCACGAGGTTCGGCTGGGCGCGCTCGACCTGCAGGTGCCGTTTGCCGAAGACGAGACCATGCGCACCGAGATCTCGCGCAAATTTAATCTGCCCGACATCATCGAGACCTTTGCCAGGCACGGCTTCGCCGCGACCCAGCACTGGACCGACCCGAACGACTGGTTTGCCCTGATCCTGTTCCGCTCGGCCTGACCGCGCGGCCGGCACGGCATCACACACGAAAAAGCCCGGGACCGTTGGTCCCGGGCTTCGTCTTTTCGAGCCTTGCGCTGCGCTATTCGCGATTGCCGAACAGGTGCAGCAAGAAGAGGAACATGTTGATGAAGTCGAGATAGAGCGTCAGCGCGCCCATAATCGCCTTCTTGCTCGCCACCTCGGAACCGTCGGAGGCGAGGTACATCTCCTTGATCCGCTGCGTGTCGTAGGCCGTGAGGCCGGCGAAGATCAGCACTCCGATCACCGAGATGGCGAAATGGATCGCCGGACTGCCGAGGAAGATGTTCACCAGCATGGCGATGATGATGCCGACCAAGCCGATGAACAGAAACTTCCCGAAAGCCGACAGGTCCCGCTTGGTCACGTAGCCGTAAAGGCTCAACGACCCGAACGCCGCAGCCGTGATGAAGAACACGCGCGCGATACTCGTGCCGGTAAACGTGATGAAGATGTGGCTGAGAGACAGCCCCATCACGGCGGCGAATACCCAGAACAGCAGCTGGGCTGTCGAGGCCTTCAGCCGATTGATGCCGAAGCTCAGCACCAGGATGAAAGCCAGCGGCGAGAACATCGCCACATAGGCCAGCATCGTCGGCTGCAGGAAGCCCTGCGGCGAGGCCGTGTAGAACAGGCCCAGCAGCGCCGGCGTATTGGCGACGGCGAACGCCGCGGCGCCGGTCAATCCCAGACCCAGCATCATATAGTTGTAGACGCGCAGCATATATTCGCGCAATCCGACGTCAATGTCGGCGCGCGTTTGCGTACGGCTTACAACCCTTTCATTCCCGATCTGCATAACCTTCCTCTGCCAATGGGTTACGGATCCTTCGGGCCATATATGGTCCCAAAGCGCGAAAAAATCAACGCCTGTCGGGCCCCGCCGGGGCACCGGTTACTGCCGAATTGCCTCGAATTCCAGGATCAGCTGGACCTCGTCGCCCACCCAGCCGTTGTCCACGGCATAGGTCATGCCGAACTCGCTGCGTTTGAAGCTGCCGCGCAGGGAGATACCGGCGGCATAGGTCTTGTAGACCGGATGAATACCGCTCTTGTTCCAGGTCACGTCCAGTGTCACGGGACGTTGCACGCCGAGCAGATCGAGCGTGCCGTGGATCTTGCCAGTGCGGTCGCCGGTGGCCTCGGACTGTGTGCCGGTGAACACCATCTCCGGGAATTCACTGGCGTTGAGAAAATCCGGGCTGCGCAAATGGTCGTCGCGCTTCTTGTGATTGGTGAACACGCTGCGGGTGTCGATCACGACTTTGATGTCTGAGACCGACTTGCTTTGCTCGTCGAAGGTAAATGAGCCCTTCGCTTTCAGGAACATGCCCATGATCTTGGCCATACCCACATGGTCGACCAGGAAGCCCACGGTGAAATGGGCGGGATCAATGTCGTACTTCGCGGGTGCCGCAGCGGCGGGCATCGCCGCTCCAACGCAAAGGGACAGTGCCATGGCCAGGACCATGCAGCGGCCGGGTCTCGATGCGGTTTGTCGGAGTATCATGGGGCGTCATCCTCCCTGCGGATCGCCGAACAAAGGCGTGCTTGGCGCGATCATATGCCGCTGGGCGCGAAACTGTAGCGCTGTTTCGCGCGGGGACGGGTGCGACCACGCCAAAGATACCGGGTGTCGAGGGCAAAAGAGGTCGCCAGGACTGCAAGCGCCGCACCCGCGACCATCGCGCTGAGTGGCGGGGCTAGGACGGGCGCTAAACAGCCGATCAGAGCGATCACTTGAAGCGCGCAAATTGCGCGCCGGCGCGCGCTCCTGGGCAGGGGTCGGGCGAGCACCCGCCAGACCAAACCGGCGGCGAGAAAGGCGTAGCGCATGAGACCGGACAGCAGAACCCAAGGGCCCGCCTTGTCCAGGCTCCATACCAGGAGCGCCAGGATCAGGATGAAGGCGGCGTCGAGTTCCATGTCGAAGCGCGCGCCGAAGGCCGAGCGCTCACCCCGCCGGCGCGCGACGCTCCCGTCCACCCCGTCCAACGCAAGCGCCAACAGCGCCAGGCCCAGCATGCCCCAGGCCACCGCCGGGGCGGCGGGATCGGCGATCATGCCGCCCAGCAGACAGATGATCAGCCCCCGCATCAGGGTGATACGGTTGGCCAGGCCGAAGGTCGCATGCGACCGCAAGCTCGGCAGGAAAGCGATCACCATGAGCGCGAGCCCGAGATAGAGCGAGAGGACCTTGGCGACGAACAGGGAAGGACCGCCGCTCCAGGCCGCAAATCCAGCCGCCAGGCCCGCCAGCAGTCCGCCGCCGGCAAGCAGATGGACAACCGCGTCCGCTGCGGCTGGCGAACGGCGAATGATAACCCCGGAACGCATCATGGACGGACCTTAGAGGACGACATTGCTCACCGTCAGTTGACGTTTGAGTGAGGTCTCGGCGGCGCTACTGATTGCGCAGCATCGGCGAGGCCTTCTGACCTAACGCACGCCAGACCCCAAAAAATCCCAATGCCACGGTAATCGCCGTGGCGCCGACCACGGTGAAGAGCGTCTCTCGCGGCAGCAGGACCCATTCGAAATCCATCATCTCGGTCATCACCAGAAAAGACGCGCCTGTCCCCAACAGCGCCGCAATCACCGCCGTGGCCAAGCCGAGGAGGCCGTACTCCAGCAGATACGCCCTTAGGACGGTGCGTCGGGTGGCGCCGAGGACCTTGAGAACCACGGAATCGTAAACCCGCCGACGATGCCCCGCGGCCACGGCGCCAGCCAGCACCAGGGTACCGGCCGCCAGGGTGATGCCTGTGGTCGCGCGCAGAGCCACGCCGATACGCTCCAGGATCCGGTTGACCGCTTCCAAGGCATCCTTCACGCGAATTGCGGAGACATTGGGAAAGCGATCGCTGATTTCATCGAGCAGACTGTCCTCGGCGCTAAGTTCTGTGCGCGCGGTCGCGATGTGGGAATGCGGCGCCGTCTCCAGCGTGCCGGGCGCGAAAATGATCACGAAGTTCATGGCCAACGTCGACCAGTCGATCCGGCGGAGATTGGCGATGCGCGCCTCGAGATTGCGCCCCAATATGTTGACGGTCAGCGTGTCGCCGATGCCGACGCCATAGCCGCGTGCGACCTTTTCGTCGAGCGATATGATCGGCGGGCCCGCATAGTCTTCGCGCCACCATTCGCCGGTGGTGACCACCGAACCCGGCGGCGGCCTCTTGGCATAGGTCAGACCGCGCTCGTTCTGGACGGTCCACTGTACCTCTTGCGCAATCGTCGCCTGTTCGACCGGGACCCCGGCGATCCGCACGATACGCCCGCGCAGGCTCGGTACCCGCTCGATGAATTCCGCCCCGGACACGCCGTCGACCGCGTTGTCGAAGGCCGGTACTTGGTTCGGCTGGATATCCACGAAATAGAAGCTTGGCGCCGACTCGGGCAGCCGGTCGTCCACCTGCATCGCCAGGTTGCCCTGGATCTGCGCCACAGCGACCAGGACCGTGAGACCGATACCCAGCGACAGCACCACGCTCGGGGTCGGCGAGCCGGGCCGATGCAGGTTGGCGAGCGCGAGCCGCAACCCGGGGCGGCCGTTCATCACCCTGCGCTGCCGCCCGACCCAGGCCCCGGCACGCGCCGCCAGCCAGGCAGCCCCGCGGAAGGCGATCAGCGTACCCGCCGCCGCCAGCACGAACCAGATTGCGATCCGCTGATCGTGTGCCGTGAAGATCGCCACGGCGACCAGGACCAGCACGGTAAGGCCGCAGGCCGCCATGTAGATCGGCCGGGGCCACCGGCGCATCGGTGTGACCAAATCGCGAAACAGCCGGGCGCCGGGGATCTCGCGCGCCCGGGCCAGCGGCCAGACGGAAAAGGCGACCGCCGTCAACACGCCGAACAAGGCTGCCAACAGCAAGGGGCCGGGATAGATGCCGGCGCGCGCCGCCACCGGCAGTTCGTCGCCATAGAGCGCTATCATCACCAGCGGCGCCGCCACGCCCATAGCGAGCCCGCCAAGCACGGCAAGGCCGGCGAGCACCAGAACCTGGACCAGATAGGTTCGGAACACGACATGTCCGGGCGCACCCAGGCATTTGAGCGTGGCGATCGTCTCGGCCCGGCCGTCGAGATAGTTCTTGGTGGCGTTCGCGGCCCCGACGCCGCCGACCAGCAGCGCGGTCAGGCCGACCAGGGTGAGGAACATCCCCACCCGGTCCACGAAGCGGCGGATGCGCGGCGCGGCGCCGGCGGGATCGCGCACGCGCCAGCCCGCCTCGGGGAAGCGCGCGCGCACGCCGTCGATCCAGCGCGGGATGTCGGTCGGGGCGTCGAAGCGGAGCCGGTAGTAATAGCGCACCAGGCTGCCCGGCTGGATCAAGCGGGTCGCGGCGACACCAGCCTGGCTGGTCATCAGGCGCGGCCCCAAAGTGAAGGCCTGCGCGCCCCGGTCGGGCTCCGTCTCGATGGTCGCGCGCACCACGAAGGTCGCCTCTCCGACCTGTATCCGGTCGCCGAGGGCGATTTCCAGCCGGCTGAGCAGATTGCGGTCCACGACGGCCCCGAAGGCCTCGCCGTCAGGCGCGAGCGCTTGCTCGAGGGTCAGGTCCGGCTCCAGCCGAACCGCACCGAACAGGGGATAGGCGTCGTCCACCGCCTTCATCTCGATCAGGACGCGCGGCGGTCGAGCATCGGCGGCGGCCGTCACCCCGGGCCGGGCCATGGCGCGCATTTCCACGGTGTGCGAGACGGTCGCATCCTCGGAAAGATACTGGCGCTGTTCGGCGCTGGCCTCGCGATGGACCAGGCGGATCTCGACATCGCCGCCCAAGATGATGCGCGCGTCGGCGCGCAGTCCGGCCTCGATGGCCGCAGCGATCGAGCCGACCGCGGCGATCGCCCCGACGCCCAGCACCAGACAGGCGAGGAAAACGTAGAATCCCTTGAGTCCGCCGCGCAGCTCGCGCCGGGCAAACATCAACGGCAGCAGCGCCGCTCTCATGGCGCCGCCGCGGTCAGGAGACCGTTCCGATCCGGGGTCACCTCGTCACCCGAAATCCGGCCGTCCAGCAAGCGCACACGCCGACCGCAGCGGCCGGCAAGCTCGGCATCGTGGGTGATCAGCACCAGAGTGGTGCCCTTGCGTTCCTGCAGGTCGAACAACAGATCGATTACCTGATGTCCGGTCTCGCCGTCCAGATTCCCAGTCGGCTCGTCGGCGAGCAGCAGCGGCGGTTCCGTGGCGAAGGCGCGCGCCAGCGCGACGCGCTGCTGCTCTCCGCCGGACAACTGACCGGGATAATGGGTGAGCCGGTGGCCGAGGCCGACCGCCTCGAGCCCCATGCGGGCTTGCGCAAAGGCATCGTCCCGCCCGGCCAGCTCCAGCGGGATGGCCACGTTCTCGAGCGCGGTCATGGTGGGCACGAGATGAAAAGCCTGAAACACGATGCCGATATGATCGCGGCGGAACTCGGCCAGGCCGTCCTCGTCCAGCGGTCCAAGATCCGTGCCCGCAATCTCGACCCGACCCGAGGTCGGCCGCTCCAATCCTGCCGCCACCATCATCATGGTGGATTTGCCCGAGCCCGACGGGCCAACCACGCCCACCGTCTCGCCGGTGGCGATGGCGAGGTCGATCCCTCGCAGGATGTTGACCTGACCCGCCGAACTCCCAAGTGTAAGGTGGACGTCCTCGAACAGGATCATCGGCGGGTTGGCACTTTGTACGGTAGTCATAGGCATGCGGCTTGATTTCTTTCTTTTCAGGCGCTTGACGCAACTGCCGGCGTCGATCCGCGGACCTTTCCGATATGTGGCCCGGCGCCTGCTTGTCAATGGCGCTCGCGCGGCCGCAGCAGCCATGGTCCTGCTGTTGGCGACGGGGAACGGCGCGCTCAGCGAGGGTCCGGTCCGCATTCTCGCGCTGGGCGACAGCCTGACGGCGGGCTATGGCCTGCCCGCCTCGGACAGCTTCCCGGTCCGGCTGCAAGCGGCGCTAGCCGAGGCAGGCAAGCAGGCCGAGGTTCTGAATGCGGGTGTTTCCGGCGACACCACGGCGGGGGGCCTGGCCCGGCTCGACTGGGCATTGGCCGCCAAGCCGAACTACGCCATTGTGGCTCTGGGCGCCAATGACGGACTACGGGCTGTCGATCCCGAAGAGACCTACCGCAACCTGGACGCCATCCTGACCGCCTTGAAGTCAAACCGGATACCGGTCCTGCTGGCCGGGATGTACGCGCCTCCCAATCTCGGGCGCGAGTACGGCGCGGACTTCAACGCCATCTATCCGCAGCTCGCCAAAGAGCACGATGTTATGCTGTATCCGTTCTTCCTTGACGGCGTCGCCGCCGTGCCCCGGCTGAACCAGTCGGACGGCATGCACCCGAACGCTGACGGCATCGATCTCATGGTCGAGCGGATCCTGCCGTATGTGCTAAGACTGATCGGGGACTCTCCGACGGGATAGCGGGCAAGCAACGCATGCAGGCGACACGATTCGCGCACGCAGCGGACGGCGACTGGGGCCAACTGGCGAAATCCTGTGCCGACCAGCTCGCGGGCAAACGGCGCTCGGGAAATGGCAGCGACGAAGAGGTCCTGGGCATCCTCTACGTCACCGATCACCTGGCCGGTGACCTGTCCTCGATCCTGACATTCCTGCGCGAGCGCACGGGCCTGGCCCATTGGATCGGCACGGTCGGCATTGGCATCTGCTGCACCGGCACCGAGTACTTCGACCGCCCGGCGGTCGTGGCCATGACGCTGCCGTTGCCGGCCGGGAGCCTCCGGCTGACACCCGGGATTTCCGAGGCGGCCGAGCTGCGGACGTTCACCGACGGCCTTGGTGAGGTGATGCCCGGCTTGGGCATCGTCCACGGCGACCCCCGCAATCCCGAGACGGCGGATCTGGTGGCCGGCTTGTCGCATGCCACATCCAGCTACCTGGTCGGGGGTCTGTCCGCGTCGCGCTCGGAATTCGGCCAGATCGCCGACCATGTTACCGAAGGCGGGATATCTGGTGCCCTGATCGATGCCGCAGTGCCGGTGGCCGCCGGCCTGACGCAAGGCTGCTCGCCGATCGGTTCAGCCCGCACAGTGAGCGGCAGCGACGACACGGTCCTGCAGGAGCTCGACGGCGGCTCCCCCCAAGAGGCGCTGGAGGCGGACCTGGGCCTGGGCGTGGAGGACGAGGAGTTCATGAGTGCAGTCCAGGACGTGCACGTGGCGATCCTGGTACCGGGCTCGGACACCGGCGACTATCTAGTCCGCAATCTGACGGGGATCGATCCGCAAAGCGGCTGGCTCGCCGTCGGCGATTCGCTGTCCCACGGCGATCGGGTGATGTTCTGCCGACGCAATCCGGAGGCCGCCGAACGGGATCTCAGGCGCATGCTGGAGGATTTGCGCCAGCGGGCCGGTCAGGCGCCGCGAGCGGGGGTGTATCACTCCTGCGTCGCCCGCGGGCCGAATTTGTTCGATGGCGACTCCCGCGAGCTCGAAATGATCACCGAAACGCTCGGGACGTTCCCCCTGGTCGGTTTCTTCGGCAATGGCGAGATTTGCCATGACCGGCTTTACGGGTATACAGGGGTCCTCACCCTGTTTCTTTGAGCCGTGCCTCGGACCGGCCTCAAGGGCACCATCCAGCGACCAAAAGCGATCACAGGAACCCCCAATGGAACAACGCCCGCTGGGCCGGACCGGACTCCAGGTCAGCGCCATCTGCCTCGGCACCATGACCTGGGGACAGCAGAACGACGAGGCCGAGGCCTTCGCCCAGATGGACCTGGCCATCGAGCGGGGCGTGACGTTCTTTGACACCGCGGAAATGTACCCGGTGCCGCCGACGCCGGAGACCCAGGGCCGCACCGAGACCTATATCGGCAACTGGCTCGAGTCCCGGGGCGCGCGCGACCGGATCGTCCTCGCGAGCAAGGTCACCGGCCGTTCGCCCGACATGCCCTTCGTCCGCGGCGGCAGCCGGCTCGACCGCAAGACCATCGAGACCGCGCTGGACGAGAGCCTCAAGAAGCTCAAGACCGACTACCTGGACCTCTACCAGCTCCATTGGCCGGACCGAGTAACCAACTTCTTCGGCATGCGCGGGTTCGAGTTCGATTCCGACGACGACGCAATACCGCTGGAAGAGACCTTCGGTGCGCTGGCCGATCTGGCGGCGTCAGGCAAGATCCGTCATGTCGGGCTTTCGAACGACACCCCGTGGGGCGCGATGGAGGCGCTGCGCCTGGCTGACTCCAATGGATTGCCGCGCGCGGTGTCGATCCAGAACCCCTACAATCTGTTGAACCGCATCTTCGAGGTCGGGTTGGCGGAGATCGCCATTCGGGAAGACGTCGGGCTCCTGGCCTATTCGCCGCTGGCCGGCGGGGTGCTGACGGGCAAGTATCTTGACGGCAACCAGCCCGACGGTGCACGCATGACGCTGTTCGGCGAACGGTACACGCGGTACTTCACTCCGAACGCCGAGCCGGCGACCCGCGCCTATGTCGAGATCGCGCGCCGGCACGGCCTCCACCCGGCCCAGATGGCCATTGCCTATTGCCTCAGCCGGTCGTTCATGACCAGCGTGATCATCGGAGCGACCAGCACCGCGCAGCTGGAGACCGACATCGCCGGCGCCGAGATCGCCCTGGCGCCCGAGGTTCTGGAAGCGATCGAAGAGGTGCAGCGCCGCTACCCGGACCCCTGTCCGTAGGGCCCGGCGCCGGGAGCCGATCCATGCCTCGCCTGTTCATCGCAATCCAACCGCCGGACGACGTGCGCGATCGCGTCGCCACGCTGTGCAGCGGGCTCAAGGGTGTGCGTTGGGTGACGCCGGAAAACCTGCATCTGACGCTCAAATTCATCGGCGAGCGGCCGGCGCATGACGTTCCGGACATGATCAGCGCGCTTGGCCGCATCCATCTGGCGCCATTCCAGATGACGCTCTCGGGCGTGGGGTATTTCGGAGCGCGCAAGCGCATTCGATCGATCTGGGCCGGCGTCGAGCGGACCGAGGCGTTGGTAAACCTGCACCGACGGGTCGAGTCCACACTGCATCAGATCGGTATTCCGCGCGAAGACCGGAAGTTTGCGCCGCATATCACGCTGGCGCGGCTCAAGAATGGGCGCCCGGAACGGCTTGGCCCCTGGATCGAGGCGAACAACCTGTTCCGGGCTGACCCCTTTCAGGTTGCCCAGTTCCAGCTGTTCACGAGCTTCCTCTCCCAAGAGGGCGCCATCTACCACCCGGAAGCCGAATTTCCGCTTGAAAACAGATAACTAGCAGAATTCCGCCGGATCTTTAGCTGTTGCATAGAATCCACATATGGTGGATTCTGTTTGCGTGCGGGCAACATATTGCCGTTTCTTCCTTGGCGACCCGAATCAACTGCACTATCTTGTGTCAAATTCGTTCCTAGTCACCACATCTAGTGCAGGGGGATTGAGGGCAACATGGCTTGGACGGAAGAGCGGGTGGAGCGTCTACAGCAGCTTTGGGAGGCGGGAGTCGGGACGGCCGAGATCGGCGAAAGGCTTGGCATGACCAAGAACGCGATCATCGGCAAGGCCCATCGCATCGGCCTCAAACCGCGCCGAGCTTCTCCAAAACGTTCGCGTGCGCAGCTGGTCAGGCTCAATGGCATGACCTGCCAGTGGCCATTTGGCGAACCCGGCAAACCGGACTTCCACTTCTGCGGCAAGCAGATCATCAACGGCAAATCCTACTGCGCCGAGCACTATGCGCGCGCCTACATCCGCGTGAACGTGCCGGATCACGACAAGGCCGACGCGGCCTGACCGTTTCCTTCGCGCGGCGGGGGCTGGACCTGCGCCGGGATCAGCCCCCGAGCCGCTTCAGGATGCCGTCCACTTGCGCGGCGTAGGCACCGCCGAAGAGCCGCGCATGCACCAGCAGCGGATACAGGTTGTAGATGTCGCGCCGCGCCTCGAAGAAGCCGGGCGCCAGCGGCCGTAGCTCCCCATAGCGCGCGAAGAATGGCGCGCCGAAAGTCGAGAACAGGGTCGAGAAGGCGAGCTCGATCTCCGGGTCGGCATAGTAGATCGCCGGGTCGACGAAGGCCGCGATCCGGCCGTCCAGGGTGAGCACGTTGCCGCCCCACATGTCCCCATGGATCAGCGCCGGGGCCGCGGGCTCTTCGAGCCATTCGTGCAGCCGGCCGGCAAAGGTCTCGATCCGCGCCATCAGGCTGGGCGGAATGCGCCGGGCGTCGAGCGCCTCCCGCCCCATATGGATAAGCCTGTGCTGGGCGAAGAAATCGAGCCACTTGTCCCGCCGCGGGTTCGGCTGATGCAGCGGGCCGATCAGCGTGTCGCGCTCCAGCCCGAACTGTTCAGCCTCGATCGCGTGCAGAGCGGCCAGGAGCTCCGCCGCATGCGCCTGCGCGGACGCCGAGATGCCGCCCGCGGTCTCCACATAGTCGATGATCAGGACGTCGGCGTCGGCCGACAGGACGGCTGGAACGGGGAGCTCCGAATGGGCCGCGAGGTAGCGCAGCATCCAGGCCTCGAGCTCCAGGTCGCCTTGGCCGGCCGCGACCTTGGCAACGACCCGCCCGCCGTTCGCGAGTTCGACCCGATAGACTTCGGCGATGCAGCCGCCCGAAAGCGGACTGCGCCGAACCGGGCGGCTCCCCGTAGCGGCTTCGATCCGGGCGGCGAACTCCGCGTCCAAGGTCCGCCTCAGAGACGGCTGTCGCGGAGATGGGAAATCAAGCCGAGGACGCCGTCCTCGACCAAATCCAAAACCTGCTCGAAGGCGCCGGCGCCGCTGTAGTAGGGGTCGGGCACGTCCCGGGGCCCGCGCTCCGGGGCGAAGTCGAGGAACAGGTGCAGCCGGGCGGTCGCGTCCCGGGGAGCGATACCCTCAAGCTGGCGTAGATGGCCCCGGTCCATCGCCAGGATGAGGTCGAAGTCGTAGAAATCGGAGGGGTCGATCCGGCGCGCCCGTTGACCGCCGATGTCGACGCCGCGGGCGAGCGCCGCCTGCCGGGATCGGGCGTCCGGCGGCTCGCCCACGTGATAGCCGTGCGTGCCCGCGGAATCGGCCTCGATTCGGTGCGCGAGTCCGGCCTGCTCCACATGGGCGCGGAACAGTCCTTCTGCGGTGGGCGATCGGCAGATGTTACCCGTGCAGACGAACAAGACCCGGACCGAAACTGTCACCGCTGCCTCCCAACCCGTATGATACGCCGCGCGAAAGGCACATAACGCAAGAGGCGGGGGAGGGCAAATGGCGCGATGGGACGGACGGATCGTGATCCTGACCGGGGCGGGCATCTCCAAGGAATCGGGCCTCGATACCTTCCGCGACGCGGACGGGATCTGGTCCAAGGTCAATCTCGAAGACGTGGCCACGCCGGAGGGCTATCTGCGTAACCCGGCCATGGTGCAGGAGTTCTACAACTCGCGCCGGCGCGGACTCCTGTCGGACAACATCCGCCCCAACGCCGCACATGAGGCGCTGGCCAGGCTGGAACGGGACTGGGCAGACGAGGTTCTGCTGGTCACCCAGAACATCGACAACCTGCACGAACGGGCCGGCAGCCGGAACCGGATCCACATGCATGGCGAGCTGCTCAAGGTGCGCTGCGAGGCCTGCGGGCAGGTGAGCGACTGCGAGACCGATATCACCGTCGAGGAGAGCTGCGCGTCCTGCGACAGCCAGGGCACTACGCGGCCGCATGTGGTCTGGTTCGGCGAGATGCCCTTCGACATGGACCGCATCTATGCGGCGCTCTCGGCCTGCGATCTGTTCATCTCCATCGGCACGTCCGGGAACGTCTACCCGGCGGCGGGCTTCGTCCAGGAGGCGCGGTTGGGCGGCCGGGCGCACACGATCGAGCTCAATCTGGAGCCCTCCGAGGGCGCCACGCTGTTCTCCGAGGCCATCTACGGCCCGGCCTCCCAGGTGGTTCCGGCCTATGTGGATCGGCTGTTGAAAGAGGGCTGGTAGCTGGCTAGTCTGGCCGTCGAGGGAGATCCCAGGGAGGGAGCTTGGGTCGATGCCGCAGGCGTTGCTCTATAACGTATGGCATCCCAAGATGCGCCGGCTGTACCGGTATTGGGAGGAACTGCGCGGCGCGCGCGCCATGCCGGGGCGCGTCGATATCGATCCGATCGACATACCGGATTTACTTCCTAGGATCTTACTCATAAACGTCCATTGGGACCCGCTCTCGTTCTCCGACCGGCTGGTCGGCAGCACGGCGGACGAGCTGATGGAGTCCGAGACCCTGGACCCGGCCACCGGCGAGCCAGCGGACGTCCGCGAGGTGCTGCCGGCGCTGTGGCGGGAATGCTCCGAGACCGGCGCACCGGCCCGCCGGGACGTGGAGGCGGGCCTGCAGGGACGCATACGGGCGTATGAATGCCTGGCGCTCCCGCTCTCCGACGACGGGGTCACCGTCAACATGCTGCTGGCCGGGATCTGGCCGAAGGAGCAGGGCGGCATGAGCCGGCGCATGCGCGCGCTGGGCGAGCGTCCCACGCTCCGCCTGGTAATCGACGCGGCGGAACCGGCGGCCGGCCCGCGCTGAGCGTGTGTCGGGCGCGACGGACCCGGAACCCGCCTCACCCGTCCGAGATCATGACGACCTGACCGCGGTCCTCGCCCAGATTCGCGCCTGCCGGGTGTGCGCGGCGCATCTGCCGCTCGGCCCGCGTCCCGTGCTGCGGGCCTCCATCAGCGCCCGGATCCTGATCGTGGGCCAGGCCCCGGGCACCAAGGTGCACGACACCGGCATTCCCTGGAACGACCCGTCGGGCGACCGGCTGCGCGACTGGCTCGGACTGGACCGGGAGACCTTCTACGACGAAGGCCGCATCGCCATCGTGCCGATGGGGTTCTGCTATCCCGGCCGGCATGCGCGCGGCGGCGACTTGCCGCCGCGCCCGGAATGCGCCCCCTTGTGGCATAGCCCCCTGCGCGCCCGGCTGCCCAACATCGCGCTGACCCTCTTGGTCGGCCAGTACGCCCAGGCCCATTACCTTGGCAGGCGGAGCGAGAGAACGCTCACCGAAACGGTCTGGCGCTGGCGCGACTATCTGCCGGACTATCTGCCGACGCCGCATCCCAGCTGGCGCAGCACCAACTGGCTCAGAAAGAACCCCTGGTTCGAAACGGAAGTGATCCCGGAGATGCGCCGGCGGGTCGCGGCGCTCCTATAGGGTCTGCCGGCAGGCCGCCTCAGGCCGTTACGATCGTTTGTGCCCACCCTCGCACTTCATCCTTCGAGACGCCGCCTTCATCCTGAGGAGGTCTGCAAGACCGTCTCGAAGGAGAAGGCGGCTCCTCAGGATGAAGTGCTCAGTGTAAAGGTGAGTGTTGTCAGACGGTAGACCTCATCCAGAGCGTGTCGAAGGGTGAGGTCGAAGGTGGCCCCAGTCAGCTCTTCTGGTGAATTCTAAGCCTGCAGCTCCGCCCGGTTGGAGAATTCGTCCAGCGCCTCCGGGTTGGCCAGGGCCTCGACATTCTTGACCGGCCGGTTGTGCACCACCTCGCGCACCGCAAGCTCGACGATCTTGCCGCTCTTGGTGCGCGGGATGTCCTGCACCTGGACGATGCGCGCCGGCACGTGGCGCGGCGTGGTGTTGCTGCGGATCTGGGTCTTGATCTTCTTCTCGAGCGCCTCGTCCATGTCCATGCCCTCGCGCAGGCGCACGAACAGCACGATCCGGGTGTCGTTGTCCCATTCCTGGCCGATCACCAGGGACTCGATGATCTCGTCCAACTGCTCCACTTGGCGGTAGATCTCGGCCGTGCCGATACGCACGCCGCCGGCATTCAGGGTCGCGTCCGAGCGGCCGTAGATGATGTAGCCGCCGTGCTCGGTCTGCGCGATGAAGTCGCCATGGCACCAGATGTTCGGGAAGCGGTCGAAATAGGCCCCGTGGTACTTTTCGTCCCCGGGATCGTTCCAGAACTCGATCGGCATGGACGGGAAGGGCTTTCTGCAGACCAGCTCGCCCTTCTCGCCGGTCGGGACCGTCTTGGCCTCGTCGTCGATGATGTCCACCGCCATGCCCAACGCCGGCACCTGGATCTCGCCGCTCCAGACCGGATCGATCGGGCTGCAGTTCACGAAACAGGCCAGGAGATCTGTACCGCCCGACACCGAGCCGAGATGGAAATCGCGCTTCACCTTGTCGTAGACGTATTGGAAGCCCTCGGGCACCAGCGGCGAGCCGGTCGAGCCCATGCCGCGCACGGTCGAGAGGTCGTGCGTCCTGGCCGGCTCGATGCCGGCCTTGTTGCAGGCGTCGATGAACTTGGCAGAGGTGCCGAAGAAGTTCATCCCGGTCTCGTCCGCGAAATCGAAGATCACGTTGCCGTCGGGATAGAAGGGCGAGCCGTCATAGAGCAGGAGCGTCGCCTCTGTGGCGAGGCCCGAGGCGAGCCAGTTCCACATCATCCAGCCGCAGGTGGTGAACCAGAACAGCCGGTCGCCCGCTTTGACGTCGCAGTGCAGCTGGTGCTCCTTGAGATGCTGCAACAGCGAGCCGCCCTGGCCGTGCACGATGCATTTGGGCACGCCGGTCGTGCCGGACGAGAACATGATGTAGAGCGGATGGTCGAAGGGCAGCTGCGTGAAGGTGATGTCGGTCGGCTGGTACGGTGCGACGAAGTCCTCGAGGGTGACCGCCTTGTCGAGGCCGTCAAGGTCGAACGCCTGCTCGGTGTAGGGCACGACCACGGCGCGCTCGATGCTGGGGATGCGCTCGAGAATGCCCGCGAGCTTGTCCGTACACGCGTGCGCCTTGCCGTTGTAGTAGTAGCCGTTCGCCAGGATCAGGAGCTTGGGCTCGATCTGGCCGAAGCGGTCTGCCACCCCCTGCACGCCGAAATCCGGCGAGGCCGAGGAAAAGATCGCGCCGATGCTGCTGGCGGCCAGCATGGCGACGATGGTCTCGGGAAGGTTCGGCATATAGGCGGCGACCCGGTCGCCCACGCCGATGCCCATGGCCCGCATGGCCTGGGCCATGCGCGAGGTGGCGTCATAAAGTTCGGCCCAGGAGACCTCGCGCCGAACCTGATCCTCGCCGCGGAAGATCAGCGCAGGGGACGCGCCGCCCTTGCGCAAGAGGTTCTCGGCGAAGTTCAGCCGCGCGTCGGGAAAGAATTTGGCGCCGGGCATCTTGTCGCCGTCGACGATCACCCGGTCGCCCCGGGTCTCGGCGACCACGCCACAGAAATCCCACAGCGAGACCCAAAACTGCTCCGGCCGATCGACCGACCAGCGCCAGGTGGTGGCATAGTCGGTGAGATCGACGCCCCACTGTTCGTTGGCCTGGCGCATGAAGGCGCTCAGATTGGCGTCTGCGATTCGCTCCGGCGAAGGCTCCCACAACGGTCCTGACACGGCGTCCTCCCTCTGCGGCGCTGTCGCGCCTGCATCCGCTTGTCTGCGCTCGTTTTACGGCCTCACCGGAACCGAACGCAACCCTGCCCTGCGCTCCCGGAATGGCCCACGCGTCCGGGCGGCCCTATATCAGCTTGATGTCCGCCATATCCGCCCAGTCCGCCCCGCACAATCAAGCCCTCCGCGGGGCGTTTTTCATGACCCTCGCCTCGATCCTGTTCGCCGGCATGGTGGGCATCGTCCGCCACGTCTCCGAGACGTCCGGTCTGCACGCCTTCGAGCTGGCCTTCTTCCGCAATCTCTTCGGCCTCCTGTTTATGCTGCCCTGGCTGATGCACACGGGCTTCGGCGGCCTCAAGACCCGGCGGCTCGGCCTCTACACGGTGCGCGGCGTGTTCTCGATCCTAGCCATGCTGAGCTGGTTCTGGGCGGTCACGGTGATGCCCCTCGCGGAAGCGACGGCTTTGTCCTTCACCACGCCGATCTTCACCACCATCCTGGCAGCCCTCGTCTTGGGCGAGGTCGTGCGCATCCGCCGCTGGACCGCCACCGTCGTGGGCTTTCTGGGCACGCTCCTGATCCTGCGTCCGGGCTTCGTCGAGGTCAGCCCCGCGGCACTGGCCGTGCTGTTCGGGGCTGCCTGCATCGCCGCCGCAATCGTCGCCATGAAGATCCTGGCCCGGACCGAATCACCCAACGCCATCGTCACCTATATGGTGCTGTTCCTGACGCCCCTGTCGCTGCCGCCGGCCTTGTTTGTCTGGCAGTGGCCCGCAGCGGAGACATGGCCATGGCTGGTCGCCCTGGGGGCGGTCGCCACCGCCGCCCATCTCTGCGTCACCCGGGCCTTCGCGGCCGCCGACGCGTCCGCGGTGATGCCGCTGGATTTCGTCCGCCTGCCCTTCGTCGCCCTGATCGGCTACCTCGCCTTCGCCGAGCAGCCGGATCTCTGGACCTGGCTCGGCGCAGCGGTGATCTTCGGCGCGACGGTCTACATCACCCAGCGCGAGGCACGGCTGGCCCGGGCATCGAGCGCCGCGGGGAGATCCAGCCCGATCGCGCCCCCCGCCTGAAGGGTCATTGAGGGCCGCGGCCGACAGCCAAAAGCGTGCCCAGGAGACAGATCAGCACCGCAATGGTGAGCCGCTTGCGCAGCGGCGCATACCAGGCGGGGGCGAACCCCTGACGCACCGCCCGGACGTCCACCGCCCAGGCCCCGCCGAAGATCAGCGCCAGCAGGATGATCGCCATGAGGGGCGGGAACTGGATCGCGACCCAGCCAAGCAAGGCCGGCGTCACCGACCAGCCGAGCCGCCCCCAGCTCGGCTCCGCCCCGCCATAGCCGGCGATCGCGAGACCCCAGTGGACGGCGCCGAGGAAGGACAGGATGATCGCCCCGTATTGCAGCTCGAGCACGAGCATGAGCGTGCCGTAAGGGTGCGCCAGGACCCAAAACCCGATGGTGCCGGCGAGAAACGGGAGCACCCCCGCGATGCCGAGCACCAGCGCCGGGCGGGGCACCTGGTCCATGGCGGCGGCCTCAGGCCGGATCGTCGGTCGGCACCGCGTCCGCCTGGCTGTGCAGCAGGAACGCGCGCGCCCGGTCCCGGTGGTCTTCGGTGATGTGCGGGCTCACCAGGGTGATCACGGTGATCAGCACGGTGGCGTCGTCGGTGAAGCCGAGTCCGGCGACGAAGTCGGGGATCATGTCCGTGGGCATGATGAAATAGGCCAGCGCGCCGAACAGGACAGCACGCACCTGGACCGGCGTGGCCGGATCGATGGCGCAGAAGTACGCGGCGAGGGCGTCCTCCATGAAGGGCACCTTGCCGAGGGTCTTGCGCACCTTCCACCAGAAGGAGCGGCGCACGAAACGCTCGCTGTTGCGCTTCACATAGGCGTCGAGCAGTACCAGATCCTTGCCGGCCATAGTCCTAATATGCGGTCGCAACAAGGCGGTCGCAACCGCGGGGGCGATCTGCTAAGAACCCCCGGCCATTCAGGGAGGGCGCGCCAGGGGCTGGCAGCGTCCGCACGAGGGAGGAGATCGAAGCATGAATGTGAACGGTGAAGCCGCCATTGTCACCGGCGGCGGGTCGGGCCTGGGCGCCGAGACGGCGCGCCATCTGGCCAAGGCGGGCGCCAAAGTGGCGCTGTTCGACGTCAACATGGACGGCGCCAATGCCGTCGCCGAGGAGATCGGCGGACTGGCGCTCGACGTGGACGTCTCGGACGCGGCCAGCGTCGAAGGTGCGGTGGCTGCCGCGCGCGAGGCGCACGGACCCGCGCGGGTGCTGGTCAACTGCGCCGGCATCGCACCGCCGGCGAAGATCGTCGGCCGCGACGGCCCGATGCCGCTCGACAACTTCCGCCGGGTCATCGAGGTCAACCTGATCGGCTCGTTCAACTGCATGCGGGTGGCCGCCGCAGACATGATCCAAATGGATCCGCTCGAGGACGACGAACGCGGCGTGATCATCTCCACCGCTTCGATCGCCGCGGTCGAGGGTCAGATCGGGCAATCGGCGTACTCCGCCTCCAAAGGCGGCGTCATAGGCATGATGCTGCCGGCGGCGCGGGAGTTCGCACGGCACGGCGTTCGGGTGCTGACCATCGCGCCGGGCCTGATCGGCACGCCGTTGCTCCTGAACATGCCGCAGGAGATCCAGGACAGCCTGGCCGCGCAGATCCCGTTCCCGCATCGCTTCGGCCATCCGAACGAGTTCGCGCGGCTCTGCCTGCACATCATCGACAATGTGATGCTGAACGGCGACACCGTCCGGCTGGACGGCGCCATGCGCATGCAGGCAAGCTAGGCCCTTATCATAGGGGAGGCGGGCAGCACGAACCCAGCGAAAGGCCGGCCTTGAGCAATGTCGGCCTTTAGCTTGCGGCCTGGTCGATGAACTTCGCGAGCTTGATATCCCGCTCGGTCACGCCGCCGGCGTCATGGGTCGCAAGCGTGACCTCCACCCGGTTGTAGACATTGAACCACTCGGGATGGTGATCCATCTTCTCCGCCATCATGGCCACGCGGCTCATGAAGCCGAAGGCAGCGTTGAAATCCTTGAATGCGAGCGAGCGCCGGATCGCGCTGCGATCCGGAACCCGTTCCCAGCCATCGAGATCCTGAAGCGCCACCGCCACCGCTTGATCGTCCAGTTTTTCCGCCATCGCCGCCTCCTAATGAACCCGGTTTCCAGCCAAATTGGCAGCGCTTGGCGGGCAGTTCAAGCCGCGCTATGGTCCCCGCTATGACCGGGATTTGGCATGGACGCGCGCCGGACCTGGCGGCCATCGAGGCCGTCGCCCGGGAGGCGCTCGGCAGCATTCCGCAGGAGCTCAGGCGGCATATGCGGGACGTGGTCATCCAGGTCCGGGACTTCCCGGACGACGAGACCATGGACGAGATGGGCTGCGAATCGCCTTTCGACCTGTTGGGTCTCTATCGCGGCGTCTCGCTCAATGCCAAGAGCGTCGCCGACGTGCCCGACGACGTGGACATGATCTTCCTCTATCGCCGGCCGATCCTGGACTATTGGTCGGAGTCGGAAGAAGACCTCTCGGCCATCATCCGGCATGTCATGATCCACGAGATTGGCCATCATTTCGGCTTCTCGGACGACGACATGGATCGTATCGAGGCCCAGGCATGAGCCCTGTGCGATGCACCGGGCGCAGGGTCCGGTGACCGCGCCCGATCCCCTCGCCACCGAGGTGCTGTACCGGCGCTGCGATCCGGCCGGGTTGCCATTCGCGACGACCGACGAGCTCAAGGATTTGGATCAGGTTCTAGGGCAGGATCGGGCCATCGAGGCGGTCCGGTTCGGGGCCGGCATCAAACGCGACGGCTACAACCTGTTCGCGCTCGGCCCGGCCGGTACCGGCCGGCACAGCGTGATCGGCGAATTCCTGCGTCAGCGCGCGGCCGGCGAACAGACGCCGTCGGACTGGTGCTACATCAACAATTTCGCCGACCCCCAGAAGCCACGGGCGCTGCAGCTGCCGGCGGGTCGTGCGCGCCCGCTCCGGCAGGATATGAGCCGGCTGGTGGAGGAGCTCAAAGTCGCCATTCCGGCGGTGTTCGAGAGCGAGGACTATCGCAGCCGCAGTCGCCTGATCGAGGAAGAGCTCAAGGAGCGGCAGGAGCAGGCGTTCCAGGGCGTCGAGCAAAAGGCCAATGAACGCAGCATCGCGTTGGTGCGCACGCCCGCGGGGCTGGCGCTGGCGCCGGTGCGCGAGGGATCGGTGCTCGGCCCGAAGGAGTTCAATGCCCTGCCCGAAGAGGAACAGCAGCGCTTCAAGGCCGACATCGAAGCCCTGCAGGAAGAACTGCAGGAGACCTTGCGCCAATTCCCCCGCTGGGAGCGGGAGGCCCGCGAGCAGCTTCGCCAGCTCAATCGCGAAGTCACGCAATACGCGGTCGGACATCTGATCGACGAGCTCAAGAAACGCTACGAGGACCTGCCCGCGGTGCCGGCCTATCTCGACGAGGTCCAGGCCGACGTGGTTGACAAGGCCCACCAGTTCATGCCGCGGCCCAGCATGCCGATGCTGGTCGCCGGCGGCAGCGAAGAGGACGCGGCGGCCGCCTATCGTGCCTACGAGGTCAACGTGATGGTGGACAATGGCGGTCTTGAGGGCGCGCCGCTGATCTACGAAGACCACCCGACGCTTGCCAACCTGATCGGCCGGATCGAGCATATCTCGCGTATGGGTGCCTTGGTGACCGACTTCACCCTGATTCGGCCGGGCGCCCTGCACCGCGCCAACGGCGGCTATCTGTTCGTCGATGTCCGAAAGCTTCTGATCCAGCCGTTCGCCTGGGAAGAGTTCAAGCGCATGCTGCGGTCGCGCGAGATCCGCATCGAATCCCTGGGTCAGGCGCTCAGCCTGATCAGCACGGTGTCGCTCGAACCCCAGGCGATTCCGCTCGACGTCAAGATCGTCCTGTTCGGCGACCGCATGCTGTACTACCTGCTGTGCGCCTACGACCCGGACTTCGACGCGCTGTTCAAAGTCCCGGCCGACTTCGACGACCGGACCGAACGCTCCGAGAGCGGCGTCGAGATGTTCGCCCGGCAAATCGCGACCATGGCCCGGCGGGAAAAGCTTCGGCCGCTGGACCGCGATGCCGTCGGCCGGGTGATCGAGCATATGAGCCGAATGGCCGGCGATGCCGAGCGCCTGTCGATCCATTTGCGCAGCCTCGCCGACCTGCTGCGCGAGGCGGACTACTGGGCGACCGAGAAGGGCGACGACGTCATCAAGGCCGGGCACGTGCAGACTGCGATCGACGCCCAGATCCACCGGGCTGACCGCATCCGCGAGCGCCTGCAGGAAGAGATCACCCGCGGCACCGTTCTGATCGATACCGAGGGCGCACGGGCCGGTCAGATCAACGGCCTCGCCGTGTTGCAGCTCAACAGTTTTGCCTTCGGCCGGCCCAGCCGGATCACGGCGCGGGTGCGGCTCGGGCGCGGCGAAGTGGTGGACATCGAACGGCGGGTCGAGCTCGGCGGGCCGTTGCACAGCAAGGGCGTCTTGATCCTGTCCGGCTATCTGGGCGCCAAGTTCGGCCAGCACCGGCCCCTGTCCCTGGCCGCGAGCCTGGTGTTCGAGCAGTCCTATTCGGGCGTCGACGGCGACAGCGCCTCGTCGACCGAACTCTACGCGCTGCTCTCGGCGCTGGCCGACGCACCGATCAAGCAGTCGCTCGCCGTGACCGGCTCTGTGAACCAGTACGGCCAGGTCCAGGCGATCGGCGGAGTCAACGAGAAGATCGAGGGGTTTTTCGACATCTGCAAGGCGCGCGGCCTCTCGGGCGACCAGGGCGTTCTGATTCCGGCGTCCAACGTCAAGCATCTGATGCTGCGCCAGGACGTGGTCGAGGCCTGCGCCCGGGGCGAATTCCAGGTCTATGCCGTCGAGACCATCGACCAGGGCATCGAGCTCTTGACCGGCGTGCCGGCGGGCGAGGCGGACGGGGAGGGCAACTATCCGCCCGAGACCATCAATCACCGGGTCGCCGCGCGCCTCGACGCCTTCGCGGCGGCCGCGCGCAAGTACGCCGTCGCCGCGAGACAGGCGTCGGAGGAGGCCGAAGACGAGGACGAGAAAGGAGACGCCGCATGATGGCGCGCCGCAGAGAACGGGAGGCAGAGGACATCCGGCGCATCATCCTGGCGCTGGATCCGTCGGAGGACTCGCGCGACATGCTCGAGGCGGCCGCTTCGCTGGCCGCGCGGCTGCGGGCCGAGATCGACGCCGTGTTCCTGGAGGACGAGAATCTGCTGCGCAGCGCCGAGCTGCCCTTCGTCCGCCGTATCAACCTGTTGTCCGCGGCGGC
>JASJBI010000020.1 GCA_030066595.1 Alphaproteobacteria bacterium | reverse complement strand
AGTAGAGGCGCCCCACCGGGTTCAGATTGTCCTCGACCCGGTCGTTGGCGAAGGGCTCGACCAGCATCACGGTCCCGTCCTTGGCGAGGGATTTGGCCGCATGCCGCGCCGCGCCCACGGGGTCGCCCATGTCGTGCAGGCAGTCGAAGAAGCAGATCAGGTCGAAACCCTCGGGCGGGTAACTGGCAGCGTCCCCGACCGCGAAGTCGACCCGGTCCGCCACGCCCGCCTGGCGCGCGGTCTCCCGCGCCGCCTCTATGGAGCCCGCATGGGTGTCGACGCCCGAAAAGCGCGACCTTGGGAAGGCCTCGGCCATGATCACCGTGGAATGGCCGTGCCCGCAGCCCACGTCCAGGACCCGGGCGCCGGACGTCAACCGATCAATGACGCCGTCCAGCGCCGGCAGCCAGCTCTGCACCAGCTGGCCGCGATAGGCGTTGCGATAGAAGGCGGCGACGCCGCAGAACAGCCGCTCGTCGTGATCGCCCCAGGGCACCCCGGCCCCGCTGCGAAAGGCGGCGATCGCCTGGTCCTCGTCGAACCACATCGACGCGACCACGTCCCAGGCGGGCGGCAGATGCACCGCGCTCTCGTCGTCCGCCAAGACGGTCGCCTGCTCGGGGCTGAGCTCGTAGGTCTCGCTCGCCGCGTGATGCAGCACATAGCCGCCGGCCGCCTGGCTGTTGAGCCACTCGCGCACATAGCGCTCGGCGCAGCCGGCCCGCCTGGCGACCTCCTGGGCGTTGACCGGTCCGGCGCCGGCCATCGCCTTGTACAGGCCGAGCTTGCGCCCGAGGCTCACCATCACGCCGCCATAGCCCGCCGAGAGGTCGCCGACGGCGCGTTCGAGGAACTGGTTGAGCTTGTGCTCGTCGATCGGTGAAGGGGTTCCGTCCATTTCAGCCTCCATCAGCGTGTTGCGGCAGGTCACTGTTGCGCCTGGGCGGGCTGGGTCTGTCCGGCCGCGGATCCGCCGGATGCAGCCGGGCGCCGGTCCGCGCGGCCGCCCGCGCAGTCTCCGTCGGAGTCGCATTCGATCCAGCCATCGTTCGAGATGCAGCCGTACCGGCCGCTGTTGGCGTTGTAGCCCCAGCCCGAGCCGCCCTGCGCTTCGCAGGCGGCCCGGACCTGGTCGCGGGACGCATAGAGGTGCTTGGTCTTGCTCTTGCCAGCCGCGATCGCCGGCAGAGCAGCGGCAACGAGCACGACCGCGACGGCGCCGCTCGTCAGAATCGTTCGGATTGGGTTGGTCATCGGTTTGCCTTTCCTGGTTGTCGCTCGGGAGGCAATGGAAAAGCGCCGTCCGCAAGCGTTCGGGAGTGCCGCACAGAATGGCCGTTGCATGCGCCCGCGGTTAGAGCCAGAATCGCCAAAACCGGTCGATTCATGCCAGGGAGGGCGCTATGACCAGACCCGCGAGCCCCATCGATGTGAGCCTGGTGGCGATGCCGGACGCGCTGGTCTCGACGATCAGCGGCATCTACGACGTGTTCAACTGCTTCCCGCTGTTGGGCAGTTTCGACGCGGCGATCCCGGCGGAAACCGCGTTCCGTGCCGAGATCGTCGCGCCGACCCCGGTCGAGACGCCCACTGCCAGCGGGCTCCCGCTCACCCCGCACCGGGCGATCGACGACGTGGATCGCACGGACATCGTCATCATCCCCTCGGTCATGGTCGAAGACGGCGAATGGGTCGCCGGCCGCTATTCGGCGCTGGTCGACTGGCTTCGGGCCATGCACGACCGGGGCGCGATCCTGTGCTCGGCCTGTTCGGGTGTGCTGCTCTTGGCCGAGACCGGTTTGCTGGACGGCCGGGACGCCACCATCCACTGGGCCTATGCCCGCACCTTCCGGGAGAACTTTCCGCAGGTCCGGCTGAACCTCGCCAAGGTGCTGGTGGCCACCGGCGAGCGCCAGGAGTTCGTGATGTCCGGCGCTTCGGCCTCGTGGCACGATCTGGTGCTCTATCTGGTGGCCCGGCAGGTCGGGCCGACCGCGGCCCAGGCAATCGCCAAGTTCCTGCTGTTGCAGTGGCACACCGATGGCCAGTCGCCCTATGTCGCCTTCGAGGCGCCGACCGATCACGGCGACGCCGCGATCCTGGACGCCCAGCGGTGGCTCGGCGATCACCACAGCGTCGCGGCCCCGGTGGACGAGATGGTGCGGCGCTCCGGGCTGGCCGAACGCAGCTTCAAGCGCCGCTTTTCGAAGGCCACCGGCCTGGCGCCCATCGTCTACGTCCAGCACCTGCGCGTCGAGGAGGCGAAACGGCGGCTCGAACGGACCGACGCGCCGATCGACGAGATCGGCTGGGCCGTGGGCTACGAGGATCCGGCCTTCTTCCGGCGCCTGTTCAAGCGCATCACCGGGATCACGCCGGGCGCGTATAGGCGCAAGTTCCGGCTGCCGGCCTTCGCCCAGGCGGAGATGCCGGGCGCGGCCGCAGGCTAGGGATTTCGTTCGGGCGGCCTCCGGTTCGCCGGCCGCTGCCACTGAGCGGCCGGACCCCTTATCCTAGTGGGCAGCATGTTCCGTCCCTTCGATCCCTATGGCACCGCCACGGGCCTGACCGCCGCGCTACTCGGCACGCCGGTCCTGCGCGCCGGCAAGCCGTCCTTCGGCATCGCCCAGACGGTGATCGCGGGCGCGCCGGCCGCGGTGCGCGAGGTGGCGGTGCTGGACCGGCCGTTCTGCACGCTGCTGCACTTCGAGCGGGAGGGCCGGCGGAACGACCCCCGGATGCTCCTCGTCGCCCCGCTGGCCGGCCATTTCGCGGTGATGATGCGCGACACCGTCGCGGCCCTCCTGCCCGACCACGACGTCTTCGTCACGGACTGGGCCGACGCGCGCCAGGTCCCGCTAAAGGCCGGCCCCTTTGGTCTTGCCGACAACATCGGCACAGTCATGGATTTCCTGCGGCATCTCGGCCCGGAGACGCACGTCATGGGCCTCTGCCAATCGGCCGTGCCGGCGCTCGCCGCCACCGCGTTGCTGGCCGCCATGGACGACCGGGCAACGCCCCGCTCGCTGATCCTCATGGCCGGTACGGTGGATCCGCGCGTGGGCGTCACCCGGGTCGACCGTCTCCTGGCTGGCCGCTCGCTGGACTGGTACGAACGGAACGTCATCGTCACCGTGCCGGCCGGTCCTCCGGGCGCGGGCCGGCGGATCTATCCCGGCGTCGTCCAGCTCGCGGGGCTGCTCGCCTATCTCGCCCGCCACATCGCGGACGGCCGGGAGCTTGCGCGCAAGCTCGCGCTTGACGACGGACTGGATGCCCTCCGGCACCCGTTCTTCGCCCACTATGTGACCATGATGGACCTGACGGCGGAGTTCTTTCTGGAGAACGTCCAGGCCGTGTTTCGCGGCCACGACCTGCCGCGCGGCCGCCTGCGGTGGCGCGGGCAGACGGTGCAGCCCGCGGCGATCTCGCGTACCGCGCTGATGACGGTCGAAGGCGATCAGGACGACGTATCGGGCCCGGGTCAGACCCGGGCCGCCCAGGACCTGTGCGCCGGCATTCCGGCTGACCGGCGCGCCCACTATGTGCAGCCGGGCGTCGGCCATTTCGGCACCTATCATGGCGCGCGTTGGCGCGACGAGATCGTGCCGCGTATCCGGGACTTCGTGCGGGCGAGGGCATGACCGGAAGCCGGTGGACGCGGCCGCGGGGCTTCGCTAAGTGTGAACCGGCAAGACAGGGGGGATACACATGCTGGACGACAAGATCGTTTGGATCACCGGCGCAGGCAGCGGCATCGGCGAAGCCGGAGCCGTGGCGCTGGCCAAGGCGGGCGCGCTGGTCGTGCTGACGGGGCGCCGCCGGGAGCCCCTGGAAGAGACGGCTGCGGAGATCGGCGGCGCTGGCGGCCGGGCCGAGGTTGAGCCCCTGGACATTGCCGACGCCGCCGCTGTCAAGGCGGCCGCCGAGCGGATCCGGGAGCGCCATGGCCGAATCGACATCCTGGTCAACTGCGCCGGGATCAACGTCCCGAATCGCCACTGGCCCGAGATGACGCCCGCCGATTGGGACCGGGTCGTCGCCATCGACCTGAACGGCGCCTATTACTGTGTCGACGCGGTGCTGCCCGACATGCGCGCCCGCAAGGACGGATTGATCATCAACATCGCGTCCTGGGCCGGCCGCTACGACAGCTACGTCACGGGACCGGCCTACAACGCGGCCAAGCACGGCCTCCTGGCCATGAGCGCCAGCCTCAACCTGGAAGAGTCCGAGAACGGCATCCGCGCCTCCGTGATCTGTCCCGGTGAAGTGTCTACGCCCATTTTGGACAAGCGGCCGGTGCCGCCCACGCCCGAGGACAAGGCGCGCATGCTGCAGCCCGAGGACCTGGCCGCGACGATTCTCTATGTGGCCCGCATGCCCGCGCGGGTCTGCGTCAACGAGGTCCTGATCAGCCCCACCGTGAACCGGCTGGTCAGCAAGGGCTGACGTCCATTTTCGACGGCTGAGCGCGTTTCGGGCTGACGGGTGAGAACTTTTCAGCCGTGAACCAGCGCGGCGGACTTGCTTTACGTTTACGTAAAGGTAAAGTAGGTGCGAACACAGTCAACGCCGTTCATCATACGCGCAGGGAGGACACCATGGCCGTCGTCGAGACCCGCAAACAGGACCGCATCTTCTACGTCACGCTGAACCGGCCCGAGGCCAAGAACGCCATCAACAAGGAGGTTCATCTGGCGCTCTGCGACGCCTGGGGGGCGTTCCAGAACGACGACGCCCTCGACGTGGCCATTCTCACCGGCACGGGCGACGCCTTCTGCGCCGGCATGGACCTCAAGGCGTTCGTCCCGGAATATGTCGGCGCCACGCCGCAGATGATCGCCGACTGGATCAAGCTCGGCCTGGGCGGCTTGCCCCGCGGCTATCACTGGCTCGACAAACCGGTGATCGGCGCGGTCAACGGCTGGTCCCTGGCCGGCGGCTTCGAGCTGGCCATGGCCTGCGACATCCGCATTGCCTCCGACCAGGCCAAGTTCGGCTCGTTCGAGGCGCGCCGCGGCTTCCACCACGGCGACGGCGGCATCGCCCGGCTGGTCAATTTCTGCGGCGTTGCCGTGGCGCTCGAGATGCTGTTGACGGCCGAGCCGATCGACGCCCAGCGCGCGCAGCAGATCAATCTCGTCTCCAAGGTGGTGCCGCACGATCAGCTCATGGCGGAAGCCGAGCAGACGGCAAGCTACATTCTGCGCAACGATCAGGCCTCGGTGCGCTCGGCCAAGCGGACCATTCTGGATATGATCGGGCGCCGGCTCGACGACCAGCTCAAGATCGAGGCGCTGGCGGGCTATACGTTGATGGCGGACGGACGGGACGTGACAGAGCGTCTGCAGCGCTTCTACGACAAGTCGGATCGCGGCCGTCACGGCACACATGCCACGCCGCTGTGAGATGTCGGAATATAGACATCACATGAGAAAGAAGAGTTAACCAACTGATTCGCATACCAATAGAGGGAACACGGACATGACCGTGCGAGTGGACATCGACGGTCCCGTCACCACCGTCATTCACAGCCGCCCCGAGGCGCGCAATGCCATGGATCCGGAGAGCGCCGACGCGTTGTTCGACGCGTTCAAAGCCTTCGAGGCCGATCCGAATGCCAAGGTCGCGGTGCTATGGGGCGAAGGCGGCGCCTTCTGCGCCGGCTGGGACTTGAAGTTCGCCTCCTCGCTGGCCGAGGGGGACGGGCTGGCACGCCTCAAGGAGAGCCTCGATATTCCGGACGAGGGCGAGATGCCGCGCGGCCCGCTGGGCCCCAGTCGCCTCGCGCTCGACAAGCCGGTAATCGCCGCGGTTGCGGGGCCGGCCGTGGCCGGCGGCATGGAGCTGGCGCTTTGGTGCGACATCCGGGTGATGGAAGAGGATGCCTATCTCGGCGTCTATTGCCGCCGCTGGGGCATTCCGCTGGTCGACGGCGGCACGGTTCGGCTGCCCCGGCTCGTGGGCCAGGGCCGGGCGCTCGAGATCATCATGACCGGCCGCAAGGTGCCCGCCGACGAGTGCCTGCGCATCGGCGCCTGCGAGAAGGTCGTACCGAGCGGCCAGTCGCGTGAGGCGGCGGAAGCGCTGGCCCAGGAGATCGCCCGCTTCCCCTTCGAATGCGTGCGCGCGGACCGCCGTTCGGTCTATCTGCAGCATGGCCTCCCGGTGCGCGAGGCGCTGACGCGGGAGTGGCGGAACGGGCAGAGCTGCTTGCAGAACGAGGGCATCGCCGGCGCGGGCCGGTTCAGCAGCGGCAAGGGCCGCCACGGTAACTTCGCGGACATCTGAGGAGCGAGTCATGGCCGGACAGGAACATCACTACGCAACGAAACTCGTTTGGACGGGGGCCGAGCAGGGTCCCACCCGGGACGTGCGCAGTTTCTCCCGCGAGTACCGTATCGACATGGAGGGCAAGGCGCCGATCCGTGGCTCCTCGGATCCGGCCTTCCGGGGCGACCCGGCCCTGCACAATCCCGAGGACCTCTTGGTTGCCGCGCTCTCGGCCTGCCACATGCTCTGGTACCTGCACCTCTGCGCCGTCAAGGGGATCGAGGTGCGGGCTTATGAGGACGCGGCCGAAGGCGTGATGCTGGCCGAGCCCCGCAACGGCCGGTTCACCGAGGTCACGCTGCGGCCGATGGTGACCGTTGCGCCCGGCAGCGACCGGGAACGGGCGCTCTCCCTGCACGAGCGCGCCCATGCGGAATGCTATGTCGCCAACTCGGTGAACTTCCCGGTCCGCTGCGAGCCCCAGATCGTCGAGGCCGCCTGAGCTTCTGAGATTGGCTTCGGCGGCCGTTGGGGGCGCCCTGGATATGGCCATCGAGATCGCCCTGGACATCTCCGAGGTTCTGCCGCGGTTCCCGGACTACCGGGTCGCCGTCGTGCTGGCGCGGGCCCCGTCGGTCGCGGCCAGCGACCCCGCGGCGCTGGAGGCCGAGATGCGGCAAGCGGAGGCGCAGGTGGCGGAGGCCCTAGGCGAGACGCCCCTGGCCGAGGTCGAGGCGCTGCGCGGTTGGCGCGCGGCCTACAAGGCCTTCGGCGTCAAGAAGACCAGCTACCGGTCCTCGGTCGAGCGGCTCCTGAAGGCGGTCCAGCAGGGCCGTGGGCTTCCCCGTGTGACCGGCCTGGTCGACTGCTACAACGCGGTCTCGGCCCTGTATCGGGTGCCCGCGGGGGCCGACGATCTGGACCGGGTGACGGGCCCCCTCGCCTATCGCTACGCCCGCCCGGGAGACAGTTTCGTCGCCCTCGGCGACGCCAGCGAGACCGAGGACCCGCCCAAGGAGGGCGAGGTCGTCTATGCGGACGCTGCCGGCAAGGTGCTCTGTCGGCGCTGGAACTGGTACCAAGACGCGCGCAGCGCCGTGACCGGCGCCACCGAGCGCGTCGTCCTCAACGTCCAATCCCTGGCACCGGCTCCTGCGGTCGAGCAGGCGACGGCAGCGCTCTGCGACCGGCTTGGCCGCGTCTGCGGCGCCGAGACCGCCTGGAGCGTCGCCGACAGGGATCGCCCGGAGGCCCGGATCGTCTTGCCATAGGGGGCCGGGCGGCCAAGTCCCGCCTCTGGCGGCCCCCTCGACGGGGGTATAGAATGGCGCGCCTTGGAGTTTGGGAGGACGCAAGATGACGGCGGTAGCCGAGGACCTGAACACAGAACCGGTGCTCCTGCGGGAGGACCGCGGCGGCGTGGCCTATCTCACGCTCAACCGGCCGCGCCAGTCCAATGCCTTGTCCGAGGCATTGCTGAGCGATCTGCAGACCGCCCTCGACGGCATCGCTGGGGACCAGGAGGTGCGCGCCGTGGTGATCGGAGCGACCGGCAAGGCGTTCTGCGCCGGGCACGACCTCAAGGAGATGCGGTCCCGGCCCGATGTCGATTACTACCGGCGCCTGTTCAACCAGTGCAGCCATATGATGATGACGCTGGTCGCCCTGCCCCAGCCGGTGATCGCGCGGGTCCAGGGCGTGGCCACCGCGGCCGGCTGCCAGCTGGTGGCGACCTGCGATCTGGCGATCGCCGCCGAAGAGGCGCGCTTCGCCACCAACGGAATCAACAACGGCCTGTTCTGCTCCACCCCCTCGGTCGCCTTGAGCCGCAACCTGGGCCGCAAGCAGGCCTTCGAGATGCTGTTTACCGGCCGGTTCGTCGACGCCCGCACGGCGCAGGCCTACGGCTTGGTCAATCGGGTGGTTCCGGCGGCCGAGCTGGACGCGGCCGTGTCCGAGCTGGCCCGCAGGATCGTCGAGAAGTCCCGCGTCACGGTCAGCAGCGGCAAGCGCATGTTCTACGAGCAGCTCGAGAAAGACCTGGACGACGCCTATGGCTACGCGGCGGAGGTGATGGCCTGCGACATGATGCGCGACGACGCGGCCGAGGGCATCGACGCCTTCCTCGAAAAGCGCCGGCCCGAGTGGAAGAACCGCTAAGTCATGGCGTTCGGTCAGTACAGCGACGGGGCGCTGCTCGACATCCTCAAGGGTTGCCGGACCATCGCCATGGTGGGCGCAAGCCCGAACTGGAACCGGCCGAGCTTCTTCGCCATGAAGTATCTCCAGGTCAAGGGCTACCGGGTGATCCCGGTCAACCCGGTGGCGGCGGGCAAGCGCGTTTTGGGGGAGACCGTGTATGCGCGCCTGTCCGACATCCCCGACAAGTTCCAGCTGGTCGATATCTTCCGCAAGGCGGATGCGGTGCCGGAGATCGTCGAGGAAGCGATCGCGCTCAAGGACGAGAAGGGCATCCGCTGCATCTGGATGCAGCTCGGCGTCGTCCACGAAGAGGCGGCCGAAATGGCCGAGGCAGCCGGCCTCACGGTGATCATGGACCGATGCGTCAAGATCGAGTTCGGGCGGCTCTCGGGCGAGCTGTCCTGGGGCGGCATCAACTCCGGCATCATCACCAGCCGCCGGCGCAAGCTGATCGCATGACCGACAAAAAGTCATCCGACGAACGTAAGGGTTTCGGCTTCGAGACCCGCTCGGTGCATGCCGGGACGCCGCCGGACCCGGTGACCGGCGCGCGCAACATGCCGATCTACCAGACCAACGCCTTCGTCTTCGACGACGTCGATCATGCCGCCTCGCTCTTCAACCTGCAGACCTTCGGCTACATCTACTCCCGCCTGACCAACCCGACGGTCGCCGCCCTCGAGGAACGGGTCGCGAGTTTGGAGAACGGCCGCGGTGCGGTGGCCTGCGCGTCGGGTCACGCGGCGCAGCTGCTGGCCTTCTTCACGCTCATGAACCCGGGCGACGAGTTCGTCGCCTCACCCTACCTCTATGGCGGCTCGGTCACCCAGTTCACCCATAGCTTCAAGAAGCTGGGCCTGACCTGCCACTTCGCCGACCCGCGCGATCCGGACGCGGTGAAGGCGGCCATGACACCGAACTGCAAGGCGATCTTCGTCGAAAGCCTGTCGAACCCCGGCGGGGTCGTCGCCGATCTCGAGCCGTTGGCGGCGCTCGCCCGCGAGGCCGGGATCGTGTTCATGGTCGACAACACCATGGCCTCGCCCTATCTCTGCCAGCCCTTCGACTGGGGTGCGGACATCGTCATCCACTCGATGACCAAGTTCCTGGGCGGGCACGGCACCACCATGGGCGGCGTGGTCATCGAGTCGGGTCTGGTCGACTGGGGCAAGAACGACAAGTACCCGGCCATGACCCAGCCGGACCCGGCCTATCACGGCCTCACCTTCTACGAAACCTTCGGGGATTTCGGCTTCACCATGAAGGCGCGCGCGGTCACCCTGCGCGATCTCGGCCCCACGCTCTCCCCGACCAGCGCCTTCAACATCATCACCGGCATCGAGACGCTGGCTTTGCGCATGGAGCGCCATGTGGCCAACGCCGTGGAGGTCGCGGCCTATCTGGAGGACCATCCGGCCGTGTCCTGGGTGTCCTATGCCGGATTGGAGTCGAGCCCCCAGCGTGCGCTCGCGCACAAATACATGCCCCGGGGCGTGGGCCCGGTTTTCACCTTCGGCGTCACGGGCGGTTATGAGCAGGGCGTGGCCGTGGTCGAGGGCTGCGAGCTGCTTTCCCACCTGGCCAATGTGGGCGACACGCGCAGCCTGATCCTGCATCCCGCCTCGACGACCCACCGCCAGCTCAGCGACGAGCAGCGCGAGGCTGCGGGCGCCGGTCCCGAGGTGGTTCGGCTGTCGATCGGCATCGAGACGGCGGACGACATCATCGCCGATCTCGACCGGTCGCTCGCCCGGTCCGCCGCCACCTCCGGATCGCGTGGTGCGCAGAAGGCGGCCGAATAGGCTCCGGGTCGCCGCGCCCGCCGTTGCCGAATAGTGCTTAGGGCGGAACCTTGATCATTCATCGCCAGATTGCCTACCGCGGCGCAAGCCTGTTCGCCGCGGAGCCGGTCGTCCAGATGACGGTCGACGCGCGATCGGTCGACGTCACGAGGCCGGGACCGCTGTCGGCGCATGTCGCCGCGCGTCTCGCCAGGCTGTCCACGACGATTGCGGACCAGTTTGGACTGGGGGAAGACGACGCGGACCGATCCGAATCGCCTCCGGAGCTCTCTCTCGCGGAGATCGTGGGACTGACCGCCTTGGCCGTGCAGCAGGAGTTCGGCTACGCGGTCGGCTTTGTTCATGTCTTGCCCGGCGCGGACGACGGCACCGTTGATGTCGTTTACGCACAGCGCGACTTGGCGAACGGCCTGCTGGCCGGTGAGGCCGCCGTCGCTTTGGTCAATGCTGCTCTGGCGGACGAGACCGAAACAGGCGACGAGCGCCTTGCCGGCATGCTCACGCGGCTCTTGGACGAGGTGCGCAGAAACACGCTCAGCGTGCCGACTCGCCGCGCCGTTTGGGAGGCCGAGCGGCGGGGCATTCCGTGGTACCGCCTCCACCCCACCGAGGATTACGTGCATCTGGGACAGGGGCACAAGCGCAAGCGCTTTCGCCGCAACTATACGAACGAGACCACCTACGCCGCGACGATGCTGGCGAGCAACAAACTCTTTGCCGGAGACCTGTTCGGCGCCAACGGCCTCCCGGTGCCGCGCCGGATCATGGTGACCGACGCCGACGCCGCGGTCTCTGCGGCCCGCCAGATTGGCTTTCCCGTCGTGGTCAAACCGAACTACCAGGATATGGGGATGGGCGTCAGCATCGGCCTGAGGACCGAGGATGACGTTCGCGCGGCGTTTGAAAAGGCCGGCGCATACGGTCAGGCCCTGGTCGAAGAGCATATCAGGGGTGATGACTTCCGCCTGACCGTGATCCATGGCCGCATGGTTGCCGCGGGGCAGGATATCGCGCCACGCGTGTTCGGTGATGGGCGCTCCTCGGTGCGCGAGTTGATCGAGATCGAGAACCGTGATCCGCGTCGGGGCGACCGGGATTACAGCATTCTGACCAGACTCAAGATCGATCAGGAGGTCATCTCGAACTTGGCGCAGCAGGGCCATAGCCCCGACAGCATCCCGGAAGCCGGCGAGATGGTGAAGCTGTGGCCGTGGTGGCGCATCGCACCGGACTCCATGGCGAAGGATGTGACCGACCGGGTGCATCCGGCAAATCGAGCAATGGCCGAGCGGGCGGCACGCCTGATCGGGCTGGACGTTGCGGGTGTGGATTTCCTTACCCCGGACATCACCAGGCCCTGGAGCGAGGTCGGCGGCGCCATCAACGAAATCAATCCGACTCCTGGCCTCAATACCCATCTGCGGTCCGGTGTGGCCGATATCGTGCGCATGGTGGTCGATGCGTCCTTCCCGCCAGGGGATGACGGCCGGATTCCCACCGCGGCGATTACGGGCACACGGGGCGCAACGGGCATTGCGGGCCGGGTCGCCGCCATTCTGGCGAGCGCGGGGCACACGGTCGGCCTGGCCACGGCCGACGGCGTCGAGATCGCCGAGGATCGAGTCTCGCAGGGAGACTTCGCGGGCGTGATCGGCGCCAACATGGTTCTGAGCGATCCATTGACCACCGCCGGGGTGCTGGAGACTTCGGTCGACGGCATTCGGAGGGACGGCCTGGCCTTCGACCGTAGCACCGTTGGGGCGGTCATCGATGCGGCCGACGACGGGGAGTCTCGGCCCGCGCTCGGCCTGGTGTTGGAGACCGCCAGTGCGCTCGCGGTCCTGAACGCCGAGGATCCGGCCAGCGTCAGCCTGGCGCCGCATAGCGGGGCTCGGCGTCTCTGCTGGGTTGCCCGTGACCCGACGCATGCCCTGGTCGCCCGTCATATCGCGGACGGCGGTCTCGCGGTCGCTCTGGCCGATGCCGATGGCGGACCCGCGCTCACGCTTTGGGACCAAGCGCAGGCCACGCCGATCCTGCCTCTGTCGGCGCTGGGCTCGGGTCGCGAGGGCTCGGCGGATCAGGTGATCAGAGACGCGGCGTTCGCGGCGGCGATCGCCTATGGCCTGGGCGTGTCAACGGAGCACATCCGGCAGGGGCTGGCCATCAAGGGCGGAGAGCCAGTGTGATGTCTTCAGGGGTGGCTGGCTCCCCGTCAAGCGGACGCGGACGGGATCGCATGCACGTGCACGTCGCGTCCGGAATGCTTCGAGAGGATGGCCGCTGCCCGACGCTCATGATCTGAGTCGACGGTCCTGACCCACAGCAACAGGCCGCCGCGATCCAGCTGGTCCTGCAGGTGCCGGGCATGGTGATCCCCGACGAGATTGGCCAAGACCGATCCTATCAGACCGCCAGCACCGCCCATCAGGGCCGCGGCGGCGACGGCGCCGGCCAGCGTGCCGCCGCTCGCCACAATGGCGCCTGCTGCGGCGACAGCGCCGACGTAGACCAACCCGCCGACCAGGGCGCCTTCCGCGTCTCCCACCGATTCCTTGGAAACGTAGGCAGCGCGGGGCACCGAGGGATCGTCTTCCAGCTCGTCCACCTTCTCGTATAGGTGACCGAGCTTCTCCAGCACTACATTTTCGCCGGCGAGTAGGCTCAACTCGGCCCGGTCGAAGCCACGGCTCAAGAGCTCATCGACCGCATCCTGCAAGGCGTCCGCCGTGTCAAACGCCGCAACCGCTTCGCTTCGGGTCTCAGTCGATGGGGAAGAGGTCATGATCAGGCTGCCATGCCGGGATGGTCTTGCGTGTTAACCTGGTCCCGAAGGGCCGGCGATGACCCAAGTCAACCGAGGTCGGGGACAGCCGGCTCACGGGGTTTGGCGGACTTCCCGTCGCTGACGACGCACCATCGGACACTCTGGGAACAGGGCTCATCTGTGCCTGGCCAGCTCATCCTCGAGGTCGGAGACCCGTTCCTCCACGGCGACGACACGCCGCACGACAGCCTTCAGCGTCTGCGTGACGGACCAGGACACATAGGCAAGAAACAGGATGATGGCGAGGAAGGCGATGACGATGGTGAGGTCCATGAGACTGCGCTCCGACGATTTGTCCCCATGGAAAACGCCAATTGAACACGGCCAGGCGAGACGGGAAAGGGAATTGCAGGCCCGAGAGCGCGCGCCGCAGGACGACGCCCCTCACCGATAGCTGGCGATCTCGATCAGGTTGCCGTCCGGGTCACGCAGATAGACCGAGCGCATCGGCCCCAGGGCGCCGGTCCGGTCGACCGGGCCGTCCTCGATCTCGATCCCGTGCTCCTTGAGATGCGCGGCGACGGCTTCGATCGGTCCGTCGAAGACGAAACAGAGATCGGCCGATCCCGGCAGCGGCTCGGCGGCCTTGGGCTCGAACTCCTGACCGGCCCGGTGCAGGTTGATCTTCTGTTCCCCGAAATGCAGCGCGGTCCGGCCATCGCCGAAGGTCTCGACCCGCATGCCCAGCACGCGGTTGTAGAAGGCGCAGGTCGCCTCGAGATCGCGGACGGTCAGAACCAGATGATCGAGGCGCTCGAGCTGCATCGCGGCCCCTACTCCGCCGGGCTCGCCGCCATCGCCCGGCTGCGGTCCTTCGGCAGCATGACCGCTGCCAGGCCGCCCAGCGTGGCCACCCCGGCCAGGGCCGCGAACAGCCAGAAAAACCCGCCGGTCGCCTCCGCGACGCGGGCGACCAGCAGGATCGCCAATGGGCCCGAGCCGAAATACAGGACGAATTTCGCCCCGAAGGCGAGGCCGTGATGCTTCTGCGGGGCGTATCGCGCAAGCAGCATGTTCTCGGCGGGGAGCGCCGCTACGTTGAAGGTCACCATCAGTAAGGCAGCGGCCACCAGCGGAATTCCGGCGACGTCCGCCGCCAGGAGCAAGAGCGGCGCCTGCAACAGATAGGCGCCGATATAGACCGGCTTGAGCGGATACTTGTCCGCGAGATGGCCGCCCGCGACCTGGGCGACGCCGGCCACGCCATAGACCAGCGCGACCATCGCGCCGATGCCCAGGACGCCCTCGCCGGCCAAGCTTCCGAGGCGCAGCGCGAAGACCTTGGGCAGCGCCGTCTGGGTCGCCTGGTAGATGATGGCCGCGAGGAACATGGTCAGCAGCAGGATGGCGAATACCCGCATCATGTCCGAGGCGGTCTGCGGCGCCTGTTCGGGCGCCGTGCCGGCACCGTCCCGCACCCAGCCGCGCGCGACGCAGTACAGCAGGGCAAGGCCGGACGCCGCGCAGACCAGCCCCGGCACCCAGAACGCCGCGCGCCAGCCCGCGACATCGACCAATCCACCGGCCACGGCGCCGGCAGCCGCGACGCCGATACTGCCGAAGATGCCGTTGATGCCCAAGAGCTTGCCGCGGCTCGCATCCGAGTTCCTGACCAGCCAGGCAATCCCCACCGGATGATAGATCGAGGCAAACAGACCGATGCCCGCGAGCCCGATCAGCAGGCCCCCGGGGGTGCCGCTCATGGCGCACCAGATCGACGCGACCCCCATGCCCAGAAAGAACAGGACCATCATACCGACGGCGCTCCAGCGGTCGCCGAGCCAGCCGGCCGGCAGCGCGCCCAGGCCGACCAGCAGGGCGCCCAGCGTCCACAGTTCGATGAGCTCGTGATAGGGCAGCCCCCACTCGCCCTCGAGGGCTAGCACGATCACGAAGTAGAAGGCCGTGAAGAAATGGATATAGGTGTGCCCCAGACAAGAGAAGATCAGCGACAGGCGTTGCGATCGGGTGGTCATGGACGCGGGCACCGGATGGATGGGTGGCCAGCATACGGGAGGCGGCTGCCGCATCTAACAAGATTTTGCCGCATTTGCGCCTCGTCTCGGCCGCAATGGCGTGGTAAATGAAGCTTTGTGGGAGCGGGGATCGGCGCATAGGGAGAGCAGCCGTGGAGTCACCTTCGCCTTCGCCGCCCAGCCGCAAACTGCACCAGGATCTGGCCTTCGACCTCGAACGCGTCGTTTGGGACCCGAAGTATCGGAAGCGCGTGATGAGCGCGCTGAGCCGGCGGTCGATGCAGGAAAATCCCGGCCATCAAAGCACGACCAGAAAGGCGGGCCCGCGCAGGCCTGACTAGCCGGCCGTCTCCTGCTCGACCCAGTCGAGGAAGGCCGGATTTCCGACTTCAACGGGCAAGGCGACGACGCAAGGCACGTCATAGCTGTGCAAGGCTTTGACACGCTCGATCGCTGCTTTCACCTGGCGATCCGATGTCTTGAGGATCAGGACCGCCTCCTGGTCGTCTTGCACCCGGCCCTCCCACCAGTACAGCGAGCGCATGCCCTCCAAGATATTGGCGCAGGCGGCAAGCCGCTCCTCGACCAGGGCCGCGCCGATCCGGCGCGCCTCGTCGACGGAGCCGGCCGTCACATACAGGAACTTCACAGCCATGGCGATCTCGACGGAAGTGGTTGAGGAATATGGTAAAACGCTTGGCCTCCCCACCAATCTACCGTACCATTGCTGTTCCGTCATCCTTGGCCAGAGGGGGGGAATCTCATGGCCCAGGCACATGCCCTCGTGGCGGACCGGGAGCGCAGCCCGAAACCCGCCGCGAGACCGACCGCGACGCAGCGTTCCTGGCTGGCCCGCGGGCTCGATCAGCCCGGTGGCAAGCTGCCCCTGTTCGACGAGAACGGCAAGCGCATCGACCCGCGCACCGTTCGGCGGTGTCTGGACGAGGGCTGGGCCGAACCTTGGTTCATGAACGCGATCAAGCCGGACTGGATGGTCTGCAAGCTGACGACGGCCGGCCGGCTCTTGGTCAGCCGCCGCTGAATCCAGGCAGACCGCCGGCGTAAGCGTCCGCTAGTCGTCGCCCGGCTTGGGGAGTTCGTCCAGATCCACCAGGTCGCGGCCGCGCCGAAGCTGGGTTTCAACCGACCCATTCGACACGGAGGGCGGCACGAGGGTCGGGCGCGGCGAGGCAGGGCCGGCGGGACGGCTGAGGGAGAGCGGCCGGGCGGCGATCCCGCGGCGCCGGACGGCGTGCGGGTCGATCACCCGGAGCCCGCGTCTGCGGTCGCAGTTTCGGGCCATGAGCTGATTTGCTTCATCCATTTTGCGAGCCATTGCGCTGTCTCCAGCTTCCTTCCTGGATTCGCCTGTCCGCCGGTCGGGTTCGGGGACCGCTGGCGCGCGGGTCTGTTCCGATGGCCTCGACGATCATGGCGGACCATGCCGTCTGAGTACCCGACAAAGGCAAATGTTTCCTTTCGGGGCTTGGTTAACGGGGCTCTCCGTCGTCCGAACGGTGCGGCAGCGTTGGCTCTTGCCTTTGCTTTGGCAGGCCAAAGGCGCGATGATATATGCCTGGGTTGGGTAAGGGAGGCGGCCTAAATGGCCAAAGCGCGTCTCAGGGGGCGGCTGGCTTCGCTGGCGGTGGTCTGGCTCCTCATCGGCACCGCGGGTGCCATGGCGTTCAGCGAGAGCGATATCATCAGGCTCCAGCAGGCCCGAGAGTGCTTTCGCTGCGATCTGCGCGGCATCGATCTGAGCCAGCAAAGCTGGATCCGCACGAATCTCATGGAATCCACCATGTCGGGGGCCAAGATGGCCGGTATCAACCTCGAGGACTCCAATCTTGATCTGGTGAAAATGAAGGGCGCCGATCTCACGGGCGCCCGGCTGCGCTTCTCGATCATGGGGCGGGCCGACCTTCGCGGCGTGAGCCTCAGGGGCGCGGACCTGGTTGGGGCGTTGTTGAAGTATTCCGATCTGCGCGATGCCGATCTCAGCGGCGCGAACCTGAGCGCTGCGAATCTGGCGCAGAGCAACCTGACCGGGGCGCGGCTGACCGGCGCGAATATGTTCAACGTTAAGATGCAGGGAGCCAACCTGTCAGGTGCGGATCTGACGGGCACCCTTGGGCTGAAACAGAGCCAGCTCAACCAGAGCTGTGGCAGCCTCGGAACAAGGCTCCCCGAGGGCCTGTGGGTCGCCTTATGCGACCGGGCTCGGGAACAGGAAGAGGATCGGCTTCGTCAGCAGGCGGCCGGCCAAGCGCGGCCCCGCCGCTGAGCGCGGGCCGGCGCTAGGCTGCGTACAGGTCGTCCAGGGATTCCAGCTGCATTTTGAAGCGTTTACCGCCGTACTGGAAGTAGATCCAAAAGCCCTGCGGTGGTGCCGACAGCATGCGCGAATTGCGGATCTCCGCACCCTGCTCCTCGATGTATTCGACAAGCCCCTCCTGCAGGGATTTCAGTGAACGAGCTCTCTTCCTCATGCTCTCCTCCGTGGCTCGGCGCAATGCCGCCTGGTGATGGATGTATCCCGTCCGTCCCAAATCGGGGAACCAGCTCCCGGCCGCCGCGGAGTATTGAGGTGCTATGGTTACCACGCCGTTAAGTCGACGCGGCGATACGATGCCGGTACGCTCGCGCCGATCTCGCTCGGCAATCGACTGCCTTCCGCGGGGCCGGTCGCAACCGAGCATGAGTGGAGATAAACCAATGCATCCTCCGCGTTTGGCCATATGGGATTTCCGGGAACGGGCGGTCTCCGCGATCCGGATCCCAGGCGCCGGGGGGCGGCCGCCGACGCTCCGGTCGCGCCCGCGCCGCCGGGCCGCGGCCGAGATCGACACCAGCAAGGAACCCACGCACCCGGACCCGCTTCCATGAACCTGCTACCGATACGCTATTGGAGCCCGGAGGGGGAGAAAGCCAGGGCCAGTCCAGGGACCTTCGATGTCGATCTGAATCCGACACTCTACGGCCAACTGGGCGACGCCCTCGCCGAGCGGGGGCGGGCGAAAGAGGCGGTCGACGCCTATCGAAGATCGCTCAGCCTGCATCCGGACGCCACCGTCAGCAAGCGGCTTGGCATACTGCTGCGGGAACTGGGCAGGTTCGATGACGCCGTCGAGGCATTGCGCGAGGCCCTGGCTACGCTGCCCGAGGCGCATGGCTACAACGCCTTGGGGCTGGTCCTCATGGAAACGAACAAGCTGGACGAGGCCATCGTCGCCTTTCAGACCGGGCTCCGCCTGGAGAACCTTCCCTATATCAACTTCAACCTCGGGAATGCCTACAAGCGGCTCGGCAGGCACAGCGAAGCGTCTCAGGCCTATGAGGCTGCCATCGCACTGCAGCCGGACTACGAGCTTCCTCGGTTCGGCATCCTAATGGACCAGCTTCGGATCGTTCACGAGACCGTCGAGGAAATCCAACAAAGACGCGACAACTACGAGCGGACCCTCAATGACCTGGCCGCGCGCTACCGCGCGGCCGGCGAGGAGAAACGGGCCAGAGTGGCGCAGTCCGTTGAGATGCCCACGCCGTTCCTGCTTCCCTATCATGGTCGCAACGACCGGGAGCTACAGAAGACCTACGGTGAGTTGGTCCACGGGCTCATGCGCGCCGGATATCCCCAGTGGACGACGCCGCGCCCTGTCCCGCCGCCCGGACCGAACGGCAAGTTGCGGCTTGGCCTGATCTCGAGTTCCTTTTATGGGCACACCGTCTGGAAACTGATGCTGCGCGGCTGGCTCCAGAGTCTGGACAGGGATCGTTTCGAAGTCTTTTGCTATCACACCGGCCGCAGGCGCGACGTCGCCACGACTTGGGCCGTGCAAAACTCCGACAAGTTCGTGCAGGGGCCATTCCGGATCGAGGAATGGGCCCAGCGTATCGACGCCGATCAGCTGCACGCAATCATCTTTCCCGAAATCGGGATACATGCGTGGACGATGGGAATCGCCAGCCTGCGGCTGGCGCCGGTCCAGATGGCGTGCTGGGGCCACCCGGAAACCACCGGCCTGCCGACCGTCGACTGCTTCCTGAGCAGCGATCTGATGGAGCCTGCGGACGGCCAGGACTGGTACACGGAGCGGTTGGTCAGGCTGCCCAATCTGGGGATCCATTACGTCCCGCTCACGGTCAAGCCGGCGGGACTCACCAGGCAGGACATCGCGGGACTCGCCGGGCAGGACATCAGTGTGGCGGCGGACGAGACTCTGTTCATCTGCTGCCAGTCGCTGTTCAAGTATCTGCCTCAGCATGACGACGTCTTTCCGAGGATCGCCAAGGAGGTCGGGCCGTCCAAGTTCATATTCATTCGCGAGAGGGACAGCCAGCACGCGACGGAAACGTTCTTTCGGCGATTGGAGGCCAGCTTCGGCTCGATGGGCCGCGACTACCGGGATCACTGCGTCTTGCTGCCGCGGCTGACGTTGCCGCAGTTCCTTGCTGTCTGCGCGGCATCCGACGTCTTTCTGGACAGCGTCGGTTGGTCTGGCGGCAATACCTCGCTGGAGACCATTGCCTTCAACGTTCCGCTCGTCACCTGGCCCGGGGAAGCGATGCGCGGGCGGCATACCATGGCCTTCCTGCGAAGAATGGGCATCGAGGAAATGATCGCCGGGAGCAAGGACGAGTTCATTCAGATCGCCGCGCGGCTTGGCCGTGAGCCCGCGTTTCGCGCCCAAATGTCCGAGCGTATCGCCGCCAACAAGCACAAGCTGTATCGGGACGAAGCGCCGGTCCGGGCGCTCGAGGACCTGATCCTGCGAGAGGTCGAGACGGCCCTGGGAGCCGCCTGAGGACCGCTGCGGGCGAGCCGCTACAGGCAAGAAAAAGGGGTCAGCCGCGAACGGCCAACCCCTTGTCCTTATTGGTCGGAGCGGCGGGATTTGAACCCACGACCCCCACACCCCCAGTGTGGTGCGCTACCAGGCTGCGCTACGCTCCGGACTCAGAACGGCACTCTATCGCCCCCCCTGGCGGGGCGCAACTCCCGGTCCGGACGCGGTCTCAGACTTCGTCCAGCAGGTCGCGTATCGTTTTCAGCTCCTGGATGGCGGCCTTGATCTCAGCCCGCAGCTTCCAGTCGGCATCGGGAGGATGTCCTGCCTTCGCCGACCTCCCGGTGACACTGGTCCGCACCGCGATCTTGCCCTTGCCCTCGCGCAGGAGCTTCTGCACGCCCTTGATCGTGTAGCCTTCGGTGTACAGAAGCTCGCGGATGCGCCGCAGCAGGTCCACGTCCTCCGGACGGTAGTAGCGACGCCCGCCGCCGCGCTTGAGCGGTTTCAGCTGGCTGAACTTGCTTTCCCAGAAGCGCAACACATGCGGTGGCAGGTCCAGTTCGCCCGCCACTTCGCTGATCGTGCGAAAAGCTGCTGAGGATTTCACCCGGCGACCCTGTGCAGTGCTCTCGTTGGGACCGAACTCCGACATCATGAGGCCGCCCCGGCGCTCTTACTCCCTGAGCCGGTTAGCGACTGGTTGATCGCGTCTTTGAGGACATGGGACGCTCTGAAGACCAGCACCTTCCGCGGCAGGATTGGAACCTCCTGCCCGGTCTTCGGATTGCGGCCGATACGTTGGCCCTTCTGTCGCACGGCAAAGCTCCCAAATGAGGACAGTTTGACGCCTTCGCCGCGGACCAAAGCGTCGCTGATTTCGCCAAGCACGGACTCGACCAGATCCGCGGACTCATTCCGCGACAGGCCGACCTCCTGATAGACTGCTTCGCTCAGTTGCGCGCGTGTAACGGTTTTGCCGACCATAGGAATCCCCCCGCATTTTTTAAAAAAGACGGTAACCACAGCACTTAGCGCCGTCAATTGGCGGACGAACTCTGGCCGCGAAAAGATCGCATGGTGTCTCCGAAATGCCACGCTGTTGCACAGTCGGCCACAGCGGCGTGCGGCAGATTTACCATCGGATCACGCTCGACCCCCAGGCAAGACCCCCGCCGATCGCCTCGATCAGCACCACATCACCGGCTTTGAGCCGCCCGTCGGCCTCGGCCTCGGCGAGCGCGAGCGGAATGGACGCGGCCGAGGTGTTGGCATGTTTGTCCACGGTCAGGATGACTTTTTCCGTCGGGAGGCCGAGCTTTCTCGCGGTCGCATCGATGATTCGCTTGTTCGCCTGGTGCGGCACCAGCCAGTCGACATCGGTGGCCGTCATGTCGTTGGCCGCAAGACCCTCGAGCAAGACGTCGGAAAGCTTGTTGACGGCATGGCGGAAGACCTCCTGGCCGGCCATCCGCAGATAGCCGCTCTTCTGGGTCGTCGACACGCCCCCGTCGACATAGAGAAGATCGTACAGCGTGCCATCTGAATGCAGATGATGGGACAGTATGCCCCGATCGGCATTCGATCCATCGCCGTTGGCCGCGCGCAATACGACCGCTCCCGCGCCGTCGCCAAACAGCACGCAGGTCGAGCGATCCTCCCAGTCGAGGATACGCGAAAAGATCTCTGCGCCGATCACGAGGGCGCTGTCGGCGCCGCCGGTTCGGAGATAGCCGTCGGCGGCGGCCAGACCATAGACGAATCCGGCGCACACGGCCTGGATGTCGAAGGCGGGCCCCCCCGTGGCGCCCAACTGGGCCTGCACTTTGACGGCAGTCGAAGGGAACGTGTTGTCCGGCGTCGTGGTCGCCACCAGGATGAGGTCAATCTCCTCGGCCCGCATGCCCGCATTCGCCAACGCTCTCTCGGCGGCCTGCGTGGCGAGATCCGAGGTCTGTTGATCATCTGCCGCGATTCTTCGCTCCTGAATGCCCGTGCGCACGCGCACCCACTCGTCAGAAGTATCCACGCGTGCGGCCAGTTCCTCGTTGGTGACGATGCGTTCGGGCAGATAGCCGGCGCAGCCCTCGATGATGGATCTGCGCATGATCAGCGCGAGCCCGCCAACCGGCCCCGGCGCGCCCAAGGCCAAGCGCTGCAGCCACACCCGGCGACTATGCTCATCTCGCCTCCCATCATCCGCCCGAGGACGCAAACGCGTTGGCGCTCTCCACAGGACTGGCGGCCAGCGCTTCGAATTCCTGCTTGACCCTGTCCAGGAAGTTGTTTGCAGCCATGTCCGCCGCGACACCGATCGCGGTCGCGAACCCAAGCGCGTCCGTGCTGCCGTGGCTCTTGACCGCGATGCCGTTCAGACCCGCGAACACCGCACCGTTGTAGCGCCGCGGGTCGACCCGAAGTTTCAGCTTGGCCACCGCGTTGCGCGCAAACAAATAGCCGATGCGGGCCAAGGGCGAGCTCTTGTACGCCTCGCTCAGAAAGCGCGAGTAGAGCTGCGCGGTTCCCTCTGCGGTCTTGAGCGCGATGTTGCCGCTGAATCCGTCCGTCACGACCACGTCGACCGTTCCCTTGGGAATGTCGTCGCCCTCGACGAAACCGTGGAACCGCATGGGCAGGTCGGCTTGCCGCAGGATGGCGTGCGCGGTCTTGACGGCTTCGTTGCCCTTCAGCTCTTCCTCGCCGACGTTCAAAAGGCCAACGGTCGGCTGATCGAGGCCCAATACGGTACGGGCGAACACCTCGCCCATGACCGCGAACTGGACCAGGTTGTTGGCATCGGAATCGATGTTCGCGCCCAGATCCAACATGACGCTTTCGCCGCGGATAGTCGGGAAGAACGACATCAGGGCCGGCCGGTCGATGCCCGGCATGGTCCGCAAGACGACCTTGGCCATGGCCATCAGCGCGCCCGTGTTGCCGGCCGAGACGACACCGGCGGCGTCACCACCGCGGACCGCGTCGACCGCCAGTCGCATGCTGGTGCTGCGGCCCGATCTCAGCGCTTGCGAGGGCTTTGCGTCGTTGCTCACGAATTGATCCGTATGCCGGATCTCGCTCACTTGAGCCAAGGCCTCTTGCTTGGCCATCAGCGAGGCGATGCGGGCTTCATCACCGAATAGGATAAAGCTCAGATTCGGTGCCCGCTCGCGCGCCAGCGCGGCGCCCTCTATCACCATGTCCGGGGCGTGGTCGCCCCCCATGGCATCGAGCGCGATCTTGAGTTGAGTGGCCAAGTGCAGTGCTCTTGGTCGCGGGTCAAAGAACTAGTAGGTCTCGACCTCGACCACTTCGCGGCCGTCATAGTGGCCGCAGGCCTCGCAGATATGGTGCGGGCGTTTGCTCTCGCCGCAGTTGGAACACTCCACATAGGCCGAAGGCTTCAGTGAATCGTGCGCGCGGCGCATGTCTCGGCGGGACTTGGAGACTTTCTTTTTGGGTACAGCCATGTTGACTTCTCTTCCATGCGGCGGGCGCAAATCCGCCCGCTAAGAGTGCAGAACCATCAAATCGTGACCAAAGAGAGCCTACTCCTTAGCCGCGCTTCTTCAGCGTGGCAAGGACGGCAAACGGCCCTCCTTGACCGGACTCGGACGCCCCCTCCTTATCGCCGGCAAACGCGGGTGGTACGGCATCCGGCTTGCGGGGATAGGGATCTAGGCTGAGCGCCAATTGTTGTGTTGCGGCCTCCCCGATGTCGACCGTGCCGCCTTCCAGGGGTTCCGGCGCCTCTTCTTCTTCGAGCCCAACCGATACGTCCCCTGGGGCACCCGAAACTAGCGGCGAAGCATATAGAACCGTAAAGGACTCCGCAATCTCGGTGGTCATGGGTTGCAGGCTGACCACGCAGGTTTGCACGACCTTGGCGGAGATCCTGCCAGACAGGCGCAGGCGCCCGGCACCGGCCCGCTCGACCGTCAGATCGGCCGCGAATCTCTCCAGGGCGACCAGGTCGAGACGCCGGGCAATGGCGGCGCGCTGGGCCTCGTCGGCCTCGATAAGGTATTGCTCCGGTGTCGGGCCGATCTGGTCGACCTCGACGCGCCGGGAGAACTCCGAATTCATATCAACTCAGGAATTGTCGGTAAAAACAGGGCTATAGATAGGCATCCCGGCCGCCGCGCGCAACCGCAATACTGGTCCACGATCGGCAGCGGCAACGGTTCTGTGGGCATTGCTATACCTCAGCCAAGGGCCCGGGGTCCGGCAAAGGCGACCTGGCCGGACAGCAGGGCCTCGATCTCGGCTTTGTCGAGCGCTGCCGCCTGCATACACAGATATTCAACCATGGCGTCGAGCACGGGCTCGGCCGGCAAGGCCTCCTCCGAGAGGGTGCCGTACAGATTGCGCCGCAGCGCCTGGCGCTGGGCCTCGCGGCTTCCTTCGAGCGCGGCATCGTAGGCCGCGACCCGGCCGTAGAAGCCCTTGGCCATCCTCTTGACGCGCCGGCCGACCCCCAAGTCGCCGGCTCCCATCTCGCGGAGATTCTGGTCCATGTCGGCAAACATCAGATCGAACATCTGTTGGGAAAGCGCGCCAGCCGCCCGCGCCGCCTCGCCGCTCTCCCGGCCGAGCCGGCGCATGATCAGAAACGCGTGCAGGGCCAGCAGTTCGAACCGCCCATCCGTGCTGTCGGGTACCCCGAAGTCCTTGTAGAATGCCGGATTGCGGGCTTGATCGATGACCGCGCCGTAGAGCAGGCGCGCCGCCTCCCGCAGCGCCTTGCGTTGGGCGCGGCCTCTACCGAACATGCCGAGCCTGCGGTGCCCTGTCGGATTCTTTGGTCGGACAGGTATCAAGCTGCCGGTTGACAGTTACCGCTGCTCGCGGCAGGTTCTGTTCTCTGGGGATCGACCACGGCCCAAAGAGACACCAAAAGGGTCCGCCGTGCACTGGAGAGGATGCCGAGAGATGAAGGGCATTATCCATCTTGTGAGTCATAGGCGCCGTCTGTGCTTGGCCGCCGTGGCGCTGACCGCAGCCGCGACCGCCTGTTCGCCGCGTGTCGATACGCGGGGCAATGTGCCTGACGCGGAAATGGTCGCACAGATCAAGCCGGGCCTCCATACACGCAACGAGGTGGCGGGAATGCTTGGGACGCCGTCCAGCTTGGCCACCTTCGACCAGAAGACTTGGTACTACATCAGCAAGAAGACAGAGACGACCGCCTTCTTCGATCCCAAAGTCGTGGAACAACAAGTCGTGGCGGTCAAATTCGACGACACCGGCACCGTCGCCCAAGTTGACCGGTTGGGGCTTGAGGACGCGCGCGACGTTCAGATCAGCGACCGCGAGAGCCCGACCCGCGGCAAGGAACTCGGCCTGTTCGAGCAACTGTACAAGACCCTGCTGCGCGGCCGCGGCGATACCGGTGCGAACGAGGGCTTCGTCAAGTAGGATTCGAGCCTCGGCCTAGGCCGAAGGATTTCAGCCCCCGGGCGGCGACCGCCCGGGGGTTTTTCGTGCGCCCGCTCCCGCGGCAGACTAGTGAGCCAACACGGCGAGCAGCAGCAGCGCCACGATATTCGTGATCTTGATCATCGGATTGACCGCGGGGCCGGCGGTGTCCTTGTAGGGATCGCCCACGGTATCCCCGGTCACCGCGGCTTTGTGGGCCTCCGAGCCCTTGCCGCCATGTTGCCCGTCCTCGATGAACTTCTTGGCGTTGTCCCAGGCGCCGCCGCCGGCGGTCATGGAAATGGCCACGAACAGGCCGGTGACGATCACGCCTAGCAGCATGGCGCCGACCGCCGCGAAGGCCGCGGATTTGCCCCCGATCGGCAGGATCACGACGAACAGCACGATCGGCGACAGCACCGGCAACAGGCTCGGCACGATCATTTCCTTGATCGCCGCCTTGGTCAGCAGGTCGACGCAGGTGCCGTACTCGGGCTTGGCCGTGCCCTCCATAATGCCGGCGATCTCCTTGAACTGCCGACGCACTTCCAGGACCACGGCGCCGCCGGCGCGGCCCACCGCCATCATGCCCATGGCCCCGAACAGATAGGGCAGCAGGCCACCCACGAACAAGCCAACGACCACGAAGGGATTGCTCAGGGAAAAGTCGACATCGACATCGGCGAAATAGGGCACGCCCGCCGTCTTGAAGAACACCAGATCCTGCGTGTAGGCCGCGAACAGGACCAGGGCGCCGAGACCGGCGGATCCGATGGCATAGCCCTTGGTCACCGCCTTTGTGGTGTTGCCCACGGCATCCAACGCGTCCGTGGTCTTGCGAACGTCGTCTGGAAGCTCTGCCATCTCCGCGATGCCGCCGGCATTGTCGGTCACCGGACCGTAGGCGTCGAGCGCCACCACGACGCCGGCGAGCGCCAGCATGGTGGTCACCGCGATGGCGATGCCAAACAGGCCGGCCAGCAGGTAGGTCGAGATGATCGCTGCACAAATCAGGATGGCCGGAATGGCGGTCGCTTCCATGGAGACGGCGAGGCCCTGAATGACGTTGGTTGCGTGCCCGGTTACCGACGCTTCGGCGACGGATCGGACCGGCCGATGGTGGGTGCCGGTGTAGTACTCGGTGACCCAGATGATCAGGCCGGTGAGGACGAGGCCGATGATGCCGCAGAAGAACAGGCTGGTGCCCGAGAAGCTGCGGTCGCCGACCGTGTATGTGTCGCCCATGCCAACCACCAGCTCCGTCACCGGCCACAGGCCGATGGCGGACAGAACCGCGCTGGCAATGAAGCCCTTGTAGAGCGCGCCCATGATGTTCTGGCTGGGTCCCAGCCGGACGAAAAAGGTGGAGATCACCGAGGTGATGATGCACATCCCGCCAATCGCCAGGGGATAGGCCATCATTGGCACCTCGGCCGCCGAACCCGCAAAGAAGATCGAGGCCAGCACCATGGTCGCGACCACGGTCACGCAGTAGGTCTCGAACAGGTCGGCCGCCATGCCGGCGCAGTCGCCGACGTTGTCGCCCACATTGTCGGCGATCACGGCCGGATTGCGGGGATCGTCCTCGGGAATGCCCGCCTCGACCTTGCCGACCAGATCGGCGCCGACGTCGGCGCCCTTGGTGAAGATGCCGCCGCCGAGCCGGGCGAAGATGGAGATCAGCGACGCGCCGAAACCGAGCGCCACCAGGGAATCCACGAGTTCGCGTCCGCTCGAGCCCGTCGACAAGAGCGCGGTGTAGTAGCCCGCCACGGCCAACAGAGCGAGGCCGGCCACCAGCATGCCGGTGACCGTGCCGGCCCGGAAGGAGATCGCCAGGCCGTTGGCCAGACCGGTGGTCGCCGCCTGGGCGGTGCGCACGTTGGCGCGGACCGAGATGATCATGCCGATGTAGCCGGTGGCGCCGGACAGCACCGCGCCGATGACATAGCCGAATGCCACCTTCCAACTGAACAGCAGAAACAAGATCACCGCGATGATGACGCCGACGATGCCGATCGTCGTGTACTGCCGGTTCAGATAGGCGGACGCGCCTTCCTGAACCGCGGCGGCGATCTCTTGCATACGCTGCGTGCCGGCATCTGCCGCAAGGACCGCTCGGCTCGCATAGATGCCATACAAAAGCGCCACGACCGCGCACGCGATCACGATCCAATTCAGACCTAGCATGTGTCTTTACCCCTGTTTGACCGGGACACCGCCAACATGACAAAGAGAACGGCAGCCGAATCCGGCTGCCTGCCCAGCCCCCGCGGCGTCGTCTGACGTGGCGCGGAAGATGCCAAACTTGCCTGAGCGACGCAACAGATGTGTCGGGGCCGGCGAGCGCCTGATCGGAACCCCTGTCCCCAAGCGCGCTATCTCGCGTGCGAGACTAGAACTTGCGCTCGATCATCGTTGCGACCAGGACATCATGGACGACCACATCGGGTCCGAGCACCTGGCGACTGACGACCAGCAGGCGTTCCTTCATGGCCCGGACAGGTAGCTGATAGCCGGTCTTGATATCCGGCCAGTAGGCGGCGGCCATGAGATCCTTGAGGATGGCGTCTCGCAGCATGCGGCGCGACGCCATGACCCGTTCCACGCCGTGGTCGCCCTGGACTTCCAGAGAGATGGCAATGCTCAGATGGGAGCCTATGGTATTCCGGCGGACGACGGGGATGGAGAAATGCCGCAACCGGACGAACTTGGACTTGCCCTCCATCCGTTTGCGGACCTGCTTTTCGACCTTCGTCGCCGCCTCCTCGACCTCGTGCGTGACGGTGTTGAGACCGGCGAAGGCGACGATCCCGCAGATCAGCAACAGAACGACGAGGATCACGACCCACTTCTTGGAGATCATGATTTGGCTCCCAAAGTGACGGGAGCAGTATGAACGGACGCGGATGAAGATGGCGTAAAGTAGTGAAATAGATCAGAAATGCTCGTATCCCGCGCTTTCAAGCGCGATTATGTCACCATCCGGGCCAGTCACGCGCACCTTATCCAACTCTGGGTCGGAAGCCGTGACACGGCCGATCGCGGCGATCTCCACGCCCGCCGTGGCGGCCGCCTCTGTCGCCTCGCCCTCGGCATCGGGCGGAACCGTGAACAGGAGCTCGTAGTCGTCGCCGCCGGAAAGAACCCGCTCGAGCAGGTCGGGCTGGCCGGCGAGCGCCTGTTGCGCGGCCGTGGATAGCGGCACCCGTGCAGTCTCGATTTCGGCCGCAACGTCCGATGCCGCGCAGATATGCGTGAGGTCTGCCACCAGACCGTCCGAGACATCGATCGCGGCGCTGGCGACGCCGACGAGAGCCTGCCCCAGCGCGAGCCGCGGCTGGGGCAGCCGATACCGCTCGGCAAGCTGGGTCCGCGCGCCGTCATCCAGCTGGTCGAGCTCGCCCTTGAGCGCCGCCAGGCCAAGCGCCCCGTCGCCGATCGTGCCGGACACATAGACGAGATCGCCTGGTCGGGCGCCGTTCCGCCGCAGCGGGCTCGGGCCCGCAACCGTCCCGAGCGCCGTGATCGTCAGCACCGTGGGCCCGTCCGTGCGAATGGTGTCGCCGCCCGCCAGCGCCAAACCAAACTGCGCCTGATCTGCGGCGAGACCCGCCGCGAAGGCTTCGAGCCAAGCCGCGTCTGCCTCGCCGTCCAACGCCAAGGTGGTGAGATAGGCCAGTGGCGCCGCGCCCATGGCCGCCAGATCGGAGAGGTTCACCCGCAACAGCTTGCGCGCCACCAGGTCGGCGGGGTCGTCACGCAGGAAGTGGGTCCCGGCCGCCATCGCATCGACCGTGACCACCAGCCGCCGGTCCGGCGAGACATCCAGCACGGCGGCATCGTCCGCAAGCCCGAAGGCGCCGGGACACGCTGTTGCCAACGGCGCCAGGTAGCGGGCAATCAGCTCGAACTCACCCGGGAGCGGTTTCTTGTTCACCTTCGGGGTGCTCCCGAAGCTTCGGGGCCAGCCTGTCCAGAACGGCGTTGACGAAGCCCGGCTCCTTGGCCTCGAAGAAGGCGTGCGCCACGTTGACATAGGCATCGATGACGGCGGGGGCGGGAACGTCCAGCCGAGCCAGAAGCTCGTACGTCCCGGCACGCAGGATCGCGCGCAGCACGGTGTCGAGCCGTTCGATCCGCCATCCCTTGGCCAGCGCGGGACCCAGCAAGCCGTCGAGCTCTTGCCGCCGCGATGTCACACCGCGAAAGACGTCGACGAAGAACTCCCGATCGAGGGCCTGAACCTCGGCCGCGGAAGCCAGCTCCGCCAAACGCTGATCCAGAAACTGCTGCAGGACGGCGTCCGGCTCCGCGCCGGTGAAATCGATCTGGAACAGGGCCTGGACCGCGCCCACCCGCGCCACTTCGCGCGCGGTCGCGGGCCGCCGATTGACGCGCGCGCTGCCGTCCCCGGCCATATCGCGCTGCAGGGCCTTCGCGCTCATCGGGGATACAGGCGAAAACGACGTTTAAGCTCGATCATGCCGAGGCAGGTCTTGGCCGCTGCGCCGCCCTTGTCGCGTTTGTCGACCGACGCGCGCTCCCAAGCCTGTTCCTCGTTCTCGACGGTCAGGATGCCGTATCCCATGGCCAGCGTGTACTCCAAGGCCAGCGACTGCAGCCCGCGGGCGGACTCCGTGCAGACGTAGTCGTAGTGGCTGGTCTCGCCCCGAATGACGCATCCCAGAGCCACATAGCCGTCGAAGCGGCGGCCGGTCGAGTGGAAGTCGCGCGAACGGATCGCGTAGCGGACCGCGGCCGGAATCTCGAACGTGCCCGGAACGGAGACCCGCTCGTGCAGCACCTCCGCCTCCTCCAGCGCCGCCGTCGCGCCTCTCACCAGCTCATCGGCGATGTCCTCGTAGAAGCGGGCGTCGATGACGAGGATATTTGGCACGCCATTCGCCATTTATGTCTCCTTGACCGGGATGGGCCGTCGCTCGACGACGCTCAGGCCGTAGCCTTCGAGTCCGATGATGTTGCGGTCGCTGTTGGACAGCAAGATCATGTCCTTGACGCCGAGATCGAGCAAGATCTGTGCGCCGACGCCGTAGTCGCGGAGCTGCGGACCAGGGGCCGACCCCTCGCCGCTGAGCTGAAGTTCGATGTCGGCCAGCGGATTGATCCACGGCTCGCGGATCAACACCACGACACCGCGGCCCTCTTCGCCGATCATGCTCATCGCCTCTTGAAGTTCGCCCACGCGGCTCGACTGGCGGTCCCCGAGCAAATCGCGGAACACGCTGAGCGCGTGCATGCGCACCATCGTCGGGCCGTCGTCGCGGATGTCCCCCTTGACCAATGCCAGATGCTCGGCATAGGCGACCTTGTTGATGAAGATGATGGTTCGAAAATCGCCGCCAAAGCGGCTCTCGAGGGTGGATTCGGCGATGCGCTTGACCAGCTTGTCGTGGCGCAGCCGGTAGGCGATCAAGTCGGCGATGGTCGCGATCTTGAGGCTGTGCCGGCGGGCGAAACGAACCAGGTCGGGCATGCGCGCCATGGTGCCGTCTTCGCTCATGATCTCGCAGATCACACCGGCCGGGTTGAGACCGGCGAGCCGGGCCACGTCCACCGCCGCTTCGGTATGCCCGGCCCGGACCAGGACCCCGCCGGTCCGCGCCACCAGCGGAAAGACGTGGCCCGGAGAGACGATGTCTTCGGGTCCGCTGTTCGGGTCGATGGCGGCCGCGATGGTGCGCGCACGATCCGGCGCCGAAATGCCCGTGGTGATCCCGTCCTTGGCTTCGATCGAGACGGTGAAGGCCGTCTGGTGCCGGCTCTCGTTGCGCTGGCTCATCAGGGTCAGGCCGAGTTCCTGGACCCGCTCGCTGGTCAGTGCCAGGCAGATCAGGCCGCGGCCGTGCTTGGCCATGAAGTTGATCGCATCGGGGGTCGCCATCTGGGCGGGGATCACCAGGTCGCCTTCGTTCTCCCGGCCCTCGTCGTCGACCAGAATGAACATCCGCCCGTTGCGGCCCTCCTCGATGACCTCCTCGATCGAGGACAGATATTGCCGGTCCGACACCTCAGTCCTTCCCCATGAGCCGCGCGACATAGCGCGCCAGCAGGTCCACCTCCAGGTTCACCTTATCACCCTCCCCCAGCGAACCGAAGGTCGTACAGGTGAGCGTGTGCGCGATGATGTTGACGCCGAAGCGCCTGCCCTCGACCTCGTTGACCGTGAGCGAGACGCCGTCGATCGCCACGGAGCCCTTGGAGGCGATATATGGCGCCAGCGGCTCCGGGACCTCGAAGGTGAACCGCACGCTGCCGCCGTCAGGTGCGCGCCCGACGCAGACGGCCACACCGTCCACATGCCCGGCGACCAGATGGCCGCCCAGCTCGTCGCCCATGGCGAGCGACCGCTCCAAATTGACCGGGCTGCCGACCTGCCAGCGGCCCAGAATGGTCCGGCTCAAGGTCTCTCCCGACGCCTCCACGGCGAACCAGTTCGGCCCTTTTTCGATCACCGTGAGACAGGCGCCGGAACAGGCGATCGAGGCGCCGATGGCAATGCCATCTGTCTCGTAGGCCGTTTCCAGCTCGAACCGGGTGTCGCCCGCGCTGTCCCCTGGCTGGGCCGCGCGAACCCGGCCCACATCGGTAATGATGCCCGTGAACATGCGATCTAAACTAGGAGGCGCGGCGGTAGGTTTCCAGCGTGTCGACGCCGCAGGGCTCGACAGCAATCCGCTCGAAGCGGGCCGCGGCGCCCAGCTCGTCGATCGCCAGGGCATCGACGGCGGACAGGCCATCCGCACCGATCATGCTGGGCGCGCGGAACCAGGCGATCCGATCGACCAGACCGGCGGCCAATAGCGCCGCGGCCAGGGTGCCGCCGCCTTCCACCAGAAGCCGTGTCAGCCCTGCCCTGCCCAAGGCCTCGAGAGCGGCGACGATGTCCGCTCGCCCCGTTGCATCGCCGGCAACCTCGACCACTTCGACCCCGGCCTTCTCGAGCGCGCGCCGCTTGCCCGGATCGGCGCCGTCCGCAGCCAGGATCCAAGTGGGCACTTCTCGGGCCCTTGCCACCAATCCGGCTTCCAGCGGCAGCCGTAGGCGGCTGTCCATCACCACCCGGGTCGGCGAGCGGCCGGCGAGGCCCGGCAATCGACAGGTCAAATCCGGATCGTCCGCAAGCGCGGTGCCCACGCCGACCATCACGGCGTCATGGTTGGCCCGCAACAGATGGCCCCGCGCCCGTGCGGCCGGCCCCGTGATCCACCGGCTGTCGCCGGAGCGGGTCGCGATGCGCCCGTCCAGGCTGCTGGCAAGCTTGAGGGTCACCAGCGGCCGGCCCTGTTCGAGCCGCAGGAAGAAGCCCGCGTTCAGGTCCCGGGCTTCCTCGGCGCAGAGACCGAGTTCGGTCGCCACCCCGGCCGCGCGCAGGCAGTCCAGACCCCGTCCCGAGACGCGCGGATCCGGATCCTTGATGGGAATGACGGCACGGGCAATGCCGGCCCGGACCAGCGCCTCGGCGCAGGGCGGGGTCTTGCCATGATGGTTGCAGGGCTCGAGGGAGACATATGCGGTGGCGCCGCGCGCCGCGGACCCGGCCCGGCGCAGGGCCTCCGTCTCACCATGCGGCCGTCCGCCGGGCCGGGTCCAGCCGCGCCCGACGATCCGATCACCCGCCGGATCGCGCTGCACCAGCAGGCAGCCGACCGCGGGGTTCGGCCACGCCTGTCCCAGCGCGCGCCGGGCCAAGGCCAGCGCGCTGCGCATATGCGCGAGGTCGCGCACGGCCGGGGTGCCGTCCCGCGGGAGGTCAGCCGCGCTCGGCGAAGCGCTCGTCGCCGAGCTTTTCGATGAAGTCTTCGAAATCCTTGGTCTCGCGGAAGTTTCGATAAACCGAGGCAAATCGCACATAGGCGACCGGATCGAGGCTGGCCAGGGCATCCATGACCGCCTCGCCGATCATCTCCGAAGGAATCTCGCTTTCGCCCGAGCTCTCGAGCCGGCGCACGATGCCCGAGACCAGGCGCTCGAGCCGGTCGTTCTCGATATTGCGTTTGCGCACCGCGATCTGGATCGACCGCATGAGTTTGTCCCGGTCGAACGGGACCCGCCGCCCGGTCTTCTTGACCACCGTCAGATCGCGCAGCTGGATACGCTCGAATGTGGTGAAGCGTGAGCCGCACTGCGGACAAAATCGCCGCCGCCGGATGGCCGAGTTGTCCTCGGTCGGCCGGGAATCCTTCACCTGAGTATCGTCATGTCCACAGAACGGGCAGCGCATGCCTGGTTTCCCCCCGAACCCCGGTCATCCCAATTCTGGATAGACCGGGAACCGCTTGCAGAGCGCATCCACTTCGGCGCGCACTTCTTGTTCGACTGCGGAGTTGTCCTCCGGATTGGCGGCGAGGCCGTCCAGCACCCGGCCGATCAGCTCGCCCACCTGCCTAAATTCGTCGGTCTTGAACCCTCGGGTCGTTGGCGCGGGGGTTCCCAGCCGGATGCCCGACGTCACCGTCGGTTTCTCCGGGTCGAACGGGATACCGTTCTTGTTGCAGGTGAGCGCCGCCCGCTCCAGGCTGGCTTCGGCAATGTTGCCGGTCAGACCCTTGGGCCGGAGATCGACCAGCATGAGATGCGTATCGGTGCCGCCGGAGACGATGTCCAGCCCCTGCTGGACGAGGGCATCGGCCAGGGTTCTGGCGTTGGCGACGACCTGCGCGGCATAGTCCCGGAATTCCTGGGTCAGCGCCTCTCCGAAGGCAACCGCCTTGGCCGCGATCACGTGCATCAGCGGCCCGCCCTGCAATCCCGGAAAGACCGCCGAGTTGATCTTCTTGCCGAGCGCCTCGTCGTTCGCAAGGATCAGGCCGCCGCGCGGACCGCGCAGGGTCTTGTGCGTCGTGGTGGTGACCACATGGGCGTGCGGGAACGGGCTGGGATGCGCGCCGCCCGCCACCAAACCCGCGAAATGCGCCATGTCGACCAAGAGATAAGCGCCGCACTTGTCGGCGATGTCCCGAAAGCGGGCGAAGTCGAAGCGACGCGGATAGGCCGAACCGCCGGCGATGATCAGCTTTGGCTTGGCTTCGATGGCCGTCCGTTCGAATTCGTCATAGTCGATCTGCGCGTCTTCGCGACGAACTCCGTAGGGAACGACGTTGAACCATTTGCCCGACAGGTTCGGCGGCGCGCCGTGGGTCAGGTGGCCGCCGGCGGCCAGCGACAGACCCATGATGGTGTCGCCCGGCTGAACCAGCGCCAGAAATACGGCTTGATTGGCCTGCGCGCCGGCATGGGGCTGGACGTTCGCGAAGGTACAGCCGAACAGCTCTTTGGCGCGCGAGATCGCCAGCTCCTCGGCGACATCGACGAACTCGCAACCGCCATAGTAGCGGCGCGACGGGTAGCCCTCCGCATACTTGTTGGTGAGAACCGATCCCTGCGCCTCGAGCACCGCCCGCGAGACGATGTTCTCCGACGCGATCAGCTCGATCTGATTGCGTTGCCGGCCCAGCTCTTCCTCAATCGCGGCGGCAACTCCAGGATCACGCTCGGCCAACGGCGTGCGGAAGAAGTCGGCTTCGGCATTGTGAACGATTTCGGCGTTTACCACGGACATCTGCGAACACTCCCAAGCAAATCGGGTCTAGATCATGCTCTAGCTCATCTTGTCGATGCGGCGCTGGTGCCGCCCACCTTCGAACTCGGTTTCCAGGAATACGTGCAGGCACTCCTTGGCGGTCTCCTCCCCGATCAGCCGCGCGCCAAGCGCAAGGACATTGGCGTCATTGTGTTGCCGCGCCAGCCGAGCGGCGATGACATCGTGGCAGGGTGCCGCCCTTATCCCCCGGTGCCGGTTCGCCGCCATGCTGATCCCCAGCCCGCTGCCGCAGATCAAAACCCCGCGTTCGGCCCGGCCGCCGGTCACCGTCTCCGCCATCGCGTCCGCGAAGTCGGGATAGTCGACGCTGTCGGCGTTGTCGGTCCCCAGGTCGACGACCTCGCAACCCATGGCGGCCAGCTCTTCCTTGAGCACCGACTTGAGCGCATAGCCGGCGTGATCCGAAGCGATCGCGACGGAGCCTTTCGCCATGTCAGTCAGCTGGCTGCGCCAGCTCCCTCATTACCGTTCCCGCACTCTCCGGGCGGACATCGCCGACCCCCCGGCCGCGCCCGCAGAATGAAGCGGGAACCTACCATATCTCGCTGCTTGCCACCAAGCCTACCACAAGCATTCGCGGTTCTAGGGCCTGCGCAATAGTGCTGAAGGCCGGCAAAACCACCGCGTTCTCAGGGATGCAACCGGCGAGACGACCATCGTTAAGACCAAATTCCAAGAAATTATCGGAGTGCCGTTTAACCAATACTAATAAAATCAATAGTTAATCTAGTTTTCGGATCATCTGGCCTGATCGAGAAACAACTTGTTTTTTAATTGACAATGGATCTTTTTCATGGAAATTAGGCCCGGTTGAAAAAAACCGTAACGAAAAGGTGCGGGGGAAATGACCGAGGACACCAATAGCAGCATAGACAAGGAAGATGTTCTTCGCATGACGGCGGAGGTTGTCTCGGCCTATGTTGGAAACAACGTGGTGGCGTCTTCCGATATTCCAGACCTGATCCGCTCTGTTCATGGGGCTCTCAGCGGCCTGGGCAGCGGCGCAGACCGCCAGGAGACCCAGAAACCCGCGGTGGCCGTCCGGCGTTCGGTGACGCCCGACTTCATCATTTGTCTCGAGGACGGAAAGAAGTTGAAGATGCTCAAGCGGCATCTTCGCACCACCTACAACATGACACCCGAGGAATACCGGGCGAAGTGGGGTTTGCCGCCCGACTATCCTATGGTCGCGCCGAACTACGCGGCGCAGCGGTCGCAGTTCGCCAAGCGTATCGGCCTCGGCCGCAAGCGCCAGAGTTAACCAAGGTCGGTTTACCGCGGCCTCAAGCGGCGGTGCGCGGAAAGAAAACGGCCCGGCGGATATCCGCCGGGCCGTTGCTTTACTTACCCTCTCTCGGAGGGCGTGGCTTACATCTCGCGATACTTGCCGCTGTCCCAGATGTACCAGACATACTCGGGGTTCTTCACGTCCCCCTTGTCGTTGATGTTGAGCGTGCCGATCACCGTGTCGAAGGTGCCGCCGCGGAACGACTTGGCGACCTTCTCGCCTTCGGTGCTGCCGGCCTTCGCCACCGCCTGCGCCCAGGCCTGGATGGCCGCATAGGTGTACAGGGTGTAGCCCTCGGGCTCGTAGTTCTGGGCCCGGAACTTCTCGACCAGACCCTTGGCCGCCGGGTTCTTGCGCGGGTCGGGCTGGAAGGTCATCAGGGTGCCCTGGCCGGCGTCGCCGGTGATCTTCCAGTAGTTGTCCGTGACCAGCGCATCGCCGGACACGAGCTGCGGCTTGTAGCCCTGCTCGTGGGACTGCCGGATGATCAGGCCCGCCTCGGCGTCATAGCCGCCGATGTACACGGCATCGATGCCCGCGGCCTTGAGCTTGGAGACGAGCGCGGAGTAGTCCTTCTCGCCCGCCGTATAGGCCTCGTACATGGCTTCCTTGAGGCCGGCCGCATTCATGTTCTTGCGGGTCTCGTCGGCCAAGCCTTTGCCGTAGGCCGTCTTGTCGTGCAGGATCGCGACCTTCTTGCCCTTGAACTTGGTGGCCAGGTACTTGCCCGCAACGATGCCCTGGGCGTCGTCACGGCCGCACACACGACCGATCGTGGTAATGCCCTTCTTGGCCGGCTCGTCGGTGAAGGCTGGGTTCGTTGAGGCCGGCGTGATCTGCATGATGCCTTCCTCGGCATAGACCGCGGAGGCCGGGATGGACGAGCCCGAGCAGAAATGGCCGGCCATGAACACCACGCCGTCGCCAACCACCTTGTTGGCCACGGCGACCGCCTGCTTGGGATCGCAAGCGTCGTCTTCGATCTGCAATGCCAGCTTCTGGCCGAGAACGCCGCCCTTTGCGTTGATGTCCTGCACAGCCATCTCGGCGCCGCGCCGCATCTGCTCGCCGAACGAGGCGTACTGGCCGGTCATGGGGCCGGCGGTTGCGATCTTGAGTTCCGCGTGGGCGGCAGTCGTGCCGAGCGCTGCTAGGGCGGCAGCCGCCACCAACGCTGTTTTGAGATAACGCATTCGTCAATCACTCCCTGTTGGTTGCGAAGCAGAGGGCCGACTGTCGCGGCCCCTCCGCGTGCGGTGCACGGCTCCGGCAGCGCCGGCGTGCAAATTGGCCGGTACCTTAGCACTATTGGCGCGCACCGCAACGTTAACGTCGCGAGGCGGAAGGTACAGACCAATCAATCCCTTACTTCCTTTTCGCGCCAGTTGAACAGGCCGGCGCGCTGGTACAGCCAGGGATATTGGTTAACGACCCGATTGACCCGGTTGATGCGGAAAGCAAACATGGCGATGGCCATGAGCACGGCCGTATCGATGATGTATCCGGTCACCGAGAGAAGCTCGCCCTCGAACAGGGCGAAGGTCAGAAATCGATCGGCCAACCCCAAGAGCAACACATAGATCACCAAGTGCGACACGGGCTTCCAGTTGTTGCCCAGGGCCTGGCCGGTCATGTAGGCGGCGAAGCCCATCACCACGACCGTGATGGCGATGAAGACCGGAAGCGATGTGCCGAGCAATCCGATCATCCCTGCCCTCCGTTCAGTGTCCGCCTTCGAGGTAGGCGGCGCGGATCTCCGGATTGGCCAGGAGCTCCTGGCCGGAGCCGGTCATGATGATGTTGCCGTTGGCCATGACGTAGCCGCGATGGGCCAGCCGGAGCGCGTGATAGGCGTTCTGTTCCACCAGAAACACGGTCACGCCCTGTTGGTTGATGCCGCGGATCACGTCGAAGATCTGCTTGACGATCATCGGCGCGAGACCCAGCGACGGCTCGTCCAGCAGCAACAGTCGCGGCCGGCTCATCAGCGCCCGGCCGATGGCCAGCATCTGCTGCTCGCCGCCGGACAGCGTGCCGCCCCGCTGGTCCCGCCGCTCGCGCAGGCGCGGGAACAGGGTGAACACCCGCTCGGCGTCCTCCTCGAAATACTGCGGATCCGCGGTGGTCGCGCCCAACTGGAGGTTCTCGATCACCGTCATGCGCGGAAAGATCCGCCGTCCCTCGGGCGCCTGGGCGATGCCGTGCCGGATGATGTCGTAGGTCTTCTGCCGGGAGATGTCCGCGCCGTCGAACACGACCCGGCCGCGGGCGGCCCGCGGGTTTCCGCAAATGGTCATCAGCAAGGTCGATTTGCCGGCGCCGTTGGCGCCGATCAGGGTGACGATCTCGCCCTGCTTGACCTCGACGTCGACGCCGCGCAGGGCCTCGATGTTCCCGTAGAAGGTATGCACGCCGGTGACTTCAAGCATCAGCTATCGTCCCGCCCTTCCGGTCCGCCATCCGTCCTCGACGAGAGGTCCTGGGCGACCTCGGGGGGCAGCTCCTCTTCTTCCTCCTCGCCGAGATAGGCCCGGATCACGTTCGGGTCGTTGCGCACGAAGTCCGGATCGCCGTCCGAGATCTTGCGCCCGTAGTCCAAGACGATGATGTGGTCGGAGATTTCCATGACCACGCTCATGTCATGCTCGATCAACAGCACGCCGATCTTGTGCTCGTCGCGGATGAACTGGAGCAGCTCGTTGAGCTCGTGCGATTCCCGCGGGTTCAGGCCCGCGGCCGGCTCGTCGAGGCACAATAGGATCGGGTCGATGCACATGGCGCGAGCGATCTCGAGCCGGCGCTGGTCGCCATAGGGCAGATTGCCCGCGTCCCAATCCGCCTTGTCCGTCAAGTGGATGCGGTCGAGCCAGTAGCGGGCCTTGTCGACCGCGTCCTTCTCGGCGTGGCGGTAGACGCCGAGGCCGAACAGCCCAAGAACCGTGTAACCCGAGGCCCGCATGAGATGGTTGTGTTGGGCCACGATCAGGTTCTCTAGCACGGTCATCTTGGCGAACAGGCGGATATTCTGAAAGGTGCGCGCGACGCCCGCCTGCTGGGCGATGCGGAACCCCTCCATCTGCTCGAGCAGCATCACCCCTTTCTGCGGATGGCTGAGGCCGAGCCGTCCGACCGTGGGTTTGTAGAAGCCGGTCAGGCAGTTGAACACGGTGGTCTTGCCGGCCCCGTTCGGTCCGATGATCGCGGTGATCTCCCGGTCCCTGGCCGCGAAGGACACATCGTCGATAGCGACCAGCCCGCCGAACCGCATGGTCAGGTGTTCGACGCTCAGGAGCGCCTGTTCCGCAGCAAGGGGGGCGGCCTGCGCGCTCATTCGGCGGACTGGGGCGCGGTCTTGTCCGCCGGCCCCGATCTCGGATGCAGGCGGATCGTCGGCTCGCGGTGGGCCAGCAGGCCGGCGGGCCGCCAGACCATGATCAGGACCATGGCCGCGCCGAAAGCGAGCATGCGGTACTGCTGCAATTCCCGGAAGAACTCGGGCAGGCCGATCAGCAGGATCGCCGCGACGATCACGCCCAGCTGACTGCCGAAACCGCCCAACACGACGATGGCCAGGATCACCGCAGACTCGATGAAGGTGAAGCTCTCGGGGCTGATGAAGCCCTGCCGGGTGGCGAAGAAGGACCCGGCGAAGCCACCGAACATGGCGCCGATGCCGAAGGCGGTCAGCTTGGTGTTCGTCGGGTTCACGCCGAGCGAACGGCAGGCGGTCTCGTCCTCGCGCAATGCCTCCCAGGCGCGCCCGACCGGCAGCTTGCGGATGCGCATGGTGAACAGGTTGGTGATCATCGCCATGGCGAGGATCAGGTAGTAAAGGAAGATCAGGCGGTCGACCGGCGTGTACTCCAGCCCGAAAAAGGTGTGGAAGGATTCGGTGCCTTCGGGCGGTCTTCGCGTGAAAGGCAGGCCGAAAAAGCTCGGCCGCGGGATGTTGCTGATGCCGTCCGGCCCGCGGGTCACGTCATACCAGTTCAGCAGGATCACCCGGATCATCTCGCCGAAGCCCAAGGTCACGATCGCGAGATAGTCCCCTCGTAATCGGAGCACGGGGAAGCCCAGGATCACGCCCGCCGTCGCCGCCATGAAACCGGCGAAGGGCAGGCAGACCCAGAAGCTCATGTCGAGCTTGGTGCCCAAGAGCGCATAACTGTAGGCGCCGACGGCGTAGAAGGCGACGTAGCCGAGATCCAGGAGCCCGGCCAGCCCGACCACGATGTTCAGGCCCCAGCCCAGCATCATGTAGGTCACGACCAGGACCGAGATATCGAGGAGCTGTCGGTTGACGAAGGGCAGGAAGGGATAGAGCAGCGCAAAGGCCAACAGAGCGGGACCGACATACCGGCCGATCTTCTGCACTTGCGCGGCCACATGGTCGGCGCGCGCTTCGCGTTCTTCGACCGTGACCGTCGAGCTGGCACGCCGGATCGCAAGTATGGCGCGGGCGGCGATGAACACGCTGATGATCGCTATCACCCAGACGACAATGATGCTGTTGAACGGAAGCCACGATCGGATGCTTTCACTGGCCGCGACATCGCCGGCGCCGGTAAACCAGACGTCGGCTGCAAGGACCAGAACAAGCAGGAGGACCAGTGGGCCCCCGATTATGGCCACGGGTCGCGGGTGGCCCTCACGCAGGAGGAAAAGGGCCATGCGGCCGAAAAACCCCAGCAAGACCGCCACCGCGACGTCGTCGAACCGGGTGAAGAGCGCCAAACCGCCCGGGATGTCGCGAACCTCGAAGCCCACCAGGCCCACGGTGAGCGCGAACATGACCAGGGCGGTCAATCCGGCCTCTTTCAGCATCGCCACTGTATCGAGCCGCCCCTTGGCGGCGGCGAGCCTCGAATTGGCCGTGATCTCCGCCATCGATCAGACCTTCTCGATGTCGGGTTTGCCAAGCAGACCGGTCGGCCGGAAGATCAGCACCAACACAAGGATCGAGAAGGCCGCGACATCCTTGTACTCGACCGTGAAGTAGCCCGACCAGAAGGCTTCGATCAGCCCGATCAGGAGCCCGCCCAGCATGGCGCCGGGCAGCGAGCCGATGCCGCCCAGCACCGCCGCAGTGAAGGCCTTGATCCCCGCCAGGAAACCGATAAAGAAGTCGATCACGCCGTAGTTCATGACGAAGATCAGGCCGGCCACCGAGGCCAGCGCCGCCCCCATGACGAATGTCAGGGAGATCGTGCGATCCACGTTGACGCCGATCAGGGCCGCCATGTCTCGGTCCTGCTCGCAAGCACGCTGGGCGCGGCCCAGCGGCGTGCGCGTGATCACCAGGGTGAACACGGTCATGAGCGCGACCGTGAGCACGATGATCAAGAGCTGCAGATAGCTCAATCCGACGACGTAGGGCGAGCCGTCCGGCGTGACCGTCCGCATCAGCTCGATGCCGCCGGAAATCACCGGCTGGAGCGGCCTCGGCCGGGCGCCCTGCAGCAGCTGCACATAGTTCTGCAGGAAGATCGACATGCCAATGGCGGTGATCAGCGCCGCCAGCCGGGGCGATCCGCGCAATGGTCGATAGGCGACCCGTTCGAGCGTCCAACCGTAGACCGGCGTGAGCATCATGGTGACCACCAAGGCGCAGAGGATCGCCAGCGGCACCCAGGTGATCCCGCTCAGGCCCAGGCCGAGAAACACAAAGAACGCCAGAAACGACCCGATCATGAAGATCTCGCCATGGGCGAAATTGATCATGCCGATGATGCCGTAGACCAGCGTGTAGCCGATGGCGATCAAGCCGTAGATCGCGCCCAGGGTCAGGCCGTTGATGGTTTGGTCGACGAAATAGTGGATTGAGCCTTCCATGCCTCACCCAGCCAAGCTGTGCGCCGGCCGCGCGGCCCACGCCAAGATCCGGAGATTGAGGGGATGGTTCACTGCCAGCCGGGTTGGAGAAACCCGGCACATGGAGGACGCGTGCTGGCCCGTGCCTCGGACGGCGGTCCTGGTGCTCAAGTCCCCCTACCTCTTCCCTGTTCGAGCGTCTTGTTATGTCCCGGCGCGGTCCGCAGGCTGCCGGGAGTGACTTTTTTGTGTCATAGCCTAGGCGACTCAGGGCGGCAAGGAAAAACCCGATCACAAAGGCTTGGGGCGGGAACTGTCAGGCTTTGCGGCCTCTCGCCAAGACATACTCAAGCTTGCGCAGGGCGGTGCGCTTGAGGGTCTCCTCGCCGACGCCGGGCGCGCCCACGATCGAGACCTCGACCATGCTGTCGGTGTCGATTGCGCTCACCTTGACGGCGCGTCCGATCTGCTGGAACTCGAAGATGACCTCGCGCAAGCTGGGTTTCATGCCGGCTCCAATAGAGCATGACCCGATCATGCCCCTGCCCCGCGGTGCCCTTCTCCGGCGGTGCTCTGGCCGCGTGCCGCAAGGCAGCAAATTTGCTGCACCATCCCATGGTTTGGTATACGAAAGGTGTAAATCCAGGATTGACACCGAGAGACAACCGATGAACCGCCCAGAGCCCGCCCCCGCCGTCAAGCCCGCCGCCGCGACCGCCGCTTTTCAGTGGGAGGACCCGCTCCTGCTCGAGGAGCTGCTCAGCGAGGAAGAGCGTCTGATCCGGGATTCCGCCCGCGCCTACTGCCAGGACAAGCTAATGCCGCGCATCCTGGAGGCGAACCGGCACGAGCATTTCGATCCGGACATCATGCGCGAGATGGGCCAGCTGGGCTTTCTGGGCATCACCATCGACGGTTACGGCTGTGCCGGCGCCAGCCATGTGGCCTACGGGCTGGTCACCCGCGAGGTGGAGCGGGTCGACAGCGGGTACCGCTCGGCCATGAGCGTGCAGTCGAGCCTGGTCATGCATCCGATCCACGCCTACGGCACCGAGGAGCAGCGACAGAAGTACCTGCCCAAGCTGGCTACGGCCGAGTGGATCGGCTGTTTCGGCCTCACCGAGCCGGACCACGGCTCGGACCCCGGCGGTATGAAGAGCCGAGCCCAGACGGTGGATGGCGGCTTCCGCCTCAAGGGATCCAAGATGTGGATCTCGAACTCGCCGATCGCCGACGTGTTCGTGGTCTGGGCCAAGGACGACGAGGGCGTGATCCGGGGCTTCATCCTGGAAAAGGGCATGGACGGTCTGTCGGCGCCCAAAATTGACGGCAAGTTCAGCCTGCGGGCCTCGATCACCGGCGAGATCGTCATGGACGACGTATTCGTGCCCGAGGGGAACCTGCTGCCCAATGTGAAGGGCCTCGGCGGCCCGTTCGGGTGTTTGAACAAGGCGCGCTACGGCATTTCCTGGGGCGCCATGGGCGCGGCCGAGTTCTGCTGGCACGCGGCGCGCAGCTACACCTTGGAGCGGAGCCAGTTCGGCCGCCCCCTGGCCGCGAACCAGCTGATCCAGAAGAAACTCGCGGACATGCAGACCGAGATCACGCTGGGCCTGCAGGCGTCGCTGCGGGTCGGCCGGCTGCTCGACGAGGGCAAAGGCGCGCCCGAGGCGATCTCCCTGGTCAAGCGGAACAACTGCGGCAAGGCTCTCGACATCGCCCGCCTTGCCCGGGACATGCATGGCGGCAACGGCATCGTCGACGAATACCATGTGATCCGGCACCTGATGAACCTGGAAACGGTTAATACCTACGAGGGCACGCACGACATCCACGCCCTGATCCTGGGCCGCGCGCAAACCGGCATCCAGGCGTTCTGCTGATCGCTGTTCCGGTTGCGACCGCACGGCGAACGGATCAACTAACTGACTTGAAAAGAAAAGCCGGCCTTGTTTGGGCCGGATCGAGACGAGAAAGAGCCCGGGTGGGACGCACCCGGGCTCTTCAGTATCGGTTCGTATTCGGGACGTTTAGGCGGCAGGCTTGCCGAACCGCGACGCAGCTTCCTTCGCGTGCGCCTCCCAGGGCACCATGCCTTCCTTCGTCACTTCGGCGGAGAGACTGAGGAGCTTGTTGGCTTCCTCGAGATAATCCTCCGTGGCCGATCGGGCGAACTCGGACTGGAGTTCCATGGCCTCGGCAAACGTGCTGCACTTCGCCAGGGATTGGCTCGTGTCGATCTGAGCGCGCATGCGCTTGTCGGCAAAGCTCATGACCTCTTCGTTCAGCGACACCATGCCCTTGAGGACGGCTTCGCCGGCACGGACGAAGGCTTCCATGGTTGCGGTATTCGCGTTGACGAGGTCTTCGACCAGGACATACGGACCATTTTCGTTTTGTTGTGGGACGCGGGTAGTGCGGGCCTTTTTGCTTTCCTTCTCGGCGGCTTTGACCTCACTCATGGGGGGAATCTCCTTCCGTTTGAGATGTAGGGGTCAAGGTCCAAAGCGACCGACGCGTTTCACCTTAGCCGGGGAATTCGCGCCGGCGCGAGGGTGCGCGTAACGGCAAGGCTAGGAGCCCAGTTCCCAACCGCAAGTTGCAAAAGCAGCCACGGCAGGAACGGCTGACCGAGTCCTTGTACTGTCCGACATCTTGGATCCCGCGCAAACGAGGGTTACCTACCCTCGCCGGCACAGTAACACCGGCCCGTTGCCCCCGCAACCAGCAATCCGGACGGCCATCTGCGCGCACGCCAAGGAACAATCGGCCGGCGCGGGCGCATCTTCCGGCGGACAGACGGGTTGCGTTTGGGCGGGCATCCGCGGCGTTGCCGCCCTGACGCGATGCGCAAGCATCGCGTTGCGGACGGCGCCTGGCGGGCTGCCGCGCCCAAACCGCAACAGAATTGCGTCCATATGGTCGGAAAGTGCTCTAGGCGAAATCGCCTATGCCAAATACCAGATCTTGTGGACCGCACCCAAATACTGTAAAGATCTTGATTGGGGGGTGAACATAAGTTTACCACGGGTCATTGGTGGGGCTATGACCAGCACACAGTCAGCACGGATTGTCGCGCTATGGATCATGCATGGCATGGCCTGCGCCAAGCTTCTGCGCGAGCATGGCCGAAGGGACCATGCCAGCAACTTCGAAACGGCACTGGACGAACTCAGGGATATTCTTGCCGACCAGGTTGGCCGCGACGAGCTCAGCCGAGCGCTGGATTGGGCGACTTCGGAGCTTTGGGATGACCAGCCGGCGCTGGTTTCATCGGATCTGACGCACTGAGCCGAGAATCGCCGAGGGCCTGCTCTAGCGCGACTGCTCGCTCTCGAAGTTGACACAGATCCGGGCGCTGTCTGCTTCGCTGAGCGCCTCGCCTGTGAGGCCGCATCGGTGCGGGCCTTCCGTGGCGGAGCCGGAAAGCCCCTCTTCAAAGCGGGCGCAACACTGGCAAACGCCAAAGGCCTGCATGCCGCAGGCGGACTGCATACCCGTGAACAGGTCGGTGATCTGTTGCAACGTGTCCTGCACGTCGAGTTCAAGATGCGCCAGTGACGCCTCCACCCGTCGCAGCGGATCCAGTGCCAGCAATTTCGAGCCGGCATCGGTGAGTTCAAGCCGCGAAACCCGCCGGTCGGCCGCCGTCTGCCGCCGCTCGAGGTAGCCCTTCGCCTCCAGCGCCTTGACGGTCTGCGAGGCGGTCCCCTTGGTGGTTCCAAGATATTCAGCCAGGGCCGAAGGCGTGCGCGAGTAGCGGTTGGCGCGCGCGATATAGCGTAGCGCCTCCCACTGTGCCGGATTGAGGCCATGCGTGAATTGGACGCACTGAACGGCGCGTCCAAGCCGACTGATGAGTTCCGACAGAGGGATCTCGGCCCTGTCCTCGCAGGATGACATGGGCGGTAATATAGATGCCATGTTGCGCGCTGGGAAGGAGAAATTAGCGAGTCGAAAATAACTTGCCTTCCGCGGACACCGTGACTAATATCCATATAGTTTCGAGTCGATATAAACCGTGCATCAGCCCCGCCAAGGCGGCCGGGCTGCAACCCATCGAAGAAGGGTTCACGATGTCCTCAGCCAGTTCCTACGAGACCGAGAGAAGCAACCGTCGCTACATCGCCGCGTCCATGGAGGCGCCCCTGCTCGAGCGCGAGCACGAGGCGGATCTGGCGCGTCGCTGGCTCGAGGATCGGGACGAGGCCGCGCTGCACGAGTTGATCGAAGCGCATGCCCGTCTGGTCGTCCGAATCGCCGCGGGCTTTCGGAGCAGCGGCCTGCCCCAGGGCGACTTGGTCCAGGAAGGCAATATTGGCCTGATGGAGGCGGCCGATCGCTTCGATCCGGAACGCAACGTCCGCTTCTCAACCTATGCGAGCTGGTGGATCGTCGCCGCCATCCAGAATTTCATCCTGCGCAACTCCTCCATCGTGCGGGCCGCGACCACGCCCAAGCAGAGGCGTCTGTTCTTCAATCTTCGGCGCCTGCGCGCGCGGCATGCCACGGGCTTCGACGGTCGGCTGACGCAGGATGACCGGGAGATTATCGCCCAGATGCTGGATGTGACCGTGGCCGATGTGCAGAAGATGGAAGCCCATCTGTCGCGGCCGGACCAGTCGCTCAACGCCGTGGTCGGTGAAGACGACTCGCTCGAGCATATGGATCTGCTCGCCGACGGCGGGCCGGGGCCCGAGGACCTCGCCGTGGCCAGCAACGGCGACCACACGCGGCGCGCTTATGTGCATCAGGCGCTGGGCCGCCTCAGCCCGCGGGAACGCCAGATCATCGTGGATCGTTTCCTCAAGGACGACCGCATCACCCTGGCCGAGATCGGCGAGGAATTCGGGGTCTCCAAGGAACGCGTGCGCCAGATCGAGGGACGCGCCTTGACCAAGATGCGCGCCATCCTGTCGGAGTTCGTGGACGAACCGACGGAGCTGTTCGCGGTTGACTGAGGGCGGTGGGTCGGGTCAGGCGGCCCGATTGGACTGGCCGGATCCGGCGCTGCCGTAGTTCAGGACATGTGACCAGAAGCGCTCGAGCGACTTGAGGCCGTCATTGATCTGGGCCAGTTGCTCTGGCGTGAACTTCGCCTCGGTCAGCGCCTGGGCGTGCGTCTGGTAGATCTCGCCCATCTTGTTGCACAGATCCTTGCCCTTCTCGGACAGGTGGATGCGCACCGAGCGACGGTCCCGGGCCGAGCGCTCCTGCTCGACATACCCGTACTCGACCAGCTTTTTCAGGTTGTAGGTGACGTTCGTCCCCAAATAGTACCCACGGTTGGTGAGCTCACCGACCGTCAGGTCTTCGTCGCCGATATTGAACAGAATCAGGCTTTGGACGTTGTTGATATCGTCCACGCCCAGGCGGTCGAGCTCGGACTTGACCACATCCAGGAACCGGCGATGCAGCCGTTCGATTAGGGAAATCGCCTCCAGATAAGCTTCCTTCACCGAATACCTCACTCACGTTGGGGTCCGTCCGGACCTGGCTGGGGACAGAATGCTGATTTCATTGAGCAAGATACCCGGCCGAGAGTTAACAAGGTCTTTATTCGGGCTGACGTCATCGAGAAAACCAGCGGGAAATAGGAAATTATTCATGCTCAGAGGCTGAGTTTCGAGAGCCTCTCGCCCAGCTCGGCGGCGCGGGCTATAGTCCGGCGGACGCGGGGTGTTCGGATTGGAGCGCGCAGCGCTCTAGAGGAGGGGACCGGACGGCATGATCGCGACCGTATGGGCTGTGTTCCGCAATAATTCCCTGGCTTTCGTCCTCTGGGCCATTGTCGCGGGCTTCCCCGGGACGGCTTGGGCAGGGCATTTCTCGGCCCTGATCGAAGAACGGCTCAGCGCCGAGGCGACCAGCGGCAATCCTGGACCAGAGCTGCTTACGCTGCAGCGCTTTTACGAGGCGCGGCAGTTCGAGCCGGCCTGGATCGAACACGACCGGCCCGGGGTCCGGGCGCGGGCCTTGGTCAAACACTTGGTCAATGCCGAAGACCACGGCCTCGAGCCGGCCGACTACGCGACCAACGAGATCGTATCCCTGCTCGACGCCGATTCGGATCCGATCCGGGCGGAGCTCGACGTTCGTCTGAGCCGGGCCGTCCTCGAATACGGCAACGACCTCGCCTCGGGGCGGCTGGTCCCCACCGAAGTGGACAAGGAGGTCTTCATCGAACCCAAGGAGGTCGACCCCTTTCAGCTCCTCACCGAGGCGACGCAGGCTTCCGATCTCGCCGCCTATCTCGAGGGGCTTGCCCCGGACACGCCGCAGTATCGGCGCTTGAGGGCCGCACTCGCCAAATACCGGGAGATCGCCGACCGGGGTGGCTGGAACCCGGTCGACGGCGGCGACACGCTCAAGCCAGGCATGACCGACCCGCGCGTCGCTCAACTGCGCGAGCGCCTGGTCAAGGGCGGCTACATGGCGGCGGACGGCGGCGCACCCGAGGTCTACGACGAAGCGCTCAAGGAGGCCGTTGTCGCCTTCCAGGCGCACCACGGCCTCACCCCGGACGGCGCCGTGGGCAAGAAGACCGTGGCCGCGCTCAACGTGCCGGCGCAGCGGCGCGTCAGGCAGATGGAGCTCAACATGGAGCGTCGGCGGTGGATGCCGGACGAGCTGGGTCGGAAGTATGTCTTTGTGAACATGGCGGATTTCGAGCTCAAGGTCGTCGACGGGCCGAAGACCATACACGTGACCCGGGTCGTGGTCGGCAAGCCCTTCCACCGCACCCCGGTGATGAGCGCCAAGATGACCTATCTGGTGCTGAACCCGTACTGGCACGTGCCGCCCTCGATCGCGCGCAAGGAACTGCTGCCGAAAATCAAGAAGGATCCCGGCTATCTGCGCCAGAAGAACATCCGGGTGTTGTCCGACTGGAGCGCCAACGCCACCGAGGTCGAGCCGATGAGCGTGAACTGGTCGCAGATCAAAGGCAGCTCGTTTCGCTACAAGCTGCGCCAGGACGCCGGCGACGACAATGCGCTCGGCCGGGTCAAGTTCATGTTCCCCAACCGGCACAGCATCTATCTGCACGACACGCCCTCAAAGAGCCTGTTCAACCGGACGGTACGCAGCTTCAGCCATGGCTGTATCCGGGTCGAGAACCCGCTGGACTTGGCCGAACTCTTGCTCGAGCCGCAGGGCGGATGGGATCGGCAGCAGATCGACGAGGTGGTGGCCAGCGGCGAGCGCCAGATCGTGCGCCTGCAAGAGCCCATTCCCGTCTATCTGACCTATCTGACCGCCTGGGCCAACAAGAACGGCACGATCAACTTCCGCCCCGATATCTATGACCGGGACGAACGGCTCGCCGGGGCGCTCGACCGGGCGCGAAACCTGCCGTGAGCGATTCCGCGGAGCCCGACGTCGGGGGGTCAGAGGTTAACGAGATGTCAACGCCGTCGGGATAGCCTCGCATCAGATCGCTTGGCAATCGCCGCCTGGCTTGCGGGTCAGGGGATATGCTAGGGTCCCGCGACCTCACCCCAAATGGGCAAACCGGTCGGCCGCGCACGAAATTCAAGGGGTTTGCATTTGCACGACACGACGCCTCCGAGCTGGGCACTGAGCCGCCGGCGCCTGCTTCAGGCAGGCGGCGCGTTGGCGCTGGGCCTGAGCCCGCTGGGCGCTGCCGCGAAGACGGTTGAAGGCCCGGAGCGGACCCTCAGCTTCCATCACACCCATACGGGCGAGACCCTCTCGGCGACCTATTGGGCGGATGGACGCTATCTCGAGGACGGGCGGCAGGTCATCAACCAGATCCTGCGCGACTGGCGCACGGACGAGGTTGCCGCCATCGATCTGCGCCTGTTCGATTTCCTCTACGCCCTGCGGCGCAAGATGGACAGCGACGCGCCGTTCCACATCATTTCCGGCTATCGCTCGCCAAAGACCAACGCCAGCCTACGCCAGCACAGCAACGGCGTCGCCAAGCGGAGCCTGCACATGCGCGGCATGGCCGTGGATGTCCGTCTGCCGGGGAGCGAACTCAAGCACTTGGTCCGGGCGGCCAAGCGCCTCAAGGCCGGAGGCGTCGGATACTACCCGAAGCCAGACTTCATCCATATCGATACGGGCCGCGTGCGATCCTGGTAGCGGCGCCGATGTCCTTGGCCGTTCGACGGCTGCTTCGTCAGCCGCGGCGCCAGGCCTCCGTGCTCTTGCACTTCGGGCAAATCCGATGATGCGGCCCGTCCGACTCGAACTTCTGTCCGCACATCAAGCAGTTGCGGACCTTCGCCTGGGGCTTGGCCTCTACCGTCCTCTCTTCTGTCTCGGTATTTGTCTGCATTCTCTTTCTGCCGTTACTTGTGCCGGTAAATGATCCGACCCTTGGAGAGGTCGTAGGGCGTCATCTGCACATCGACCCGGTCGCCGGCCAAGACCCTGATTCGGTTCTTGCGCAGCTTCCCGGCCGTGTGGGCAATGATCTCGTGCTCGTTCTCGAGCCGGACTCGGAACATCGCGTTGGGCAGCAGTTCCAACACCGTGCCGGCCATTTCGAACAGATCTTCCTTCGCCATACTACCTCAATCAAAAGGACGCACATTCGTCCCTCGGCGCGCACTGGGCCGCGCCGCGGCACACGCATCCGTTTGTGGTTACCGATTGGTCTCCGTGACTCTCGGGTGGACCCAAGAGACTCCCTCGGCTGGTATACCAGCCTTATCGTCAGGCTAAATATAGTTTTGCGCCGCACAAAATTCAAGCTTTCCAGGCGGCTCAGGCTGATCCGCCGAGGGGTCGGCCGGGGCACCGGGGCGCAGCCGGCACCGGCCGCCGGAATCCCATCGGGCTGAGAAATAGCTGCGCCATGTCAAGCGTCTAGCAGGAGACGTACGGCAATCTGCGGGCACGTATGAGAGACGCACGGAAGTGGGCTGCGACAGGTTGCCGCTGGCTTGCCTGCCGATTGGCAGACTTGACGCGCTGCCCCAACTCCGCACATTGTCCGGGTAGCAGCGCCGACAAGGGGAGCGGGCAGGCAAACGCCCATCCGCCCTCCGATCCGTCCCGATCGCTGCTGGGGACACGCGCATCCAAGGTCAGAGGAGGCCCCCCTATGAAGCCGTCATCGATCTGTGCACTGGCGCTGTTGCCGCTCCTGCTCGCCGGGTGCGCCTTGTGGCGGATCGGCGACGCCAAGCAGGCCCAGAGCGACTTGGTCGGCAAGCGCAAGGCCGAGATCCTGGCCTGCGCCGGCAAGCCCGATCGGACCCGACAGGAGGGCGAGTTCGAATACCTGACCTATCTCCGCTTTGCCTCGCCGGAAGGTGAACTCGCTTCGCGCAGGTCACTGGACAACACCGCCCTGCAACTCGCGCTCGAGAAAAAGCGCTACTGCGAGGCCACCTTCGTGATCAGGGGCGACCGGGTGCAGGGTCTGCGCTACGCCGGACGGACCGGCGGGCTGGTTACCCAGGGCGAGCAGTGCGGCTTCATCGTCGCGCCCTGCCTAAAGTAGGCAGGTTTCCGAAGGTTGCCCGAGCCAAAGGCGTCGGCTGGTCCGCGGGAGACGCGACGCCTGCCCTGCTTTGCGCTCGTGTAACCGATCCCTAGCGCTCCGCCGCCAATCTGACCCCGATCGCCATGAACAGCGCGCCGGTGACATAGGCAACCGCCCGCTGGGCCCTGCGGTAGAGGGTGGCCACGGGGTTGAGGGTCATGACGCAGGCCATCAGCGCGTACCAGGCGCCGGCGATGATCACCACCATGACCACCACGGCCGCGTCGTACCAGAGCGGGGCGGCCGGCGGCACGGTGACGGCGAACAGGCTGGCAAAGAAGGCGGCCGCCTTGGGGTTGGCGAGATCGGTCAGGAGCCCGCGCCGGAAGGCCTGGACGGGGGTCATCCCCGGCCCCGGTGCGGCGGGGACCTGGACCTTGCTGCGGGCGGAGCGGATCATGCGCACGCCGAGATAGATCAGGTAGGCCGCGCCCGCGAACTTGACCAGGGTGTAGAGCCAGGCCGCCTGCTGGAACAGCAGGGCCAGGCCCGCAAGGCTTGCCGTCGCCCACACCGTGGTGCCGAGCATGATGCCGAGAGAGACCCAGATCCCCGTGCCCCGCGACTGGGACAGGGCCGCGTGCACGGTGGCGATAAAGTTGGGGCCGGGGCTGATCACCGTCACCGCCCAGACGCCGGCGATGACGAAGAATGCGGTCCAGTGCCCGGGATCGAGGGTTTCCGGCATGGCTCTCCTTCCCTGATCAGCGTCGCTGGCTGGCGATCATAGAGCCACGTCCAGGGCGGAACCACCGCATCCGAGCAAGGCAGCCATGCGCGAGGCTCAAGGCCCGTCCTGGCCGCCGCCTCACGCCGCCCGGGCTGTGCCCCCGCGCTTCTCGGCGATCTTCCGGCGGGCCAGGCGCAGCGCCGCCTCGTCGGTGGTGAGGCCCTCGCGCTCGGCGATTTCGAAGAGCCGCAGGCAGGTGTCGTAGATGGCGTCCAGCCGGCGGGTCACCTCGGCCCCGTCCCGGCCCAGGAAATAGCTGGTGCCGCTGATCGCGCCGCCACAATTGGACACATAGTCCGGCACGAACAGGATGCCCCGGTCGTGCAGCGCCTGGCCGTGCCGCGCCTCGGCCAGCTGGTTGTTGGCGCCGCCGCAAACGATCTCCGCCCGGATCTCATCGATCGTGTCGTCATTGATGACCCCGCCCAAGGCACAGGGCGCCAGCACGTCCGCCTCGGCCGTGACGATCCCTTCTGCGGGCACCGCCCGGGCGCCGAAGTCCGAGACCACCGCCGCGACCGCGGCCGGGTTCACGTCGGCGACCAGGATCTCGGCCCCTGCCTCGGCCAGGTGGCGGCAGAGATAGCGGCCCACGTTGCCCGCCCCCTGCACCGCGACCCGCACGCCGGCGAGGCTGTCCCGGCCGAGCTTTCGGGCCACGGCGGCGCGGATCGCCTGGAACACGCCGTGGCCGGTCGCGGGCGAGGTGTCGCCGGTGGTGTCGGGCCGGCCGGCCACGTGCCGCGTCCGGCGGTGGATCACCGCCATGTCCTCCGGCGTGGTGCCGACATCCTCGCCGCAGATGTAGCGGCCGCCCAACAGATCCATCGCGCGGCCGAACGCCTCGAACAGGGCCGCCGTCTTGTCCCGCGTGGGATCGCCCAGGATCACCGACTTGCCCCCGCCGAAAGGCAGGTCGGCCAGCGCCATCTTCCAGGTCATGGCCTTGCTGAGCCGGAGCACGTCGGTGAGCGCGTCATCGCTGCTGGTATAGGGATGGAAGCGTACCCCGCCGCCGGCGGGCCCGAGGGTGCTGTCGTGCACGGCGATGATCGCGGTGAGCCCGGCGTCCCGGTCGTGGACGAAGACGACCTGCTCGTGATCCTCGAATTCGGGGTGGTCGAACACGCTCATCAGGCTCCCTCCCTGGCCACTGTCCAGCTTTGACGGCGGACAAGCTTAGGCCAACTCCGAAGGCATTTCCTTGCATATTGGCGCGCGGATTGGCAAAAATCGACTCAGATTTCCTCATTAACAGACCCAATTGAGCGAAACATGCCAAAACCCAAAGTGGACGGTTTCGACCGCGGCATCCTGACCGCCCTCCAGAGGGACGGCCGGCTGACCAATGTGGCGCTGGCCGAGCGGGTCGGCCTGTCACCCACCCCCTGCCTGCGCCGGGTGCGTCGGCTCGAGGAGACCGGCGTGATCGCGGGCTATGGCGCCCGGCTCGACCGCTCCCGCGTCGGGCTCGGGCTGACCGCCTTCGTCAGCGTCTCCGTCGGCTGGCACAACGACGCGGCGCGCCAGGACTTCGAGGAGGCGGTGCGCGACTGCCCGGAGGTGGTCGCCTGCTACATCGTCTCGGGCGAGGCGGATTTCCTGCTCGAGGTGGTCGCGCCGGACCTGGACGCCTATTCCCGGCTCCTGATCGAGACCATCCTCAAGCTGCCGGGCGTCAAGGACGTCAAGAGCTCCTTCGCCATGCGCGTCGTCAAGGCGCCCTCGTCCCTGCCGCTGGACCTGGTTGACGGCGGGGCGGTGTGATCGGCGCCCTAGCATTGGTCCGCCGCCATCTCACGATCCTGCCCGCTCTTGCGCTCGCCGGCGCTGCCCGGTCGCAAGCAGCTTAGGAATGGACAAGCTCTCGTCGGCCACTGCCGAGGCGAAATTCCGGTTGAGGCAATAGGGACGTACTGGTGACTATTGCCACATCTGATACAGCCCAGTCCGGTTAAGATGTGTGGGGAGAGCCGCGATGGCTAAACGCAAGCACCCGACGCTGCCGATCGAGTTCGGACCCGCCCACCCGAAGGAAGCCGACATCGTCTTCGCCTCCATCGACGCGGACGGAAACCCGGGCGACCTGAACCGTCACGCGTTCGAATCCCTTGGCATAACGGAGCCCGACTACCCGTCGCCGGAGAAGCTCAGCGAAGGCTTTGCCGTCGTCCAATATGAGGGCAAACCGCCGGTGGTCCTGGTCGCGACCGTGCATCCCGATCTCTGGGTCGGCGATGTCCTGACCTCCAACCTCAAGAAGGCTCTCGAGAGCCTCCATGGGAAATTTCGTGCCCCTATTCTCTGGATCCCCCTGATGGGCACGGGCGAAGGCGGGTTGAGCCTCGAAGAGAGCCTTATTGCTACCCTTGACACGATCTACGAAAGCAATCTCCAGTCAATAAAGCTCGGAGATATCGACATTGGTACGGCGCCGGAGCGGATTCTGCTGGCGACACCGCCTGACATGAGCTCCGAGGATTTCGAGACCCTCCGGGCGATCTTCGAAGAAGAAACGGCGCGCTTGGCGGAGACGAAGCCCGCGGGGGAGGACGAGGAGGAGACCGACGTACGGCCGCCCTCGCAGCGCCCGGCGGATTTGGCACCCTTCTACCCGGATCATCCGGCGCACGAAGACAGCCTGGGTCGGAAGGCCGTCGCCGAAGCCATTGCGACCATCATCCGGGAGGTGTTCGAAGAACCTGAGCCGGCCGCTGACTCGAAGACCGGCGCCAGCGCCGCGAGCCCGGACCGGGACCGCACCTTCATGGTACATATCCACGGCAAATGGGGCGCCGGCAAGACGTCGATCCTGAACTTCCTCAAGGACGACCTGCAGTCCGGCGACGGCGCCAAACGTTGGGTGGTCGTCGACTACAACGCCTGGCGCAACCAGAAGAACGGCCCGGCCTGGTGGACCTTGCTCACCGAGGTCTATCGGCAGGCGGTGGCCCAGCTCCAGACCATGCAACCGGCGATCGCCCGAAAGGTAAGGAACAGCGAGCGGCTCTGGCGGTTCAGGTCCGGCTGGGCCCCCTACATCATCGCCTTTGCCTTACTCCTGTGGGCGATCACGGTCGCGTTTGCCTTCTCCGGAGCGGAGTTCAAGGAATTCAAGGACGTGCTCACGGTCCTCGCAACGGTGTTCACGCTGTGGGGCGGGATTTCCGCATTCGGCCGGACGACGCGGCTTGGCTCGTCGCGCACCGCAAGCACCTTTCTGGAGCTGAGCCGCGACCCGCTGCGCCCGCTGACCCGCCACTATGAGGAGCTGGTGCGCGAGATCGGCCACCCCGTCGCCGTGTTCGTCGACGACCTCGACCGCGCTGACGCGGACTTCGTGGTCGAGCTGATCCAGACGATCCAGACGCTGTTCCGCAAGGCGCCGGTCGCCTACGTCGTGGCCGCCGACCGCAACTGGATCTGCACCAGCTACGAAAAGGCCTATGACGATTTCAAGGGCACCATCAGGGAGCCGGGCCGCCCGCTGGGCCACCTGTTCCTCGAGAAGATCTTTCAGCTCTCGATCTCGGTCCCGGTCCTGTCGAAGCGGCTGCAGGCCGCCTATTGGGATCGTCTGTTGATGGGGCGGCCGACAGAACAGGCCGACGTCGACACGCTGCGTCGAGAACAGCAACAGAAGATGTCCGAGCTGAAGACGGACACCGAGGTCCGCGCGCACCTGGACGCGATCACCAACCCGGTCGAGCGGCGCGTCGCCGGGACGGTGGCCTTCCAACGCCTTCAGAGCAAAGACCTTCGCAAGAAGCGCGAGCACTTTCTGCAGGCGTATGCCGAGCTGCTGGAACCCAACCCGCGAGCCATGAAGCGATTGCTGAACACGTATGGCTTCAGGCTCGGTTTTGAGATGATGGCCGATATTTCGAGCCCGCCGGACACGCTGGTACGCTGGACCGTCTTGGAGCTGCGCTGGCCACTGCTGGCCGAGCATCTGGTGAAGCACGCGGAGCAGATCGAAAACCTGCTCAACGGCGCAGTCCCCGAGGGCATCAACGGAGAGCTCGTCGAGTTGTTCGACAGCGAGGCCGTCAGAACGGTGGCCCGCGGCCTCGATTCCACCACAGTCAGGAAGCTAACCGCCGCCGAGACCGGCGGACTGCCAGGCCAGGCCGCCGCGGCGTGAGCCCGCCCCGCCCTACATATTCCTGCGGTACTGCCCGCCGACCTCGAACAGCGCGTTGGTGATCTGACCGAGCGAGCAGACACGCACTGCGTCGACCAAGATGGCGAAGAAGTTTTGGTTCTTGACCACCGCATCCTTGAGCCACTTGAGCATGGCCGGCGCGGGCCGCTACCGATTCCACCTAAGTTGGCGATACATTACACTCGCGGCAGCACTGCGCCGAGCGCGCGGAACAATCGTGGGAGGTTCTGATGGCAACGTGGAACCCCGGCCCGGATCCGTTTCCGGCCGGCGAGATCGACCGCATCACCGACTTCGCGTATCTGGACGAGCTCAAATTCGTCCGCCACGCCAAGGTTCACACGAAGAAGAAGCCGGAATCCCTCTGGCAGCTCTCCGCCAACTTCCGCGCCCGCATGACGGTCCATCCCGAAGAGGGCGCGCCCTATGCGCTGACCATCAAGGCGCCCCGCGGCCTCTACACCGACCTGGCCTCGGTGCCGCAGGAGCTTTGGGCCATCGTCGGGCCGATCGGCCGTCATCTCGAGGCCAGTGTGCTGCACGACTATCTCTACATGGCCTGGACCGACTTTCGCGCCAAGGCGGTGCGGCGCGACTGGACCTTCGCCGACGAGATGTTTCTTCAGGGCATGAAGGTCTCGAAGGTGCGCAAGCGGCGGCTGATCCATGCCGTGGTGCGCTCGCCGATCGGCTGGGCCGTCTTCCGCAAGAAGCCCTATACGCTCAAGGAACGGATGGAGGCCTGGCTTCCGGACCTGGCCCCGGGCCACGGCCGGGAGGGCTGATCGCCGTCGCGGCGCCTTGCCCTACATATTCCGTCGGTACTGCCCGCCAACCTCGAACAGCGCGTTGGTGATCTGGCCGAGCGAGCAGACGCGCACCGCGTCCACCAAGACGGCGAAGACGTTCTCGTTCCGGACCACCGAGTCCTTGAGCCGCTGGAGCATGGCGGGCGCCGCGTTGGCGTTGCGCTTTTGGAAGGCGCGCAGGCGCTCGATCTGGCGCTGCTTCTCCTCCTCGGTGCCGCGCATCAGCTCGAGCGTGGTCTCCTGGGGCGCGGGGTTCGGGTTCAGATAGGTGTTGACCCCGATGATCGGCAGCTCGCCCGAGTGCTTGAGCATCTCGTAGTGCATGGATTCGTCCTGGATCTTGCCGCGCTGATAGCCGGTCTCCATGGCGCCCAGCACACCGCCGCGCTCGGCGATGCGCTCGAACTCCTGCAGGACCGCCTCCTCGACCAGGTCGGTGAGCTCGTCGACGATGAAGGCCCCCTGGTTGGGGTTCTCGTTCTTGGTGAGCCCCCACTCCTTGTTGATGATCATCTGGATCGCCATGGCCCGGCGCACCGACTCCTCGCTCGGCGTGGTCACCGCCTCGTCATAGGCGTTGGTGTGCAGGCTGTTGCAGTTGTCGTAGATCGCGATCAGCGCCTGCAGCGTGGTCCGGATGTCGTTGAAGTCGTACTCCTGGGCGTGCAGCGACCGGCCCGAGGTCTGGACGTGGTATTTCAGCTTCTGGCTGCGCTCGTTGCCGCCGTACTTGAAGCGGATCGCGGTCGCCCAGATGCGCCGCGCCACCCGACCCAGCACCGAATATTCCGGGTCCATGCCGTTCGAGAAGAAGAAGGACAGGTTGGGCGCGAACTCGTCGATGTGCATGCCACGCGCCAGATAGGACTCCACGTACGTGAATCCGTTGGCGAGCGTAAACGCGAGCTGGCTGATCGGATTGGCCCCGGCCTCGGCGATGTGGTAGCCCGAGATCGAGACCGAGTAGAAGTTCTTCACCCGGTGGTCGACGAAATACTGCTGGATGTCGCCCATCACCTTGAGGCTGAACTCGGTCGAGAAGATGCAGGTGTTCTGGCCCTGGTCCTCCTTGAGGATGTCGGCCTGCACCGTGCCGCGGACGTTCTCCAAGACCCAGTCCTTGATCTTGCCGATCTCCTCGTCGGTGGGCGGGCGCTTGTTGTCGGCCTCGAAGCGGTCGAGCTGCTGGTCGATCGCGGTGTTGAGGAACATGGCCAGGATCGTGGGCGCAGGCCCGTTGATGGTCATCGAGACCGAGGTCGACGGGTCGCAGAGATCGAAGCCGTCATAGAGCACCTCCATGTCCTCGAGCGTCGCGATCGACACACCGGAGGTGCCGACCTTGCCGTAGATGTCGGGCCGCTCGTCCGGATCCCAGCCGTAGAGCGTGACCGAATCGAAGGCGGTCGAGAGCCGCTTGGCCGGGCTGTCCTTGGACAGGAACTTGAAGCGCTTGTTGGTGCGGAATGCGTCGCCCTCGCCCGCGAACATGCGGGTCGGGTCCTCGCTCGCCCGCTTGAAGGCGAACACGCCGGCGGTATAGGGGAAGCTGCCCGGCAGGTTCTCCTTCAGGAGGAACTTGAGGATCTCGCCGTGATCCTCGTATTGCGGCAGCGCGATGCGCGGGATGCGCGAGCCCGAGAGGCTCTTCGTCGCCAGATCGAAACGGATTTCCCGGTCGCGGATCTTGACCACGTACTCGTCGCCCGAATAGCTCTCCTTGATCATCGGCCAGATCTCGACGAGCTTCATGGCGCGCCGGTCGATCTTGCTCTCGCGCTCCTCGATCAGCGCCTCGAGCGCGGCCGCGTCCTTGGCCTTCTTGCCCAGCATGCGCTTGGCGGCCATGAGCTGCTGGCGCTCGCGGACCAGCGTCACCTGCTCGGCGATGATCCCGTGGTAGTCGCGCACGCTCCCGGCCACCTCGGCCAGATAGCGCGTCCGGTCAGGCGGGATGATCGCCATCTCCTGGGACGACGCCTTGCCCTCGGACACGGGCAGGCCGCAGTTCCAGTCCACCAGCCCCTTGCCGCGGAGCGCGTCCAGGATCCCGGCGTAGAGCGCGGTCACCCCGTCGTCGTTGAAGCGCGCGGCGATGGTGCCGTAGACCGGCATGTCCTCGGGCTTGGCGGTGAAGAGCTCGTGGTTGCGCTGAAACTGCTTGCGCACGTCGCGCAGCGCGTCCTTCGCGCCCTTGCGGTCGAACTTGTTGATCGCCACCAGGTCGGCGAAGTCGAGCATGTCAATCTTCTCGAGCTGGCTGGCCGCGCCGAACTCCGGGGTCATGGCGTAGAGCGCCGCGTCGACATAAGGCACCACCCCGGCGTCGCCCTGGCCGATGCCCGAGGTCTCGACGATGATCAGCTCATAGCCTGCCGCCTTGCAGGCGGCGATGGCGCCGGGCAGGCATTTGGTGATCTCCGTGCCCGACTGTCGGGTGGCCAGCGAGCGCATGTAGATGCCCTCGCCCTGGATCGCGTTCATGCGGATCCGGTCGCCCAGAAGCGCCCCGCCGCTCTTGCGGCGCGAGGGGTCGATCGCCAGGATGGCGATCTTCATCTCGGGCCGGTCGAGCCGGAAGCGGCGCACGATCTCGTCCGTGAGCGAGGACTTGCCCGCCCCGCCGGTGCCGGTGATGCCGAGCACAGGGGTCTTGGACTTGTCCGCCTTGGCCTCAAGTTCGGCCCACATGCCGTCCGTGAGCGTGCCCGCCTCGACGCCCGTGATCACCCGCGCGAGCGCCCGCTTATCGCCCTTGACCAGCCCGTCGAGCGCCTTCGGCAAGCTCTTGGTCAGATCCGCGTCGGCCGTCTTGAGCATGTCGTTGATCATGCCCTGCAGGCCCATCTTCTGGCCGTCCTCGGGCGCGTAGATCCGGGCCACGCCATAGTCGTGCAGCTCCTGGATCTCCTCCGGCACGATGGTGCCGCCGCCGCCGCCGAAGACCTTGATCTCGGGGCCGCCGCGCTCGCGCAAGAGGTCCACCATGTACTTGAAATACTCCACATGCCCGCCCTGGTAGGAGCTCACGGCAATGCCGTGGGCGTCCTCCTCGAGCGCCGCGGTGACCACTTCGTCGACCGAGCGGTTATGGCCGAGATGGATGACCTCGGCGCCGCCCGCCTGCAGGATGCGGCGCATGATGTTGATCGAGGCGTCGTGGCCATCGAACAGGGACGCCGCGGTGACGAAGCGGAGCTGGTGCTTGGTCTTGTAGACCTTCTTCGCGGGCGGCTTCTTGACGACACCGTCGTCGGGCATGGCGGTTCCTCCGTATAGACGCCGCTTTGGCCGTTCCCGTGCGGCGCGGATCTTGGCTCGGTGTGCGCTCTGGCGGCGCGTTGGGCGACCGCAAAACCACCGCTCCGCGTCCCGGGCACGGTGCCAGGGGCAGCATGGCCGGGCTTCGGATCGGTAGGTTTACGTTTACGTAAAGGTAAAGTAGCGAATCGCTGCGTTTCTGTCAATCGGCGTCCTACGCCTGCGGGACCGACGATCCGCTCCGTTATTGTTTCGCTAAGCCGGGCGGCATAAAGTCACACCGGCTTAACCATACGCAACGGACCACGCCATGGCCGCAGACCGCCGGCGCGAGGACGACGTCCTCGGCAAGATCGATCTGTCCACAGGGCCCAAGGAGGCCCCGCTGGGCGCCTACCCTCGGGTGCGCATGCGCCGGAACCGCCAGCAGGACTGGTCGCGGCGCCTGGTGGCCGAGAACATCCTGACGCCGGCCGATCTGATCTGGCCGGTGTTCCTGTGCGAAGGCACCGGCCAAACCGAGCCGGTGGCTTCGATGCCCGGCGTCGTCCGCTACCCCGTCGATCGGATCGCCGAGGCGGTCGCCGAGGCCAAGGCGCTCGGAATCCCGGCGGTGGCGCTTTTTCCTTACACCGACCCCGTTCGCCGGACCGCGGAGGCAGAGGAAGCCTGCAACCCCGAAAACCTGGTCTGCCGGGCCATCCGGGCGGTCAAGGCGGCGCATCCGGATCTCGGCGTGATCTGCGACGTGGCCCTCGATCCCTACACCAGCCACGGCCATGACGGGCTCTTGCGCGACGACAGGATCCTCAATGACGAGACCGTCGAGGTCCTGGTCCGGCAAGCCCTGGTCCAGGCCGAGGCGGGCTGCGACGTGATTGCGCCGTCGGACATGATGGACGGGCGGGTCGGGGCCGTACGTACGGCCTTGGACGGGGCCGGATATCAAGACGTACAGATCCTGGCCTATGCCGCCAAATACGCCTCGGCCTTCTACGGCCCCTTCCGGGACGCGGTGGGCTCGGCCAAGACCCTACAGGGCGACAAGCGGACCTACCAGATGGACCCGGCCAATGGCGACGAAGCCCTGCGCGAGGTGGCCCTGGACATCGCCGAAGGGGCGGATATGGTGATGGTCAAGCCCGGTCTGCCCTATTTGGATGTTCTCTGCCGGGTCAAGGAGGCGTTCCATCTGCCCACTTTTGCCTATCAGGTGAGCGGCGAGTATTCGATGCTCCACGCGGCCGCCGGCAACGGCTGGCTCGCGCTCGACCAAGTCATGCTCGAAAGCCTGATCGCCTTCAAACGCGCCGGTGCGGACGGCATTCTGTCCTATTTCGCGGTCGCTGCCGCCAAACGCCTGGCAGCCGGTTGATCCCCAGGCGTATGTACGTTTAGCGATTGGTCATCGTACGGCTGTAGAGCGTCGGGGACCACCGAAGTTCCACACTTCTCCGCCGGTTAAGGGCAGTCGTACGCATCGGCTATCGACTACGTACGTACAAGGCTGCTGATGCGGTCGAAAAAGACACCGCTGCAGCGGTCGTGCCAGGCCGTCCGGCTGCTCCTGCCGTGAAATCCCACATGGCCGCCCGCAGAGCCCAGAAGCGGCACAAGGCATTGATTCGCATCCCAATCGACGTACCCGTACGACCTGAGAGGGATCCACGGGTCGTTGCGGGCGTGGATGATCAAGCTGGGTACGCGGATATGCGGCAGGAACTGGGCGGCCGAGCATTTGGCGTAGTAGTCCTCCTCGTCGGCGAACCCGTTGCGCGGTGCGACGAAGACCTGGTCGAAGGCGCGGACCGTACGCACCGCGGCGACGGCACAGTGCTCCGCCTCGCTCAGTCCCGGGCTCGCCAAGGTGCCGGCCTTGAGGTTGTGCACGAACCAGCGCACATAGACCCAGTTGCGCAACCGGTCCATGCGGGCGCTGGTCAGGGATAGGTCGATTGGCGCCGAGATCGAGGCGGTGGCCAGGATCGGCAGCCGGGTGCCCGTCTCCCCCAAGAGCTTGAGCATCATGTTGGCGCCCAGCGAATAACCGACCAGCAACAGGCCGGGCTCGCCCCAGCGCGGGGCCAGCTGGTCCAGCACGGCGCGGAGATCCTCCGTGCGGCCGGCATGGTAGTGCTCCCGGCAGAGGCCGCGGGACGGCCCCGCGCCGCGCAGATTGAGGCGCAGGACGGGATGCCCGCGCTTCAGCCAGAAGGCCGCCGAGTAGCGAATGTAGGAGCTGTCCTCGCAGCCGGTGAGCCCGTGCAGCAGGACGACCAACGGGCCCGTTCCGGTGAGTGGCCGGTTCAGCAGCGCCAGCAGCTCGTCGCCCGTGCCGTCGGCCATGGGAAAGCGGAGGCGCTCGCCCGGCCAGGCCCCGAGGCTCGGCCAGTCGGTCCGGCGAATACGGTTGCGCAGGGTCTGCAGGTCGGCGCCGATCCAAGGGAATCGGGGCCGGAAGGGCGGAAATGGCGCCTCGGCCAGCGGCCCGGAATCGCTTCGAGGCGCGCTGGGGTCGCTGCGCGGCGCGTCAATCGCGGCGTCCATCTGCATGGGCGGAAACCCTGTGCCTTCCCGATCCGGGCGAGTGCCTTCGGACCCTGAGTCTGGCGCCTGGGACGGGGAAGACAAGTTTGGGGATCTCTCCTAGGCGTCCTTCAACCATTGACGGATCAGCGCGATCTGCTCCGCGTCCATCAAGGCCGGTGCGTGGCCGATACTGTCGAAGTTGCGCAGATCCGCCCCCGGTCCGCGACCGGTCATCTCGGCCGCCACCTCGGCCGGGAGAACGTCGGACTCCCGCCCTCGCAGCAGCAGCACCGGGCATGTGATGGCGTCCCAGACCGGCCAGATGTCCACGTCTTCGAGGGTCTCCGGATCGGCCAAGGGCACGCCGATGGCCGGATCGTAGGCCAGGCCCAGGCCGGCCTCGGTCTGCCGGGCGCTGTGCTCGGCAAGGTGCCGCCACTGGTCGTCGCTGAGCGCGCCGAAGTCCATATAGATCTCCCGGAGATAGGCCTCCAACCCCTCCAGATCGGCGAAGCGGGGATCCTTGCCGACATAGCCGCCGAGCCGCTCCAGCGCCGCCTTTGGCACGAACGGCCCCACGTCGTTGAGCACCAGCCGCCGGATCGGCGTCTTGGGCTGGGCCGCCAGCATCATGCCGATCAGCCCCCCCATGGACGTGCCGACCCAGTCCACCTGCGCCACCCCCAGCCGGGCGATCAGGGCCGCCATGTCGGCGCAGTATTGCGGGTAGCCATAGTCCTCGGCGACCGGAAGCCAGTCGCTCGCCCCCCGGCCGGCCACATCCGGGCAGACCACCCGGGCCTCGCCGGCCAACGCCGCGGCCAGGTGGTCGAAGTCCCGGCCGTTGCGGGTCAAGCCGTGCACGCAGACGACCGTGCGGGCGGCATCGGCGTCGCCCCATTCCGTATAGCCCACCCGGTGGAAGCCGTGCGGGCCCAGTCCCAGAAAACTGCGTGACGCCATCTCCACCGCCGACTACCCTCCCCGGTCCAATCCTTACCGCAGGGGACGCTCTTGAGCCAGTCCGCCGATCACCTTCGCGGCATCGCGCTGGCCGCCGGCGGCATGGTCCTGATCAGCCCGGACGGTCTGCTGTTTCGCCTGACCGACGCGAGCGACATGCAGATCCTGTTCTGGCGCGGGCTGATCAGCTTCGCAGCCGTCGCCACCTATGTCCAGCTGAGCCGGCCGGGCGGCATGGCGGCCGCGGTCGGCCGGGCCGGCTGGGCCGGGATCCTGTCCGCCGCGCTGATGAGCGGCAGCATCCTGTTCTTCACCATGTCGATCACGCGGACCACGGTGGCCAACACCCTGGTCATTCTCGCCGCCATCCCTCTGTTCGCCGCAATCCTCGGCTGGGTCTTCCTCCGCGAACGGGTCGATCGGGCGACCTGGCTCGCCATCTTCGCCACCTTTCTAGGTATTCTGCTGGTGATTTCCGGCTCCCTCGGCACCATCAACCTGCTCGGCGACGCCCTGGCGATCGGCGCCGGGCTCTGCATGGCCGCCAACCTGACCCTGATCCGCGCCCGCGCCGGGATCAGCATGCTGTCCTCTCTGGCGCTGTCCGGCTTGCTGGTCGCCCTGCTGGTGCTGCCCTTCGTCGGGACCGTGGTCGTGCCCGCGCGGGACTTCGCGATCATCGCGGCCATGGGTCTCCTGCCCCAATCGCTTGCCTTCGGGTTGTTCCTCGCCGGGGCCCGCTATCTGCCGCCCGCCGAGATCGGCCTGTTCGCGCTCCTGGAGACGGTCCTCGGGCCATTCTGGACCTGGCTCGGTGTCGGTGAGATGCCGACTCCGCAGGCGATCATCGGCGGAGCCGTGGTGATCGCGACCCTGGCATCCCATTCCGCCTTCAAGCTGCGCCGCGCGCAGGCAAAGCTGCTAATGTAGCTTGGGCGATCGCAGAGGGGCCTCTGGCCGTTTTCGGTCCGTCGCGCCAACGCCGGCGGCAGGACGTCAACGGAACACGGAGGCAGGGCTATGGACGCAACCTTCGGCACGGAAGACAGCATTGCGCGCATCACGCTCGCGGAAGCCGGCGTGGTCGAGATGAACCAGCATGACCGGCTCGGCTTCAGCTTGGCGGAGTACCAGCGCCGGGTCGAAGACGTGCTCGCCCGCATGGGCCAGAGCGGGCTCGACGTGTTGCTGGTGCGCGGACCGGAGAACATCACCTGGCTGACGGGCTATGAGAGCCCCGGCTATTACAAGTACCATTGTGTGATCCTGGCGCCGGGCATCGAGCCGGTCTTCGTGCTGCGCCGCTTCGAGGAGTTGAACATCCCGGAGTATGCCTGGCTCACCCGCCATGTTCCGCTCGACGACTGGGAGCATCCGCCGACCGTGACGGCGCGCACGCTGCGCGAGCTCGGCCTCGCCGCCGGCCGCGTTGGCGTCGAGAAGCAGGGCTGGTTCTTCACGGTCGACGAGTACGAGACCCTTGCGGCGGCCCTGCCGGAGGCGAAGTTCGTGGACGCGACCCGGGTGGTCGAGGAGGCCCGGCTGATCAAGTCGGCCGAGGAGATCGCGATAATGCGCCGGGCCGCGGCGATCCTGGACAAGGCCGTGCAGGCCGGCATGGATAAGGTCGGCCCGGGCATCTCGGACGACCTCGTCAATGCGGAGGTCAACCGGATGCTCTTGGAGAACGGCGGCGAGTACATGGGGCTGCCGCCCTTCATCCTGTCCGGGCCGCGCACCTCACTGCCGCATCAGACGGCCCGCAGCGAACGGATCGGCGATCATGACGTGGTCTATTTCGAGGTGTCCTGTTCCCAGTATCGCTATGCCGCCGCGCTGATGCGGACCATGTTCGTGGGCGAGCCCGACCCCGCCTGGCGGCGCTGCGGCGAAGCGGTGATCGCCGGGCTCGAGGCGGCGCTCGAGACCATTCGTCCGGGGGTTGCCTGCGCCGAGGTCGATCGCGCCGCGCGATCGGTGATCGAGTCGGCGGGCTTTGGCGAATACTTTCGGCATCGTCTCGGCTACTCGATCGGGGTCAACTACCCGCCCGACTGGGGCGAGGGCCAGATCCTCAGCCTGCACGCCGAAGAACGGCGGTTGCTTGAGCCGAACATGACCTTCCACCTGGTGCCGCTCTGCCTGGTGTACCGGGAATTCGGATTCGGCTGTTCCGAGACCGTGCGCGTCACCGAAGACGGCTGCGAGCGGTTCTCCTCCCTGTCCCGCGGGATCCGGGTGGTCTGACCGGTGCCCGCGCCCCAGAGCACAACGGCCGGACCGGTGCCAGGAGCACGCGCGCAGTGAAGTGGCTCTGGCGGGGGCTCGGTCTGGTCGCGGTTCTGCTGATCCTTGTCGGATCTGCCGGCTGGTTCTGGCTGCGCACATCTCTGCCCGAGACCCGGGGCATCCTCGCCGTCAACGGACCCACGGCGCCGGTCGAGATCATCCGGGACAAGGACGGCGTGCCGCACATCTTCGCCGAAACCGAGACGGATGCGTTCTTCGCCCTGGGCTTCGTGCACGCCCAGGACCGGCTCTGGCAGATGGAGATGAACCGGCGGGTTCCGCAGGGCCGCGTTGCCGAAGTGATCGGCGAGCGGGGTCTGGGGATCGACCGCTTCATGCGCACGCTTGGTGTTGGCCGGTTGGCCGAGGCCAGCCTGGCCGGCCTGTCGGCGGAGGCCCGCCGCGCCCTCGACGCCTACGCGGCCGGCGTCAACAGCTGGATCGCGCGGCATCGGGGGTCGCTGCCGCCGGAGTTCCTGTTGCTGCAGCACGATCCAGAGCCCTGGCGCCCGGTCGACTCGATCGTCTGGGGCGGGCTCATGTCGCTGCAGCTCTCGGGCAACTGGCGGCGGGAGCTGCTGCGGGCGCAGCTGGCTCGGAAGATCGACGCGGAAGCGCTCTCGGTGCTCTACCCGGGTTACCCGGCGCAGGCCCCGATCACCCTGCAGCGCCAGGCCGGGCTCTATCGCCGCCTGCCGCTCGACCAGCTGCGGGCCGCTCTCCCGAGCGAAACACGGCATGTGAGCGCTTCGAACCAGTGGGTGGTCGACGGCCGCCGATCGGAGACCGGCAAGCCGATCCTGGCCAACGATCCCCATCTCGGCTTTTCGGCGCCCGGGCTCTGGTATCTCGTGCGCATCGAGACCCCCGAGCTCGCCGTGACCGGCGGGACGGTGCCCGGCGTGCCCTTCGTCATTCTCGGCCACAACCGGCGCATCGCCTGGGGCTTCACCACGACCAATGGCGACCAGCAGGATCTCTTCATCGAGAAGCTCGATCCGGCCGATCCCAGCCGCTATCTGACCCCGGACGGGCCGCAGCCGTTTGTGACGCGGACCGAGGTCATCCGGGTGCGGGGCGATGCGGACGTGGCGATGACCGTGCGCGAGACCCGGCACGGCCCGGTGCTGAATGACGTCATCGGCGACGCCCCGGCGGTTGCCGGAGAGGGCCACGTACTCGTCCTGGCGGCGGCTTTCCTCAACGGTGAGAACCACACGGCGGAGGCCGGCTATCGGCTCAATCACGCCGGGAACTGGAGCGAGTTCAAGGCGGCGCTGTCGCACTGGCAGGCGCCGCAGCAGAACATGGTCTACGCGGATGTCGACGGCAATATCGGTTTCTACGCGCCGGCGCGCATTCCGATCCGCGGCAAGGGCGACGGCTTCATGCCGGTGCCGGGCTGGACCGGCGAGCACGACTGGATGGGTTTCATCCCGTTCGACAGGTTGCCGCAGGCCTACAACCCGGCGGACGGCGTCCTGGTCAACGCCAACAACCGGATCACGGCGCCCGACTACCCCTATCTGATCAGTCGGGAGTGGGAGGCCCCCTATCGCGCCCGACGGATTGAGCAGCTCCTGGCCGAGCGGCCGAAGTTCTCTCTCGGCGGGACGGCCGCGCTGCAATCCGACGCCCTTTCGCTCGCGGCGCGCGAACTGCTGCCGCGGATGCTGCGCGCCGAACCGTCGGATCCGAAAGGCCGCGCGGCGCACGACTTGCTGGCCGCCTGGGACGGCCGCATGGATCGGACCCGTCCGGAGCCGCTCCTTTTCACCGCTTGGCTCCGCGAGCTGAGCCGCTTGCTCTACGCGCCGCTCTTGGGCGAGCACCTCAAGGATTACATGCGGCTGCGTCCGCAGGTGCTGGGAGGCATGCTGGCCGAGGGCGGCCGATGGTGTGCAGACCCAGCTGCGGGGGACGCCTCGGACGGCTGCGACAGGCGCATCGTCCAGGCCCTGGCGGATGCGCTGGCCAAGCTGTCGGCCCGCTATGGCGACGACATCACCGCCTGGCGTTGGGGCGATGCCCATCGCGCCGTGTTTCGCCACCGGGTCCTGGAGCTGGTGCCGGTGGTGGGCCGCCACGCGACCTTCGGGGCGGCCACCCATGGTGGCGACTACACGGTCAACCGGGGCACCACCGCCTTCGCGGATGACGACGACCCATTTCGGCACGTGCACGGCGCCGGCTTGCGCGCCGTCTACGATCTCTCCGATCTGTCGCGCTCTCTGTTCATGCAGGCGGCCGGGCAGTCCGGCAACCCGCTGTCGTCGCACTATGGCGACCTGAACCGGCGCTGGGCGGATTCGGAGTATCTTGTCCTTGGGCACGGACGCGAGACCCTGCTCGCCAAGGGCGGGCGGCGCCTGGTGCTGACCCCGATGGAGGCCGAAGAAAGGAAATAACAAATGGAAACGCCACCCCTTGCCGTCACGATCGACGATATTCGGGATGCCGCCAGACTGCTCGAAGGCGCGGTGATCAAGACGCCGATGAGCCCGTCCCGGGTGCTGTCCAAGCTGTGCGGTTGCGAGATCGTGCTCAAGTTCGAGAACCTGCAGTACACCGCCTCGTTCAAAGACCGGGGCGCGTACGTCAAGCTCGCCTCGCTTACGGAGGAGCAGAAACAGCGCGGGGTGATCGCCATGTCGGCCGGCAATCACGCCCAGGGCGTCGCCTATCACGCCCAAACGTTGGGCATTCCGGCGACCATCGTGATGCCGCGCCAGACGCCGTTCAACAAGGTCATCCACACCCGCAATTTCGGCGCGCGCGTGATCCTGCGTGGCGATACTCTGGACGACTCGGCCACCGTGGCGCATGAGATCATGGATCAGGAAGGGCTCACCTTCATTCACCCCTTTGACGACCCCAAGATCATCGCGGGACAGGGCACGATCGCCCTGGAAATGCTCGAGGCGGACCCGGAGCTGGACACGATCGTCTGTCCGATCGGCGGCGGCGGCTTGATCTCCGGCATTGCCATCGCCGCCAAGGCGATCAAGCCCGAGATCGAGATCGTCGGCGTCGAGGCGACCCTCTACCCCTCCATGTATCAGGCCCTGCATCACCGGACGCCGACCTCGGGCGGGACGACCATCGCCGAAGGCATCGCCGTCAAGACACCCGGCGCGCTCACGCGGCCGATCGTCGAGGCCCTTGTCGAACGCATTCTCTTGGTCGAGGAAGCGGCGCTCGAACGGGCCGTCTTGATGCTGATCGAGATCGAGAAGACGGTCGCCGAAGGGGCCGGCGCGGCCGGGCTCGCCGCCGTGCTCACGAACAAGGAGCAGTTTGCCGGGCGTCGCGTCGGCCTGGTCATCTGCGGCGGCAACATCGATTCCCGGATCCTGGCCACGATCCTGATGCGCGGGCTGGCCCTCTCCGGCCGTCTGGCGCGCTTCCGCATCGAGATCACGGACCAGCCCGGGGCGCTCGCCAAGGTGGCCGGTCTGATCGGGGAGTCGGCCGGCAACATCGTCGAGGTCTACCATCAACGGCTGTTCTACGACGTGCCGGTCAAGATGGCGGATCTGGACGTGGTCGTGGAGACGCGGGACCCGGAGCACATCGAGGAGATCGTGAACGCGCTGACCGGGGCGGGCTACCCCGCGCGGGTGCTCGGCGGCACCGCGGCGACCGCCTGACGGGCCAGCGACTTGTTGAATGCCCCATCCCCGTACTGATCTCTTCATCCTGAGGAGCCGCCTTCTCCTTCGAGACGGCCTTGCAGGCCTCCTCAGGATGAAGGCGGCGTCTCGAAGGATGACGTAAGGGCGGTCAGTCCAGGCCGTCTTCTCAGCAGGCTGCTAGCCCTCGCGAAAGCCCTGCGCCACCACATACATCTCCCGCGAGTCCTGGCGGCTGGCGGCGGGCTTGATGTGCTTGACCGAGCGGAAGCGCCGCTTGAGCGTCGCCAGGAGTTCCCCCTCGGTGCCGCCCTGCAGGACCTTGGCGACGAAGGCGCCGTCGGGCTTGAGCAGTCCCTCGGCGACGGCGAAGGCCGCCTCGACCAGGGCGACGATGCGCAGATGATCCGTGTCCGGGTGGCCGGTCGCGGCGGGCGCCATGTCGCTCAGCACCAGATCGGCGCCGTCCGGCAGGGCATCGCGCAGGCGCGTCTCGGCGTCGGCGTCGAAGATGTCGAGGCGCAGCACCGTGACGCCGGCGATCGGCTCCATCGCCTGGCTGTCGGCCGCGACCACATGGCCGGACCCGGCCCGCTCGGCGGCGACCTGGCTCCAGCCGCCCGGCGCGGCGCCGAGGTCCAGCACCGTGGCACCCGGACGCAGCAGATGGAACTTCTCGTCGATCTGAATGAGCTTGAAGGCGGCCCGCGACCGGTAGCCGCGCTTCTTGGCCTCGGCCACATAGGGATCGTTGAGCTGGCGCTGCAGCCATCGGGTCGAGGACGCCTTGCGGCCGCGCGCCGTGCGCACCCGCACCGTGGTTCCGCGCCCGCCCGGCCGTCCGCCGCGCGCCCGGCTCATCGCGCCATCGCGGGGGTCAGCCGCGCGCCCGCCGCACCGCCGCGCAGTGCGGCCGCATCAGGCCCAGCAGAATGCCCTCCCGGAGCCCCCGGTCGGCGACGCACAGCCGCCCGGCCGGCCACATTTGGCAGATGGCGTCGAGGATGGCGCAGCCGGCCAGGACAAGGTCCGCCCGGTCCCGGCCGATGCAGGCGAGCCCGACCCGGTCCTCATAGCTCATCGCCAGCAGGCGGCCGCGAACCGCGGCGAGATCGGCGAAGCTGAGATAGCGGCCGTCCACTTTGGTCCGGTCGTACCGCGGCAGGCGCAGATGCATGGCGGCCAGCGTGGTGACCGTGCCGGAGGTGCCGATGAGCTGCATCTGACCGTTGCCGCCGGGGGTCTGCGGCCCGACCCGATCCGTCATCGGCGCCATCATCTCGGCCACCGACGCCACCATCGTCTGATAGGCGGAGGGGGCGAGATCCCGGCCGCCGAACCGCTCGGACAGGTTGACCACGCCGAAGGGCAGTGAGACCGAGGTCAGGAGCCGATGGTCGTCGCCGTCCCGTTCGAGCCGGATCAGCTCGGTGCTGCCGCCGCCGATGTCGAAGACCAGCCCTTCCCGGGCCGCGCCGTCCAACAGTGGCAGGCAGCCCTTGAAGGCCAGATCCGCCTCCTCCCGGGCGCTGATGATCTCGAGCTTGAGGCCGGTCTCCCGCTCGACCCGGGTGAGGAAATCGCCGCAGTTCCGCGCCCGGCGGCAGGCTTCTGTCGCCACGCTGCGCGCCCGCGACACGCCGTTCCGCCGGATCTTGCGGGCGCATACCTTGAGCGCCGAGAGCGTGCGGTCGATCGCCGCCTGCGACAGCTCCCTGCGCTCGGCCAGGCCCTCGCCGAGGCGCACGATGCGGGAGAACGCGTCGACCACGCGAAAGCCGCGCCCGTGCGGCCGGGCCACCAGCAGACGGCAATTGTTGGTGCCCAGATCGACCGCCGCGTAAAGGGGCGGCGCCGGTTTCTTGCCGGCTCGGCGCGGACGCCTGCGCGCGCCGGGCTGGCGCCGCTGTCTGCCCGCTTCGCTCGTGCTGCCGGTTACGTCGGCCAAGGCGCGACTTGCTCCCTGCGTCGTCTTGTCGTCCCTCCGTGGCGCACTGTATACAAAGGCTTGTCCGCAGGCCAATGGTGATGGCAGGCGCTGACGCAGGCGGATTCCGGGTTGCGCGCGCGGGCGGCGTCCGCCATATGTTTAACCGCGTGTAAAGAGGGCCATGCTATGGCCTGCCGGCGGCGCCCCGGGCGCCCTGCCCCGCGCTCCAATGCGACGCCGCGCGCGTGGCCCGATTGGGGGATAGTTTAACGGTAGAACTCGCGGCTCTGGACCGCGCAGTCCTGGTTCGAATCCAGGTCCCCCAGCCAAACTTACACTTCTCGGTGATATGAGCCTTCGGCGAGCGTCGACGCGCCCGGCGACCGCGCCGGCACTGCTGCCCCGACGCCTGCTCGTAACCATTTGTTGAAGGTTAATTCCTAGGATGCGCCGATCCCAATGGGCGTCGAGGCGAGACGAGGCGACAATGACCGAAATTCCCGAAGCGCAGCTCCGTTCGGAAATCCTTAACCTGTTCCAATACATCCAGCGGCTGCGCGAAGAGATCACCGCCATCTCCAAGCATGAAGGCGGCAATCCCAAGACCTTCTCCGGCATGACCGTGCAGCTCGACGCCATCGTCGAGGCCACCGAGAACGCCACCAACACGATCCTGCAGGCCACCGAATCGGTCGAGACCTCGGTCGACAAGCTGCGCGAAGCCGAGAGCGCCGACGCCCGCAACGAGCTCTGCGATTCGATCACCGAGCAGACCACCCAGATGCTGGAAGCCTGCAGCTTCCAGGACATCACCGGCCAGCGGATCTCCAAGGTCATGGGGTCCCTGGATTTTGTCGCCAAGCATGTCGACGCCATGGTCGAGCTCTGGGGCCGCGACGAGATCGAGGACCTGGCCGACAAGTTGGCCGGCGACGCGGCCGCGGCCAAAGACCCGGACGAGGTGCTGCTGGACGGCCCGCAGCTCCCCGGCGAGGCCATCTCGCAGTCCGATATCGACGCCCTGTTCGACTGAGCGGCGGGCGGCGCGCCGCGGGCGCGCTCAGGCCAACAACAGCATGCTCGCGGAGACGGTCACGACCGAGATCACGGTCGAGATCAGGATCACGGACGAGCTGCGCTGGGTGTAGACGCCGTATTGCTGGGCGAGGACGAAGACCAGCGTCGCGGTCGGTAGACCGGCGAGCACGACGGCCGAGGCGGCCCAGAAGGGCTCCACCGGAAAGACCGCGGTCACCAGCCACCAGGTCAGGAGCGGCTGGACGGCGAGCTTCATGACCACCAGCCAGGAGACCTCGCCGAGCCCCGCGGCGACCGGACAGCCGACCAGGAACATGCCCATGGCGAAGAGCGCGCCCGGCGCGGCCGCGGCCCCCAAGAGGTCGCAGAGCCGGGCGATCGGCACCGGTACCGCGATGCCCAGGGCCGAGACCAGGAGGCCCGCCACCGGCGCCAGCAGCAGGGGATTGAGGAGGACGGCCCGGAACGTCTCGCCGAGCCGGGCCACGGGCGCACCCTCGATCCGCCCCAGCTCCAGGAAGATCAGCGAGATTCCCAGGACCAGAGCCGCGCCGATCACCGTGGACACGATCGCCGGCAGCGCGCCCTCCGGGCCGAAGGCGGCGATGAAGATCGGGATGCCCATATAGCCGGTGTTGCCGAACACGGCGCTCAGCCCGTGCAGGCTCAAGGGGGCCCCGCGCACGCCGAAGATGAGCCGGCCGCCCGCGCAGGCGATCGCCGCGGTTGCCGCGGTGGCGACGCAAAAGGCGCCGATGAACGGCCAGTTCAGCACCTCGGCGACCGGGACACGCGCCATGGAGATGAAGAACAGCGGCGGCAGGCCGAAATAGAACACGAACCGATTGAGCGCCTCGGAGCTGGCCGGTCCCAGGACGCCGAACCGGCCCGCCAAATAGCCGCACAGGGTCACCGCGAACACCGGGAAGGCGACGTTCAGGACCGTTTCCATGCCGGGAGTTATAGGGAGGCCGGCGGGGGCCGGCCAGTCGGATCAATAACGCTCGATCAGCGTGATCGAATCCTCTGCGTCATCGATCATCAGGCGGAACCGGCCAAGAAAGCTCATCCCCAAGAGCGCCATGCCGCCGAGATGCCCGTCGCGCACGAAGGCCACTTCCACGTCGTCGGACGCCACTTGATCGCCCTCGCCCATCAGCGAGACCCGATCGAGCCGGCCGAGCTGCGTGCGCACGACCCCGCGTGCGGTCTGCGCCCGCCCCGGCTCCAGTTCGAGGGGGTCGATCCCGAGCTGATCGATCAACGATGCCGGCAGCACCAGCAGGCTCGCCCCGGTGTCCACCACCAGCTCGACCTCGACCGAACCGCCCGCGGGCCCGAAGAGCTCCGCGTCGACCACATGGTGCGCCCCCTGACGCCGGGTCCGGATGACCATCTCGTCGGACCCGACCTCCGCATCTGGCTCCGGCTCTTCGCGGGGCTTGGCGGCGCTCTCGACCTCATCGGCGATCGATGCGGAGGCCGGCGGCAGGCGGTCTCCGCCGTTGCCCAAGGATTCCGAGAGCCACCAGCCCACGATCCCCGCGCCTACGACGATCGCTCCGATCAGGAGAGACTTGAGGAGAGCGTGAATGGGAGATCCCCCTCTAGAGCCGCTGATCTCAGCAGGCTACGCCCGGCCAGTTAAGGAACGCTTGCCTTGCCGCGCCATTGGCCTCAAATAGGACCTAGGTAGATCTGCCTAAGGTGGACAGCGGTCCAGAGGGCCGCGGGTGGTCAGAGGGGCAAATGACGGGCCGGACGAGAAAAATGGCGCCGCCGGCGGACTGGCATCCGGGCGCCAGAGAGCTCTACGCCTACTGGGCGGCGAAGAAGCCGAAAGACGGGCTGCCGAGCCGGAAACAGGTCGACCCGATCGACATCTCAAAGTTGTTGCCGCGGATTTTCCTGGCGGATGTGGTCTGGGACGCCGGCAAGCCGCGGATTCGCTTTCGCCTGGTCGGCAGCACCCTCGTCGAGCGTTTTGGGCGCGACATCTCGGGCTTGTGGATGGATGAAGCCTATGACGACGACTATCTGCAAGAGGTGCTGCCCGGGTATTTGGAGATGGTCGAGACGCGCAAGCCCCACTATGCCCGGCTCACGGCGACCTATGCGGACAAGGAACACATGACCTATTGCCGGCTGATTTGCCCGCTTGCCTCGGACGGTCAGAACATCGACATGATCATCGGCTTCATCGACTTCGAGTGACCCGCCGCCCGCGCCACAAGGAGGCCAGACCATGCAGGACCAGGATGCGGACGCCCGCAAGGAGAGCGTCCGCCGCATATGGGGCGAGCGGGGCCAGTACTGGGACCGCCATGCCGACGCCCTCGCCGAGATGGCGGACACGCTCAACCGTCCCATGCTCGAGGCCGCCGGCATCCAGCCGGGACAGCATGTGCTCGATCTCGCCTCCGGCGCCGGCGAGCCGGCCCTAACCATCGCCCGCCTGGTCGCCCCGGAGGGCACGGTCTGCGCGTCCGATCTGTCCGGTGAAATGCTGGCCGGAGCCGAGCGCCGGGCGAAGGCGGCCGGGCTCGCCAACATGGGGTTCGAGATCGTCGACATGGAGGCCATGCCCTTTGACGATGCGCGCTTCGACCGGGTGACCTGCCGGTTCGGTCTGATGTTCAGCCCCCGCCCCGAGCGCGCCCTCGCCGAGGTCCGGCGCGTTCTGGTTGCCGGCGGCCGCGCCGCCTTCATGGTCTGGGGACCGCGCGCCGAGTGCACGATGTTCGACGTGCTGGCCGGCGCCGCCGCCGACGTGTTCGGCGCCGAAGACGAGAAGATCGACTACGAGACGCCGTTCGCCTTTGCCGAGAGCGGCCGGCTCGCGGCGCTCATGGCCGAAGCAGGCTTCGCGGACGCCAAGGAGGTCAGCCTAAGGTTCGCGCCGCAGATCCCGGCCGCCCAGCCGTTCTGGCAGGCGCAGGTGGATATGGGCCTGGGTCCGCGTCTCGCGGACGCCACCGCGGACGAGCGCGCGGCGCTGGACGAGGCGATCCAGCAAGGCTTTGCGCGCACGATCAAGGATGGCCTTTATCACCTCTCGATGCACGCTCGCCTCGGTCTCGGAACGGCGCCAGCGGCGTGACCCCGGCGGCCTCTGCGTCGCGCTCGGCCATCTGCGATTTGAGCTTGCGATAGGCGCGGACGCTGAGCGGTATGCTCAATACATAGGCGAGGCCGATCAGGCTGACCGTGACCCACGGTCGGCTGGTCGCGAAGGCCGCCAGCAAGCCGACCAGCAGGAGGCTGGGCAGCACCAGCCGATAGGGCACCTTCGAGGTCTTGAACGAATAGGTCGGAACCTGGGACACCATCAGGCCCGAGACCATCAAGAGCACCGCGCCGTTGACGATCGGGTGGCGCAGATAGGTGTCGCCGAACAGGAACGACAGGATCATCGGCAGCAGCACCAGACCGGCCGCGGCCGGCGCCGGCACGCCCGTAAAGAAGTTGTGCGCCCAGGGCGGATCGGGCTCTCCCAGCATGGTGTTGAAGCGCGCGAGCCTGAGCCCGCAGCAGACGGTGAACAGCAGCACCAGCACCCAGCCGGCGTGGCCGGCATCGTTCATGGTCCAGAGATAGAGCACGAAGGCCGGGGCCACGCCGAAGCTGACCACGTCGGACAGGGAGTCGAGTTCCGCGCCGAACTTGCTGCTGCTACGCAGAAGCCGCGCGATGCGGCCGTCCAATCCGTCGAAGATGCCGGCGATGATGACCGCCCAGACGGCCGCTTCCCAGCGCTCCTGAAGTCCGAAACGGATGGCGGTGAGCCCGGCGCACAAGGCCAGCACCGTCAGGACGTTCGGCAGCAGTTTGTTGATCGACAGCTCTTTCAGCCGCCGTCGCCTGCTCGCCGCCATCAACGCACCTCCCCTTGTCGTGCCGGTTCCTGCGCCCGGTTATCGGCTAGCACCGTCTCGCCCGCGACACTGCGCTGGCCCGTCATGACCAGCGGCGCGATGCCTTCGGGCAGGTAGACATCGACCCGCGATCCGAAGCGGATCAGGCCGAAGCGGGCGCCGGCCAGCACCGCCTGCCCCTCGGCCAGCTCGCATTTGATGCGGCGGGCCACCAGGCCGGCGATCTGCACGAAGGCGAGCTCGCGGCCGTCGTCCGTGCGCATGGCCACCGCCATCCGTTCGTTGTGCTCGCTCGCCTTGTCCAGCGAGGCGTTGATGAACCGGCCCTTGGTGTAGGCGCAGCGGGTCACGGTGCCGCTGGCCGGGACGCGGTTCACGTGCACGTCGAACACGTTCATGAAGATGCTGACCCGCATCCGTTCGCCGCCCGCGAGGCCCAGCTCCACGGGCGGCACAGCGGGCCCGACCGACTGGACCACCCCGTCCGCCGGGCTGACCACCAGGCCGTCGCGCACCGGGGTCACCCTGGCCGGGTCGCGAAAGAAGTAGGCGCACCAGAGCGTCAGCACCAGGCCGGCCCAGCCGAGCGGCGCGTACAGCAGACCGAGCAGCAGCGAGGCCAGCGCAAACAGGGCGATGAAGGGCCAGCCGGCCCGGTTGATCGGCACCAGGACCGTATCGAGCACGGCTTCAGACGTATCGCGAGTGGGCTTGCATAGCGGGGATTGTAGCTCCGGCGGCCCGTCCCGTTAAGGGGTTGTCGGGCAGCATGGACGGCCGGGTCCGGGGCCGTAACCTTTTGTTAAGGCAGCGGACCGAATACTTGGCCTTCGTCCTTCCGTGTCCCCGCCCGCAACAGGATCAGGCCCGTGACCGAAGTCGAACCCACCGACGGCGCCGGCCCAGGACAGTTGGATGTGTTCGCGGGCATCGTTCCCCCCATCGAGCTGAAGTCCATACGGGTGATGGCGGACGGCCGGATTCGGCTGGACGCGCCGGAAAGCCTCTCGTTTTCGTTCGAGCATATGGGCATCCTGTTCCAGGCCACCGTGGATCGGGCGGCGACGCCGGCCCAACTGGTCGTGTCCTGCGATCTGGGCCCGCTGCCCTTCACCTCCGAGGGCCCGGCCCGGCGGCTCAACGTCGCCACCGTTCTGCGCGCTGCGAATCTCCTCGGCGCCGCGCAATACTATCTGTCCGACGATCAGCATATCCGGCTCATGGGCTCGGTCGAGGTCGACAAGCCGGTCACCGCCGCCGCCGTCCTGCTGGCGGCGACCGAGCTCCTGCTGGCCGTCAAGCCGACCTTGGAGCTCCTGGCCCATCTGCTCGCGGACGGCGCCGCAGCGGCGGAGCCGCACGGTCCCGCCGAGGACCAGGCGCCGACGGACCCGGGCGGGCGCCGCTTCCAGTAATTGACATCCGGCGGCCGATAGGGAACAAACCGTCGCCCACCACTCCGAGGGCGATGCCGTGTCAGAACTCCGATCCGTTTGCGTCTACTGTGGCTCGGCCGTGGGCCGCACACAGGCACACGCCCGGTCGGCGCGCGCGCTGGGCGCAGCCTTGGCCGCGCGTGACATTCGCCTGGTCTATGGCGGCGGGCGCATTGGCATGATGGGCATACTGGCCGACGCGGTCCTGGCGGGCGGCGGCCGGGTCACGGGCGTCATTCCGGAACATCTCGAGAGCGCGGAACGCGCGCATCCCGATCTGGACGAGATGATCGTGGTCGACAGCATGCACACCCGCAAGCGCCGGATGTTCGAGCTCTCGGACGGCTTCGTGATCCTGCCGGGCGGGCTCGGCACGCTCGACGAAGCCTTCGAGATGATCACCTGGAAGCAGCTCGGCCTGCACGACAAGCCGATCGTGCTGGCCAATATCGAGGCCTATTGGCAGCCCTTGCTCGATCTGGTGCGCGCGGCCGCGGCCGAGGGCTATGTGCGCGCGGCCCATACGCATCTCTTCGAGATGGCGGACACGGTCGACGGCATCCTTGCCGCCTTGCGTGCCGCGCCGGCGCCACAGGTCACGCCGGCGCCCGAGCGTCTCTGATCCCAAGATTCCGCGCGGCCCGCGCTTGCGGTCCGGGGCTCAGGTGATATTTTGCGCGCGCGGAATTCCGTCCCTCCCGTGCCGAGCCGCAACACGGAAAAAGAGAGCAAAAACCCATGAGCAAGATCAAGGTCGCGAACCCGGTCGTCGAACTCGACGGCGACGAGATGACCCGCATCATCTGGCAGTTCATCAAGGACAAGCTGATTCTGCCGTATCTGGATATCGACCTGAAATACTACGACCTCAGCATTCAGAAGCGGGACGAGACCGACGACCAGATCACCGTCGAGGCGGCGAACGCGATCAAGGAATACGGCGTCGGCGTCAAATGCGCGACGATCACGCCGGACGAGGCGCGGGTCGAGGAGTTCAACCTCAAGAAGATGTGGCGCTCGCCGAACGGCACGATCCGCAACATCCTCGGCGGCACCGTGTTCCGCGAGCCCATCGTCTGCAAGAACGTGCCGCGGCTGGTGCCCGGCTGGACCGAGCCCATCATCATCGGCCGTCACGCCTTCGGCGACCAGTATCGGGCGACCGATCTCGTCGTGCCCGGCGAAGGCAAGCTGACATTGACCTTCGAGGGCAAGAACGGCGAGACGGTCGAGCACGAGGTGTTCGATTTCCCGGGCGGCGGCGTGGCGCTGGCCATGTACAACCTGGACGACTCGATCCGCGGCTTCGCCCGGGCCTGCATGAACTACGGCCTCAACCGCGGCTATCCCGTCTATCTCTCGACCAAGAACACCATCCTCAAGGCCTATGACGGCCGCTTCAAGGACCTGTTCCAGGAGGTCTTCGAGGCCGAGTTCGCGGATAAGTTCCGCGACGCGAACATCACCTACGAGCACCGGCTGATCGACGACATGGTGGCCCAAGCGCTGAAATGGTCGGGCGCCTTCGTCTGGGCCTGCAAGAACTACGACGGCGACGTGCAGTCCGATACGGTGGCCCAGGGCTTCGGCTCCTTGGGCTTGATGACCTCGGTGCTGATGACGCCCGACGGCCAGACGATCGAGGCCGAGGCGGCGCACGGCACGGTCACCCGGCACTATCGGGAACACCAGAAGGGCAAGGAGACCTCGACCAACCCGATCGCCTCGATCTTCGCCTGGACCCGTGGGCTCGCCTATCGCGGCCGGTTCGACGACACGCCCGAGGTGGTCAAGTTCGCCGAGACGCTGGAGCGGGTCTGCGTGGACACCGTCGAGTCGGGCTCCATGACCAAGGATCTGGCCCTGCTGATCGGGCCGGACCAGAAGTGGCTGACCACCAACCAGTTCCTCGACGCATTGGACGAGAACCTGCAGGCCCGGATGGGATAGCCGAGGCAAGCGCAAGAGCCGGCCGGAGTCCACGCCGATGAGGGAAACCCACATCGACTGGTCGGTCGACGTCTTCCGCGTGCTGCGCGGGTTCGACGTCCGCATGATCGCCCATGTGCCGGACGCCGGCCTGATCCGCCTCTTGGATCTCTGCCGGAACGACGCGGACATGCCGTTGGTGCCGCTGACCACGGAAGAGGAAGGAATCGCGCTTCTGGCGGGTGCCTGGCTCGGGGGTCGGCGGGGCGCGCTGTTGATGCAGAGCAGCGGCGTCGGCAACTGCATCAACATGCTGTCCCTGGCAAAGACCTGCGCCTTCCCCCTGTTGATGGTGGTGACCATGCGGGGCGAGAGCGGCGAGACCAACCCCTGGCAGGTGCCCATGGGCCACATCGCCGGCGACGTGCTGCGGCTCTCCGGCATGCGGGTCGAGCATGCGGCGATCGCCGGCGAAGCCGGTCCGGCCGCCGCGGCGGCGGCGGACCACGTGTTCCATCGCGGGGGCCGCGCCGCGGTCCTGATCGGCCAGCAGGTCATCGGCGTCAAGACCTTCGAGGACGGCTCATGATCGGGGCGCGGAGCGAAGCCTATCCCCTGCGCCGGCGCGAGGTGGTGGCGGCCCTGCTCGCCGACCGGGACGATCTCCTGGTGGTGGCCGGGTTGGGCGCGCCGGCCTGGGACGTCACCGCGGCAGGCGACCACGACCTGAACTTCCCGATGTGGGGCGCCATGGGCGGCAGCGTCATGGTCGGCCTGGGCTTGGCGCTGGCCCAGCCGGACCGCCGCGTGCTGGTGGTCACCGGAGACGGCGACATGCTGATGGGGCTCGGCAGCCTGGCCACGGCGGCGGCGCAGGCGCCGGGGAATCTCGCGGTCGCGGTGCTCGACAACGAGCACTACGGCGAGACCGGCATGCAGCAGACCCACACCGCCGCCGGCGTGGACCTGGCCGGCATGGCCAAGGCGGCGGGCTTTCCCGTCATCGGCGAGGCACGCGCGCAAGCGGACCTCGAGGCCGCGATCCGGGACCTGCGCGAGGCGCCGGGGCCGGTGTTCTATAGCATCAAGGTGCGGGCGGAAGAGCTGCCGCTGGCGTTGCCGCCGCGGGATGGCGTCGAACTCAAGGAGCGCTTTCGCGAGGCTCTATTGCGCTGAGTTCGAGAGCTCATTTCCAATAGGAAACAAAAAACTACAGCGGCAACTTCGAGTGGCACATGAACGTTGCCGAATCTCCATAGACCGGATCCTCCGTGATCGTCACGAACCGGGGGGTCCGTCCGTAGGCGGAACAGGCCTCCGCCGCCTTGGCGTCCGCCTGGGCGCGCTCGCCGGACCAAGTGTGGTAGGAGATCACCACTGCGTCATAGGTGTTGTAGTCCACCTCCGGGGCGCCCGCGCAAGCGACGAGGCCGACCGCCGCCGCGCCGAGAACAAGGTGCCTGACCGTCATCGCTCCACCCGTTCAAGCCAGATATCCGATCAGGCGAGTGTCGGGGTCGGGGCGCGCCCTTGTCAAGCTCGGACGCGTCGTCACGCCGGCGGCGGCCAGAGCAGGAACAGCGCGGCGAGCGCCGCTTCGACGACGATGTAGACCCAGGTCATCGCCCCCGGCGCGCCGTCCCGCGCGACGGACCAAAGCCGCGCGGGCACCAGCGCCCCGAGGATCACCCCCAGCGCCAGGACGAGCGTGCGCGCGCCCGCGAGATCGATGCAGGCCCAGAGCGCCAGCGCACCGACCGCGGCCATCATGGCGTTCAGGGCGCGGAGATGGCTCTGGGCGTCCACACCTTCCGCGACGAGCTTGCCGGCGGCCGAGGTCTCCGGGCGGACGACGCCGATGACGCCGGGGATCAGGAGGCTGAGCCCGAGAAAGATCAGGGCAGCGTAAAGCACGATCTGGTGGACGAGGGTCACGGCCCGAGCGTCCCTCCGAACCGCGGCGCTGGCGCTACCGGCTCAGCTCCCGCATGGCGTCGTCGAGGCCTTCGAGGGTGAGCGGGAACATGCGGCCTTCCATGAGCTCGCCGAGCATGCCGATCGAAGGCGTGTAGGGCCAATGGCGCTTGGGCACCGGGTTGAGCCAGACCGCCTTGGGGTAGGTCTGGGTCATGCGCCGCATCCAGACCTCGCCCGACTCCTCGTTCCAATACTCGACGCTGCCGCCGGGCACGGTGATCTCATAGGGGCTCATGGACGCGTCGCCCACGAAGATCAGCTTGTAGTCATGCGGGTAGGTGTGCAGCACGTCCCAGGTCGGCATGGTCTCGTCGAAGCGCCGCCGGTTGTCGCGCCAGACCGCGTCATAGGGGCAGTTGTGGAAATAGAAGAACTCAAGATGCTTGAACTCCGTGCGCGCCGCCGAGAACAGCTCCTCGCAGGTGCGCACATGGGGGCTCATCGAGCCGCCCACGTCGAAGAACATCAGGACCTTCACCGTGTTGTGCCGCTCGGGCACCATCTTGAGATCGAGCCAGCCGCCGTTGTGCGCGGTCGAGCGGATGGTGTCGGGCAGGTCCAGCTCCACCGCCGCCCCTTCCCGGGCGAAGCGCCGGAGCCGGCGCAGCGCGACCTTGATGTTGCGCGTGCCCAGCTCGACCTGGTCGTCGAGATTGCGGAACTCGCGCTTGTCCCAGACCTTGACCGCCCGGTTGTTGCGGTTGCCGTCCTGGCCGATGCGCACGCCCTCGGGGTTGTAGCCATAGGCGCCGTAGGGCGACGTCCCGGCGGTACCGATCCACTTGCTGCCGCCCTGGTGGCGCCCAGTCTGCTCCGCGAGGCGTTTCCGGAGCTCCTCCATGAGCTTCTCCCACCCGCCCATGGCCTCGATCTGGGCCTTCTCCTCGGGGGTCAGCACGGCCTCGGCCATCTTACGCAGCCATTCCTCGGGGATCTCGGCCACCTCCCCGTCCGGCGGCGGTTCCAGACCCTTGAAGACATGACCGAAGACCCGGTCGTACTTGTCGAGGTTGCGCTCGTCCTTCACCAGGGTGGCGCGGCCGAGATAGTAGAAATCATCGACATTGTAGGATGCGACTTCCTTCTCCATCGCCTCGACCAGCGCGAGATACTCCTTGAGTGAGACCGGCACCCCGGCCTTGCGCAGCGAGAGGAAGAAGTCGATGAACATCGCGGTTGCTAGCCTCGATCCGCTTCGCCCTTCGAGACGGCCCGTCGGGCCTCCTCAGGACGAAGCCAGTGAAGGCGCCGATCTCCGCACAACTTCATCCTGAGGAGCTCCACAGGAGCGTCTCGAAGGATGAAGAGGTCAAGATGCCGCATTGATCCCGATCCTTATCTTGTCCGGCACTCTGATTTAGTTGCCGCGCTGCTCGCGGCGGGCCATGAAGGCGAGACGTTCGAACAGGTGCACGTCCTGCTCGTTCTTCAAGAGCGCGCCGTGTAGCGGCGGGATCAGCTCCTTGCTGTCCCGGGTGCGCAGCGCATCGGGCGGCACGTCCTCGGCCAACAAGAGTTTGAGCCAGTCGAGCAGCTCTGAGGTCGAGGGCTTCTTCTTCAGGCCCGGCACCTCGCGGATCTCGTAGAACGCGTTCAGCGCCTCGCGCAGGAGCTGGCGCTTGATACCCGGGAAGTGCACCTCGACGATCGCCTCCATGGTCTCGCGGTCGGGAAAGCGGATGTAGTGGAAGAAGCAGCGGCGCAGGAAGGCGTCCGGCAGCTCCTTCTCATTGTTAGAGGTGATGATCACGATGGGCCGGTGCCTGGCCTCGATCCGCTGCTGCGTCTCGTAGACGTAGAACTCCATGCGGTCGAGCTCCAACAAGAGATCGTTCGGGAACTCGATGTCCGCCTTGTCGATCTCGTCGATCAGCAGCACCGGCCGGGTCTCGGACTCGAAGGAGGCCCAGAGCTTGCCGGGCACGATGTAGTTGGCGATCTCGTGCACCCGCTCGTCGCCAAGCTGGGAATCGCGCAGGCGCGAGACCGCGTCGTACTCGTAGAGCCCCTGCTGGGCCTTGGTGGTCGACTTGATGTGCCACTCGATCAGCGGCCGCTCAAGCGCCTTGGCGATCTCGTGCGCCAGGATGGTCTTGCCGGTGCCGGGCTCGCCCTTCACCAGGAGCGGGCGCTCCAGGGTCACGGCGGCGTTGACCGCCACCATCAGGTCCTCGGTCGCCACATAGCTGTCGGTGCCGGAGAATTTCATGAACTGTCCCTTGTGCTGCAGCCGCGTTCGATCGGGGCGCAGCTTAAGCGATCCGCCCGGGCGGTCAAACCCCGCCTTCGGCCGCGAGATGCCGGCGCATGGCGGCGCGGAACTTCTCCATGTGGAAGCGGGCCTGTGGCGGGGCGTAGAGATAATCGCGTCCGACCGGACAGGCGCGCCGGGCGAGGCAGCCGCCATCGACGCAGTCCCGCCCTGCCGGCGCCTCGATATGCCCGGCGCAAGCCGCCGCGTCGAAGCCGTCCGCGCCGAAGGCCGCGACCGGACAGGCGCCCAGGCAGGGTTTGTCCGCGCAGCTCAGACACGGGCTCGGCCGCGTGTCGGCGGGCGGCAACGCCAACGTCTCGGTGAACAGGAAGGCCGCCCGGTAGGCGTGCCAGAGGCCATATTCGGGATGGATCAGGATGCCCAGGGGCGAGACATGCACGGGCTCGGCCCGTTGCGCCCATTGGGGGAACGGCGGATAGGGCGGGCCGTCCTTGGGAAAGACCGGCTCGGCGCCCACTGCGGCCGCGGCCGCACGCAGCAGCGGCTCGAGCCAGCCGTCCAGCGGGTGGTCCGCGCCGACGTCCGGCCCGGCCGCCGAGAAGGCCTGCCACATGGCCGGTCCGGCATTGCCGATCATGACCACGGTGCCGGCCGGCGTGCCGTCCGCGAAAGCCGGCACGCGGTCGCGCCGCTCGGGATGAAAGCCGCCGCGTATGGTGAGGCCCGCGGGCCGCAGCGCCGCGGCCAGGCGGTCCATCATCGGGCGCCGACCGCAATACGCGCTGTTGCGGCCGTCACTCCATCTCCTCGACCGCGTCCCTGGCCTTGTCCAGCATCTCGTCGGCCTTGCGGCCCAACTCCGTCATGGTGGGCGTCTTGCCGGCCATCCGCTGGACCAGGTTGTCGACGAAGGTGGGACCGCTGGTGAGACGGTAGTAGGACTGCGCCGCCGCGCCGGCTAAGGCGACGACGGCGACCAGGAGGATTGCGGAGACCATGCGACCCATGAGCGGTGTCTCCTCTCTTGCCATGAACAAGAATCAGGCGGCCTCTCCCCCCACCGCCGCCGCCAAGGCCTGCTCGACCGCGTCCAGCGCGGCCGCCGTTGCGGCGGCATCGGGACCGCCGGCCTGGGCCATGTCCGCCCGGCCGCCGCCGCCTTTGCCGCCCAAGGCCGACGCGCCCGCGCGCACGAAGTCGACGGCGCTGAAGCGGTCGGTCAGATCGTCCGTTACCCCCACGACCAGCGAGGCCTTGCCATCGGTCGCAGACGCGATGGCGACGACGCCCGAGCCGATCTTGCGCTTGAGGTCATCCGCCATGGGCCTTAGCTCCTTGGCGGGCACGTCGGGCAGATCGCGGGCCGAGAACTTGATCCCGGCGATCTCGCGCACCTCGGGGCCGGTGGCCGGCCCGCCGCCGCTGGCGGCAGCCCTGCGCGCCTCGGACAGTTCCCGCTCGAGGCGCTTACGGTCGTCGAGCAGGGCCTTGACCCGCTCGGCAAGCTCGCCCGGCGCCACCTTGAGGGCGGCCGCCGCGTCCGCCAACGCCTGTTCTTCCGCCGCGACATGGGCCTCGGCCGCGGCACCGGTCAGCACCTCGATCCGGCGCACGCCGGCCGCGACGGCACCTTCGCCGACGATTTTGAACAGGCCGATATCCCCCGTGCGCCGCACATGGGTGCCGCCGCACAGCTCGGTCGAGTAGAACTCCCGTCCCGGGTCGTCGCCCATGGACACCACCCGGACCTCCTCGCCGTATTTCTCGCCGAACAGCGCCAGCGCCCCGGCCTCGACCGCCGCATCCGGCTCCATCAGGCGGGTGACCACCTCCTGGTTGCCCCGGATGCGGGCGTTGACGTCGTCCTCGATGTCGCGGATCTCCTCGGGCGTCAACGCCTTGGGATGGCTGAAGTCGAAGCGCATGCGGTCGGCCGCGACCAGCGAACCCTTCTGCGTCACATGGTCGCCCAGGCGGCGGCGCAGCGCCTCGTGCGCGAGATGCGTGACCGAGTGATTGGCCCGCAGCTTGGTGCGGCGGTTGCCGTCGACGCGCAGCTCGGCCACGTCGCCCACGGCGATCGCGCCCTTCTTGACGGTGCCGAGGTGCACGTGCAGATCCTCGGCCCGCTTCACCGTGTCGCGCAGCGCGACCTCGAAGCCGTCCGGCCCGAACATCACGCCGGTATCGCCGATCTGGCCGCCGGACTCCGCATAGAAGGGCGTCTGATTCAGAACCACGGCGACCTCGGTACCGGCCGCCGCCTTGTCGACCGGCTGGCCCTCCACCACGATGGCCTCGATCTGGCCCTCGGCGGATTCCGTCTCGTAGCCCAGGAACTCGCTGGCGGCGACCCGCTCGCGCAGCTCCAGCCAGACGCGATCCTCGGTCACATCGCCGGAGCCGGCCCAGGACTTGCGCGCCGCCTCGCGCTGCTTGTCCATGGCCGCGTTGAAGCCCGCCTCGTCCACGGACCGCCCCTGGCCGCGCAGAATGTCCTGGGTCAAATCGAGCGGAAAACCGTAGGTGTCGTAGAGCTTGAACGCCACTTCGCCGGCCAGCGCCGCGCCCTCGCCCAGCGTCGCGGTCTCGTCCTCGAGCAGTTTGAGGCCGCGGTCGAGGGTCTGCTTGAAGCGGGTCTCCTCGAGCTTGAGCGTCTCGGTGATCAAGGCCTCGGCGCGCGCCAGTTCGGGATAGGCCTGGCCCATGGCGCGCTCCAGTGCCGGCACCAGCCGGTGCATCAAGGGCTCCTCGGCGCCCAGCATGTGCGCGTGGCGCATGGCCCGGCGCATGATCCGGCGCAGCACGTAGCCGCGGCCTTCGTTCGACGGCAGCACGCCGTCCGCGATCAGAAAGCCGCAAGCACGGAGATGGTCGGCGATCACCCGGTGCGACACGCCCCGCTCGCCGTCCGGCGGCGTGCCGGTGGCCTCGGCCGAGGCCAGGATCAGCGAGCGCATGAGATCGATGTCGTAATTGTCGTGCGTGCCCTGCAGCACCGCGGATATCCGCTCGAGCCCCATGCCCGTGTCGATCGACGGCCGCGGCAGGTCGACCCGCTCGTCGGGCGTGATCTGCTCGTACTGCATGAACACCAGGTTCCAGATCTCGATGAACCGGTCGCCGTCCTCGTCGGGGCTGCCGGGCGGGCCGCCGGGCACGTGCTCGCCGTGGTCGTAGAAGATCTCCGAGCAGGGTCCACAGGGACCGGTATCGCCCATGGACCAGAAGTTGTCCGAGGTGGCGATGCGCAGGATGCGGTCCTCCGGCAGGCCCGCGATCTTGCGCCACAGCTCGAACGCCTGTTCGTCCTCGGCGTAGACCGTGGCCAGGAGCTTGTCCGCCGGCAGGCCCATCTCCTTGGTCACCAGGTTCCAGGCCAGCTCGATGGCCAGATCCTTGAAGTAGTCGCCGAAGGAGAAGTTGCCCAGCATCTCGAAGAATGTGTGGTGCCGGGCGGTGTAGCCGACGTTTTCCAGGTCGTTGTGCTTGCCCCCGGCCCGGACGCATTTCTGCGAGGTCACGGCGCGGCTGTAGTCCCGCTTCTCGGAACCGGTGAAGACGTTCTTGAACTGCACCATGCCGGCGCTGGTGAACAACAGCGTCGGGTCGTTGCGCGGGACGAGCGGCGACGAGGACACCACCTCGTGGCCGTGGCGCCGGAAGTAATCCAGGAACAGGCTGCGCACTTCGTTTGTTTGCATCGCCTACTATTTAGGGGATCGACGCCCCGCCGCCAAGCGAGAGCCGCACGCGAGGCCTGCGAGAGATCGGGTCATGAGATCAAGTCTTGGCCAGCATATGGTTAAGCAAAGATTACCGCGCGGCCCGCGATGGGCAGGATCAAGCGGCGGCTCGGCCGCGCATCGCCAGACCAATGCCGGCAAAGATCAGTCCCCCACCGACGAGATGGAACCACATGATTCGCTCGCCCAGAAGAAGCACGGCCAGAAGCGCGATGAACACGGGCAGCAGATTGACGAACAGCCCCGCCGTATTCGCGCCGGCCCGCTTGATCGCCGCGGTCCAGAACACGAAGGACAGAATCGACGGAAAGATCGCGACGTAGCCGACGATGGCCGCGACTTCCAGGTTGACCGCAAACAGCCGGCCCGTTGCAACCTCCCAGACATAGAAGGGGGCGATACCGAGCACGCCGAAGACCACCTGCACCGTGAGCAGTCCGAGCGGATCGAACGCCGGCGGCAGATCGCGTAGCAGGACCGAATAGAGCGCGAACGCGCCGACCGCGACGAGCGCCAGGGCATCGCCCGCATTGACGCCCAGTCCCATGAGCACCGCGACCTCGCCCCGCGCCACGACCAGCACGACCCCGACGAAAGCCGCCACCAAACCCGCAGCCAGCGGCGCCGAGGCCCGTTCCTGACCGCGCAGCCAGGTCAGCCCGACGATCGCCATCGGCATGGTTGCGTGAACGATGCCCAGACTGACCGCGGTCGTATACTCGAGCGCCAGGTACTGACAGCCGTTGTAGAGAGACACGCTCAAGAGCCCGAGCACAGCGATTGGGCCCAGATGAGCGCGATACAGATCCCACTGCCGGCGCACCCGCGGCAGGCCGATGGCCAACAAGATCAGCAGGGCGATGAACCAGCGCCAGAACGACAGCGAGAACGGCGGGATCAGGTCGGCCACCGCGGCAAGGCGCGCCAGCACGGCGTTGCCGGCGAAGAACAACATCGCCAGCGTCAACAGAAGATAGGCCATGTCTCCCGTCCCCGATCCGGCCTCCCCTGGGCCCCTTGCCGATGCACCCGACAAAAAAGCGCGGGTCCGATCCGGTGACCGGGCCCGCGTTGCCAGTTCGGGGGGAGGGTTCTGTGGAAAATAGACGCTCTGCTAAGAGGCCGGATCGACCGGCACCGCGCCGTCCTCGTCGTCGGCGTCCGGGCCGCCCACCATCATGGCGTCGGCGACCAGGCCGGCATTGGCGCGAACCTGCGCCTCGATCGCCGCAGCGATGTCCGGGTTCTCGCGCAGGAAGGTCTTGGCGTTCTCCCGGCCCTGACCGATCCGCTGGTCGCCATAGGAGAACCAGGCGCCCGACTTCTCGACGATGCCGCCCTGCACGCCGAGATCGATGAGCTCGCCGAGCTTCGAGACCCCCTCGCCGTACATGATGTCGAACTCGACCACCTTGAAGGGCGGCGCCATCTTGTTCTTGACCACCTTGACCCGGGTCTGGTTGCCGATCACCTCGTCGCGTTCCTTGATGGCGCCGATGCGGCGGATGTCCAGGCGCACCGAGGAATAGAACTTGAGCGCATTGCCGCCGGTGGTGGTCTCGGGGTTGCCGAACATGACCCCGATCTTCATGCGGATCTGGTTGATGAAGATCACCATGCATTGCGAGCGGGAGATCGAGCCGGTGAGCTTTCTGAGGGCCTGGCTCATGAGCCGCGCCTGCAGGCCGACATGGGTGTCGCCCATCTCGCCCTCGAGCTCGGCCCGCGGCACCAGCGCCGCCACCGAATCGACCACCAGCACGTCGACCGCGCCCGAGCGCACCAGCGTATCCGCGATCTCGAGCGCCTGCTCGCCCGCATCCGGCTGCGAGATCAAGAGGTTCTCCACGTCCACGCCCAGCTTGGCCGCATAGGCCGGGTCGAGCGCGTGCTCGGCATCGACGAAGGCGCAGATGCCGCCCGTCTTCTGGGCCTCGGCGACCACGTGCAGGGCCAGCGTGGTCTTGCCCGAGCTCTCCGGTCCGTAGATCTCGACCACCCGGCCGCGGGGCAGGCCGCCGATCCCCAGCGCGATGTCGAGGCCGAGCGAGCCGGTCGAGACCACCTCCGCCTCGACCGCGTTCTCGTGCTGGCCGAGCTTCATGATCGAGCCCTTGCCGAAGGCCCGCTCGATCTGTCCCAGGGCCGCGTCCAGCGCCTTCTGCTTGTCCATATCGCCCGTATCCACCAGTCGGAGAGGGGTTTGCGTCATGGCGTGCCTCGTTCCTTATTTCACAGGGCCTGGGCCGATGCAATGCGGCAGACGGGCGTTGCGCGGCCGACGAGGAGGTATTGTACCCGTTTTGTTCTGTTCTGCAAGTGTTCTTTTTTTATTCGCCGTATTTTCGTTTGTGCTCCTGGGATCTATCGGGACGGAATGCGGCCGCGGGTCTCTATCGCGACCGTGCCCGGAGACTCGCGATATAGGCGACCAAATTTTCGATGTCCCGCTCCGAAAGGATCAGGCCACCCATGGGATAATGCGGCTTGCGCAGGAAGTCGCGCAGGCGCGCCGCGGTGTAGGTCGCGGAGTTATCGGCGATGGCCTGGAAATCGGGCGCGCCGGCCGCCTCGCTCCGATCCGGATTCTGGTAATCGGGCGCCTTGTGACAGGCCACGCAATGCTCGACCACGATGCCCTTGGCCGCGTCCGCGTCACCCGCGGCCTGGGCGCTCGAACAGAATGCGAGGGCTCCTGCAACTGCGATCCATGGCCCTGCCCGCATGTGGCTTACTCCTCTCCGGTTGGGCGCCGATCCGCCCCAAGTTCACCACTCGCCGGCGCTCGTTTCAAATGATGCAGGTCAACGCCCGCCGGCGGCCTGGATCTCTACGCGCAATTCCAGAGGCCGTCGAGTCTTCGGCCAACCGGCATACAAGCATAAGTAGTTAAAACACATCTCTCTGATACAGGTCGATTTGCCTTATTCTATCCCTGTAGCTAAAATTGACATGAGCTTGCTTTGCTTTTGGTTCTTTAGGAGAGGCAAGTATCGCGTGCAAAAAGAGACCACGGCGAAACAGCAAAATACAGTTGTCGCCTGCGTTGCGGGCGCCGCTTTGTCGCTCTTGTGCAGCGCTCAGCCCGCCTCGAGTTCGGAGGCCCAAAGCGATCGACCGGATTTTGGGCCGCCCGTGCCGGGAACACGAATAGAGTTCACGGGTGATATGACATTTCACTTTTCAGCTGAATCCACCCGTCTAGTTCATTACCGATCGACGACCAAAGGGCGCCAGTACGAGGCCTGGATCTACGGCCTCTTCCACAAGTTCAGAGAAATCCGCCCAGGCGGGCGAAGATATGGCTATCTGAACGAGAGCGTTCCAGAGATCCGGGCCTTTTGGCCTCTCAGGCTGGCGGCCAAGACCAGCTACACGGACACCTACTACAACTTCACGGATTGTGCTGACTGGGAGCCGGACTGTGCCAAGCCGATCGGTCAGGTAACGACCGAGCTGGAAGTGGAAGGTCGCGAAAGCCTCTCCGTTCCCGCCGGGGAGTTCGACGTCTACGTGATCCGACGCACGCGAAAAATGCTTGGCGTCGCCTCGAAGAATGCCCAGGCAAGCTGGACGCGCTACTGGTACGCGCCCGCAGTCGGCTGGTACGTGAAGTTCGCCTTCCATCAGAACTATCAGGGGAAGGAGAAGTCCTGGACCTTCGAGGCCGTAGATATCTCATGGCCTTGAGCGTGTTCTAGCCAACCTACTCCGCCGCGGCCTGGGTCGCCTGCATCACGTCCTTCACCTTGCCGGCGAGCTGCTGCAGGCTGAACGGCTTGGGCAGGAAATGGATGTCCGTGCCCCGGTCGACGCGCTTGCGGAAGGCATCTTCGGCATAGCCCGAGATGCAGATCACCTTCATCTCCGGCCGAATCTCGCGCACGTGGCGGATCAGCGTCGGGCCGTCCATGTTGGGCATCACCACGTCGGTGATCAACAGGTCGATCGACTCGCCGCCTTCCTGGATGATCTGGAGCGCCTCCTCGCCGCTGGGCGCCTCCAACACCTGATAGCCCTTGTTTCTGAGCGCCCGCGCGCCGAACAGGCGGACCGCATCCTCGTCCTCGACCAGCAGGACGGTGCCGACACCCGTGAGGTCGCGCCGGTCCTCTTCCTCCTCCTCCGCCTGCGCGACGGGCGGGCCGGCCACCTGGGCCTCCGGATCATGGCGCGGAATATAGATGCTGAACTTGGCGCCCTTGCCCGGGCTGCTGTCGACGAAGATGAAGCCGCCGGTCTGCTTGACGATGCCGTACACGGTCGAGAGCCCCAGCCCGGTCCCCGAGCCGACCTCCTTGGTCGAATAGAACGGCTCGAAGATGCGGCCCTGATTCTCCTTCGAGATGCCCTCGCCGGTGTCGATCACCTCGGTCAGCACGTAGTTGCCTGCGGGCATCAGCTCGTGCCCGCGGCGGATCGGATCGCTGGCGGAGATGTTGCTGGTCTGCACCGTGAGCGTGCCCCCGGTGGTCATGGCGTCGCGCGCGTTGACCACCAGGTTGATGATGACTTGCTCGAACTGACCCTGGTCGACCCGCACCAGGCCGAGAGCGCGCCCGTGCACCATATTGAGCTCGATGTTCTCGCCGATCAGGCGGCGCAGCAGGTGATTGAGCTCGGCCAGTACGTCGGTGATGTTCAGCACCTTGGGCTCGAGCGTCTGCTGGCGCGAGAAGGCCAACAGCTGGCGCACCAGATTGGCGGCGCGGTTGGCGTTCTGCTTGATCTGCATGACGTCGGCGAAGGATTCCTCGCCGGGCTTGTGCCGCAACAAGAGGAGATCGCAGAACCCGATCATCGCGGTCAGCAGATTGTTGAAGTCATGGGCGATGCCGCCGGCCAGCTGGCCGACCGCCTGCATCTTTTGCGACTGGGCGAACTGGACCTCGAGGTTGCGCTGCTCGGTGGTGTCCAGGAGCTGCACGATGAGCCCCGCCGTCTCGCCGTCCGCTTCCGAGAGCCGGCTGATGAACATCGTCGCCACGGTCTCCGGCCTGGCCGCCGGGCGCGCCTCGAACGGCGTCCGGTCGTCGTCGCCGGCGGTGATGCGGGCGATGCGGTCGAACACGTCCGCGCGCTCGTCTTTGGCGAACAGATCGGCCAGCGGCTGGACCGTGATCTTGGCGTGCTCGACCCCGGCGATGTCGCAGAACGCGGCGTTGCACTCGAGGATCTGCCCCTCGACGTCGAGCACGGCGATCCCGATCGGGGTGCTGGCGAAGATGCGCTCGAGCTGGCGGGCGGACGCCTTGATGCTGTCCGACCGGCCCTCGGCCACGGACAGGTCCGAAACCACGGCCCAGGTGGCCGCGCCCTTGGAGGCGATCGGCGAGGCGCCGCCGCGGCTGATCGCGGCCCGGAACTGCCGCCCATCGCGCCCCGCGAAATAGGCCACCCCGGCGTCTGCGCCGGTGCCGAAGGGGTCGTGCGCGGCCGTGCCGGCCGGCAGCCGGTCGGCGATGAAGTCGTGCAGGCGCGCTCCGCCCGCGGTGAGGTTGCGCCGATCCGCGCCCAGCCACTGGGCCATGGTCCGGTTGATGAACCGGAAGAAGCCGCCTTCGTCGACCGCGTAGATACCCACCGGCGCATCCTCGACAAAGGCCATGCAGCGCTCGATCTCTTCCCTGAGCGCCCGCTCCTTGCCGCGTTCGGCGGTGACGTCGTAGAGCCGCAGCAGCGACAGGTCCGGCCGGCCGGTAACCGGCTCGACGCTGACCCGGTAGAGCTTCGGTCCCTGCGCCAGTCCAAGCTCCACATTCGTCCGCTCGCCGGCTTCGACAGCGGCGCGGAGCTTGGCCAGGTTCTGCTGGTTGGCCGCAGACTTGACGGCCCGTTCGCTCAGCGCCGCCAGGGGATCCACGTAGCCGCCGCCGAAGAGCGCTCGAAAGGCGGCATTCACGGCCACCGGATCGCGGCGCCGGGCGATGATCGCGCGTGGCGCCTCGGCCCGTTCGAAGACGTCCGCCAGCAGGCGGTTCCGTTTGATCCGGCGGGCCAGGAACAGGGAATAGGCGAGTCCCAGCACGCCCGCCGCCACGACCGCAACAAAGGCGGGTAGCGCGGCAACCGCGGCCATCCCGCCGGATTCGGACAACACCAGATACAGCCCCGAGCCGATGATGGCGGACGCCGCGAGCATCAGGGTCGCGATCACCGCCGGCCGTTCCCAGGGCGTCTCCGTGTCCGCCGCGGCCGCTCGGCTGATCGCGGCGGAGGCCATCTGAAGTTCCTCGGCGTGGTTTGCCATGCCTGCTGACAACCTCACAGGGACGCGGGCGAATTATCGCTGCATCGCAGCAGCAAGACAATGCGCGTGCCGGTGGCCATGGCCCGCTAGGCCCGGCCCGGCTTGGCTTTGAGGCCCATCACATAGCTGATGACCTCTGCCACGGCGCGGTAGTGCTCTGGCGGAACCTCTTGCTCCAACTCAACTGTTGCGTACAGCGCCCTGGCCAGCGGCGGGTTCTCGACGATCGGCACATCGTGTTCCTCGGCCACTTCCCGGATGCGCAGCGCCAGGGCGTCGATGCCTTTGGCCACCATGCGCGGCGCGGCCATGGTGTCCGAATCATATTCCAGCGCCACCGAATAGTGCGTCGGGTTGGTGATCACCACATCCGCGTCCGGCACCTTCGCCATCATGCGCTGGCGGGCCCGCTCCATTCGGATTTGCCTGAGCTTCGCCTTGATGTGCGGGTCGCCCTCGGTCTGCTTGAGCTCGTCCTTGATCTCCTGACGCGACATGCGGAGCTTCTTGGTGTGCTCCATGCGCTGATACAGCACGTCCAGCACGGTGATCACCGTCATCACGGCCAGGACCGCGATCAGGACCCGCATGGCGGTCGACCGCAAGAGCTGGAGCAGCTCCGGCATGACCAGCGAGACCGTGGTATCGAGGCTGCTCAAGCTTGGCACCAGAACCAGGATGACCACCGTGCCGACGATGGCGATCTTGAGGATGCCCTTGGCGAACTCGACCAGCGACTTCACCGAGAACAGCCGCTTGACCCCCTTGAATATGGAGATCTTCTCGAGCTTGGGCACGATCGTCTCGGCCGTAAACATGAATCCGTTCTGGCTGAGCCCCGAGCCCAGGGCCGCGACCAGGAGGAGGATGACCAGCGGCGCCAGGGCGATGCCGATGTCGATCAGCATCTGCCGGACCACGGGCATGATGGCCAGATCTTCGCTCGCGGGCGTTCCGGCTGCGGCGATCACCTTGCTGAGCGCCGCGCCGATGCTCTCGAACATGCCGGGCACAAAAATCATCAGGGCGATGGTCGCGGCCAGAATGAGGAACCAGTGGTTGACCTCGCGCGAGGTCGCCACGTTGCCCTTCTTGCGCGCCTCCTCCAGTTTGCGCGGAGTCGGCTCTTCTGTCTTTTCGTGTTGTTCGGTTTCCTCGGCCATTCGCTAGCCCGCCAAAAAGAGGCTGCGATAGGCGTCCTCGAAGCCGTCGAGGAACCACAGCAAGACCGCAGACAAGGTGAGCATGAGCACGGCGAAGCCCAGCATCACCTGGAGCGGCATGATGACAAAGAACATCTGGACCTGGGGCATCAGCCGGTTAAGCAGGCCGACCGCCAGGGACAGCACCAAACCCGCCAGCAGGAACGGTCCGGCCACCTGCATGGCCAGGACAAAGCTCCTGGACATCAGCCGCGCCGCGGCCTCCGAGAAGTCCTCGACCGGCGGCAGCGTGCCCGGCGCGAACAACCGGTAGCTCTCGATCACGCCGGTCAGCATCACGTGGTGCAGATCGGTGACAAAGATCAGCAAGAGTGCGGTCACCGTCAGGAAGGCCCCGGCCAAGGCCCCCTGTTCGGCGGCGACCGGGCTGCGCACGAAGGCGTTCGCAAGGGACGACTGGTAGGCGATCACCATGCCGGCCATGCTCAAGGCCGCCAACAGGATGCGCCCGGAAAAGCCGATGAAGGCGCCGACGCCGATCTCGCCGACCAGGATCACGAGCAGCGCCCATGGGCTTGCGGGCATTGCCGGCAGCAGTGTGGCCACCAAGGGCGTGACGATCAGCGAGATGCCGAGCGCGATCGACAGGCGCGCCCGCGGCGTGATGTAGATCTCGCCGATCGCCGGCATCAGCATCAGCGCCGTGCCGATCCGGGCGAAAACCAGCAGGAAAGCGAAGACATCGGCGGGAAAGAGATCTTGCAGCATGACCCGGCCGCGTGGTTAACGCACGGTCCGCGCGGACGAGTCTCGGGCCGTCCGGCATGCCATGCCCGCTAACCCAGGCTCACGATGCGGGCCGCCAGATCCTCGGTAAAGGCCGTCAGGGAGGCCAGCATGAAGGGCAGGAACAGCAGCACCGAGAGAAAGATGACGATGATCTTCGGGACGAAGGCCAGGGTCATTTCCTGGATCTGGGTGAGCGCCTGGAACAGCGAGATGATCAGACCCACGACCAGAGCGATCAGCATGATCGGCGTGCCGATCTTGAGCGCCACCCAGATCGCCTGCCGCGCGATGTCCAGAACCTCAGCCGCCTCCATCCCGCCCGCCTTTTTTCTCTAGATCGGCATCCGAACGATGTCTTGATAGGCCTGGATCACGCGGTCACGGATGGCCACGACGGTCTGCAGGGCGACTTCGGCGTTGGTCACCGCGGTTACCACCTCGGCGACGTCGGCGGTGCCGGCCAACCCCTTGATGCTGGCCGTCTCACCGGCGCGCGCCGTCTCCACCGAGGACTTCACGAACTCGTTCAGCAGCTGACCGAAATCCTCGCTCTTGCCGCGCGGCTCGACACCGCCGGACCCGGCGTTGCGCAGAGTGTTGAGATAGGCCTGGCTCGCCGATGTGGGACTAACGCTCATGGCTGGTTCCTTGGCACTGGGACGGCCCGGCCGCGCCCGTCAATAGTCTATTCATCAAGCAGCCCGATCAGGTTGAGGACCATGCCGCGCGAGGTGCGAATCACGCCCAGATTCGCCTCGTAGCTGCGCTGCGCGCGGCGCATGTCCATCATTTCGACCATGCCCTTGACGTTCGGTGTCAGGACGTAGCCCTCGTCATCCGCAGCGGGATGCCCCGGTTCGTAGCGACGGCCGAAGGGCGAGGTGTCCTCGCGGACCCGATCGACCGCCACCTTCCGGACCCCGTTCTCTCGATCCAGCTCGTTCTTGAAGGTGACCGTCTTGCGGCGATAGGGCTGCTCGCCGGGCTTGTCCGGCAGCGAATTCGAATTGGCGACGTTTTCGGCGATGACCCGCATGCGATCCGTCTGCGCCTTCAGCGCAGAGGACGAGATCTTCATGATCTTGGAGATATCCATGCCTTACCGTCCCTACCTGCCGCGCCCGAGCGCCAGGCGAATCATGTTGATGTGCTTGCGGTAGAGAGAGGTGATCAGCTGGTACTCCGCCGCCGTCTCGCTCGCCTTAACCACGTCGCTCTCGAGATCAACGGTGTTCCCGGTGGGACCGACCTCGCCTTCGGGTTTCGGCGTGACGGGGCGGAAGTCCGGGTCCGCGGCCAGGCTCGGCGTGCCACCCGTCGTCGGTGCCAGATGGGCCGCCCCAGTCATCGGAAAATGCGAATCAACCGTGGTTGCCAGCTTGACCGGCCTGGTTCGAGCCTGCATCAGGGCTTGGAAGCGGCTGTCCTTGAGTTCCCGGGCCCGATAGTCGGGCGTGTCCGCATTGGCAATGTTTTGACCAAGCACTTCCTGGCGTTTTCCGAGCCAAGCCATACGCCTGGACAGCATTGAGAACAGCGAAATCTGGCTCAGATCCATACGCTGGGAATGTCGGTTTGGGGTTTTCTCGCGATCGTGTTACTGATGAATATCAGGTCGCGCTGTTAAAAAAGCGTAAAACTCGTTAAGCTTTGTTCGGCTCGAAGGCTTACTTGGCCCGTCGTAAAACATGGTTAACAGAAGCGTTTCGCGGGTCATCGCGAAGGCGAATCAGTTAGAGAAAGATGCTGTATTTGACTCGCAAAATTGGGGAATCCGTCATCATCAATGACAATATCGAGGTGACGGTCGTCGACGTCCGTGGAAAGACCATAAAGCTGGGATTCACGTTCCCCTCGGACGCCAGTGTGCTTCGCAGGGAGATCTATGAGCGCATTCAGGAAGAGAACCGATTGGCGGCGGAATCGGGCGCCAATCTGGCCGATGCGCTCCGCGCCAAGCGCAAGTAGCTGACTTATTTGGCCTCGGCCTGCCTAGCGCACTCGGAACGACGAGGCAGCGCAACCCCTGTTTGATCTATCCTTTGCTGATCTGCAACTTTACGTCGCCGAGCCGAATCTCGGCGCCCGAGCCGACGGTCTTCGTCTCGTAGGCCGCCAGACGCTGCCCGTCGACCATGGTCCCGTTCGAGGAATTGAGATCTTCGACGGTCAGACGGCCGTTTTCCGCCACCAGCCTGGCGTGTCGGCGGGACACGCTCGAATCCGTCAAGACGATATCGCATAGGTCCCGATTGCGGCCCAGGACGATACCCTCTCCCGACAGGCCTGTTTCGCCCTCCTCGAACCGGTAGCGCAAGGATTGACCATTGTCGATGCCGGTCAGCAGCCATTCCCGTGCGGGCGGTTCCGGCCGCGGCGCCGGTCTGGGCGGCGGGGAGGATGGGCGAGCCGGGGCCGGTGCGGGCGCTGACCGGTCATCGACTTCGTAAGACCCCTCCTTGTTCTTGCGCCGGAGCATCTGGCTGTAGGTCTCGACCACGCGAACCACGCGCTCGCGCGGCCGCCGCAATGACAGCAGCATTGCCGCGAGGGCGAACACGGCCACGACCGCGATCAGCCCATACATCATCGGCGAGATGCCGGCCTCGGCCGCGGCCGTACAGGCGCCGCCGATGGTGGTGAACGAGATGTTGTTGAGCTTGAGTTCCTTGGCCAGAACCGAGGTGTGGGTCGAAAAGAAGACGCCGGCGGAGGGCGCGCCGCTGGCGACGAACTTCCCGCCTTTCTTGCGGATCTGCAGTTCGCTGGTGGCCCCGAAGGTATTCACGCCGACGACCTGATTGCAGGCGTTGAACAGCGGCCCGCCGCTGTTGCCCGGGTTGAGGTCGGCGTTGTGCTGCACCAGTCGGCGGATCGTGGCGCGTTGTCGGGGGTTGCCGCCGTCCAAGACCTTGGCCACGACCCCTTTGGTCACACTCGGTTTCACCAGTTCGCGCTGCGCACCGACGAAGTTCTCGGCCTTGCCCGGAAAACCGACGGGCCAGACGTCGGCGCCGCTCTCCGGTTCGGCTTCGGCCAGCGCGACCGGTTCCCGGTCCAGGCTCTCCACCTCAAGGACCGCCAGATCCAAGGCCACCGACGACCAGACCACCTTGACGCGGCGCAGCGTATCGAAGCCTCCATCCGGAACGAAGAAGCCCTTGAAGACGACGCCCTTGGGCAGCTTGGGCTTGTCGATCACGTGGTGATTGGTCACCACGTTGCCCCGGTCGTTGATCACGAAGCCCGTGCCGTGGCCGCCCTCCCGCAAATCCCCTCTGACTTCGACGACCATCATGACTCGCACGACAGAGTCCTTGATCTCATCGAACTCGAAGGCGGCTTGGCTCGTGCCGATCCCCGATAGCAACAGTGCCAACACCGCTACGATGAAACGCGCGGGCCGCGCCGCCGAGGTCCGCCAACCGGGTTGCTTACCTCCCCTGTTCAGTGCGCGCATCGCGTCCTCCACTTTCGTTCCCCCGGTCCCCCGCCGCGGACGGCGCGGTTTGCGAGCGCGCTGCATCGCCGCCTCCGCGTCAAGCCAGCAGCACCCACAGTGATACGCCGGCGGCCAGCACAAGCGCGAGCGCCAACAGGCCCGACATCAGTCTCTGCGACGCGCCTCGATGCCGAAGTGCGCGCCCCATGGCGACGCTCACATTGTCGCCGGCCGGGCCGCCGCGCTCGGCCGCCAAGCGTACCAGTGCTTCCGCGGCCGCGCTCAGCGACGGTTCCGCCAAGCCTAAAGCCATTTCCCTGACCGCCATGCTCTCCCACAAGCCGTCGCTGCACAACAGAAACGCGTCGTTGCCGCCCAGGTCGGTCCGACCTGCCTCCGGGTCGGGCGCTTGCTCCCCGCCCACGCTCTGCAACAGGCGGCCCTGGTCCGGGTGATCGGCCATCTCGGACTCGGCGATCTTGCCCATATCGACAAGCATCTGCACGACCGACTGATCGCGCGAACGGCTCAGCAATTTGCCGTTGCGGAAGTGATACAGACGCGTGTCGCCAACGGACAGCCAGGATGCCCCGGCTTCGGTGGCATACAGCATGGCGCAGGCGCTGCGTGGTGCAAGCCCGGCCTTTGCTCCAACCCGATTGATGCGCCCATGCGCGTCGGCGCAGATGCCGCGCAAAAACGCCTCCGGGTCGCGAACCGGGTGCCGCACCGCCTGCCAGGCGTCGAGCGCGGAGTCGACCACCGCCTGCGCGGCGGTTGCGCCGCCTGCGTGGCCACCCATTCCGTCGGCCACGGCCAGCAGGCAGACCGCGCCTCCGTCGGCGCGAAATGCGGCGGCTCGATCCTGCTGCTCCTCCCTGCCGCCGATATGGTCGGCTTTGGCGATTTCCCAGGCCATTGGTTGGCTGGCCTCGTCGTTGCGCCCCGTTGGGTTATATCTTCGCGGCGGGGCGGCCGTCCACCGGGCGCCGGACTCGACGTCAGCCCGATACGCCGGTGAAGTCGCCGCGATTGCGCCGCGCCAAGGCCTGCAGAAAGGCGACCAACCGCGGCGCCTTGTTGAAATCGCCGATGGCGACGCAATTGATCTCCATGCGCCCGCGGTTGGCGTTGGTGATCTCCGAGACGATCGCCGCGGCGTCATTGTCCGTGGGGGCGCCGTCGCTGAGCAGGATGATGGCTTCCACGGGGTACCGCAGCGCCTCGCGCAAGGCGGCGTGGGTCGGTGTCTTGCCGGCGAATTGTCCGCTCAGTTTTTGCACGAAGTTCATCGCCTTCTGTTTGCCGCCCGGGGTCATCGCAACCAGCTTTCCCTCTTGCGTCCAGGGATGCAGGCGGGCCGATCCGAACGGCGCGTTGAAACCGATGATGGTGAGCCGGATGTCCCCTTCCATCGGCTGCAACAGCCGCCGCACGGTATTGGTCATGAGCGACGAGTAGGCTTGCATGCTGCTCGACATATCGATCAGCAGGACGAACGACTTGGCCTTGGTGGTGATGCCGAGCAGCGCAAAGACGGTCGACCCCTTGGAATTCCGCTCCGCCTGCAGCGCCTTCTTCGCGGTCGCGACCTGTTTTTCGAGCGCCGCGGCGCGCGCCTCGGCCTTCTTGGCGCGTGCTTCGGCGGCCTGGGCGCGCGTCGTGGCGTCCTGCTGGCTGCTGGCTTCCTGCGAGGCGGCGTCGGCGCGCTGTTCCGCCCTCCGGGTCGCCTCCTGGGCGGCGCGCAGCTCGGTCCGGATCTGCTGCGCCTCGGACTCGACCTCCTGGCGCTTGAGGTAATAGGGAAACAGAATCACGGCCACCAGAATGAAGGCGCCCATCGCCGACGCGAACAGATCGAGCGCCGAGATGCTGAAGATCTCGATATTGCGGTTGGGGCGTTTCAGGGCCAACGTTCGATCCCCATGGTCAAGACAAGCCAGCAATGCGGGTCCGGCGGAGCCGACCCCCGACCTGCATGGAAATGTCGAAGAATTATGGCAGAATCCGGGCATGGCCGGTAGGGCGGCCAGGCCCCTTTTGGCTTTGAGCCAAGCGGCGCCCGGTTAGTTGCCGCTTGAGTCCGGGCTGTCGGCGTCCTCGGTCCGGGTCGGTTCCGGCCCGCTGGCAGGCGCAACCTCGTCGGCCGCTGGCGCCTCGTCCGCCTTGATCTGTTCGGAGGCCGGCCCGCGGGCCACGAAGTACCAGACGGCGATCACGGCTGCGGCCAGCGCCACGGCCGCGGCGAGCATCATGGCCGAGCGGCGAGGTGTCGTCGTCCCCCGCGACACGATCCCCGTGCCCAGATAAGGCGATACCACCACCACGGTGGTGTTGTCCTGGCCGGGCCGCGCTTTCTCGTCTACGGCTGCGACAAGCTTTTCCGCGAGCTGGTCCGACGGGGCGTCCGGGCCGGCATTGGCGATCGCGAGGATCTCGTCCTCGTCCAGGGTCTCGAGTCCGTCGCTGGCCAGCAGAATGCGGTCCCCCGGTTCCAGCGCCTTTGGCTGCGGCGACAGGTCGACCAGCTCTACCGGGTCGCCAGTGAGCGCCGAGCGCAACGCGTTGCGCTGCGGATGGCGGGCCGCGTCCTCGGCGGCAATCAGCCCGGCATCGACCTGCGCCTGCAGCAGCGGCGTCATGGAGTGGTCCTCGTTCAGCCGGTGCAATTCGCCAGCGCGAACGAGCCACATGGGGGAATCGCCGACACTGATCCAGCTGAGCCCGTCGCCGGCGAAGTTGGCTGCCACGAGCGTGCATCCCATGCCGGCGAGTTCGGGGTCTTCGGCGCTCTCCCGGCCGATCTGCGCGTTGGCCCGATCCAGCGCCGCCTGCAGGCGGCTGGAGATCGGTGCCTCGCTCTCGTTGAAGGCCTGGATGAACCCTTGCACCGCCGTCCTGCTGGCCTGGGCACCGCCCCGATGGCCGCCCATACCATCCGCCAGCACCACGAGCAGGCCGGACGGGCTGACGTCATTCGCGGCGCGGCGGCTGTGCCAGGTCCAGCTGTCTTCCTGATAGTCGCGCGCGCCCTGGCTCTGCCAACCTGCGAACTGCAGGCCTTCCCTCATTGATCGGGAAGATCCTGCCAGTCGAATTCCTTGCCGCAGAACGGCACGAAACGAAGCGCCGTCTCGCCGAGGGTGATCTCTTCACCGCCGAAAAGCTCGACCGGCGTCAGCACCGGCTGGTCTTCGCCGAGATAGGTCAGGTTCTTGCCGCCGCCATGTTGGACGAAGTACTTCCGCCCGCGCGGGTCGTAGGTGATGATCGCGTGCTGGCTGCGGGAAATCTGTTCGTCACCGAAATCCAGGCAGACCCGTTCGCCCGCGGCCCGGCCGATGCTGTTCATGCCATAGCCCAGCGGGACGCTGGCGCCGCGACCCGGACCTTTGACCACCACAACCCAGCCGACCACCGGATCGTCCATGTGCCTGGCCTCGCCTGCCTCTTCCTCGGCACCCCCTCGAGGCCGTCCGACGATCTGGGTCTTGGGTTCGCCACCCGCGGGCGCCCCGACACGATCGGTCGTCGGCTCCTCGCGCGTCGCCCGTCCCGCGGTCGGCGCTTCGGGGTCGGACAATCGCCCCGGTTTGGTCGATCGGCGCTGAATTCGGCGCGTCTGTTCGTCATCGGCGCCGCCCTCGTCCACATTGATGATCTTGCCGTCAGGCCCTCGTCGCACCGACATCGCTTTTCTCCCTTCCTACCGCTCGTACAGGCGGTTGATCAGATTATCGAGACAATACTGTCCCGCCAAGTTCAGCGATCGCTCTTCCCGCGCCTGGATGATGTGCACGAGGAACACCAGCACGGCCGACAGCAGCAAGGCCAGAAGCGTGGTGAAGAAAGCGACGCCCAAGCGCGCGGTCAGCTTGGATAAGAGCTCCGGATCGTCGAACTGGGCCGAACCGGCAAAGCCCAGCGCGTCGGCGATGCCGACCACGGTGCCGATGAACCCGAGCGTCGGGATCAGCCACATCACATAGCGCAGCATGTTGTACCGCAGATCAATCTCATGCAGATACATCTCCATGCTGGAATTGAGCAGGGAATTGGCCTGGTCGACCGACCGGCTGCTTTGGAACTGCAGGATCACGCGGTGGATCAGCCGCGGCAGAAAGCGCACGTCCCCGCCGTCGCTGTCCCTGACCGCCTTGTAGATCTTGCCCAGATCGCCGGCGCGCAACACCGTGCGCTCGTCTTCCGGCAGATACTGGCGCCCGATCTGCTGCATTTCGGCCTTGCCCTCGGCGTAGCGCACCAAGATCTCCCCCAGTCCGACGAAGAAGATGATCCACATCAGGTTCTGGATCGAGAACGGGTAGGCGCTCTTGTAGGTCGGGTCGGCGAGGAACCGCTGGGTCGGTTTGTTGAGCACCACGTTCGCGTAGTCCTCGGGCAACAGGAAATGCATCGCCGCAACGGCGGCCACCCCCACGATGATACCGACGATTCCCACCAGGATCCGGCGGGCGCCCAGCGATACGGTCGGGAGCTTCACGTCTTCTCGCTCCGCACGATCTCTCCGGTCTCTGGATCACGCTCGACCTTGCCGCGCGGCAACTCATCCTGTGGCGAGGGCTTCACCACGACCTCCGCCTTATTGGTTCGGCGTTGCCGGACGCCACTCTCCTTGGTACGGCGTTGCCCTACGCCACTCTCCCCGGCTTCGATCGCGCGCAGTTCGCCGACGGGAATGAACCGCGCGCGCAGGGCGTACGGCAGCTCCCGGGCGAGATTGCGGGCGGTGGTCTCGTACTCGCCCAGCCTGATGGGTTCGTCCGGGGCCACGAATTCCTGGCGGATACGGGTCCATTCGCCCTTCTTGCGCCGGAAGGTGCCGTTGGCGCTGTTGCAGTCGGTCAGGTAGTAGCGCCCTTCGTCCGTGGCGACGAGTTCGCAGTGCTCGCGCGAGACCGAGTTGTGATCGATGATCACGTCGTTCTTGCGGCTGCGTCCGATCCTGAACGCCTTCATCCTGGCGATCCTCCGGCCGGCGCGGACCCGCAGGCCCGCACCCCAAGACGTCGACCCGCACGGAGGTTAGGGAGGGGTCTCGAGACCGTCAACGGTCGGCCTCGGATGCGCCCGGCGCCGGCCGATCCGGATTGACGCGGAAGCGGAAGCGGACCTCGCCGAGGTCGACCACGTCGCCGTCCTGCAGCCGCCCCGTGTCGACCGTCTCGTCGTTGATGGCGACGCCGTTCAGCGAATCCAGATCGGTGACGATGAAGGTGCCGTCCCGGCGGCGCTGAATCTCGGCATGGTAGCCCGACACCGAGGTGTTGGTGAGCCGCACATCGTTGTCGTCGTTGCGCCCCAGCCGGACCGCCTTGTCGCCGACGGGAAACCGCGTCTCGCTGTCATCGAAGAACTCGAGAAAGGCGTAGGGAACCGCAGCCACCGCTTCGGTCGCCCGCCGCGTCCGCGCCCGTTGGCTTCGCCGCAGGGCGAGGACCACCGCCAGCAGCAGCAATATCACCAGGACGGCGCCGCCCGCGATCAGATAGGGCCGGTTGGCGGCGGCCGTGACCCGGGCCACGAATCCGATCGCCGGCAGGGTGACCGGCAGCGACAGCGTCACCGGCTCGCCGCCGTCGATTCCAATCGTGATTTTGGCCGTCTGGGGGCCGCCGATCCCGGCCGCCGTGACCGCGGCCAGATCGATCGAAGCGCGCCCGCCGCGGTCGAGGGCCCCCTGCAGCCGAGCCACGAAGTCCTTCGGCAGGGCGAGCTTTCGATCGGCCGCGATGAAGGCGCCGCCGGTTTCCTCGCTCATCCGGATCAGGCTTTGAAACCAGCGGGTGCCGTCCCGGGTGCGGGAATAGCCGATTGCATAGACCGGTACGGCTGCGATCCGGGCCGCGGCGACCACGTCTTCATGGCTGTAGGCGGTATCTTCGTGCCGCCCGTCGGAAAATACGATCATGGCCCTGCGGGTGGCGTCGGTCGTGCGCAGGACCTCGATGGCGGACAACGTGCTGCGAAACAGCTCGGTCGTCGCCCCCTGCGCCTTCAGCCCATTGACCGCACTGCGGAGCTCGTCCGCGGCCGTTCCGACCGGCGCCAGGACCTCGAGCTTCGCATCGAGCCGGGCCAGGCCGAACCGGGTGTGATCACCCGCCTTGTCCAGGACTTCGGTGATATGGCCCGCGGCCTGGCGCACTTCCGCCTTGCGGCGCGTGGGGTCGCTGGTATCCACCACAAACAGCACCGCGGTGGTCTGGTTGCCTGCAGGATAGCCCTGGATCGTGGCGGCGGCGGTCTCGACCGGCCCCACCTGGGCGCGAACCGAGGCGATCTTGCGATCCGCGGCCGGCCAGAGATCGAGCACCAGGCGGGCCGGCTCGGGCTGCTGCGCGCTGACCCGGATGCCGTCCGCCTCCACTTGC
>JASJBI010000074.1 GCA_030066595.1 Alphaproteobacteria bacterium | reverse complement strand
ACCTCAACGCCGTAGCGGGATCCGGCCCGTTCACAGGACATCTCGCAAATGTCGATACCAATGGCATCGATGGCAGCACCGTTGGCCGCGACCAGGAACAGCCCGTCACCGGACCCGATCTCCAACAGCGAGTCCGGCCGTCTGCCCAAATGGGCGTTGATCCGATCTATCCGTTCGGCGAAGTAAGCGATCCGCCGCCGAATGAATACAGGCGTTTCCTCATAGGGCTTGCAGCCGCTGTTTCGATAGTGGCGATTGTAGAACTGCTCATACCACTCGAAGGTCGGCAGCGGGTCCAGCCAGGCAATGTCGCCGTTGCGCATGATGCGAATGTCGGGCGGCAGCGACAAGAGGCGCTCCGCTTCGGGCCACCGTCGCGCCGTTGCCGCATCGATCTCAATTTGACCGGGATGGCGCGGGCGGGCAATCCTAATTACATCCTTGGCGCGCCCGGAGAGCATGACATGGGTCGTCCGCTTTGGTTGGGTTCCAGTCATGCAATCACCTGGCGACGTCCGTGGGAACGGCCGATCGAGAGGCTAACCGTCCGGGCCCTATCACACTTGCCATTGCGCGCCAAGGCTTCCTCCTGATCTCCGTGGCTTTCGTGACGGTGAAACCTCGCCGTCGAGAGCTTGCGACAACCCCTCCTATCTTGTCATTGTTGGCCCGCATTGCCACTCCATGTGACGATCGTATAGCCCCCCTTTCGACCGCCTTGCCGCTGCACCGGCTCTGGTACGGCGGCCGCCCGTTTGTCGCCCCTGGTTCCGGCCTCATCGTCATCACCAGCACTGAGCGGTAGTGCCGACCCGCAAGTTGACCTCCTTCTGCACGTCGGTCAGGTGGACGGAGTAAGGCATGCGCTAGGCCAAGCGGATCAACTGGAGGGTCGCACCGATCTTCGGCAGCAACTCCTGCCCGGTGCTGCCGACATCCTGCCGTACGCCCTCGAAGGTCGGCAGCGGGTTCAGCCAGGCAATGTCGTCATTGCGCATAATGCGGATGTCGGGCGACCGCGACAAGAGGCGCCCCGCTTCGGGCCGTCGGCGCGCCGTTGTCTCGTCGATGTCAATTTGACCGGGATGCAAGGGCCAACCTTTCCGCCGGTATGCGCTTCCACCGGTCAATCCAGAGAATTGAAGACACCACCAAGAAAGAAAGAGAGCTCGCCAGGGCGATTCCCGGCAGTCCCCAATAGCTCTTTGCGATCACACCAATACAGAGGTTGGTCAGAAAGGCTGCGCATCCGACAGCCAGAAAGACCTTCCCGGGTCGGTCGAGGATAACAGCGATTCGCCACAGAACTAGGAATGCGAGATGAAATGGCAAGCCGACGACTAACAGGAGAAACGCCTGATTGCCGGATGTCGGCCAGACCGTCTCATCCGTGGTGACCAGCGCGGGAAGCAGCCAGCCATGGACTGCGCCAAAAGCTGCGGCGATGACCGTCCCGGTGACGAAGACGATCAACAAGAGACGTTGCGCGGATGCTTCGAATACCTGGGGATCCGCACGCCGGCCGGCCAGCTGCGCCGTCACGATCGGCAACACCGCCCACGTCACCAGGCCGATCGGCAGCAGCGCCAGACGCTCGACCACCTCCAGGACGCTGATCTGGCCTACGCCCAAAGTGCCGGCAAGAACGCGATTGACGACAGGGGTCAGGCCGACGAGAACGAGGCACATCCACTGGGCGGTCATGATGTTGAAGCTGGCCAATGGCTTGGCGGCCGCTTTGGATGCGAGACCTCTGTCCCCTGCCTGCTGCTTTCTCCTCGACAACAGAACTCGCGCACCGAGAAACAGAAGTCGGAGTGCTTCTCCCGCAAGATATCCCAAGACGAGGGCGTGGATACCGAGATAGGGCGCGAGCCCATAGATGCTGACCAGCACGGTCACGCCAAGAAGCGCCGGCGACAGCGCGACAGCACGAAAGGCGTAGCGCGCATTCAGCCAACCGGCAAGCAGGCTCGTCCAGATGCTGAGGACCAGCAGCGGAGACAGCGCCAACAGGAACTGCCGCGTTGGCGCGGCAAGCGACGGCTCGATGATCTGGCCGGGTACGACCGTCAGAACCAGAAGCGCCGCCGCCCCAACGCCCACAGCCACTGCCGTAAAGCGCAGCCCGATCCGCCAAATGATCGGCCAGGCTTCTGTGTCGGGATTGCCTCTGATGCGCGAGATGACCGCGGTCTCAAGGACCGGCGCCACCGACAGCGTCCAAAACAGGACAGCCGAAGCCGCCAGGAAGAAGGCATCCAAGTCCGCGCCCAACCCGTAGACCCGGATCGCCGCGAACGGTATCAGGATCGTCAGGAGCCGGGCGAACGCCCCGATGATCGCCGTTTGGCCAATCAAGCGGACGGTGGCGCCCATCTCAGGCGAGCTCCAGGAGATCCAATTGCCGCGCCACGACGTCGGCCTCGTTGTAGAGGGCTTGGGCGCGCGCCCGCCCGGCCCGGCCCATGTCGGTTCTCGCCTGAGGATCGCCGACCAGTCGGCTCAGCGCGCGGGCCAGAGCGCCGACATCGCCGACGGGAACGAGCAGCCCCGTCTCGTTGTCCACGACCTCCTCACGCGAGCCGCGAATGTCCGTCGCGACCACGGGAAGCCCCGCGAACATCGCCTCGATGATCGAGCGCGGCATGCCCTCCCGGTGCGAGGGCAGAGTAAAGACGTCCGCGGCTCTCATGAGATCGGGCACATCTTGTCGGTAGCCGAGAAAGCGGACCCGTGTGGCCAGGTCCGGATCGCTTTGCGCGTCGCCAAGCGCGCGATCGATCGCGGTCGCATGGTCGCTCTTCAAGCGCTCGCCCACGACCCAGAGCTGCGCGGCGACGCTGCGCATCGCCTCGAACAGCTCCGGATATCCCTTTTCCGCAACCAGGCGGCCGACCATGACGATCACCACGGTGTCTTCGTCGACGCCCAGATTGTGTCGGACCCGTCCCCTGACGGTATTATCGGATTCAAACCGTATTGGGTCCACCCCATTCCCGATAGCGGTGACGATATCGCCGCGACACAGCCGGTAACGACGGGCCGTAGCGGCGTCTTCCTCGGCCTGCGTGAACAGGACATCCGTGGTGCGGCCTGCCAGCCACTCGAGCGCCAGGAACAGCATGCGCTTGGACCGGGGCATGCGTTCGTGGAAGTAAAAGCCGTGCGCCGTGTAGGCAATCCTGGGCACGCCGGCGCGCCACGCCGCAACGCGACCGATCAGCGCCGCGACGGGCGTGTGCACGTGTACGAGGTCAAAGCGCTCGCGTCGCATGAAGGCGAGCAGTGCTGCGTAGCTCTCCAAGTGCCGGCGCAGATCGTAGCTCCGGGCGATGGGAACGGTTTCGACCCGAAAACCCGCCTCACGCACGGGCCCGACCAGCTCTCCCGGCGAACAGACACCGACGACGTCATGCCCGGCACGCTGCATGCCCTCCATCAAGGGGAGCAAAAAGTGGTACATGGTGAAGTCCACCGCGCACAGCTGGCAGATCTTCATGCGGTCAGGATATCTCCGGCCTGCCGCTGCTCCCACGCGTGATAGGCGATCAGCGTCCAAAGCTCCCAGGATTTATCGCGGCGACCGCTCACGAGATCGTGCAGCCAAGCGCTCGGCAGCTCGGGCCGGAACAGGCCGTGGCGTTTCAAACGCGCCGGATCCACGGCCTGTCGCGCCAAGTCCTTGAGCGGGCCCATCAGCCAGTCCGCAATCGGCACCTCGAAGCCGCGTTTCGGCCGGGAGAAGACCTCAGCGGGGAGCCGCTCCGCAAAGGCCCGTCTAAGGATCCTCTTGCCGACGCCGCGCGAGAGCTTGAGGGCGCCCGGCATGGCCGCGGCGCATTCCACCACACGGTGGTCGAGGAAGGGGCAGCGCACCTCCAGACCGTGCGCCATGCTCGTCCGGTCGACTTTGACCAGCATGTCGCCGGCCAACACCAGCCCGATGTCCGCAGCCAGCATGGCGTTTATCGGGTCGCTCTCACGCGCCTCTGCCCGCAGCTCGGCGACCAGATCCTCGACGCGAGGGGCCGGCGTCGGCTCGGCGAACAGGCGGACCAGATCCTCTTCGCCGATCTGCCTGGCCCAGCCCGCCTGCCGCCCCACCGCATCCTTGCCCGCGTGGTCGGCGAAGCGGCGGGCGCGGCGAACGCCCTCGGTCAGCGTGCCGCTCTTGCTCTCGGGCAGGACCGCCAGCGCCGGGCCGACCACGCCGTCCCGAAACCAGGCGGGCAGGGACTGGAAGCGGGCTGCATGCAGTTCGCCTTGGTACTTCCGGTATCCGCCGAAAACCTCGTCCGCACCGTCGCCCGACAACGCTACGGTCACATGTTTGCGGGTCTCTCGGGCGATGAGAAAGCTCGGAATAGCGGAGCTGTCGGCGAAGGGTTCGTCCAGCGCGTCGAACACCTGATCCAATATGCTGCGCGTTTCCTCCGCGGTCACCGTGATCTCCGTGTGCTCGGTGCCGAGATGGTCGGCGACCCGCTTCGCCTGCGGCCGTTCCTCGTAGTAATCCGCGGCACCCTCGAACCCAACCGTGAAGGTTCTCACGGTGTCGGCGGCGCGCACCATGCTGGCCGCGATGATCGCCGAATCAATCCCCCCGGACAGATAGGCTCCGATGGGCACGTCCGCGACCAACCGGTCCTCGACCGCGGCGTCCACGCGCTCGCGCAGGTCGGTCGCAGCCCTCGCTTTGTCGTCGTAGCGGTCTGGCCGGTGATCGGCCAGGGCATACCACCGGCGGACCGTCAAGCCGGTCTTGTCGAATCTGGCCAGATGGCCCGGCGGCAGCCTCACGACGCCCTCGAGGATCGACCACGGCTCCGGCAGGTAGCGGAGCGCGAAGTAGAGACGCAGGGCGGCGGGGTCGATCGTGCCCCGCGCGCCGTCGAGACGTTGCAGAGCCACAAGGTCCGATGCGAACGTCAGGTATCCATTGTGCTGCCGATAGAGCAGCGGCTTCTTGCCGAACCGGTCGCGGGCCAGCACGAGTTCCCGGTCCCCCGAGTCCCAGATGGCCAGGGCGAACATGCCGACGAGCCTCGGCAGCATCGCCTCGCCCCACTCACGCCATCCGGCCAACAGGACCTCGGTGTCCGTGTCGGTCTGAAAGCGATGGCCCTTGCGGCCAAGCTCGTCCCGCAGCGCCCGGAAATTGTAGATCATGCCGTTGAACACGATCACCTGGTCGCCGCGCGCCATGGGCTGTGCCCCGCCCGGGCTGAGGTCGACGATGGCCAGCCGCCGATGGCCCAGGGCGCAATGGCTGTCGGTCCACTGGCCCTCGCCATCTGGCCCGCGCCGGCGCATGCGGTCGAGCGCGGCGGCAAGCCGCGGTTCGACCGACGCCCGGTCGAGCCCGCCCATGTCGACCAAGCCTGCGATCCCGCACATTACGTCGCTCCGGATGGTAGGGTGCGCAGCCAGGTTTCGAGATTGACCAGGCGCATGACAACCGCCGGATCCGAGCGGCCTCCGTTTCGAAATCCGTCGACCACGTCGCGAAGCTTGCGTCGTTCGGTGTACGCAGCGAGACGGCAGTCCGGCGCCGTCAGGTCATCGAGATAACGACCCAACCCTTCGCCGTCCGCAAGCCATGCCCCGATCGGCGTGAGCAAGCCGATCTTGCGCCGGCGGATCAGATCGGCCGGCAGGTAAGCTTCTGCGATGTTCTTGAGGACCGGTTTGGTCTCTCCACCCGGCACCCGGATGTCGCGCGGGATGCGATTCAGGTCGCGCGCCAGGGGCATATGGACGTAGGGAACCCGCGCCTCGACCGAGGCCGCCATCGACATTTTGTCTTGCCGAACCAGCAAGGATTCGAGATATGCGGTTTGATCCACCGCGAACAACCGATCCCGGAAGTCGGAGAACCGACCACTGGCGTTCTCGCGCGCGGCCGGGCGTGGTATCAGCGCGGGGAACAGGCGGTGCAGGGTGCGGAAGTCGTCGTACACGCCGCCATAGGCGGCGGCGTCGACGCCGGCCAGCCGGCGAACGCCTTTGAACGGCCACAGCTTCGGCCAGAGCGGTCGTGGCAGAAGGCCGCCGAGGAGCTCCCGTAGCCTGGTCTGGCGCCATTCCCCATACCGGAAGTAGCCGCCAAAGAACTCGTCCGCGCCCTCGCCGGTCAGCACGACTTTGGAGACCAGCCGGATCCGGTCGCACAGCAACATCAACAGCACACAGCCGATATGCGGGGTCGGGCCCTCCATGTGGCGAAGCGCCCGTGGCAGGGCGTCGGCGAAGTCGCGGCCGGTGAGCGCTACCTCCTGGTGGTCCAGTGCGTACCGATCGATGACCTGTTGTCGCCAAGGGGCCTCGTCATGCTCGTAGGATCCGAGATTGACGCCGAAGCTCCTGAGCCGGCCGTCGGTTTCACCGCAGGCCAACGCTGCGACCAGGCTCGAATCGACGCCGCCCGAGAGCTGCACCGTGTAGCCGACGTCGCTGGCCAGATGCGCCCTGACCGACCCCTCGAGCGCGCTGCGGGCGATCCCTTCGGCCTGCTCGCCGGTCAGAGAATCATCGGGCTTGAGACTGTCGAGCGGATCGCAGAACCGCCGTTCCCCGACAGTTCCGTCCGTGATGGAGATAGAGAGAACCGTGCCGCCGGGAAGGCGCTCGATGCCCTCAAGGTTGCTGAGACGCCCCGCGGCCCAGCGCCAGGTGAGCAGTTCGGGCAGTGCCCGCGGATCGGGGCGCGCCTCCGTCAGACGCAGCAGCGGCCGCATCTCGCTGGCGAGCGCCACCAGCCTGCCGCGGCGCAGAAGGTAGAGCGGCTTGATGCCAAACGGATCGCGCGCCGCGATCACCTCGTATTGCTGTCGGTCGAAGATCGCGAAGGCGTACATGCCCTCGAGCCGGTCGAGCACGGCCTCGCCCCAGCGGGCGTAGCCCTCGAGAACGGCCTCGGTGTCACCGTCAGTGCACAGCGCAGCGCCCGCCTGTTCCAGCGCGGTGCGCACGGCCCGGTAATTGTAGATCTCGCCGTTGAAGACGATCGTGTAGCGGCCCGAGGCATCGGTCATCGGCTGGTCCGAACCGGGCGTCGGGTCTAGGATCGCCAGCCGGCGGAAGACGAAGGCAAGACCGGGCTCGCTCAGGCGACCGCCGGAATCCGGCCCCCGATGGAAAAGATCCGCGTCTATGCCGTCGAGCAGCGCTGCTTCGAACCGCCGGCCGGGTTCGATCAGGGCGGCGAGACCGCACATGGGTCAGCGGATCTCCGTCAAAATGGTCTCCAACGCTCGGCAGACCTGGGGCAGGGCGAAACGGGGCGGCAACAAGCTGGGCCGCATACTCTTGTCCAGGGGGCTCGGGGCGACGGCTTGCATGGCGGCGGCAAACGGCTCGCCGAACGGGATGACCTGAACGGAACCGGATCCCGCTTCGCGCGCGACTTCGTCGATGCCGCCTGCGTCAGGTGTGGCGATGACCGGCGTCCCGCAGGCGAGCGCTTCGAGCGCGGCGTTCGGCATGCCCTCCCAGCGAGACGGGAGCAGGAACGCGTCCGCGCCGGCATAGTAGCGCCAGGGCTCGGGTTCGAAACCGGCAAGGCGGACGCGCCCGGCAAGGCCCAATTCGTCGACCTTTGCAGTCAACGCGGCCTGGTCCGGCCCGTCGCCCAGGATCGTCAGATCTGGGCCATCGGGGAGGGCCGCAAAAAGCTCCAGCAGCCGATCGAAACCCTTCTGCCGCGTGAGCCGGCCGGCGGCGACGAAGCGGGCGCCGTTGCCGGGATCCCGGATCGGTTCCGCGGCGCGCCGGCGCAGCGCGTCGACGTCCACCGGGTTCGCAAGCAGGCGAAGCTTCTTCTCCGGCACCCGGTAGTCCGCAGCGAACTCCGCCATCATGCGTTCGGACGAGCACAGAATCGCGTCCGCTCGCGGATAGAACGCCTTGTAGCCGAGCGACAGCCAGCGGCCATAGGCGGCATTGGGCAGGCTCAGCGACGGCAGGTTCGCGTCGCGGACGAAGACCCGCGTCCCGCGCGGCAAGAGAAACCGGCACGCCAGGAGGGCGATGTTGACGTAGCCGAAGGTGGACAGCACCACATCCGGTTTGCGCCGTCTGATCTCGGTCAACAGCCGCGGCAGGACCCGCCGGAGGCGTGGGGTGGCGAGGTCCCGCACCGGCACATCTTCCGGAACTTCGTCGGCCAAGGGCCCTTGGCCATCCAGCAGGAGGAGCTCCGGCTTGGCGCGCCCGCGCTCGAGGCCCGCGGCCAGGTTCAGCATGACCCGCTCGGCCCCGCCGCCGGCAAAGGACGGTAGCACGCAGGCGACGGTCAGGGGGTGGTCCGCGCTACGCTCTGCCACACGTCGAGGAGATCGGCGGCGCGGGAAGGTCCGTCGCAGAGCCTCAAGATGTGGGCGCACGCGGCATGGCCCATACTGGCAAGCGTCTCCCTGTCGTCGGCCAATCGGATTAGATCTTCTGCTAGTTTCTCGGCATCGAACTCGGCATGCAGGATCCCTGTTTCCTCAGGTCGGACGAAGCCGCACCATTTTCCGACACCAACAACCGGTCGTGCCGCCGACATGGCTTCTATTACGGATCGGCCCCACGGCCCGGCTCGGCGACAAATACTTATCAATACGTCACATCCTGCGATAACCCTCTCCGGGTCGGATACGTGATCCAGGAAGAGGAAATAGTCGTCGAGCCCCTGCTTACGGAAGTGATCGGCGAGCGTTCCGCCCGCGCGCGCCGTCCGCCCTAGTTCGCCTGTGAGGAAAGTCGAGAGCCGGACGTCGCCCGCGATGACAAAAAGAAAGTCACGTCTTTCATGCCGGCGCAAAGCTTTGGCGATTTCCGCCAGTCGGTCCGTGCCACGGCTCCAACGAAAATTCTCGACAACGGCAATCTTGAACCTCTGGTCTTCAGCAATTGCCGGATGCGCGGCAATCTCGTTACTGCTCGACATTGCGGCGTTGTAGATGATCGAGCCCGGCCCTTGACCACCCTGATCGAGAAACGAATCACGCTCGTTCTCGCTGATGAATACGAAATGATCCACGCACCGGCTCATCGTCTCCGCCTGCCAACGGGCGAGAAGCGCACTAGTTTCTTCGTTCACGGAGGCGCTTAAGCGGTTTCCCCTGGTTCCCTCATAGAAATCCTGCAGCATGACCCGAACATGCATTGTAAAGGGAACCGCGGTGCAGCGACGGAGCCAACGGGCCAGCAAGAAAAGGTTGGGATGATTAAAATGGATAAGATCGAACCTTTCGTTGACGGCGCGGACAAGATCATGCCTGAGCTGTCGTTCGCGCCACACGTCCCAGAATGCGCGGCCGAAGATGTAAATATTGCGAGATAAGCTGAACACTGTGGTCGCCTTCGTCAGCCCAGGAGTCACACGGTTGTTGACCCCGATCTCGTCATAGCATCGCTGGATGGGGCCTGAAGCTCGGCACCACACCTCTATCTCCGTGGCCGAGTGGTCCATGTGCCTAATCAACTGATAAAGGCTGCGTGACGACCCGCCGTATCCTCCTTCGCTGTCCAGACACAGCACACGAATGGGCCGGTCGGTCATGGCCAAGTGCTGTACGTCGATGACACACGGTATCGAGCAGTACTAGTAGACACTCGGCAGCCTCTCGAACCAATCTCGGGGAGTTGGGCCACGGTAGGCATAGGAGGGCTTAGGCGGGTAAAAGTTCTCATCCCCTATGTTGTGATAGATACCGACCATCGAGTAGCGAATCTTGTTGGATCGGTTGACTCCTGATCGATGTAAGACACGACCTGAGAAAAACAGGGCTTGCCCCCGGTGCAGTTCGATTGATTTCTGCTCAAACTGATCGACGACCGCAGCGTCAAAAACCGTCTTGCTGACGCCATTTTCGTTCTCACTCCACATCGGTTTCGGCACACGTGACTTATGGCTTCCAACGCAGAGCCTAATGGTGCCGATTTCTCTTGTCGCGTCATGCACAAGTGGCGCCCAAAGCTGCACGAACTGAGTATCGGGAATGGTCTGAAAGATCTCCTGATGCCAGTCCACTGTTCCGCGCTCGTCGCTGGGCAAGTTGATGCGGCAACGGTTAATGTATCCGTATAGCGGCGTGCTCTCAGGGCTGGCCATGAGTTCGTTGGCGCAAGACTGAATTTGGGGTTTGGAAACGAGCCGCAAGAACTCTGGTGTCATCCAGATCGTGTCGTAAACCGAGTCGAAGCAGGAGCGGTCATGCTCAGCAAGCTCGATCAAGCCTCTATCCAGCTCCTCCCCCGGTGGGATGCGTGAAAGAATGTTGCTATCCTGTTGTCCCGCGCGGTCGATGAAGATTCGGACGATTCGGCGAAACGCTTCTTCGACTGCGCCGATCTCGTCGCGGTCGAAGATGTTGTCGACGATTGTGAATCCGTCTTCTTCGTATGCCCTAAGCTGTGATTTGGTCAGATATGGCATGCGCTACTCCTTCTGCGGTTCCACGCTCGTCCGATCCGCATTGTCGGTATCATTTGCTTGAAGTCGCTCTCTTAAGTGGAGTTCTTTTATTGGCCCGCCTCACCCTGCCGAGCTGCAACGAGCCGTGTTCACTCCCACAGTTTCCAGCTGCCGACTTCCCGCAGCGCGGCTGCTGGATCCTCGAGCTCCGCAATTAGATGAAGCACCGTTTCGGGCGGCACATCGGGTCGAAGGTCGTGAACATACGCGGTCTTTATGTCCGCTATCTCAGCACGTTCTAGATACCGTACCGTGCTTGCACCGGCCAAGTAGATGTCCCCGTTGGTCGATATGATGTCGACGACCTTTTGAGCGGCGGTCATTGCCGGCCGTTCTTCTGCATCGAGAATCACGCGTGTCCCCGTGTGACCAAGAGCGTCCAGAGTAAGCATGATGAGGTCGCGATTTAAGCGGTACAGAAGCGTGTCTTGGTTCGTACTGAGGCGGTCGATAATTGGATCAAGCCGCGAGCGGAAGCGGTAGCGGCGCATCTCGGACCAGTGCCGGATGCGCCGGCCGAGCTGTGCCGGTGCGGCGGGGTCCGCGATTCGGACGTTCTTGCTGGGTCCATTCAAGTCGCTGACGGGGATCGTTGCCCAGCCGCCGTTGTCAGCCATGCGGACACGGTTTTCGTAGCCACGGGCCGTGTAACGGAAGCCCGCGCAAAGGATGAAAACGTCCGATGAGATCAGCTTGTGCCAGAAGCCTTGCCAAGGCAGAAAGTTCACTTGGTGTGCGCTGACGCGGATCATGCTGAGGGTCATATCGAGCGTGGCTCGACGCTGGTCGGTCCATCAAGGCAGCAGCGCGCGTGCCGCCAAATCCTCCACCATGAAACGGAAATACGCTTCGGACGGATGGTCGTAATTGACAAAAAAGCCCTTCTTGTCTCGATGTCGCCTATGGTCCAGCACGGGGATATCCGGAACGAGAGCCAGCGCTTCGTCGAAAACCCGATCCACGCTGCTGAATCGGTCTGTTTCATAGACCGGGGGTACGACAAAGGCCACTTGGCGCCCTGCGGCTTGCACTACATCTGCGATCTGACGCATCAGTGCGGCGATTCGTCGGTCGTCGCCGAACTTGAGCTGGCGCCTCCCGGGATCGAGTTGGTTCTCGTTGCGAATCGGGCGGCCTAGGTTGTGATACTTGACGTCGTAGGAGCCGTCCGCCTGCAGCGCAAACGACCAGAAGACGCTCGGGTCGCAGTATTTCCTCGGGTCGGCCGGCAAGAGCGGCAGCCGTACCATTACTGGCAGCTTCAGCAATATCGGATGCGCCGCCGCTTTCTGAAAGTCGCTTGTGTCCGCACAAGCATGACGTTCCAGCATGCGCTCTTCCGGCCGGGAGCCGACAATTCCCACCAACACCGAAGAGTATCGGAAACTTGTGTAGAGCTCGTTGGCCCACTCGCTGAATAGGTGTCCCAGCCGGCCTATTAGATCGGTTCCTCCCGCAGAGGCATCGGCCATCACCAGATCGGAGGGCAACTCGCCGTTGTAGCCTAGGATGTAGCTGCCATTGTCGTTGTTCGGCGTCGTGATTTGGACGATCACCAAGCGCGTTGGCAGTTTGTCGATGGATGCGAGGTGGGCGATGTAATCGCGGAGCTCGGGCAGCGCAAGGTTCGCGTACCAGAAATTGAAGAAGTACCGCTTGTCCGATCCTTTGGGAAAAACGTTGCGGGTCAGATATTTGAACTGATGGTTCCCGAACAACCCCACTTGAGGCGGCGCAAAATTCTCGGCAAACCCGACCTTGAGCGATGCCCTCTGCTTTCGGGTCAGGCCATGGCTGATAACAATCGTATCTTCATTCAGCGCATAAAAGTCGATTGGAGTTTCGCGGAAGTAATAGAGCCGCTGCGTCGCGATCACACAGATCGTTAGAAGCCCAAGAAGCGTTGCAAAGAACGCCGCCGTGTATCGACGTTGCCTGCGGCCGTCATAGTTCGTTGGAGCCGAGCAGTGGACGATGCCGTTTTGGGTCATCCTCAGAACCGGAAGTAAATGAAGGTCATTCTGTACTCGAGGAACAAGATCGCCATCATTGCAAGACCGGCATGCGTCACGGGCCAGTCCAGAACAGGCCGCCTGATCTCGTTGTAGAGCCACCATTTCTCGCGAGCCAGGAAGGTGAAGGCGGCAACAAGCGCAACATACAGCCAGTGCTTGGCCCCAAAGACAGAGGGTGTCAGGTTCTCGAGACTGAACATCTGCACAATCAAGCTGACATAGCCCTCGAAGCCCATTTGAAACAGCGGCCAGCCCAGCGTGACTAATGTGAAGGTTGTACCGACTTGCAGCGCGTGCGGGAGCCGATCCCAGTGTTTGCGAGACGCGTGGTAAGTCAGGACGAGTATGCCGTGATAGCCGCCCCAGGCTACGAAATTCCAGCCGGCGCCGTGCCACAGGCCGACCAAAAGAAAGACGATCAAGATGTTTCGGACATACACCTTGTTCCCGCCCAGCCTCAGATATGCGTAGTCGCGCAGCCAGTAGGACAGCGTCATGTGCCATCGGCGCCAAAACTCCCGCGGGTTGGGCGAGAGGTAGGGTTCGCGGAAGTTGATGGGCAGATCGATGCAGAGAAGCTTGCCCAGGCCGATGGCGATGATCGAGTAGGCCCAGAAGTCGTAGTAGATCTGAAACGAGTAGGCGAGGACATTGAATGCCGCGTCGGCTGCGGACGTGTTTGTCTCGACATTGAAATTGGAGAGAAATGTGCCAAGGAAATCGGCGAAGAAGATCTTGCCGAAAAGACCGACGCAAATGAACTTGAGCCCGGTAATGAGATCCGGTCTCAACCGCTGCTCGGTCGAAATCATGGTCAACTGGTCTCGGATTTGCCGATACCTGACGATCGGACCCGCAATGAGCTGCGGAAACAGCGAAACGAAAGCGTAGAACTTGAAAAAGTTGCGCTCCGGCTCGATCGTGCCATCATAGACATCGATCGAATACGCAACGATTTGAAATGTATAGAAGCTGATGCCGGCCGGGAGGACGACGCTTAGAAAGAAAATCAAGAAATCTCGCGCCCCCGGCCCGGCGGCAACCGTGTTCAGCACAAAATCGAGATACTTGAATGCAAAGAGAATTAGCAGAGGCACGGATATGCCCAGCCAGATCATGATGCCTCGGCGCCACAGGGCGATGACAAACGCCGTGACGAAGCCCCAGACAACCGCGGCCACCATGAAATAGAACGGGATCAATCCCGAGGCGGCATAGAAGATTGACGATGCGACGCAGAGAAGCGGCAGCCGCAGCATGGCCGGCAACACATAAAAAAGGCCGACCGTGATCGGCAAGAAGACGAACAGGAACTCAAGCGTATTGAAGTTCACGTGGCTGTACGGGTCTCAGTCGGTGCTGCGCGGCGCCGCGTTCTTCCGTCGGAAGAACCTGTCTCTGATCACGACGCAATCAAGCTTCACGAATTCTGAGGACAGCATTTCCTCTGCAATGTCGATGGGTTTCATGACCAGCGGCTTGCCGTGTATGTTTAGAGACGTGTTGAGCACGCCTCCAACGCCAGTCATCGTTTTGAAACGGCTGATCAAAGCGTGATAGTCGGGGCACACACTCGCCTCGACGGCGTGAACGCGGCCGGTTGAATCGTAAGGATGAAGGCAGGCCGGCAGATCGCCACGCCCAGCCATGGTTGTGTCAAGGCAAGTGGTCATATACCCAAGTGCTGTATTGGCTCCGCCCTCGAAATAATGGCCGATGTCTTCAGATAGGACGGAGGGCGCAAACGGCATCCAGAAATCCCGGCCTTTGACGGCCTCGTTTATCTTGGTGACCGATTCGCGGCTGCGTGGATCAGCGAGCAGTGATCGATGCCCCAACGCGCGGGGCCCGAATTCCATGCGCCCGCGGCAGATCGCTACCACATCACCATCGATCAAGGCCTCGCACACCAATCTGTGCACGTCCCCGCTCGCCTCTTCGAAGTGGTTGTTAACGGCAGGATGCGCACGGAAGGCATCGATGTCCCGTTCATCGAAATCGGAGCCGAGATAGGCATCATGCAGGGGTTCGATGGATGTTCGATGGTCGCCGCGCGGGTTGAGATGATCCATGAGCGCCCAGGCGGCACCTATCGGCAAGGACTCGTCGCCGGCACCGGGCGGCACGAAAAGACCGTTGATCTCATCGATTTCGCTCAGCAGCTTGTTCGCTTTGACGTTGAGTGAAACGCCGCCCGAAAACGTCACGTTCCTGGCCCCCGTTTCGGCCATTGCGTTTCGCGTCCAGCGCACCAGGAAATGCTCCGCGAAATCCTGCAATCCACCCGCAACACCGTCAAAGCGCTCGTGCTTGAGCAATTCCTTTGTGTGCCAGAACAGATCCCGCACCTCCGGATTTCGGTGAAACGCAATGCCATCGAGCTGCAAGTAATCCAGGAACGTTTCCCGTGAGAATCGCTTTACATGCTCCTTTGCATAGGGTGCCAGGCCCATGACTTTGTACTCGTGCTGCAGCGGTCGCATGCCAAGCATCAACGTGACGTAGGTATACAGAGGCCCAATGATGCAGTCGTGACTGGCATGCAGGCGAGTGAATGCTCCGTCGGATGCAAAGACATTGACGGAATCGTAAACCCCGTCGCCGCCCGCATCCATGGTCAGTGCGCACACGGGGCCCTCTCGAAAAGGCGAGGCATAGTATGCGTAGTAGGCGTGACATGTGTGGTGGTCGAACAGGAATATGCGTTCTGTCGGCAGACCCATGAATTCCGCTATGAACTGACGGCGATAGTCGGTTAGTGCGGTTTTCTCGCTTTCAGAGAGTTCCCGGGTTTCCTTAAGCGGCACGAGATCGCGCGCGTAGTAAACGTTCCCAGCGGGCTCATAGTCTGGAAAAAGCCCTGAGAAACTTGGGCTTCGCTGCTCGTAGTAATACGGTCTTCGCAACTCCTCCTGAATCCGATACATGTCGCGCTGGCTAAGGGATGACATGGTTCCCAGCATGTTGACCGGCACCGCGCGCGTCCCGCCAACGGCGACGTAATCCACGTCCATCTTCGAAAGACCGGCGTCTGCAAGGCACGCCTCGATGGCTCCTGCAGGAAAGCCGCCAGTTGACTTGATCCGTTGTAGGCGTTCTTCGCTTATGGCGGAAAGGATCCGTCCGTTGTGAACGATTGCCGCGGCCGCGTCGTGACCGTCCTGTATGCCGAGGATTACCTTGTCGAGTACGCTCATGGCAAAACTTGAACCGCAGTGTTATGGGGCGCCGTGACCGTGCGTGGCGCGGAGCAAAGGTGCACGTAAATCAAAGGATGAAAACTGCTGACCCCGTCTTCCCGCTTGGCAGAGCCAGTTTCTTCGCGACATGGCCTTCCAGGACCGTTCCGAGGCGTGCGCAGAGTCAGCTTAGAATCGGTCCTCTTTCTTCTTGCTCACCAACAGGCTGCCCAGGGCGAGATGATCGAGCCCCGATTGCGCAAACACGCGTACGGCGTCTGATGGTGTGTAAACGATCGGCTCGCCGTGCAGGTTGAACGAGGTGTTGAGCACCACGCCGCGTCCGGTGGCTTCGTCGAAATGCGATATGACCTCGTGATAGTCGGGGTTCGCCTCCCGCGTGACGATCTGCGGCCGGATGGTCCGGTCGCGCGGATGAGACCCGGCCGCGAGATCGGGATAGCCGTCGTCCCTGCCGGGGAAGGCCAGCGTCATGAACCAGGGCTTGAGATCCTTGGGATCTTCGAAGTACCGCTCGGCGGATTCCGCGCGGATGGACGGGGCGAAGGGCATCCAGAAGTCGCGCTTCTTGATCATCTGGTTGATCCGGTCGACCCGGCGGTAGTCTTCCGCTCCGGCCAGGATGCTCCGGTTGCCCAGGGCGCGCGCCCCCCACTCCATGCGGCCCCGGCAGCTCGCGACGATTTCGCCCTTGGCAAGCAACTCCGCGATGGCCCGGTTCATGTCATTGGGTTGGGCCACCGAGACGGCGTCCCCCCCGAACTGGGTTTTGACCGCGTCCTCTTCTTCGGACGGGCTGAACTCGCCGCCGAGATACAGGTTTTCGAGCACGCTTTGCCGGTGATCGGTCACGCCACTTCTCTGATAGAAACGGTGTAGCGCCGCGCCGATGGACAGCGACTCGTCGGCGGCGCTGGGCATGACATACAGCGAGCGGACCTCGGGCAGCTGCGCGATCAGCATGTTCGCTTTGACGTTCATGAACACGCCGCCGCCACAGACCAGATCGCGGATGCCGGTATGCGCGACACAAGCCTTGACCCAGCCGACCAGCATTTCCTCGGTGAACCGCTGGACCGCGCCCGCGATCGTGTCGAAGCGCACGCGCTCGAAAGAGGTACGCAGATATTCGTAGCAGTAGTTCGTGGACAGCACTCCGGCCTGCGCGAAGCCCAGCCCGTCCTCCCGCAGCTTGAGCAGCTTGCGTAGCGGTTCGGCCGCCCGGCCGGCGCGCTCGGGGTCGGCATAGGGCGCGAGGCCCATGAGCTTGTATTCGTGCTCCCAAGGCGTCATGCCCATGAGGAACGTCGCACGGGAGTAGATCTTTCCCAGCGATGCGTGCCGGTCGGTCGCGGCCACGCGCTCGATCTCATTGTCGCGGCAGATCGAGACGGTCGCGCAGAGCCCGTCCCCCGCGCCGTCGCAGGTGAGCCCGAGTACCGGCTGGCTAGGCTGTCGTTGCGGCGAGGTGTAATAGGCGGCCGCCAGGTGCGCCAGGTGATGCTCGACGAAAGTTATGCGATCTTCCGGAACGTCGAGATGGCGACAGACCTGCTCGATGCGTTCTCGCTTACGCTCCTCGAAGATCACTCGGCGGTAACTCTCCGGCTGTTGCGCCGCCGCGCGTTGGTCAGTCAAGCCCACCTTGTACCAGGGCTCCAGGTCGGTCAGGTACTGCCGCGCATGCATGAACAGCGAGGCGTAGACGACCTCGTCCAGTTCCGCGGCGTCGATGCCACCGATGCGCAAGACCTCCTCGATGGCTTTCTCCGGGTACCCGACCTCGTTCTTGCGCCGGGTCAGGCGCTCTTCGGAGACCGAGGCAATGACCTCGCCGTTCCGGGCTAGCGTCGCACCGCTATTGTGGCCGTCGTGGATGCCGAGGATGTGGATCAGATCATTCATCGGTCGGGGACCAGGGCGTCGGTAGTCCGATTCGGGATCTGGGTGTCAGATGGCTTTTCGGATGCAGGCTGACTGGCGTCAAATGTCTGGCAGTTCCGCCCGAGTTCTCGACGCAGCAATCTATAGCGGTCCGACGCGAATTCCTCCAGCGCATCCTGCACCGTGGCGCGGGCTTCGCGCGCCCACCAGATCGGGTGCGTCAGTAGCTGGAGGAATTCGCGTCGGACCGCTATAGATTGCTGCGTCGAGAACTCGGGCGGAACTGCCAGACATTTGACGCCAGTCAGCCTGCA